>NZ_JAQFNK010000002.1:0-625561 GCF_027710505.1 Bacillus cereus group sp. TH152-1LC | reverse complement strand
CCTGTTGCTCCTGTTGCTCCTGTTGCTCCTGTTGCTCCTGTTGCTCCTGTTGCTCCTGTTGCTCCTGTTGCTCCTGTTGCTCCTGTCGGACCTGTTACTCCTGTTGTTCCTGTTGTTCCTGTTGCTCCTGTTGTTCCTGTTGTTCCTGTTGTTCCTGTTACTCCTGTTACTCCTGTTGTTCCTGTGACTCCCGTCGGACCTGTTACTCCTGTTGCTCCTGTTGTTCCTGTTACTCCTGTTGTTCCTGTGACTCCTGTTGTTCCTGTTACTCCCGTTGGACCTGTTATTCCCGTTGGACCTGTTATTCCCGTTGGACCTGTTGCTCCCGTTGGACCTGTTGCTCCCGTTGGAATATAAATTGGCGGAAGAGCTGGAAAGGTAGGTCCAATATTTTCAGATCTTATCATACCTTTATTCAACGATAATTTGTCATTGCGGTTCAATTTAATACCTCATTCCACATTTCCGTTTACTTATTAACAAAATATAACATCTATCATTTTAGAAAAATTCTATAACTTTTTCATATTAAAATGACTTTTACATATAATAAACTTTTTACCGTTGCTATCACTAGTAGTATTAATATAATAAAATGATAGTTCCATTTCAAAATACTAAATCGGTTACGTTCTAATTTAAAAATGAGGTGATTTATATTCAGGATAAGAATAAAGAAATAAAAAAAGAACTATTATCAATGGCTCTTGAAATTATTCTTCCATACAGACTTACAGGTCCTACTGGGCCCACAGGTAATACCGGACCTACAGGTGTTACTGGACCCACAGGCGTTACTGGATCCACAGGTATTACTGGACCTACAGGCATTACTGGACCTACAGGCATTGCTGGACCTACAGGCGTTACTGGATCCACAGGTATTACTGGATCCACAGGTATTACTGGACCTACAGGCATTACTGGATCTACGGGTATTACTGGACCTACAGGCACTACTGGATCTACGGGTATTACTGGGCCTATTATCACAACAAACTCAATGTTCGCTAATAATACGTTAGGTGGTCCCATTTCAGTCATATTAGGTGGAACTAATATTCCACTTTCTAATAATCAAAGTCTAGGTAATTTTACAGTGAACGCTTCAAATGATATATTTACAATTCCTGTTACTGGGAGATATTATTTAACCTATCAAGTTAATACGACAACTGCACTACTTGCTGGTACAAGGCTACTATTAAACTCTTCAACTCCACTTCCCGGATCTATTTTTTCACCCGCAATATCAACTTCAAATTATAATAATAATTTAATAACCAATTTAATTACCGGTAATACAATTTCACTTCAACTATTCGGCGTATTATCCATAGTTAATTTAGTTGGAGGCGGTTCAACAGGTGCCTCTTTAACAATTATACGAATCGATTAAAAAATGATTCGTTCTTTTTATAATAATCATTCTGAAATTCTAAAATAGTAACTATTCTGTCAGTCCTAAAGCGAATATTTCAATAACCTCACGATAATAATAATGCAATAAAAAACACTTTGTACTATATTGACAGTAGAAATTATCTATACTAAATTTTCCGTATATACATTATCAATTTACACTTCTCCCTACAGATGTTACATTGAATAAGAAGACAGTTTCTCAAATGCGAACCATCTCAAAACGTATTTGAGAAATATACTCCAATCCTATACGCGAGAGCAATACTGTGTCGACACTCAAACGAGTGTCTTTTTTTTATAAATTTTAAAAATAAAACCATCTCTTATTGATGGTTTATCAACACACACTGCTTTATATTCTTGATGCCATAATAAGTTTATGTAGCTGGATAATAAATGGTCATACTTAACCGAGTTAGCGTACTTCCAAAATTATGATAAGAGTGCTGTCTATCTGCCTTAAAGCGAATTGAATCTCCGCTATTTAATTTATATTGACAATCATTTATTTCAATCGTCAATTCCCCTTCAAACACCGTTATAAATTCTTCTGTCCCTTCTTTATGACCTTCTGAACTTAATTTTCCTTCTGTTTCAATTTCAACGGTATAGATTTCAAAGTTCCTATCATCTTGAAAAGGAAAAGAAGGATACACTTTATATTTCCCACTGTCTTCTGATAATACTTGAACATCATTTCGTAACACAATTTTTGTATCCGGTTGCGGATTATTGATTAAAGAAGTAAAAGACACTTTCAAACCATTAGCAATTTTCCATATCGTTGTTAATGTTGGACTTGACTCTCCTCTTTCAATTTGTCCAATCATCGTTTTACTGACACCTGTTAATTGAGAGACCTTTTCTAAACTCATTTTCTCTTTTTCACGTATTGTTTTTAAATTTTTTGCTAAAATAAGTTGAATTTCTTCCATAAGAAACACCCCTACACTATATACAATATAACGACCATTATGTATAATAAAAAGTACACGTTATATTGTTCTTTTCGGTCATTATAACACACAAAATAAATAATTAGGGGGTTTTGAAATGCCTATATTTTCTTTTTTATTATTTGTTTTTATAAGTAGCTTCACACCCGGACCTAACAATTTTTTAGCTATGACATATGCCAATCAACACGGTTTAAAAAGGAGTATGCAATTTTGCTTTGGAGTAGCTTTCGGTTTTTTCATCCTCACTTCATTATGTAGCTTCTTTAATATTGTACTAATTAATATCCTACCTATAATCGAATTCCCTTTAAAAATTTTAGGTGTAGCATACATGCTATATTTAGCATTTAAAATACTCACTAGTAAAACTAGTACAGATCCAGATGAAAAACATAATAAAAACTTATTTACAGTCGGGATTTTTATTCAATTTGTTAACCCTAAAGGGATTCTCTTCGGGCTTACTGTAGTGTCAACTTTTATTCTCCCTTACTATAATTCGTATTCGAGTTTTCTATTTTTCTCATTATTTCTAGGAGTAGTCGGGTTAATGAGTACATTCAGTTGGAGTTTATTTGGTTCCATGTTCCAAAAACTTTTATTAAAGCATACTAAATCATTCAACTTCATTATGGCCGTTTTATTAATTTTTAGCGCTATTTCAATTGTAGTCAATTAAATTTAAATTCTTTTTAAAAGTATGTTTTATAAATATAGCTGCTATTCTTAATAAACCTCCCACTAACATGTAGCACTTATAAAGTTTTAAAGCGAGAGTCTCCTATATCTAATTATACTCATACGAGATAATATTATAAAAAGAGGATCACACATAATAAGTAATCCTCTTTTTACGTTCTATTTTTCAAAAAATATTCTGTTCTATTAAACTAAAACCTTTACTTAACTTCATACCACCAGCCTTTACGATCAAGATAATCCGTCATTCCTTTAAGTTGCGCAGCTGAAGTTGGTTCAGAGATAAAATATGTTAGACCATCAGATTGTAAAATGAAGTTAGCTGTCATTTTTAGTGACGTTAACGCTCCCATTACATCAGGTGTTTCATACGGCGAAAAAGCCCCTGATTGAATGATATTTTTTTGGGCTGGTGGAGTTGTCCCACCAGATTGCCCAGTTAATGCATAAACAATTGAATTAGCAATCTTATCTGGATTCCATTTTGCCATATCTGCTTCATTATCAATAAATCCAAGTTCAATTAAAATTGCGGGTGCTTTCGTATTCGATAACACATAAAGGTCTTTTCGTTCCTTCGCACCACGATTTGACCAGCCAATATCTTTTGAAAGTTGTGCCGCTATCTTAGCTGATAAAGCTTGTTGGTCATAGTACAAAACTTCAACACCATTCGCTTTCGTATCATATGAGTTTAAGTGAAATGAAACTACTAAATCTACATCATGTGAGTTTGTTTTTGATACAATATTATTTAAATTTTGTGCTTGCGTTGTCCCTACTTCATCGGTATCATCATAAACTGTATGCCCCAATGCTCTTAATTTAGCAACAACTGCATCCTTAACTTGGCGATCCATAATGTGTTCTTTCCGATTCCCATAATTTGCACCCTGTACAATACTATTGTGCCCTGCATGTAAACTATACCTAGCCATTGTTCCACATCCCTTTTTTACTACTATATTCAAAGCTCGTCTTATTGTCCGGTCAAATATCCTGTACATCTCCAGCAAATAAAATTTAGACGCTACTCTATTTTAAAGTTGCGGTTTTTACACATTTAAACTATTCATTTCAAAATCTTTTTATTATAATACAGAAAAATGCATTATAATATAAGTTACTGTTCTTTAGGAGGGGTTTAATGGCTGATAAATATAAATTTTTGATACTCATTGTTACAACATCTTTTTCTTTCTTTTCCTTAATAAAAGATTTCCGCAACACTTCAAAAAGTTTCTTTTGGGGAAGCTTTGCTATTTTAACGAGCTTTATATTATTATTAACTCACGCTTTAGAATTGACTCCAATACTTCTCTATTCAGCACAGATGGCTCTTGAGATTATTACAATTCCACGTAAATTAATTCTTCCATCTGGCACTGAAGCTGCTAGTTTTTGCTAACAATTCGCATATCTAAAAAATTTCAAGTCTATATTTCTAATTATCTTTATAAATATAAAAATGCGGTTTCTCCTTCCTAGAGAACCCGCATTTATTTTTTATGATGAGGTGAAATATATGAGAAACGGAATAACCGTCAGACAAAACCCAATAAATATGCCAGAACCAGTAGGAAACTATACACATATTACTAAAATCCCTAGAAATGCAGAGTTACTTGTGTCATCAGGACAGATCAGGATAAATCAGGACGGCCAATTCCCAGAAGGTATGAATGAACAAATCAATAGCACTTTAAAAAATATAAGCAAAGTCTTAGGAACTGAAGAATTAACTGCTGCGAACATTATAAAAGTGAATATATGGGCAACAGAAAAAATTGATTGGGAACACATGGATTTTGAATGGAAACAATTATTTAATACTGAATACCCAGCAATGACAATTGGATATATTTCAGAATTAAGATTACCAGAAATTAAAATAGAAATATGGGCAGCTAGACCATAATATAAATACACACTTCATTCCATTTAGAGAGCAGTTAGCTTTTGCTAGCTGTTTTTTATTTGTAACCCTGTTAGACAAGCTTTCATATAATATAGTCATTCCTTTCTTAAAAATTAAGCTCGTCACTTGAGTTGTGAAAATATGATTAAATCCTATAACCTTTTCAGAAATCATTCATATTTTATTTTTGAAAAAGTGCTTTGTTTTATAAAAAGGTGGTTGCGGAAACAACCGCCTTTTTGTTTATGAAAAAATTATTATTTTGTTGAGTTGTATTTACATGAATAAATTCACTATATTTACATATCCCCAAAATTTATCGCTGTAATTACATACTTTTTCTTTTAATCATGGTCCTTAAAATAATTTAGATTGTTATGAGTACACATTTTTTGTGTGCTTTTTTCATATCTCTATAAAATAACGCTTTTATTTCAAAGTTTTATTGTTATTAAATTATCTATTCTACTCCTCTTCTCTTGTTCATATGCCGAGTTGTTTATTCATAAATTAAAAATAATTGACATAACTGAATGGAGGCTAACTATGTATTTTGCAAATATTATTAAATACGGACGCGTTCCGCACTTTAACTCTAACTTCCCTTTGATTTTATTTTGGAGTCAGAAAAGTGGCTGTACTTCACTTGCACATTGGTTTTTTATCAAATAAATTTATTTAAACAAGCCATAAAATACGATTCCTTCATCCATAATTACGAAAATGAAATATACAAAAACTCCTCCGACTACTTTATTGAACTAGCTGCGGCTTTATATACAAACGGAAAAGATTCCTATAAATTAGTGAGAAACCCCTATACAAGAGCTGTAAGTTCATTCTTTTCACTAATTGCCCCTCCTCACATAGAAAACCCAGCATGGAATCCTATTCGGAGTTTTTATTATGGTAATGAATTTTGTAATAAGCCTATTTCATTTAAAATCTTTCTCTACTATTTACAAGCGCAAATGAACGATTTAGAACAAGTAGATCCACATTTAATGCAGCAATATGAACCAGATGAGGAGGCGTTTGTTACAAAGTATATCTACCTTGAAAATTTCTCTACTGAAATTGTACGCTTAGAACAAACATATCAGTTAAAAACTTCTCCTTTACACATACTAACCAAATCATGGCATCATCAGAAGGATAGGGCGATTTTTAGAGGTGATTTTGCAGATGCTGATATTACCGATCCTTTATTCCCACGCCTCCCAACATACGATAGTTTTTATAATCATGAAACTATCCAATTAGTACAGGATATTTTTAATAAAGATTTTAGCACGTACAATTACCCATTAACTCCTTTAAAAAACAAGTGATTTTCTAATTGTAGTTTCATATATTATAGAGAAACTTAAATTCACCTATTTAAGTTTCCTCATAAAACTCTCGTAGTAAGTTGGGACACTGGAAACAGTGTATTTTTTAATAAAATTCAAATTGTATTATTTATCAAGTTATTAAAACATATAAATGTAACATGAAATACTCATTAAGGTTATCTTCATTCGTTCTATTTGTTCCACTTCCGTTATATAATCAAAATTCAATTATTTTACTATTAAATACAGAAACTTCAATTCCCAAACGATTAGTCTCAATTGTTAAAAAAATCAATTTCATAATTCACATCATACTCATGCAACAATTTTTTCGGAACAATTTTACACCCTAAAATTACAAGTGAACGATTGAGGCATAAAGGTGTTTTCATAAGCTTACGCATGTTTTACCTTGGATACAAGAATACGCAGTTAAAACATTTAGTGAACAACTATTTGGATAATAATGTTTACAAACATAAAAATGCGGTTTCTCCGTTCTAGAGAAACCGCACCATATTAAAGGTTGTATTAAATTTTAAACTGACTCGTATACAGATCAAAGTAAAACCCTCTATCTTCCATAAGAGATTCGTGATTCCCTCTTTCAAAAATACTTCCATCTTTTATAACAAGGATTTGATCTGCTTTTTCAATCGTTTTCAGTCGATGAGCGATTACGAAACTTGTTCGACCTCTCATTAAATTGTTTAGTCCTTCTTGAATTTGTAATTCTGTTCTCGTATCAATATTTGATGTTGCTTCATCGAGAATTAATATATCTGCATCCGCTAAAATTGCTCTTGCAATCGCAAGAAGTTGTTTTTGACCTTGACTTAAATTCGATCCTTCTGAAGCAATTTTTGTTTCATATTGATTCGGTAAATGCTTTATAAAAGAATGTGCAGATGCTGCCTTAGCTGCATTGATTACCTCTTCGTCACTTGCATCTAGTCGACCATAACGGATGTTATCCATAATCGTCCCAGCAAATAAATACGTGTCTTGTAAAACTACCCCTATTTTACTTCGCAACGAATTCATATCATAATCTTTTATACTTTTTCCATCGATATGAATTTTCCCTTGCTGTATATCGTAAAAGCGAGTTAGCAAATTAATAATTGTTGTTTTACCCGATCCAGTGGGACCAACCAAAGCAATTGTCTCCCCTGGCTGCGCCTTTAGACTTACTTCTTTTAAAATCGTTTTATTTTCCTCATACCCAAATGAAACATTCTCAAGTGCAACATGCCCTTGTAAATTTTGTACAACGAACGCATCTTTTTTATTTTGAATTTCCGGTACTTCATCCATAATTTCAAAGACACGTTCTCCACCAGCAACTGCCGCTTGAATCGTGTTCATTAAAGTTGCGAATTGACTGAGTGGTCTTGAGAATTGACGGGAATAATTAATAAAAGCCGCAATGACACCTACTGTTGTCATTCCATTTAAAACCATAATTGATCCAGTCCCAATTACAAGTCCCATACCTAAATTATTAATAAAGTTCATACTCGGAAAAATAAAAGCTGAAAATGTATCTGCCTTCGTAGCTGAAATTCTTAGTTGTTCATTAATTTTATTGAAATTTTGTACAGTTTCTTTTTCTTTCCCGTATAACGTTGTAACATCTGCTCCTGTTATAGCTTCCTCGATAAAACCATTTAACTCTCCTAAATCTTTTTGACGCTTTGCAAAGTTTTTACCACTATAAGCAACTAGTTTTTTTGTAACGAAAAACATAATAGGCACTGTAATTAAAGTAACAATCGCTAATATCCAATCTAATGCGAACATCGCAATCGTCACACCTATAAATGTTAATGCAGATGAAATAATTTGCACCACACTTTGTGTCAACGCTTGATTCAAATTATCTATATCATTTGTCACACGACTCATTAAATCCCCTTGCGAGCGTACATCAAAGAACCGTAAAGAAAGTGTTTGGATTTTCTCAAAAATATCTTGTCGTATTTTTTGTATTGTTTTTAATGCAACGTTAACCATGACAAATGTTTGTAACCATGTTAACAATACTGTTACACCGTAAATTGCGATAAGTAACAAACACATTCTCGCCGTACCGCTTAAATCTTTCGGTACGATATATTGATCTATAATTACTCCCATTAAATACGGACCTAATAATCCAAGTAACGTCGTAACAAATACTAAAAATATAACGAACGTAAGAGCAGCCTTTTGGTACCCCATATAGTTCCATACTCTCATTACAGTTCCTTTCGTATTTTTAGCTTTACCCATCTTAGGCGCGTTACGCCCACCTTTATTAGCAAATTGCCCTTGAAAATTACGCATGTTCTTCCCCACCTTTTTTATGTAAATTACCACCTTGGGAAAGATAAATTTCTTGATATACCTCACATTGTTCTAACAATTCTTCATGTGTACCATCACCAACTAATTCACCGTTATCTAAAACGAGAATTTTATCAGCATCTATTATAGATGAGATTTTAGAGGCGATTAATAATGTTGTTGTTCCTTTATATTCTGTTCTTAATGCCGCTTGAATGTTAGATTCTGATTTCGCATCAACTGCTGATGTAGAATCATCTAATATAAGAATGGATGGCTTTCTCACAAGTGCTCTTGCAATGGATACACGTTGTTTTTGTCCACCTGATAAATTCGTCGCACCCTGTGTTAAATGATATTGATATGAATCTTCCAGCTTGTTAATAAATTCAGTCGCACAAGCTGATGAAGCCGCTACTTCAAGTTCGTCATTCGATGCATCTTCTTTACCATAACGTAAGTTCTCTTCTATACTACCTGAAAACAACAATGCCTTTTGAGGTACAAACCCGATGGAAGCACGAAGTTTTTGTAAGTCATACGTCTTAACATTTATTCCATCAATGCATATTTCTCCTTGATCAACATCGTATAAACGCGGTAAAAGTTTTGCTAAAGTAGATTTACCACTTCCTGTAGAACCGATAATCCCTACTTTTTCACCTTTACATATGTTAAATGAAATATCTTTTAAAACATATTCATTATTTTTCGTGTAACTATAACTCACACTTTTAAAGGCAATTTGTCCCTCGATTTGCTGAGGTGCAACCGCATTTGTTTCGGTCGTAATATCAACCTCAGTATTTAAAACTTGCTGCACACGATCCGCAGATGGAAACGCTCGTGCGATTTGCATAAATACCATACTTATAGACATAAGTGACATTAAAATAATATTCAAATAGTTTATAAACGCTAAAATAGCTCCTACTTGAAGAGTTCCATCAAATACTTTTTCTCCACCAATCCATAATGTTGCGACAATCCCGCCGCTTACAACTAACATAATGATTGGCATCATTATAGAAATAAGCTGCACCGCTCGAATATTTATCTTCGTTAAATTTGTATTCACTTTTCCAAACTGAGTGATTTCATATTTTTGTCTTACATACGCTTTAATAACACGTACTCCAGATAAATTTTCTTGTAACTTTGTATTCACTTTATCTAATGCTTCTTGCACTTTTTTGAACGTCCCGCTCGCTTTACTTGCAATGAATATAATTGCAAGTAATAAAATTGGAACAACTACGAGTAATATAGGAAATAACTCGCGTGCTGTTACAAAAACAATTATTATACTTCCGATAAATAACAAAGGACCACGAACAAGAACACGTAATGTCATCGTCATCGTCATCGCTGCTTGAATAGAAGTAATATCATTTGTCACAATCGTTAATAACTTTCCAGTTCCGAACGAATCACGATTTTCGCTAGAAAATGTTTCTATTTTCGCAAACACATCTTTTCGTATGTCAGTAGCGAAATTAACAGCTGCTTTTGTAGAATACATCATACACCCAAGTCCTCCAACTAAACCGAGTGCTGCTGCTCCTATCATAAGAAGCCCCATTTTTATTACATAATTCAAATCCCGATTTGCTATCCCAACATCAATAATATGTTGCATAATAGTCGGTTGAATTAAGTCCATCGCAACCTCAAGCACCATAAATAGAGGTCCAATTATAGCGAAGAACATGTATGGTTTTAAATACTGTAATAACTTACGAAATGATTTCATACATAATCTCCTTTTCCCATGAAATTACCACTGAATAATTCATATCCCTCCTTATTTAAGCGATGTATTTTGTAATTTCTTTCTTATTCCTATTATATTATGTAAATTAATATTTAACATTATTAAATGATACGCATTAATGACTTCTCGGTCAATAAATGTGCTTTATATTACGCAATTAGAAAAACCGTATTCTCAAATTGAAAGAATACGGTTTTCATCTATATAAGTTACACTGCAAAATTTATTCTCAAATTCATTTTTTCAGGTGGACTTCACATATATAAACCTATTTAAACAGTATTTATACTTATATACTCCCCATCAAAAATATCTATATAAACAATTAGAACTCTGTTAATACTGGGAATTTATAACCTTTAAAATCTAACTCTTTATTACTTCGCACCATTAAATACTTACTAGACTGTAATTCTGTAAACTGTACATCCTCAATCCCTAATTGATCTGGAGAGAAATAAAATTCGATTTCTGTAAATCTTTCAGAAATTCCCTCGCAAATTTCATCTAAAACTGGAATTACTGGTGCAAACACTCCATATAATTTCAACTTTTCATTATCTACTTCATACACAATTAGAGCATCTAGTTTCTCTGAATAATACAATTTCTCATTCCATTCTGAGTCATACATATTCAAATAAAACGAAGGATGGAAGTTTAATGTTGAAAAATTATTTGAAAGTCTTTGACTACTATCAATAGTTTCATGTATTAACTTTCTATCCTCTTCCATAAAATAATCTAACTTTCTAAGTAAGGAATCATTATTCTTCTTTTTATCATATGTAATAGTCATCAAATACTCCTGCACAACTTTAAACCCAAATGATGCATATAGTTCAGGTTTTTCCGTAAACAATAAAGTACATTCACATTTCTTATCGATTTCTTCTATCATTTTACTCATTAATAGTGTCATGAGTCCTTCTCTACGAAAATTAGGATGTGTCATTACCGATTGAATTCCCGCTGCATTTATTCTTTCACCATTTACTAGCAATGGTAACGAAAATGCCGCAACATTTGCAATCGCTTTATCGTCATGTAAAAATGATAAAGCTTTGTATGTATCATCCCAATAACCTCTCTCCGAAAAATCATTCAATGTTTGAATTGTAATCCCAAACACTTCTTCAAATAAAGGAAATAACTGCTCTCTTTTCGGTTCTTCTAAAAGAAGTTTTTCAAATAACGAATCATTAGCAGTGTATCGATTACCACAATTATTACGTACTTACAAACAGGAAAATCCGAAAGTAAATATCGTACTGGAAACAAATACAAACGAACATGCAATGAATAAGCTACGTGAAGGAGAAACAGATGTTATTTTCATAATTAGAGAAAGTATGGAACATAATGATTTTATTACGCGTACTTTTTGTAATGAATCATTTGGATGGATTTTGCCTCCCCAATACTCTACGCACTCTAATCCATTTTGTTTATTAAAGGATACCCAGTTTATCTTTACAGAGCAAAGCTGTGGCTATAGACCCATGGTAGATCATTTTTTACGTCAAAGCGGGAATATTCCAGCTAAAACATTTGAAACTTCCAACGTTGAAGTCATTAAACAATCTGTGATGTGTGAATTAGGAATTTCAATTCTTCCTTACATCGTTGTACAAGAAAGTTGTGAAAAAGAGCAACTCTGTTTTCAGCCCATCGAAACGCCAGCAGTTATTCAAAGCCATGTAATCTATCATAAATCTAGATGGATTTCACCCGTTTTACAATCGTTTCTTTCCTTACTAGAGAAAAACTAAAAAGTGCACAAAAAAAGAGTAATTGCCTAAAAAGCAATTACTCTCCTCCAATATTATCTTATTTATTATTCTGTCCCCCACCTGCAATTAATTTACTGCCTGAATACGTACCTTTTTGCATAAACAATTGATTGATTAATTCTTTTTGTTCCGCTTCTGACAGTACTCCTTTCCCTTCGCCTAAATTCCCGCTTTGTAATTTCCAAATCTTATTGTGATCCGCGTCCATCTTTTCATATTTCCCTTGTTTCCATCTCTCTAAAATGTCTGCATATGTATTTCCTTGTACTAGATCATTACTCTTTACAATATCAAGTAAACTTTCAATACGTTCTTGTGTGATAAAAATATAACCCCACTTTTGATCAGCTTTCGTTTTTTGATGTGCCATTTCATGTAAAGCTGTCTGTATGTTCTCATCTGTCCACTTGAAATTTTTATTAAAGCCGCTATTTGGTAATGAATGATTGCCATTTTCTAAAAGCTTTGCATCTTCAGCTTTTACATTACTATCAGCTAGTACCTCTGCTGCTGGAGCAGCTGGTGATGCCTTTTTCGCAGCTGGTTTACTATTATTCAGATAATACAGCATACCATATGTTACACCTACTCCAATTACCGCCATACCAGCTATTATACCTATTATTTTAAATAGTGTTTTCATCTTGCTTGTTTCCTCCCGCATATCCCATTTCGTATTTTCTATTTCCTGAAACACATATATATTTCCTTATATTATATTTCTTTCCAACACTAATTGAAAGATTATTCTGTTAAAATACCTCATCTTTTTTTAATACAAATCTACCTCTAAGCATTTCATTTTAAATTTATAAAAATATATGCTAGCGTACATATAAAGGAGATGCATAAATATGAGTTTATTGTATAGTGGTTTAACTTTTTTAAACTTTGATGATACATATTCATTACAAAATAAACTTCATTCTTATTCACATGAAGATATTGATTTTAGTCATTTAGAGCACTCAAATCTGTATTGCGAGACTCCTTCTTTAATGCGAATACAACGGTAGAAAGCAAAAAGGAATCACTTTTATCGGTTCTGGAAATTATCATTTTGTATCTTATTTACTACTAAAAGAAATAGCTGAGCCATTTACCCTTATTTTATTTGATCATCACACTGACATGAACTTAAAAGAAGCAAATGAACATACTCCTATTTCTTGCGGGTCATGGGTATCATTCGCTCTTCAAAATAACCCCAAATTAAAGAAAGTAATTATGATTGGACCTTCTTCTTTAACAATACATTTTAATGATTATTCATGCGTAGAGGTGTTCCCTATAGATACGTCAAATGAAGTATCTACTCATACAATACTTTCGCATATTCATACAAACACTATATATGTAAGCGTTGATAAAGATGTTTTAGATTCAAAAGTAACTATTACAAATTGGGATCAAGGACCTATGAAACTCTATACACTTTTAAAATATATTCACGCTCTTATTAGAGATAAAAATGTCTATGGTATTGATATTTGCGGTGAACTACTGGTTTATCCTTCTCAACTCTTTCTAGCTAAATACACAAATGCCATTAAGAAAAATGAAGAAGCAAACTTACAAATTTTAAAATCAATTTATAATACATAAAAAAACAACGAGCACCTTATAAGGCACTCGTTGTTTTTATGCACGTTGTTCTTTTAACCACTTCGTAACCGCATCTAACCTCGAAATATCAAAACGGCTCTCTTCAGACACATTTAAATTGTTTAAAGTTTTCACAATTGTTAATTTATTCGATTTTACACTTTTCGCATCAACCATTTTGCAATACCCGTCTGTAACCGCATTTAAATTTTCATAATAACGTTGAAACGATTTTGATATTTGTAAATGTTTTTCAAAGTTCCTTCTTCTTTTTGTCTCGTCAGATTCTTTCCGTTTTCTAAGTTCTTCATCATTCGTATATAAATAAAAATATTGATCAGGAAAACCAATTTCCCTATGTATCAGCTTTTCTTTATAAAAGTTTTCTATTAAAGATAACGGCTGATTAAATACATCAAAATGGAAACACCAATTATAACTAAGTGGCTGATAAATATCACCATCAAGTATTACTAATTCATACTGCTTTGACTTCTGCACAGCTATTTTCCAGCGCTCTACTTGTTTTTCAAAATACCAGGTTGTATGCTCATTTTTTGGTCTTTCAAATAAAAAATTCACTTCAGGTATAATATAAGCACCATGATTTCTTTCTAACTCACGACACGTGCTGCTTTTACCAACCGCGCTCGCTCCCTCAAACGCTATAATCCCCATTGTTTCTCCCACTTTCATTAACTTACATCTCTTTGCTTCGCTTTTTTCCCCCATAACTGTCTCCCTAAAACAATTGAAGCGATGGAAAGCATGATTGTTGTTATGATACTCCCCTCAATTCCGAACGACCCTCCATGAAGGAATTCCGATCCGCTTGTTACAGGTTTAAAAAGTGGTGTAGAATACATCGTCATTCCACTTACTGCAAAACCATAAATATTAAACTGTGCCCAATTCCACAACGAATGCCACGCGCATATCCCCCAAAGACTACTGTCCTTCAAAACATAAAAAGCTGCAAATACACCAACTAATATTATATTCGAAATTGAAAGAATTGTAATACCTGGATTTAGTAAATGAAGAAAACCAAATAAAAAAGAAGTTACAAAAATCCCAATCCAAATACGGCTTCTAACAGAAAGGACTGGAAATAACCAACCTCGAACAACGATTTCTTCTGTTGCACCTTGTATTAAAAAAGCAACTAAAGACCCCACAATTCCAAATATAGCGGTTGGTGTAATTTGTTGCATTTGTAGTTGTACATTTCCTGTTAATAAAAGTAGCATGACTGGTATTGAAATGAAAACAAAACCTATTAATGCACCTTTCAAATATTTTCTTATCCATTGATTTCTCCAAAAGCCAATAGATGCAATTGATCTTTTTTCTACAAATCTAATCCATAAAAAAACAAAAAATATAGCACCGCCAAACGTCAATACCATCTCAATATCGCTATAAATTGCCTTCATTAAAAGTGTTTCTGCTTTCGGTAAAAACAACATAAATAACATGAACAATTCACCTAAAGTTAAAAATACAATTGCAAGTATAACAGCGAATATTGGATGAA
This sequence comes from Bacillus cereus group sp. TH152-1LC, assembly GCF_027710505.1. Classification (NCBI taxonomy): domain Bacteria; kingdom Bacillati; phylum Bacillota; class Bacilli; order Caryophanales; family Bacillaceae; genus Bacillus; species Bacillus cereus group sp. TH152-1LC. Next base: position 610,189 of record NZ_JAQFNK010000002.1, on the reverse strand, counting down.
CTTTTTTTCTTCCTTCTTTGGCTGCTTCAATTATTTTAAATTGCAATATTCTCGCCTCCTTAACAAATACATCAACACTATTCTTATACTATATATCGTTTTCCTAACACAAATTTCCAATAAAAATGTTCAATGTTTAGCATAAACCCCAATTTGGAATAATATATAAATAAAAGAGATGACTTTGTGCGTTTTACTATTATCACCAAGATTATTCACTGGTATTACCAGCACTTGCTATTTCCCACCATTTGTTATAAGATAGTAATTAAGGTCAATTTAACACTATATTTTCTTTGCATATTATCAAGTATCAATCTGGAACATTTTGTACTCCTTATGGGTTTTTGATAATATGTGAACTTTTATTTTTCATTCAAATAAGGCCGATCATATTGTAATCTTTTTAAATTTTAGGAGGCATTACCATGACATTAACAGGTAAAGTAAAATGGTTTAACAGCGAAAAAGGTTTCGGTTTCATCGAAGTTGAAGGCGGTAACGACGTATTCGTTCACTTCTCAGCTATCACTGGCGACGGCTTCAAATCTCTTGACGAAGGTCAAGAAGTTAGCTTCGAAGTTGAAGACGGTAACCGTGGACCTCAAGCTAAAAACGTTGTAAAGCTATAATTCAAACAATAAAAAGGTTGTTACCAGCTCGGTTAACAACCTTTTTAATATATAACTAAAATTTTTTACATAAAAGGAGTGGTTATATGTATCGCAATCGAAAGAACGATGTAGCAGAAGTACCACCAGAACAAACACCTGTTTGGGAATGTGAAGCAGATGATTGTTTAGGATGGATGAGAAAGAACTTTTCATTTGAAGAAGAGCCTAAATGCCCTTTATGTAAAAGTAGCATGAAAAGCGGAGAACGTTTATTACCTAAATTAGGTTAATTTTTACTTAACCCCTCTTTATAAGAGGGGTTTTTTATTATAAATTTGTATTCTCTACATCCGTTCGAACTATAGAATACAATAGTGCATCATGTTGCTTATTTCCTTGATGAATGTATCCACGTAATAACCCTTCCTTATGAAAGCCTATTTTAGATAACATTTTACAAGAAGTAACATTTTTAGGATATGTAATAGCTCCAATTCTAAATAAACCTAAATCTTGAAATCCATAATGAATAATTTCTTGCGCCGCTTCTGACGCATAACCCTTCCCCCAATAACGAGGATGTAAGTCATATCCAATTTCAGATCGTTTACTCCATAGCTGTAAATTATTTAATCCTATTGTACCTACTAAAGTATTTGTTTCTTTTAATACAATCCCCCATCGTATTGCCTTTTTCTCGAAGTAATTTTTTGAAAAAGATTCAATCATTCGTGAAGCTTGTCCAAACTCTGTAAAAGAATTCATACCGTAATAACATGTTACTTCATCCAATGAAAAAATTTCATATATTTTTTGACAATAAGATTGTTCTATTTCAACTAAACGTAAACGTTCTGTTTCTAATATAGGAAATGCCACAGGATCACTCCTTTCTTTCTACACATTCATTATAGCAGAAAAAGTATTTATAATTAGGAAAGTCCTCAATGTCCCATTAATCAAATATTTCTAGAGAAGCTTATCCTCTTAATTCCATACGAACTACGAGTAACCCTTCTTACTTTTGCTTGAATAGAAAAATAAAGAGATGATCAAAGTACTATGATCATCTCTTTATTCTCTAGTTTTAAAATTAATTGTATCATTTTCATTTCCATCACTCCGCTCGTAATAATATATCTTATAGTTTCAATTCCGTAATCACTTTTCCCTTCTAAAACAACACCCTTCCCCATACATTTATGGTAAAATATAGTTAATTTCATATTTTATTGTGGAGGTGTAAATGTTCTATGTATATATTCATCGGCTTGTCCCTCTTACTCATATTACTCATTTTTTTATTCGCAAAAAAGTTCGCTCCAAACTCATTTATGATGACTAGTTTTAAAGGCAATAGCTTTAAAACTTTTTCAATCGGCATTTTAATTGCAGCCACTCTTTCTCTTTCATACGGAATCTATCACGCAGCAACATATCAACCTAAACATTTAGATATCACACTACAAAATCAAAACTTTACTATTTTCGGGAATGTTGGAGAAGTTGGATATTTCTCAGAAGAATTACTAAAAAAAGATACAGAAGTTGAACTATATTTTGCCTCTTGGAAACCAATGCAATTAAATAATCCAGAAATAATAGTAAACTATCCTTCCGGTAAACAGGAAACATGGAAACCGAACATTACATTAATTCCTGCCAATAATTTAAAAGAGCAACATAATATAAAAGAACTCTATCAACTCTCATCATATTCATTTAAAGAATCCGGGAAGATAACCTTAACAATTACTGAGAATAATACAACAAATAAAAAGATCTCAATTCAAGTGAAATAAATAAAATGTCCCTCCAGCATAACGGAGGGACATTTTATTTATATATGTATTATTAATTTGACGTTTCATGCAATGTTGCCATTATTTCATTTGCAGTGTTCTTTCCATTTCCAATACACGCACCAATTCCGACACCGTAATATGAAGCACCAGCTAAGTATACATTAGGATAAAGATTCAACATCTTTTCTTGTAATGTTTCAATCGCTTGATTATGTTCTAAATGATATTTCGGCATTAAATCTTTCCAATTTGTAACTTCAACTACTTCTGGTTCACCTTTAATTCCGAGACTCTTTTCAATATCATATAAAGCGACTCGTACTAATTCTTCTTCACTATAATTTTGAATCGTTTCATATACTGGATTGGTACTCTTATAAAACATTCTTACTAATAGCTTTTGTTTTCCAGATGTATGTTTCCACTTCCGGCTTGTCCATGTACAAGCATCACAATGTAAATCACTATTTTCCGTTACGATAAATCCTGTGCCGTCCGCCGGTAATTGTTCATCTAGTATGTCAAACCCTAAGTAAATACTTATAAGAGATGAGTTTTTAAATGTATGAAACTGCTCGTTTAACTCATTAGACTGTAATAAAGTTTCTGCAATATTATGCGGAGCTGCTACAACAACATAATCAGCTTGGATGGATTCATGATTCGCAAAGGCGATTTCATAGCGATCACCTTGTTTCCTTACAGCTGTCGTTACAGCACCTTTCTTAACAACAGTCTCAGTCAGCACTTCTTCTAAACGATCAATAACCGTAGATAGTCCACCTTTAAATGATACGAACTTTTTGTTTCCGGCTGATTGAAACTGTTTTTTATTCTCTTCAAAACCTTTAATAATACTTCCATATTTATTTTTATAATCCAGTAAATACGGTAATGTCGATGCCATAGTAAGTTCATTCAATTTACCGGAATATACACCTGAAAGCACTGGGGCAATTTGTCTTTCCACTAATTCTTTCCCTAAAAAGCTTTCTAAAAATACAGCGAGTGAAGTATCTTTTGTAAACTCTTTATTTTTTGTTATGAAATCTTTTAAAGCAACAATTTTCCCTTTCGTTGATACTAGCGTACTGCTGAACAATGACTCGACACTCATCGGTATCCCAAATATAGTGTCAGAAGGAATTGGATGTAATGTATTATCAGAATATATGTAAGAAATACCCGTTTCATTATATACCATTTCTTCTTCTAAATTTAAATCTTTTACAAGTGGCATAACATGTTCATTACGAGCAACGATAGAATCTGCTCCTGATTCCATAATAAAATCTTTTTCTTCTACACTATGGATTTTACCGCCCAAATACTTTTCTTTTTCTACAAGGATTAAATTTAAATCAACATTATAATCCTTTTTTAATTTTTCTAAATAAAACATAGTAGAAAGTCCCGTTATACCTCCACCGATAACAACAACTGTTTTCATATGTGCTGCGCTCCTAACCGATACAATTAATAATTCCTTTATTATTATACCCAAAAGTCCTTATATTCGACTAGCAGCTTGTGCATTCTGTAAGAAATTAGACAATATATTTGAATAGATTTCCGGTTGATCATTATGCACTAAATGACCAGCAAACGGAATTACAGCAATATGTATATTTTCGTTTAATTGTTTGAACGTTGTAGCAGCTGCAACTTCATCTTCTGAATCTCCCCCAGCTATACACAGTGTAGGTACTTGAAGATTAGCTACTTCACCAGTTTCATCAAATGGATACCAATCTTTAACTTGCCACGACTCCAGCAATGCTTTCCAATCACTTTTTTCATGAATTTGATTCATATAAGTTACAACTTCTTCATTTCCCATCAATTGCTGATGACACTTCGCTTCATACTCCTGAGACTCCTCCCAATTTTCTCTCTTAACCGGAAAGATACCTGAAAAACTTAATGTTCTTACTCTATCTGGATAGTTTTTTGCAAATAATAAAGCGACTAATCCTCCTAAGGAAACACCAGCTATATGACATCTATCAATTTGTAAATGCACTAACGTATCATGTACATCCTTTACAGAACGTAAGAAATAATTCTCCAATGTCCCCCCTGACTTTCCATGCCCTCTTAAATCAGGACGAATGACTTGATAATTTTTTTCTTGAAAAAATGCTACCTGCTCTTCGAATTCTACTAAACCTGTCATACCTCCAGAATGTAAAAGCACAATTGGTTCTCCTTCACCTGAAATGTGCGTATGTAATATCATTCATGTCTCCCCCTTTCAAATTGAATATTCTATTAATTAACAGTATATAGAATTTATATCTGAATTTCCAAATAAAAAAGAACTAAAACATTTTCAAATCATGTCATAGTTCTTTTTATTTTAAAAACATAAAGTAATTAATTAATTTGTCTATTTCTTGACTTAATGCCAATACTTTTTCATGTTGAATACCGTAATCCGATACTAAATATAAAAGCTCTTCTTTCTTTATTTCAATGACTTTTTCCAATTTCACTAATTCCATGTCGTTTTACTTCTCTCTCCAATACTAAAATGTATGTATTTTAGTATAGCCTATTTACATAATTAGTAAAAGTAAAATACGCATGTAAAATCTTACAAATATAAAAATAATATACTATCAACAAAGAAATTTAATATTTAGCCCTTTTTCCAATTCATCAGACTTCATTACGTATGAATAATAAATCGGAATTTCTCTAATGTTATATCTTTATATTTTGGAGCTCTCTTAATATGATCAAAGTAACTATATGAGAATTTAAAGATATGTCCGAAATCCCAATCAAATGCACCATAGTCTTTTAGCCAAAATTGATTTTCTGTTGGTAATATATGAGCACGTTTAGATTCGACTAAAGGTAAACAATCTATTGGTGAGTGTAAAGTTATTTCACTATTTGACGTTAAGTTTTGACTAGCACGTAACACGTATACTAGTTTTAACAGCGGACGTATCCCTCGTTGGAATATATCTCTATGACCTAAGTCGTACATAATATTAATTGCATGAGAAAAAGTAAGTAAATGACCTATTAAATCATGGTGTGCTTCCGCCCTATAAATAATATTAAATTGCGAAAGCTCTTTTAAAATAAACGTAGATAATTGCTCCGGATTTCTTAATTCACTTTCTATCTCTTCTTTTATACTTAATCGTTTTACTTCCTTTGTCGTAAAACCAATCCACGATCTACCAGGAATTGTTTTACGAAACGAAAATATAAGGTTAGTAATCCCTTCAATCTCTTGATTATCGCCCCATTTTTGTAACTCTTTCATAGCTAATAAACTTAATGCAGCATAAATGACATTATGCCCCACCCAATGAAGTTCATCAATTGTATGTTCCAATGATTCTATAATTATTTTTTCAGCACTTTGAAAATCAATTTCTTCTTTATCTTCAATCATTTCACCTAAGTTTTGCTTGTTCAACATCCTTTTTGTTTGGGAATACATATTACGAGTTATTCCTTCTTCCATATTGTTATCTTTTATGAAAAAATAACTAGCAATTGCAGCTGCTCCGAAATGCGCATGCCAAATATCATTTGTTTGTCTTTTGCATTGAGAAATAATTGAAAGGCCATCTTTTAAGACAGTTTTATTTTCCATCTTTTTATCCCCCATCACTTTATACTCATCCTAAAGATGGCGTCAATACAAATAAAATGTGATTCGTTTCATCACTTTTATTCAAAAAGCGATGTTTCACATTTGGCGGAATACGTACAACATCGCCTTCTTCTAAAAAATATTCTTTTCCTTCTAACTCCACATACACTTCTCCTTTCATGACAACAGCAATCTCTTCCTTTTCTTCATGTGAATAATGACTTTCCGTTGTTTTTGCTTGTTTATTTAAATCCATCATTAACATTTCAATACGAGCTTTCATAAAATCCGGTGTTAATACATCATATACAATGTGATCATTGTTTTCCCGATATACTTTTTTTCGATCTTTTTTCTTAGAAATAAGTGAATCTGTATCGATTTCATTAATAAAAAGTGTAAATAATGGTACATTTAATGCTTTCGCAATTAATTCCAATACACTTAAAGAAGGATTCGCATGTCCTCTTTCAATTTGACTAATTAGTGACGTGCTAATCCCTGCATAATCCGCAAATTCACGAATTGTCATATTATTTTTCTTACGATAACTTAATACAGTTTGTCCGAGTCTATCATGGATCATAGTAAAAACTTCCTTTCGTCCATCATATTGCATCTTTCGCTGTCTTTGTGCTGACATAGTAAACAAAGGCAAATAATCCTTTCCTATCGTCTCAGTGACTTATATACTTACCTTTGTACATTATATCGCATTAAGTTTATTATAATAAACATTGTATCGGAGGAACAAACTGTGAAATCACCTATTCTTTCATATTTCATCTTATTTTTCGGCGTATTCGCCCTATCAACTTCAGCAATTTTCGTAAAATTAGCAGACGCTCCTGCGGCTATCGTTGCTTTTTATCGATTATTCTTTGCTGCACTGATTCTATTACCGTTATTACTATTTAATAAAAATAATCGAAGTGAGCTAAAAACAGTAACAAGGAGACAATGGGGATTCGGATTCGTATCTGGGTTATTTTTGTCCGCACATTATGTACTTTGGTTTGAATCCTTACAATATACTTCTGTAGCAAGCTCTACAGTTATCGTAACGTTGCAACCTTTATTTTCAATGATTGGTGGTTATTTTTTATTTAAGGAGAGATTTACGAAAGGAGCAGTTATTGGTTGCCTCATCGCCATTTCAGGAAGTATCGTCATTGGATGGCAAGACTTACAAATTAGCGGAGAAGCTTTGTACGGGGACATTTTAGCGTTTATTGCAGCTGGAATTATTACCGCATACTTTTTCATTAGCCAACATGTTCGTAAAGATTTATCACTTATACCGTATTCGGTAATTAGTTATGGAAGTAGCGCCTGTTTTCTTGGTATATTTGCTTACATGCAAAACGAAGCTTTCATCCATTATTCTACACAAACTTGGGTGTGCTTTATTGGCTTAGCTTTCATTGCAACGATTTTAGGTCAAACAATATTCAATTGGTTATTAAAATGGATGAGCGCTACTGTAATCTCTATGAGTATTTTAGGAGAAACGATTGGAACTTGTATACTAGCGTACTTTATATTAAATGAGACTATTTCTTTACAACAAGCACTAGGTATTACAGTTATTTTTATTGGTTTAGCATTATTTTTAATGCAACCAAAACTGCCGAATCGCAACTAACAAAAAAGCATGACAGTAAAATGTCATGCTTTTCACTATTCGTTATGTACGATTAAACCATCAGGTCTAAAACGACTCATCATTATTTCATTAATAAACTTTCCGTGAGCCTTCAAATTCCCTATCTTTACTCCCTCTTCTACAAATCCGAATTTTTCATATAGTGACTTCGCTTTCGGATTCGTTTCTAAAACACCAAGCTCTACTCGCTCTAACATTAACCAATTATCAGCTAAATCAAGCATTTTTGTAAGAAGTGCTTTCCCAATACCCTTATTATGATATTCACTATCTACCCCTATAAATAAATCACCCGAATGAGATCTACGGCCTGGACTTTGAGTTAACCCAACAAATCCAACAACTTCCCCATCATACTCTGCAACAAATTCAAATTGATTTGGCGCTAAATTTCGAATTCTATTTTCCATTGCATCTACACGCATACTAGGCAAGAAAACCATATAAGGTAAAACATCATCTTGTATACATATACGATGAATAGCTCTAGCATCTTGAATTTCTACCGCTCTTACTTTGATCCCCATATCTTCTCTCCTCCATATCCATAACAATACATATTTTCATTCTAGAACCCTGGGTGAAATCCCTTCTCTTCTGTATTTCTTTGTGTTATTTTTACATAATTATTTCAGTATAGCATACGATTTACGAACACCTTACCTACACCGAAATTACAGGTTAACTTTTTACTTTATTATATAACTCAAGTAGATTTTCAATTGGAATACCATTTATTTTCATACCGGATATATCACAATTTTCTATTTCAATATTTTTCATATTACTATTACTTATCGTACTACCTTCTAAATCACATCTATTAAACAAAATAGGATGTTTATCTTCTCCTAGACTTGTATCTGTAAATTGAACTCCACCTAAAGTCACAAAATTAAATTTACTACCTGAAAAATTTAAATCTGCATATGAAGAACTTCTAAAATTTATATTTCTAAACTTCGATTGACTTACATTACAATTACTCATCTTCAGATTCACCATACTGCTACCAACAAATGAACTATTTTTTGCATTTACTTGATAATACTCTGTATTTGCTAGATTACAGTTTTCGTATTGACTATTTTTCATATTTTTATTTTTTATTTGGTTCTCTTCAGCTGAATCTACATTGATTCTTTTTACATAACAATACTCATCTTCCGATTTAAAAATTATTTCATAGCCCATTTTTTTATAAAAATGATGATTATTTATTTGCCTACTAGATGTTTCGAGATCCCAAATTCTTATGTTCAGATATTCCGCTTCTATAAATTTAATAACATGTGACCCTATTCCTTTTCCTTGATAAACAGGATCTACAAAAATACGATCAATTCGGCCATATGACTTACCTGAAATCGTAACTATAATTCCTCCGATTATTTTTTCATCCATTATGACTTTGTAACAATCCAATTCTTCAATCGAATATTTCATCATTTCAACTGAAGAATAACCTGTTGGTTGAATGTTATAGTCAATTACATCCCCTTGACCGCATAGCCATCGTTTTGTTTCTTCATCAAATGTTCTTGTCATTATTTTTGTTAACTTTTCAGCATCTAAAATTGTCGCTTTTTCTATACAAATTATCGCCATTTTATTTTCCCCTTCATTGCTAAAAACCAATAACTTTTGTGAACGAAATAGTTATCCATTTACTTTTATTTTTAAATTTTTGCCCATTATTACATATGGAATATCATTTTTACTTGGATGAAATGGCTCTAATACATCCACCCAACCTAATCTTTCATATAACGAACGCGCCTTTTGATTGTTTATTTGTGTTGTTAAAATGCCCGTTCTATTTGAAATCCCTTCTAATAATTCATTATGTAATCTTGTTCCAAGTCCTTCATTTCGATATTTCGGGTCCACTGCTAACTCTACAAATTCAAAACAGTCTTGCAGCCAATGATTTACTTGCTCCAGATGTAACGCTTCTCTCATTAATAGATTATAGTACTGTCCTTCTAGTGAGCGATAACCATAAGTAAAACCAACGAATTCTTTTTCCTCATTAATTGCTACTATACCTTTAAAATTTGGATATCCTATATGTCTTTTAATTCGCTCAATCATTTCATTGAAATTAGTTTTCTCAAATGCTTTACAATATAACTGTCCCATATTATTGATTAAAACTTCATCTTTTTCAATAAGTAAAAATTTCATTCTACTTCCCCCTTCTATTAAAACCGATAAATTATGCAACATATATAGTTATTTAAAAATAGAGAAATTTTAAAATAATAATCTCTTTTCTATTAAACCACTAATATACCTATATTTTCCACTTGAAAATAGTATAAATGTAAAAAAGAAGAGCACCTGTAAATATACAGATGCTCTTCTTTTTTATTTTCTACTTTATCTATTAAATAACAAAACCTATTCTCATTAAAGAATAAAAATTACTTAAGCCACTCGTTACAACTATTACTTAACTTCTGTAAATCCTCTATAAATCGACTCGCATGATATCCATCACAAACCGAATGATGCACTTGCAATGAAACTGGTAGCATAACCTTATTCTCTTCATTAAAATATTTCCCACAAGTTATAATCGGTAATAGAAAATCACCATCATTATTAATATTTAGATTAAATCCAGTAAAACTAGCCCAAGGTATGCTAGAAATCGGAAAAACATTTGGCGGAATATTCTCTTTCGTGAAGAGACCATGTACATTAGTATAGCATCTCATATCTTCTTCGTAATTTTTATAGAAAATGTGGAAATCACTAGAATAATCCGTCCATATACTTGAAAAAGACTTATCATCTTTATGGAAGATTGTATAACTTGGTATCATTTCCTCCCAATAGCCTAAAACTCCTTCATCGTTAAAACATGTTCGAAATTCTTTATGATTATTTATTACTCTAGAAATTAAATAAATAAAAATGGGATAAAATTTTATTCCCTTTTGATGTAATTCCTTTAATAACCTCGTAATATCAACATTCACAGTCACACTAAACGTACATTTCAACTTTAAATAATGTTCAAAATACTGCTCTCTATTCCAATTTTCTCTGTCAATTATATGAAACCTCATTTTAATAGCCTCCTAAAATTTCATTTTATTTTAGAAGGCTAACTTTCTTGTTCTCACCACAATTTTTCACTCCTTTCAATTTAAATTTATCCTCAAGTTTTTATTTAATTATATAACATCTGCAAAAATCCGTTCACATATTTCTAGAAATAGATCCACATACTATAAATAAATCAAATGAAATTCGGAGGATGCCTACATGAATAACAAAAATGTAAATAAAAAAGAAACTGTTACCGAAAACGCTACACCTATTCAAAATGATAATACTGCAAATCTTAATATCGAAGAACAAGCAATGAACGGCTTATATGGAATGCCAGAAACTACTATTGAAGATGCTGATCACACTGAAACTGAAGATTTAAATTCAAAAAATTAATGGACTACATAGAAGAAAGCCAAGGAACATATCCTTGGCTTTCTTAACTATGCATCCACCTTTTGTACTTCTTCACTCTTTCTTGAAAGCTTTCCTGGCCAAAAAGCAAAGCGTCCTAGAACAACTGTAATTGCTGGTACAAGTAACGGTCTAACAATAAACGTATCTAGTAGTACACCAATTGCAGTTACAATACCAAATTGAACAAGAACTTGAATTGGAAGTGTACCTAAAACAGCAAAAGTTCCTGCTAAAATTAAACCTGCTGATGTAATGACACTACCTGTTTGTATAACCCCATTTTTTACTGCATCCAAATGATTTTGTGTCTTTCTGTTTTTCCATATTTCTGAAACCATAAAGATATTATAATCTTCACCTAAAGCAACTAAAAATACAAATGCGTATAACGGTATTGCACCTTGAATGGCCGGCGCTCCCATACCATAATGAAGTAATAACCACCCTGCTCCTAATGCCGAGAAGAACGATAATACAACAGTTACAATTAAATAAATCATCGCAACAATTGATCGCAAGTAAACAAGTAACAATAACGCTATAATACTAATCATTACTGGAATGATAACTGATTCATCACGTTCCGTAATTTGCTTTGTATCATATAATGACGCCGTTTCTCCGCCAATCCATAATTGATCTTCTGCATTACTAATCCCAGCATCTTTTAATACTTGTTCTACACTGTTTTTCAATTTAGGGATTTGATCTAACGCTTCAATTGAGTATGGATTTTCAGCTAAAGAAACCTCATACATTTGTATTTTCTTATTTTCTTTGCCCTCTTTTGGATCTTTCACAGTTTTTACGAAAGAAAACTTCTCTAGTTCTTCTTTAATAGAAAGCTCTTTCCCCTTCGAATCAACAACAACTTTTACTGGCGCTAGTTCACCAGCTGAGAAATGATCACTAATTAACGTAAACCCTTCGCGTGAAGGCATATCTTTTGGAAACGATTCTAATAAGTCATATGTGTATTGAATACGTGGTACAAATGATGCCAAGCCACCTAATACAAATACAGTAAGCATAATTATTGTCCACGGTCTTCGTACTACAACATCTCCAAGTTTTTTACTAAAGGCACCTTTTGATTTTTTAACTTTTATGACTTTCTTTTTCTTTCTTGCAAATTCTTCATTCATTGAAGCTGTTCTCGGTATAAATGGGAAGAATGCAGCTCTACCAAAAATTAATAATAACGCTGGTAAAATTGTTAAAGCAGCAATGCCCATTATGAATACAGCAACACTAAATGGTACTGCAAATCGATGAAAGGCACCATAATGAGCAAGTAATAATGTTCCTAATCCAAGTACAACAGTTAACGCACTCATTATAATTGCTCCGCCAGAAGCTTTCATTGCAAGTTGCAGCGCCTTATATTTACTTTCTTCTTCTAGCAAGTATTCTCGATATCTCGAAATTAAAAATAGACAATAATCCGTCCCAGCACCAAACAATAATACTGTCATAATTGATATTGCCTGAGCATCTACTTTAATCCAACCGTGATCAGCTAAAAAACCAAGAGTCGGACTAATAATACCGTATGCAAAGCCAACAACAAGTAAAGGTAAAATTGCTAAAATTGGTGAACGGTACAGTAAAATTAATAGGACTAATACGAGTAATACAGTAGCAATTAATAATTTCACATCTGCTTGACTAAATAAACTAACTGCATCCGTTTGAATACCTACAGGTCCAGATAATCGAACATGTAAACCAGAATCACTTATTTTTCGTTTAAATGGATCTTCATCGACCTTACTATTCACTATGTTTCTTAAATCATCAAGATTTCCTTTTAATATATCTGTTCCAGCCGACTTATTAAAGAATACTGGTGTAACAAATGATGTACCATCTTTTGATGCACTTTTTGATAATACTTGTTCCGGAATTGTATCAAATGGCGGTAATGTTGATTGCTCCTTTAAAGGACTAGCTTTTAACTCTTTATAAACGTCTTGTATGAGTTTATAATCCTGTGACTGTAATCCACCATCTCTATACCATACTACTAACAAAGGATTCCCTGCATTATTCGGAAACTCTTTTTTCATAATTGCTTCCGCTTGCTGTGACATAGCTGTTTCAGGTAAATTTTTCGGATTCGGTTCTTTCATACTGTTTACTTGTGGCAATGTAAATGAAAGTACTAATGTAATAAGAATCCATACCGATAAAGTTATCCATTGTGTATTCTTCCCTGCTACAAGCCTCCCTAACATATGTAACGGGTGCTTTTTCATAAAAACCCACCTTCCTTTTCTCCTCCAATATTAATTATATATACTGATCGGTTAATTAATCAAGAATGAATAAAAATTTATGTTATAATTATCTCAATAATACATGTCAGGAGCGAATGGATTTGGAACAAAAACAACGTCCTCTTGGAAGGCCTCGTCAAAATAAAAATACAAAATCTAAAAAAGAAATGATTTTAGAAGTTGCAACTCGGTTATTTCTTACTCAAAATTATCAAATTGTTTCTATGGATGAAGTTGCGAAAGTTTGTGGTGTTACAAAAGCAACCGTCTACTATTACTATTCAACAAAAGCAGATTTATTTACCGCTACTATGATTCAAATGATGGTACGTATACGCGAAAATATGTCTCAAATCCTTTCTACAAATAAGACTTTAAAAGAAAGATTATTGGACTTCGCTAAAGTCTACTTACACGCAACGATGGATATTGATATGAAGAATTTTATGAAAGATGCAAAACTATCATTATCTGAAGAACAATTGAAACAATTAAAAAATGCTGAAGACAACATGTATGAAGTATTAGAAAAAGCACTTGATGATGCAATGCAAATTGGAGAAATCCCAAGAGGAAACGCTACTTTTGCGGCTCATGCATTCGTATCTTTATTATCAATTGGGAATTTTAAAGATGAAAATCACAATCCTATTCTTACAAATATAGATGAATTAGCCCAAGAAATCGTTTCTTTTTATTGGAACGGGTTAGGCCATTCATATTAAACTGATTTACTTTAATAAAAGAGCATGTTTGAATTTTTTCAAACATGCTCTTTTATTAAAAAATATATAAATAAACCAAAAAGAAGAAGCCACACTATCTTATTATATGTTTTGTCATTCCAACAGAAAATGCGTCAAATCCTATAGATTCATAATAAGATTGCAATTTTTCCACACACATAAGTTGGGGAATAACCTTGTTTTGTTCACAGTGCCGGACTAATCGCTTTACTATTTCTTTTCCGATACCTATGGACTGATACTCTGGTAATACACAAACACCACAAATAACACCCGTAATTACACCATCTGATATAATACGCCCCATCCCTACTAATTTCTTATCATCAAAAGCATACATTGCATACCAACTTTGTTTACACATTTGTTCTAACTCGTTAACCGTTAATTGAAGCGAATTCCATCCTAAAGATTCATATAACGCTAATAATCCATTGAAATCTGTCGGGTGTTCCATTGTGTAATTTATACTATTATTCATGTGAATACTCCTTATTTTCTCGTTTGTACTGTATAAAATTAGCCTTAATATGAAATTAACTTAAACAAACTTCCATAAGAACAATATAATTCCTTCTTATCATAAAATAAAAAGAAGTTAACTTCACCTCAGTTAACTTCTTTTATATAAATCTATCATTATATTATTAACCAAAAATCATACAACTACAGACGATCAGGACAAACAAAACTAATAAACTGTTTGAGAAATAACCCATAGAATACTACCCCTTTATTTCATTATGTAAAAGATTTTAACATAAAATTATTTACAACATAATAACTGAAAAAGACATTGCATGCATTACTTATTTGTATTTAGTAATATTTCCTTTCCAGTCATACTCTCCTCTCCTAAAAACATCTCTCATACTCTTCTATTTCAATTCATATAATTTCCTTAAAAAAATATAGTAAACATTAATTTACTATAATAGATTAAATCATTTGATTTACCATTAAAATAGTAATAAAATAATTACTAAATGCATAAAGGAAGCGAAAATGATGACCCAAAACGAATTATTAAACGAATACATGAATTTGTTATTAAATATGTCAGGCACTTTCAAATTATTATCGGAAAAATCATCTGAATTTACACATATAGAACAACACGTAGTCGAATATATCGCACAACAAAAGATGCCTGTAAATTTAAAAATGATTGCCAGTTATTTAAACATTCCTAAACAACAATTAAGCGTAACAGTTCGTAATTTAGAATTAAACGGATACATTATAAAAAAACAAGATACGGTAGACAAAAGAGCTATATTAATCTCTCTAACAGAAAAAGCTGAAAAGGTACATTATGAGAGATGGAAACAAATATATAATAACTTTACTCAAAACCTTGAAAAACTAAGTGAAGAAGACCAACGTGATTTAACTTACGGATTGTATAAAGCAAATAAAATGCTCTCAAAAATGTTACATAACGATTAAGAATACAAATAATTTTTCATTACATGGAGGATGGTTTCATGGTTAAAAATATAGATATACATTCAGTACAAGGTACGATGCTTATTCCGCTATGGGGACGTGCGTATGGAAGCGAGAACAATAAAGCTATTTTAGATGATACTGAGGCTATTCGTATTATTAAAGAATGTGATTTCGACTTCTCCTCAATAGCAAATACATTTGGTGAATACGGATGTATCACATACATTACTCGCGCACGAAAAATTGATGATACGATAAAAAAATTCATTATAAAACATCCAAATGCTACTATTGTAAATATCGGTTCTGGACTAGACACTACTTTTTCTAGAATTGATAACGGTACAATACATTGGTATAATCTCGATTTGCCCGATGCTATTTCATTTCGAAAAACATTAATTGAAGATACACCAAGAAACATGAGCATCGCTAAATCATTTTTTGATACTTCTTGGTTTGACGATATAAAATATGATCCAAACGACGGTATTCTTTTTATATCAGCTGGCGTGTTTTATTACTTTAAAGAAGAGGATTTAAAGAAAATCATAGTCGCTATGTCAAAACGTTTTCCTGGGGGCGAATTATACTTTGACGCTGAATCAAAATTTGCACTGAACCTTTCAAATGCTACTGTAAAGAAATCCGGTAATAACGGCGCAATGATGCATTTTTATGTAAACAATCCAAAATCAATAGAAAGATGGTCTTCTACCATAAAAGTATTAAGCTGCTCTCCTTTCTTTAAAAATATACCTACAAATAAAGATTGGGATGGTAGTACGCGCATTATGATGCGAATTGTAAACTTAATAAAGATGTTAAAGTTTGTTCATGTGCGGTTCAATAGAAAATAAGTAAAGGAGACCTTAAGTTTACAAGGTCTTCCTTACTTATTTTTCAACTACTTTATTTACTGCCTTATAATTGTATCCTATAGATGTAAGATCTTCACAAAAATATATTCACTACTTCATATCCTCATTTATAAGAATAGCTTTCTTACGCGAAAATAGATTTTTAAAAATTCCTATCCCTACAATTAATAGACCTATCCCAACTAATTTATTTATTTGCAATGGAATGCTCTCCATTCCAAATAATCCGAATGTATCAATGCATAACGCAACAACTAATTGAGTAATAAGGCTAATTAACACCGTATACGCTGGACCTAAACTCTTTATTGCACCCATGATACAAATAATTAACCCGGTGCCAAACAATCCACTTACATAAAACAAATAATTTGTAGTATACACTTTAATGCTAATACTGTGTTCTGTAATGATATAAAATAGAATAGAACTTATGAGACCTATTCCAAGAACACATGCTGTTGTTAACCACTGCCCTACATTTTCATTTACCTTTGCATTAAAAACAGATTGTAAGCTAATGAATACGCCAGCTATTATAGCTAAACTAAATCCAATCATATTCCCTCTCCCCTATTCATTGCTCATATATATTATTTTTAGCAACTTCCTTCATTCTAAAAAAATCTTTAATTACAATAACTCCATTTTTCTTTTCAATTAATTTTTCTTTATAAAATTTTTGTAACACTCGAATTACGTGCCGATAACTTACTCCTATAAAATCCGCAATACTTGATACAGAAGTCGCATCCAAATCCTCTTTATACATATTCCCGTTACTGTCAGTGGAAATAGAAAGTAAATAACTAGCGACACGTACTTCTACTGGATAAAGTAAATTAAGAGCTGTAAAACGAGTCGATATTTTTAACGTGTTCGCAATGTTATCTAGCAAGCACTTCATTAATTTAGGATTTTGTAAAAACTTATTTTTAATAACCGTATGAGAAATGGAGATCGCTACAACTTCTGAACAAGCTTCAACCGCATTATGCGCTTTGCTATTTTGTATGAATTCAATATCACCAACAATTGCCAATGGATTGATAAAACGAAGAATCAGTTTCTTTCCCTCTGGTGTAATCGTATAAACCTTTACTTTACCTTTAACAACAAAATATAAACGATCCATTTTGTCATCTATATTGCAAATAAGCTCGCCTTTTTCAAAATGATTTAATTGCAAATAAGCTGTATCTATTTCTGAAAGAATTTCAAGCATTTTATTAGTTTCCAAATAACGGGTAATTAAATCTGATCTTTGCTCCACTTTCATTTCCTCCTTTCATTTACATATTAAATACAACGATACCTAAAATCATTACTATTGTTCCCACAATATGCTATCTCTCCATCTGTATCTTTTTCATTTGAAATAATCCTTTCATCTCAATAAAAGTTGCTGTTAACAATTGCGCAACCATAAGTGTTCCAGCTGTTAAAGTAACCCCCATTGAATGTATCGCTACTGTTTCTGCATAAATAATTAACCCGCCAAGTGCACCAGCTACTAAATATATTTTTTTCACATCCTTCAAATCCACTATTTTCTCTTCTTTCTTTAACAAAAATATTGTTGTTGCAATAAGGAATCCAATGAAATGCGTAATAATACTCGTCGACCATATACCAATATGTGAACTAAGTTTCGCATTAAATGTGCCTTGAAGTGTAATAAATACGCCAGCTAAAACAGCAAATACAATACCTTTCAAAAAATCATCTCCTAATCTTCTATTTCTGACTTAATTAAACGCTATAATCCTATAAAGGCAAAAGGGCAAATGTCACATCAGTATGAAAATAACTGCGAATGAACAAAAAACACACATCAAAATAATTGAGGTGTTTTTTGTTAATTAATATATATAATTTTAATAATAATGACTACGCTACATTAACAGATTTCTTCTTCAAAACATACTTTACAAATATGAATCGCACAAGTGGCCCCATAATAATTAATTGTAATGGATACGCCATAATGAAATTTTTAATAAAAATTGAAAAATACATCGAAATACACGAGTCTCCTTGTAGTCCACCATGTAAATACATCATAGCCATTCCGTAAAAAGACATAAAGAAAACCATTCCAATTACCATAGCTGTCGCCATCGCAATAATCATATTTACTTTTTTCGATTTGTCAAACGGTAACGCGAATACAAGTTTTTTCGCACAAGGTCCAACGATACATATTTCAATTAACAGTGCAATAATGAATCCAATTACTAGTTCTAATGCGATCTCCTTAATATGAATTGGTCCTCCTATTCCGTTCAGTAGTAAATTATAAAACGTCATTACAATAACCATCCCAAGGCACATCATCATACCAAACTGGAGGTTTTCCTTTCTTGTTGTTGGCAATTTCTATCATCCTTTCTGTTTAAGTCTTTGTCATTATATCGATTGTGGAAACCTCTTCGTAAGTGAACATTTTGTGAACAAATTTAAATCGTTATCATACTTTCTTTACTTACTGCTCAAATTCTTACTTTTATTTATGAAGGTTTTATATATCTCAATGTTGAATTATTAAATTTAACTTTGTAATACCTGATAGTTACTACTAGGAGGATAACCATGAATAAACAAGAGTTTTACGCATATCACATCGTAACAAGGAAAAAAATGAAGATGGGACAAATCATTCATTTCGAAAAAAATCAAACGAATACCCTCTTTCATTTCTTTTTTGAAAAAGAACATTTAAATTCTAACGTTCAAGATACTATGCAAATTTTAAAAGAACATTATACAAATGAAGGATTACTTATAAAGAATGAAAACGCTAAAGTAGTTATGAATTATATGGATCAAACAATTAGAGCGGTTAGAGAAACGATTGTAGAAATGGTAAGACTACAAGAATTCCCTGAATACCCTTCCCGATTATCTTGTTTATATGCTGCAAAGAGCTATGGAGATACTTTAAAATGGAAAGCATTATTTGATTCTTACAATCGAGAAGTTTTACAGATTGTTAAACTACGAGTAATTGGACATTGTTTTGAAGGTGACGGAAATCTTTTACCGAAAGAAGATGGTATTCCTTTTTCTCAAAAAATTGAACAAGCTAGAGAGTATTGGAGAGGAAACGTTAGTAATGAACTTCCTGAGTTACTGATCAATGGAAAAATTGAAGTGGTGGAAATTATTGATGATTTTTCTGCAATTCATATCTAATTCCAAACTAAATCGTATAGGATGGAGATTATAATGGGGAAAAAAGTGTACTTCAATCATGATGGTGGTGTAGATGATTTAATTTCACTATTTTTATTACTCCAGATGGATAATGTCAAGCTTACAGGTGTTTCAGTTATCCCTGCAGATTGCTATTTAGAACCAGCATTGTCTGCAAGTCGCAAAATTATTGATCGCTTCGGCAATGGAAATATTGAAGTAGCTGCATCAAATTCCCGTGCGAAAAATCCATTTCCAAAAGACTGGCGGATGCATGCATTTTATGTAGATGCTTTACCAATTTTAAATGAGTCTGGAAAAGTTGTAACACCTATAGCGGCAAAACCTGCACATCACCACTTAATTGAAACCCTACTACAAACTGAAGAGAAAACAACTTTATTATTTACAGGTCCGCTTACCGATTTAGCCCGTGCACTATATGAAGCACCTGTAATCGAAGAAAAAATTGAGCGCCTTGTTTGGATGGGAGGAACATTTCGTACTGCCGGCAATGTTCATGAACCCGAACATGATGGAACAGCTGAGTGGAATTCGTTTTGGGACCCTGAAGCAGTAGCTCGTGTTTGGGAATCAAAAATTAAAATTGACTTAGTGACACTAGAAAGTACAAACCAAGTCCCATTAACTATAGACATACGTGAACGTTGGGCAAAAGAGAGAAAATATATTGGTATTGATTTCCTTGGTCAATGCTATGCAATGGTCCCTCCTCTCGTTCATTTCTCAACGAACTCTACTTACTATTTGTGGGATGTATTAACTGCTGCATTTATCGGGAAGTCTGACCTTGC
Source organism: Bacillus cereus group sp. TH152-1LC (assembly GCF_027710505.1). Taxonomy (NCBI): domain Bacteria; kingdom Bacillati; phylum Bacillota; class Bacilli; order Caryophanales; family Bacillaceae; genus Bacillus; species Bacillus cereus group sp. TH152-1LC. The sequence goes on along the minus strand of NZ_JAQFNK010000002.1, from coordinate 589,637 downwards.
CAAATTACAAACAATTTATAGTATTGTTCATACATATGGACCTAGCCAAGGACGTACAGTAGAATTTGATGGCGGGCGACCTGTAAATGTCGTTTATGATGTAAACCACAATGGATTTTTTAACTATATAACTGAATTAGCGAAGAAAGCTTCATTTTGAAAACTTATCTATACGAAAAATAAATAGAATGGCATCACTTCAAACGATGTAACCCTCTAATTAGCATTTGGTTGAAACTACATATTTAACTATTAAAAAGAGTATTGAATTAACTTTCAATACTCTTTTTGTGCAGTTTGATTTGTATTTTACTGATTATTCATTTCATAACCATTTACAAAAAACGTTATTGTTTCTAATTCATCTTCATTTAATTCTCTATTTACGTCTCGTTTATACGCTGCCTTTATGTTTTCTTCATCGCCTTTATGAATTTCTGTATAAGTTCCTACTGTTTTTAGTAAATGCATTTCTTGTAAAAACTCATCCCGACTTATAGCTGTCCCATGAGAAAGAATATAAGTTTCAGCATCAAATAGCTCCAACTCTTCTATTAATTTGAACGTTCGTTTCGTCGTATAGTTCCTCTTTGAAGAAAAGATATCTGCATATATACAGTCTCCTAAAAATAATATCTTTTCTTCTTTCACGTAAATAACAACTGAATCATGTGCATGATCTCCGCCGACATGTTTTAACACGCATGTCACTTCACCAAGGTCTAATTCAATTTGATCGTGGAACGTTAAGGTCGGAGGAATGATTTCAATATTTCTCGCTTTTTCTTCAAATTCTTTTTTAATGCAATCCGCACAAAATGCAATTTCAGTACCCTTTTTTACGCGTGCGTCCAACGCTTCATCGGTCCATTCATAAGATACTAGTGATTGCATTTCTTTTTTCGTTTCAACATGCGCAATAGACAATGCATCTTGTAGTACAGACAATCCAAAAATATGATCCCAGTGCCAATGCGTTAATACTACGACATCAGGACTTGATACATTTTGTTCTTTTAGCATTTCTAGAAATAATTGTGCATGTTCTTCTGAATTCCCTGCATCAATCATTAAAGTTTTTTCTTGTCCAACGACCATTCCTAATATAGGTCTATCTGTTTCAGAAACAGGTGTCATATACCAAAATGAGTTTCCTATTTTTTTAATTTGCTGCATAATTAGCTCCTCCATTTACTACTATTCTTTTCAATTATTAACTGTAAAACCTTCATCCAGCACAAAGCATGAAATAACACTATTTTTTCTTCCGGCAAACTACTACCATAGAATAGCAGTCTTCCCCTAACTCATTTCCTTCCCAATCATTATATATATGTAATAATTCAAATCCATTCGCTGCTAATAATCTGTCTAACTCCTGCGGACATGTATAGCGAAGATCAACCGTTGTTTTCAGTTCTTCTACTTTCACATCATCCTCATAAAACCTTCTTGTTGTTATGTAGTGCTGTATTTGCTGAATTGAATCGTATGTCATTTCAGTATATAAATCACATTTTCTTCCCATTTCATCACGAATAGTTGTCCAATATTCTTCTGTAGATGGTTGTATTAATTCTTCTTTTGAAGGAAAACGTGTATCGAAGATAAATATACCATTATCAGCTAACACATGATGAATAGATGTTAATAAATTATTTTGATCAGTATTCGTAAGAAAATGCTGAAATCCGTGGCCAACCATAAATGCGAACGGAATCGTTTCTTCAATCTTTAATTGTAAGCAGTCTTGTTGTAGCCATTTTTCTTTTTTACACTCCGTAGATTTTCTCTTTGCTTCAGCAAGCATACCTTCATGTATATCTACACCGATCATTTTATATCCGTTTTCTATAAATGGAATTGTAACCCTTCCTGTTCCGCAGGCAATGTCTAGAATCCATTCATTTTGTATACTTAGTTTTTGTGCCTATGATAGTAAGAACGGAAAATCTGACAAACTTTTATTTTCTATATCATATCGTTTTGGATTTTCGTATTCAGATAGACTCCATTTTGTATGCAAACTTATTCCCCCATTTCATTTTCCCACTTAAATTTAATATATAAATTATAACGAATTATTAGTTTTTTTTCTATAATCAAACACAATTACTTGGACTAATCTAACTTTCCTTTTCGTAAGCTAAAAATAAGTGGAAGAATCGGAGTGTGATACGATGGAACGATTATGGATTCCTATGATAGTTACATTTTTTTCATTCGGTGGATTACTATTAGGCGGTGCTGTCGGCATTGCTACGCGCCAGCTCATTGAAGAAAAAATGCATCGTTTATATGCATTATGTGGCGGAATTTTACTCGGTCTTTTATCCCTTGAAATTATTCCTGAAACATTTGCAAGCTATGAAATAATTGGCCCTATACTCGGTATAGCTATCGGTATTTTAGTTATGAGCTTATTAGATAACTATTGTCATCATCCAACAATACATAAAAAAGATCAACAAGCATGGCAAACTTTCCTTTTTCTTTCTTTTGCTATATTTATTCATAATTTGCCGAGTGGCTTTGCATTAGGTACAGCATTTATAAATCATAATGACTCTGCCATTCCTTTCTTACTTGCGATTGTAATTCACCATATTCCTGAAGGATTAGCTTTAATTATCCCCTTCCTCTTTACAAAACATAAATATATTTCCTTTTTATTAACAACTTTATTACTTTCCCTTATCCTCGGTACAGGTACTATTTTTGGCATTTTGATGGAAGGAAAAGCCCTACATTTGCAAGGACTCATTATGGGGAGCGCTATCGGTTCCCTTGGCTATGTTACAATTCATGAAATGCTTTGGAAGGCAAAGAAACAGCTCTCTTTCCTTTCATTTCTTACGTGGGCTACTAGTGGATTTTTACTTATAACAGTATTTACACTATTTACTGGTCACCATTAAAACTAATATATTTTATCATTTGTATATTTTTCCTTTTTCTCCAAAACATAATAGTAACTACCTATTATAAGGAGGAAAAAATTATGTTTGAGAAAACAGCCGGTGAAGCACTAGTTGACCTATTAATTGACTGGGGAGTAGAACACATATACGGAATGCCTGGAGATTCTATCAACTCTATCATTGAAGCTTTAAGAAAAAAACAAGATAAAATTAAATTCATTCAAGTTCGCCATGAAGAAGCTGGTGCACTAGCAGCAGCTTCTTATGCTAAGTTAACAGGAAAACTTGGCGTTTGTATGGCAATCGCAGGGCCCGGTGCTATTCATTTATTAAATGGTTTATATGATGCCAAACTCGATAAAGCACCTGTTCTAGCAATTTCAGGTCAAGTAGAAACCGATTTACTCGGGACGGATTTTTTCCAAGAAGTAAACTTAGAAAGATTGTTCGATGATGTCGCGGTTTATAACCAGCGCATTATGTCAGCAGAACAGCTACCAGCTGTCGTGAATCAAGCGATTCGAATGGCTTATACGAAAAAAGGGGTATCCGTTCTTACAATTCCAGATGATGTTCCGAAATTCGAAGTAAAAAGTGGTGCTCGTGTTACAAATACTTCTTTTACATTACCTGAATTATTTCCGCAAGAAGAAGATTTACATGCTGCCAAACTCGCAATAAATGAAGCGAAAAAGCCTGTTATTTTAGCTGGAAAAGGTGCGAAACATGCGAGAGAATCTTTACTTACATTCGCGGAACACATTGGTGCTCCAATCGTACTTACATTACCAGCTAAAGGGATTATCCCTGATGAACATCCACTTTGCATCGGTGGATTAGGATTAATTGGAACGAAACCTTCTTATGATGCAATGAAACATGCAGATACTTTAATTATGGTTGGTACTTCTTATCCGTTCACCGGTTTCTTACCCGAAAAAGCAAAAACAATCCATATCGATACTGATCCTGCCCAAATCGGAAAACGTTACGTTACAGATATCGGCTTAGCTGGTGATGCTGATAAAACATTAAAATGGTTATTTGAAAATGTAGAAAAACACGAGGACCATTCCTTCTTAGAGCATCATCAAGAAATGATGAAAAAGTGGGAGGAAAAATTACACGATCAAGAAGACGATACTTCTACTCCAATTAAGCCACAACGCGTTATGCATGCACTGCAACAAGTAGCTCATGATGATGCAATATTATCAGTCGATGTCGGAAATGTAACCGTTTGGACAGCAAGGCACTTCCGTATGACAAATCAGCAATTTATTATTTCTAGCTGGCTCGCAACACTTGGCTGCGGTTTACCTGGTGCCCTTGCTGGAAAAATTGCTTTCCCGGATAAACAAGTATTTGCTGTTTGTGGTGATGGTGGTTTCGGAATGACAATGAACGACTTTGTAACAGCTGTTAAATATAAACTGCCAATCGTTGTCGTCGTTTTAAATAATAATAAGATCGCCATGATTAAATTCGAACAAGAAGTTATGGGGAATATCGAATTTGGTACAGACTTAACAAACCCTGATTTTGCAAAATACGCAGAGGCGTGCGGAGGTATTGGATACCGTGTTGAGAATGTAGATGAACTACTTCCTGCTTTCGAGAGTGCGGTAAAGCAAAATAGACCGTGTATTATTGATGTAGTTGTAGATGCAAATGAAGCACCAATGCCAGCAAAAATCACCTTTGGTCAGGCCGCTGGTTATACGAAGCATATGATAAAAGAATTATTTGAAGAAGGTAAGATTGATTTACCACCACTATAAACAAAAAAAGATAGCTGAAAACGATATGTCTTCAGCTATCTTTTTTATTTTTGTATCTCTCTATAAAAAGAAAAATCATTTACATTAGTTTGTACTCGTTTTTCTTCCTTTACTTCTTTATCCTTGCTCTTAGGTATTTTTACATTTCCTAATTTAATCGCATCTTGCATACTATTACTAATTAGATTGCCTGACAAGACCGTCATACTATAGAAAGCAATTGGTATAAGTACAATCCATGTATGTGTGGTTAAATGGCGGAAGTTTTGACCAATCAGGCCAGTCCATTCTTTTGTTACACTATCTGCATCTAATCCAAATAATATCGTTCCTCCAAAAAATAACTTAAGTAATCCAAGATGCAAAAGAAGCAATAGTACACTCACAAATTGTTGCGCTACTAATAAAAGAAATGATGGTAACATATGCGGCCATATATGGCGCTTCAACCTATGCCACTCACTTCCGCCGAGCACAGTAGCTGCCAACATAAATTCTTCTTTCTTAATACGCTTTACTTCTTGCGCTACATACAACATAACCGTTGGTACAGCAAGACATACAAGAACTATAATTTGAAATGCCACACGCAAATACAACGGCACAACTTCCGCTCCACTATCAAACGTTAAAACTTCATTTAACATAAAATAAGAAATCATAACCATCGGTACAACACTAAAAGGATCAAAAAAGGATGAAATAACTGGAAAAGAACGTTTACCATACATACCAAGAAGTAAACCAATTCCCCCGCCAACTATAACTCGTAAAATCGCTATAATTATACTCGCTCCAACTGTCCACTTCGCGCCTTCTATGATTAATTGAACAAGGTCACGGCCTTTCACATCACTTCCAAACCAAAATTTACTTGATGGCGAAAATGGGGCTGCCTCTAGTTCCCCTTTTTCGTTATACATCATCGTAAGTTCACGAATATTCCCATCAAAAAGCACCGTATATCCAATACTAATAATCATTAGTACACTCAAAAAAGTAATGCCTATCCAAAATCTCACATCTCTTTTTACAACTTGCCACATGTTACACACGCTCCTTTATAACATTTTGTAAAAGCGTATGCAATATACGAAATAGTATAAAAAGCGGTACGTATAATATTACTAGACTCACTGTAAATATTTCTAATTTAGAATTTTCTTTTACAAAAACAAACATACCATATGTATTAAATATCCATTCAATAATATATAAATTAGAAAGCATAAATAAAATATTTGTTTTCGCGTAATAAATTGTCGTTAATAAAACATTTCTTGAAATATGATGTGTCAAAATATGCCGTAAGCTTAGCCCTTTACTCTTGGCAAACAAACTATAATCTTTCTCTAATTGTTCTTTAAACCGTAATAACAACAGTTTAATAAACAATAATGTTGTTGGTATTGTAAGACATATAATTGGTAACAAACGTATCCTTTCTTCCCCTAATCCAGCCAGTTTGACCGGCATAAATCCTGTTTTTTGAAACATAATTACGACAAGAAGTTGCGATAATAAAATAAGTAAAATATCCGGTATACTCTCAAGCGTAAGAAAAACCCCGTTCCACATTTTTTGTTTCATATGAGAACGCTGCAATACCCAAACGACAAGTATATACGCTATAAGCAAAGATAGTAAAAACGCTGATAGAAATACAATCATCGTTTCAAAATAATGAATCCATATTTGCGGAAATAATTTTCTTGAGTCTCGAAATCCATATGTAATTTCACCCGGTTGAAGTATCTTCCCTCCAAGAAAGACAATCGTGTTCCAAAAACCGATTAAATCAATTTGCAATCCCTTAAATAAACGCGGTAGCGCGCCTAGACAGATTATACATAAAATGGCAGCTACTAGTTGTAAACAAGTAACCCCACACCATTTAGCAATTCGCATCAACATAACGATTTCCCCTTACCATTAGATAGAATATTCAGAAATTAAAAACCGCATATATTACATCTCTTCAGCTATACTTTGCACCCGTTTCTTCCCACTAGGTAAAATGGTTTGATATAAACACGTAACAAAAAATAATAAACCAAATAAAATAATAAACAACGTATCTGCACGAATCCATTTCGGGAACAACATCGCTATCGCACCGAGAGATAACAGCTGGAATCCTGTCGTTAATGGACTAAGTAAACTTTGAACACGTCCCATGAATGATTCTTCTACAATTTCATACATCCAGCCCATAATTGCAACATTAATAAACGGTAAAAAGAAAGTCGCAAAAGCGATACACACATAAAAAGACCATACGTGGTTTACAAAGTAACACATACCGAAAAAGACCCCTGAGCCTGCCATACCAAAGACAATAATAGGCTTGGGTGCATATTTCTTCCCTACACTTGTTGCTACTATACTTCCAATTAGTAATGAAATCCCTCCAACTACACCACCCACCATCGCTAAACTTTCATACGTTGCAGGTGCTAATTTATATTTTAATATGTAAGTTGTGGATACGCTTAAAATACCATTTAATAGTCCAAATACGATAAATCCTAAAAGTAATTTTTTTAAAGTGTCATTTTGATATATATACTTGATCCCTTCTTGAAACTCTGTTATTAACATTTTCAAATTAACTTCTTTCCATTTTGTTCTACCGTTTGGCAAACGCACTTTTTCTGGAATGGAGATCGTTTGAATCAAAATACCACTCATAATAAAAGTGAGCGTATTTACTAAAATACTCCCGTATATTCCAAAAGTCCAGTACACCATCGTTGCAATTCCTACACCAAACAAAGCATACAAACTATTCACCATTTGATTCACACCTGCTGCTGCACCGTATTGGTCGGATTCAACTACTCCCTGTATCATCGACTGTTCTGATGGAGAGAAAAATTGTATACATGCATTTTCCAAAAATAAAAATATAAAGACGAGTATAATCATCCCGTAATAAAGCGAAATTAGAATTCCGATATTACAGAGCGAACAACATATGTTACTTACCGTGCATATACGCTGTCTATCAAAACGATCCACTACTGTCCCTACTAATAGAAAAAAGATTAATGCAGGTAATGCCATCATAATTTGTGTCATCGTTGCGTAAACTGGTTGTTTTCCGTATTGATCTAGCAAATAAAACATTAAAGAAACTCCAGCAATCATAGAACCGAGTCGCTCTAAAATATTTGCTAGAAAAAAACGTGCATACACTTTGTTGCGAAATAACTGTAGCATTTCTTTCATACTTCGTATCCTTTCTCTCGACAAAATTTTATTAATCTAGTCATTTCTTGGAAGTTATATTATATTTTTTGACTATTATCCAATCTTTTCCTTCTGTATCGAGAACATTATAAAAAGACTCTTGTCATTTATACAAGAGTCTTTTTATATAACTTCGCTTCAGTTAATACCATGCATCAAAAATCTTGATACGTCTCGCTAACTATATTAATTCTCTAAAGTTCAGATACACTTTATTTATTTTACAAATGTATCGCACATCCACTTGTAAAATTTTTCTTTCTCTTCAAATTGTGGATAATGAGCTGATTTCTCAAAAGTAATAAATTCTTTTTGTTCTGCTTCAATCGTATCAAAATATGTTTTTGCTGCCTGAAATGAAGTGTTATAGTCATATGTCCCCATAAGGAAATAAAGCGGTAGCTTCATTTTAGTCACCTTAGTAGGCAATGGACTCTTTAAATCCTTTTCTAATAAGGCAGTTTGAGAATGTGATAATCCAACATTATAACGAATTACGTCTAACAAGTTATATTCATTACTGAGTAACATTCCGATGTTATCACCATCTGGATTTTCAATAAGTCTTGATGTTCCACCATATTTCGCAACATAATTTCTCGGAGTGTATGTATCACCATTTTTAATTTTTTCAGTCAACCCATTTAAATAGGAAACCTCATCTGTATTCCCAGCATTTTGTGCCTGTTCAATCACATAGTTTAGACTATCCATTTCACTTTCTACTGTATCACTCATCTGCCCTATGCCAACATATGCTTCATATTTTTCAGGAGCTTTATTGGCAGCTTGCATCCCAATATATGTACCGTAAGAATGACCAACCAATATTACTTTTTCTTTACCAAGACGTTTTGAAACATAATCTGTCATAGCTAATACATCTTCTACAAGAAGATCTGATGTAAGATTCGAATAGTCTTCAAAGAAATGATACGACTTCCCGCTCGCTCTTTGATCATAATTAACAACTGTGAATTTCTCTTCCAATAAGTTTTGGTATTTTTGAGCATATGGTATTTCTGAAGTACCTGGTCCACCATGTACAAAAATAATAACCGGATTGTTCTTATCTTTTCCGCGTATCATAATTTCATGACCACTTCCATTTATCTCTACTTGCTCTAATGTACTTATACTATTCTTCCCTTTTATTTGCGAGGTCCATGTAGGAAATATTAGTGCTACGATTAATAATAGCGTAGTGATGGCACCAATAAGTTTTATTAATTTTTTTATCTTCTTCATAAGTAGTCTCCTTTCTTTACAATTTATAAAAACATCAATTTAATTCTGTAAAACTCCCTCAAAATAATATGAATATATGACAATTTCGCTCTGCAATTTCACCTTGATCTTTTGCATATTCTTAATATCCCATACACTTCTTAACTTTCCGCTATATAAACTCTTAATATTTCCTTAATTTTCAATATACAATTCATAGAAAGACTCAATCACAATGTATTACAAATATAGAAAAGAGCCCTTGTTTTCTAAACAAGGACTCTTTTCTTAAACTATTTCGCTACTTCTTCTTTCGGCATTACCATACCTTTATAAAGTTGGACAGTAATCCAGTAATAGATGAAATAAATGACTAAGAAAATCCCTATCGGCACCCACACCTTTACAAACGGGTCAACTAGTATAAAGCTGAATAAGTTAAGCCCTACTAACACGTGGGAAATTCCAATAATCGCTGGGAAGATAAATAAATATGAAATTTCTTTATAAATACTTTTCGTTAACATACTACGTCTCACACCGATTTTTCGTAACATTTCATAACGGCGTACATCACGAGAAGCACCTGTTAATATTTTGAACATTAGCGAACTTGCCATCATTGCTAAAAAGGCAATTCCAAGGAAAAATCCCATAAACATTGTTCCACTCATGAAACTGTTCATAAACTGATAAATTGTCATTTTTGTATATAGTTCTACTTTTGTACCTGTTTTTGTTTCAATTAATTCTTTTTGCCTCTTATCTATATCGAGCAACAATGGTTTATATTTTTTCATATCATCTACTATTGCTAATGTTACACTATGTTCCGTTCCTTGAACTGCTTTGTAGTGTTCTTCATCAGCAATTCTTACAGGTTTTCCGTTAAATTGATTATGTGTAATTTGTATTTCTCTTACAACTGCATCTTCCCAATCTTTTGGCATACGAGGCAGCTTATTCGCTGCTTCGGGAGCTTCCAAAGCAGAATATACAGGTTCAGTTAAAGATTCAGCCACACGTTTACGAGCAGGCTCTTTTAAAGTTTTTGTATCAAAGTGATCGGAAACAAGTGGTGGTTTCGCAGTTAAGTCGTTACGTAAATAATAAACCGCTTCTCCATCTACTTTATACTTGTACTTACTTTCTTCAACAATTTTCATTTCTTTCAAGGCCGCATTATCCTGTTCATTTGGATCATGAATTACAACATCATATACACGAGAAAAGTCTGTCATAATGCCGACATTTTTTTGAAACGCCATACCTGCCGTCATTGCTCCTGCACCTAATGCAATTAACATCGCTACCGTACCTAATACTCTCGATAAACTATTTACGCGAAAACGTAGCTGGGCATATGTAAAACTATTTAAGCCCGTTTCATTTCGTTTTTTATTCCCTTTAATTTTCATCACAAAAAACGGGAGCAATGAACTAAAGATAAAATATGTTCCAAGTGTTGTAACGATTGTCGCTATTATAAAACCAAGTTCGGCAAATGTTTTTATATTTACCATAAAGTAGTATCCTGTACTTACTAGCAATATACCGAGTACTGTCATGATAATAATACGAGTTTTACTTTTCTTCACTTCATCTAGTGTTTCATCTTCACGAATTAACTCTAGTTCTGTTTTGCGTAATAACCGGATGCTATTCATTAAACCAGTAATAAAAAATAGTATTAAGAAGAAAATAGCTGTAACTAAGATTGCTGGTGTATATACAGATGAGTAACTACCTTTCGCTGAAATTTCCATACCATTCATTAAAAAGTTTCCTGCTACACTTGCAAGTAACATCCCTACTAAAATCCCGATAATAATACTGACAATACCCATACCGAATGTTTCAATAAATAATAATTGCGCTACTTTTTTCTTTTTCGCACCGAGCATCATATACATACCGAGTTCTTTTCTTCTTAATGTGAGCAAGAAAGAATTAGCATATATAATATAAAATACAGTAATGAAAGATAATAGTATTGCCCCTACCCAAAATACGAGTCTAATACTACTAATAAGACTATTATCCTTCGTGAATTCACTATTCATCGCCATCGTTTGGAACATGTAGAAAATACTAATACTAATAACGAGACCAATAAGTAAAACCATATAATCTTTTAACATTTTTTTCATACTATGACGTGATAATTTAAATAACATAGTCTCGCCCCCCTATTTAGACTCAGCAGCTGAGCCCATATGAGCGAGCACACCTAAAATGTCTTGATAGAAATTTTCTCGTGTTCCTTGACGCTTTAACTCTTTGTATAGAAGGCCGTCTTGAATAAATAAAATACGTTCACAATAACTCGCACTAAATGCATCGTGTGTTACCATTAAAATACTTACATTGTGATTTTCATGTAAATCTTGCATCGCTTCTAATAAGCTTTTTGCATTTTTACTATCAAGCGCTCCTGTCGGTTCATCTGCTAATACGATTGCTGGATTATGTACTAAAGCTCGTGCTGCCGCTGTTCTTTGCTTTTGTCCACCAGAAACAGCAGTTGGATATTTTGTTAAAATTTCAGTAATCCCTAATTTTTTCGCAACCTCATTCACCTTTCCAGTAATCTCGCTTGAAGGTACGCCTTGCAAAGAAAGTGGTAAAGCAATATTTTCATAAATTTATAAGTTTTCTAGTAAGTTAAAATCTTGAAAAATGAATCCTAATTTTTGAGATCGAAAATCTGATAAAGCATTCCCCTTCATTGAAGTAATATTTGTGCCAGCTATTGTCACACTGCCACCTGTCGCTTGATCCAGTGTACTTATCACATTAAGTAGTGTCGTTTTTCCAGAGCCAGAAGGACCCATAATCCCGACGAATTCCCCTTCTTTAATACTTAATGTCACACCCCTTAATGCTTTTGACTGATTCTCATTTCTTTTCCCATACGTTTTTTCTACACTTTCTACAGTAACTACATTTGTTGACATCTCTTTCACTCCATCCCTTTTGTATAAAATGAATTTCTCACATATTTCTTATCTTTTTCTCATGTAAACCCTTAAGATTTTTTTAATTTTTCAATCAGAAAGGGTTACACGAGTTATGTAAACCTTTTTCCTATTTCATATTCTCACTTTTCTAAAACTCGTTCCTTCGATTTCGCTTACATTTACCTTACATTTTTGTAAGGTAAAAAAGAAAACACACCCTTTTGAATTGGTGTGTTTTCTTTTTAAACTTTATTTCCGATTATTTATTTCCTCTTTCATACTTTCCACAAACCCAATTAGTTCAACAACTTCTGATTTTTCTTCCCCGTATTTACGTACATTTACAGCTCCGTTCTCCATTTCCTTATCCCCAATAACAAGAATATAAGGAACTTTTTGCATTTGTGCTTCTCTTATTTTATATCCTAACTTTTCATCCCGTACATCTCGTTCTACACGAACACCAGCTTGTTCTAATTTATCTGCAACTTCATCTGCATATTGTACATGGACTGCATTCGAAACTGGAATGATTTTCACTTGAACTGGTGCCACCCATGCCGGGAACGCACCTCCAAAGTGCTCAATTAATATGGCTAAGAAACGATCTAAAGATCCTAAAACTGCTCGGTGAATGACAACTGGTCTTTTCTTTTCATTCTTCTCATCTATATAACTTAAATCAAACTTCTCTGGCATTTGGAAATCTAGCTGGATTGTTCCGCACTGATGACTTCTATTTAAAGCGTCTTTAATATGAAAATCTATTTTCGGTCCATAAAATGCACCGTCACCTTTATTTAGTCTATATTTACAATTCAATGAATGTAATACATTTTTTAATGACGCCTCTGCTTGCTCCCATAACTTATCATCCCCCATTGAATCTTCTGGACGAGTAGAAAGCTCTACTTCATATTCGAATCCGAAAGTTTTATAAACGTAATCAATTTGCGCCATTACAGATTTAATTTCATCTTCAATTTGTTCTGGAGTTACAAATAAATGAGCATCATCTTGGCAGAAAGTACGTACTCTTAATAATCCGTTTAATGCCCCGCTAAATTCGTGTCGGTGTACTTGACCAAACTCACACATACGAATTGGTAATTCACGATAAGAATGTAATTTATTTTTGAACATTAGCATATGTCCTGGGCAGTTCATCGGTTTTAATGCAAAGCTTTTATTGTCTACTTCTGAGAAATACATGTTATCCTTGTAATGTCCCCAGTGTCCTGATTTCTCCCATAATTCTTGGTTCATCATAAACGGAGTACGTACTTCTTGATACTTATACTCTTTTTGAATTTCTCTTAAAAATGCTTCTAATTCATTTCGGATAATCTGGCCTTTCGGTAAATAAAATGGCATTCCCGGAGCCTCTTCTGAAAACATAAATAACTCTAGCTCACTACCTAACTTACGATGATTTCTCTTTGCGGCTTCTTCAACGAAATGTAAATACTCTTCTAATTCTTTTTGAGAAGAGAACGCAACGCCATATATACGCTGAAGCACTTGATTGTTACTATCACCTCGCCAATATGCACCGGAAACGTGAGTTAATTGGAATGCTTTCAAATAGCCTGTTGACGGTAAGTGTGGTCCTCTACATAAATCTACAAATTCACCTTGTTTATATAGTGTTACACTTTCCCCACTAGGAATTGCTTCTAACAGTTCTAATTTCAGGTGATCATTCATTTCTTGAAACAGTTTTGCTGCTTCTTCTCGAGAAACCTCGACTCGCTCTATTTTTACATTTTCATTTATAATCTTTTTCATTTCTTTTTCAATTTTCGGTAAATCCTCTACGTTTACACTATTTGGAAGGTCCATATCATAATAAAATCCATTTTCAATAACCGGTCCTACACCAAGGTTTACATTGCCATACATTCTCTTTACAGCTTGCGCTAAAATATGTGCCGCAGAATGTCTTGCAATTTCTACCCCTTCATTTGAATCTATAGTAACGATTTCTACTTCCGCATTTTCTTCAATATTTCGGCGTAAATCATATAACTGATTATTTACTTTCCCCGCTACTGCTTTCTTTTTCAAACTACCACTAATGGATCCAGCAATTTCTTCTAAAGTAGTTCCTTTTGCAAATTCTTTAACACTACCATCTGGAAATTTAATTTCAATCATTTGTTCTTTCATTTTTCATCTCTCCATTTCATAATAAAAAGCACACTCATCCCTAAAATAGGGACGAGTGTGCTTTTACCCGTGGTTCCACCCAGATTCCCATCGTAAACATACAATGGCTTCTTTTACGGTAACGTCGTTTACACGGCACTAGATACTTAATTTCCCCAGTGCAGCTCTAAGGTGGTAAGTTATTTTTCTGCGTTAGGAAGTTCTCAGCTTTCCTTCCCTCTCTGTATAACCGGGTAAAATAACTCGTGTCCTTTTCTTCGCTTATTATGAAATTGAATGCAAAAAAGCATATTCATCCCTAAAAATTAGGGACGAATATGCTTATATTCGTGGTTCCACCCAGATTCCCATCACAAAAAACATAATGGCTTCTTTTGCGATAACGTCGCTTACACGGCACTAGATACTTAATTTCCCTAGTGCAGCTCTAAGGTGGTAAGTTATTTTTCTGCGTTAGGAAGTTCTCAGCTTTCCTTCCCTCTCTGTATAACCGGGCAAAATAACTCGTGTCCTTTTCTTTGCTTTTATAATACATCCATTAATTGTTATTTACTATATCCTATTCATTTTATTATTGCAAGTGTTTAAAAAAGTTTTTTTATTTAATAAAAAAAGAAACCAAAAATAGATTCTTGGTTTCCCCTTCTCAATTTTACCAATCTTGTGGTTCGTAATTTAAGTCTGAAAATAGACGTCGTTTCTCTTTCTTCGATAAATCTCTCCACTGTCCAACAGGTAAATTATTCAATTCGATATTCATAATTCTCGTACGTTTTAACGTGTATACTTGATAACCTAAAGCTTCACACATACGACGAATTTGGCGATTTAGCCCTTGTGTTAAAATAATGTTGAACTCATATTTTGATAACTGTGTGATCTCACAAGGGAGCGTTTTTGTTCCTAAAATTTTCACACCAGCTGCCATTTTTTCTAAGAAATCAGGTGTAATTGGCTTATCTACTGAAACGATATATTCTTTCTCATGTTTGTTTTCAGCACGTAAAATTTCATTAACGATATCACCATCATTCGTTAACAATATTAAACCGTCTGAGTCTTTATCAAGACGTCCAATATGACTAATCCGTAAAGGATGGTTCACTAAATCGATAATGTTACCTTTTACAGCTTTTTCACTTGTACATGTAATACCTACTGGTTTATTTAAAGCAATATATACGTGATCTCGAGCAATACGAAGTTGCTCTCCATTTACGCGCACATCATCACCTGGATTGACTTGGTCACCGATTTTTGCAACCTTACCGTTAATAATTACTCTTCTCTCATTAATTAATTTATCTGCTCCACGTCGAGACGCTTTTCCAGCTTCACTAATAAATTTATTGATACGCAAATTAGGCACATCCTTTTCTAAACAAAATTTCAAGCTCACACTGCTTCTACCGTACAATACAAAAGGGTAAGCCTTCTATTATAACTTAAATATATTAACATGAAAGGGTATATAACGTCTTCTATTAATTACTCGTTTATAAGAAAATATCTTTATTATACATTCATTTATGCACGTTTTGTACACTTAATATACAAGCCACTCTTCCTTACATATAGCTTGTTTACCTCTTATATCTTCTAAGTCATCATGAATATTAGCTAGTTTATACAACTCAGGGAAAATCTCTTCTACATAATTTCGATGTGCCATTTCATCTTTCCAATAAGTTAACACGATGTAACGATTTTCAGTTTTTAAAGACTTCCCAATAACTCCACCTAACATCTCTTTTGCATTTTCCACCCCTTTATTCCAAATTGTTTCTTGTTTATGTAAAAAATACTTTTCCTTTCCTACCTTTACATCACATATAGCAACTCTTACGAATGTTCCTTCTGTAACAACGTCTTTCAAAGACATATCAGTTATATCATACAACGTTTGAAATAGTTCAATTTCACATAAAAGAAACGTATCCCCTTGATTACTATTTACATAAATTGTATCGTGAACATCATTCATAAATGATTGATATGCACTTCGATCTTCCCATAAAGTAAATACACATGCCTCATCTTTATTCCATCCACCAAATTGTCCATGAAATCCATCTAGGTGCTGTATATCACGCCATTTTTCTTGTGCGATTGAAAATAACTCTTTTTTCTCTTCTTTCACTTTACAATAGATTGTTTTTAGTAACATTTTTAATTCCCCCTTAGGCTATAATTTATCTTCCTCTCACAACTTTTAGTTTACATAATAATTTTATGATCTCTTTAGTGTTCCTTATCCACATATAGAACGAATCATATTTATCACTACATCTATCAAACCATCTATCCGTTTTTATTTCAAATAATTCCGAATCAAAAGAAAAGATGTACTCCATAACGAATTACATCTTTTTCTTATCTCCCTTATTCACCCTTTGCTCAAATAAATAATACGTTAGTTCTCCCGGATAATGTATTACAGCTACATTCCTCTCCCCTTTTTTAAAACTAACAGTATGCCCGTTTTCCCCTAAGTTCTCCCATCCACTTGCCTTTGTAATAGGCATTACACTTATATATTTATAATCCTCTTCCTTATCATCGTTAATATGGATTGCTGACATTGGTACTGGAAAATCTTCAATTTTAGATTCTTTGTCTAAATATATAAGTGTAAATAAACCAACTAATAACACAACCGTTGAAATATTTGAAACTAGTTTTCTTCTATTCATTTTCACTAAAAACTCTCTCTTCTCACATATAACTTTCATCATTTTACTAATATTAATTATTTATGTATAGAAAAAACATAATTAAAATCAATTCCAGACTATTTTCTCTACCATTAACAATATTATTGTTATATATTACAATTAAAAGATTTTTTTGGAGGTATTACCCGTTGAAGAAATTATTTTTTAATAAATGGACAATAGCTATTTCTATTTTTATTATTACCTGTACGATTTTCTACGCAACTAAAGATAAAAATAATAACGCAAAAACTACCGTAGAAACAGTTGATACAAAAAGTTTTAAAACTAAATTACAACCAAAAATTGATGAATTAACTACAAATTATAATGACATAATCGAAAAAGATTGGTTGCCTGCCTGGGAAGAAATTAACACGAACGGAGGCTCAGTAGACAGAGATAAACTATTAGTCACAATGACTGCTATTTCCAAGCAATACGAAAAAATTATAAACGAAATAGATACTTTGAAAATTAATGAAAATATATCGGAAGTACAAATACAAGAACAACTAGTTTATTTCACAACTGAATTTAAGACTGCTTCTAAATTTATGAAAAATGCAGCAGATTTAATCATAGACGGAGCAAATAACTCTACTCCATCCAATGAAACAATTGAAAATACTAAACATGCTTTAGGACTTGCGGATCAACATATTGTTCTCGCTTTATCTACGTTAAATGAAGTTGAAGTTAAGTTAAGACTTGCAAAAAAATAAAACTGGTTACTATTTTAAAATAAAAAAAGATTGCATTTCACATTTTGTCTGTCTATAATATTTTTATTGATTTACAATCAATGATCTTATAATTTTTATAATTCGGATGAACCATTCAGGAGAAGATCAATTGATCTACCGACGGGGCAAAAAGTTGTAAAACCAACTTTGAAACTCTCAGGTCTTGGTTACAAGTAGAACTGCATGGGGACGAATCTCTGGAGAGACTCCCTCTCGCTTTATATAGCGCGGAGGAAAACGAGCACCGAAGGAGCAAATCCGCTACTATAGCGGATAATCTCTCAGGTAAAAGGACAGAGACAAGCGAAAGAAAAAGCCGATTTGTATCGGTTTATTTTTCTATCCCTTGTTTCTCCAGAGACCATTTCATTTACTTGAAGTGGTTTTTATTTTTTCTAAAAAAGGAGAATACAGATGGAGACAGTAAGTACAGTATTAGAACAAATCAATCACTATGTGTGGGGATTACCAACATTGTTGTTACTCATTGGTACTGGTATCATTCTCACAGTGCGTTTAAAAGGTTTACAATTTAGTAAACTATTATACGCTCACAAACTAGCATTTAAAAAATCAGAAGATACATCTTCCTCTGGAGATATTAGCCACTTCCAAGCACTTATGACAGCTATGGCGGCAACGATTGGTATGGGAAATATAGCCGGTGTTGCAACTGCTGTGACAATCGGTGGACCCGGTGCAATCTTTTGGATGTGGATTACTGCTTTGTTCGGTATGGCAACAAAATATGCCGAAGCAATTCTTGCGGTGAAATACCGTGTTAGCAATGAAAATGGTGAATATTCAGGTGGACCAATGTATTATTTAGAACGTGGTTTAGGTAAGAAATGGCTTGCGGTTTTATTTGCTATATTCGGTACAACTGCTTCTTTCGGTATCGGTAATATGGTGCAATCTAACTCTGTAGCAGAGGCAATGCGAATTAATTTCTCTTTCCCCCCTGCTTTAACTGGTATATTCATGTCCTTTTTAATTGCTATTGTTATTTTAGGCGGCGTTAAAAAAATTGGGAAAGTGACAGGATATATCGTTCCTATTAAAGCTTTCTTTTATATCATTGCTGGTCTTATTATTATTTTCTATCACTACGATCAAATTCCAGAAGCATTTTCACTTATTTTTTCTGGTGCGTTTACTGGTACTGCAGCTGCTGGAGGTTTTATCGGTGCAACAGTTGCATCTGCTATCCAAATTGGAATGGCGCGCGGTGTATTTGCGAACGAAGCTGGTTTAGGTAGTGCGCCTATTGCCGCAGCGGCTGCTAAAACTGATTCACCTGCAAAACAAGCTTTAGTTTCAATGACTGGTACTTTTCTAGATACGTTTATTGTATGTACTATTACAGGACTTGTATTAATTACTACAGGTGCATGGAAGTCAGGAAAAACTGGTGTTGAAGCTACCACATTAGCCTTCCAATCTGTATTTGGTACTGCAGGTAGTATGATTCTCGGTATCGCGATTATATTATTCGCCTACTCTACTATTTTAGGCTGGTCGTATTACGGTGAGAAGTGTGTAGCTTATTTATTCGGTGAAGGAGCTGTTAAATATTATAAAGCTATCTTTATCGTCATGATTGCTATTGGGGCTAATTTAAAACTAGGCATTGTATGGACATTTGCTGATATTGCAAATGGACTTATGGCGATTCCAAACTTAATTGGTCTGATTGGGTTAAGTGGTATTGTTGTAGCTGAAACAAATCGCTTTTTACAAGCAGAGAAATTGAAAGAACGTCATAAAAAGCAGGCAAGTTAATCACTAAAAAAGAATGGCTTATCTATAATAAGCCATTCTTTTTTTTACCTATTTCACTTTCTTCTGTACCATATGTAAATACAGCACAAAGTCCGTCATTATCGATGAATGACCAAGTTGATGAATCATTGCTGTTATATTTCCTCTATGATATGTCCCATGATTTACGACATGTTGTACTAACTCTAAAATCGAATTTTCTAATTTCCCTGCATATGGATTCTCGATAACAAACACAGCATTCACGTCTTGTATTGTATTTAAAAAGTCTTTATATTGATTCACCATGTTTTCAAACATTTTTTCTAATTCGTATAACGATTTATTTTCGATTTGTGTTCGTAAACTTTCTCGGTCTTGTATTGCTTCATTCATACTTTTACCATGCAATATGTGTAACCACACTTGATCTGTAATATACATATGTGCAAAAGTATCCTTAATTGATGGAAATACACTCTGTATCTGTTCATTAATAATAGTCTCATAGCTTGGTAATTCTTTTAGTCGATTGAATAATCGTATATTAGCCCAAGCATGGTAATCCACCTGTTTTAACATGTACTCTTTCAATCAAAATCGCCCCCCTATTGTATGAAATGAATGGTTTGTTTCTTCATTTCTGATTCCCTATCAGCCTTTACAATTCCTTTTTCTTCAATTTCACGTTTATTTATAGTTTTATATTTTACATACGTATGAAATTCAGTTTGAAATGGAAACGGTGTAATCCGAATTGTTTCCTCATCTACCCATTCAGCTTGAATAGTTTTCCCTTCTTTACTATTAAACATTTCTGTTCCTTCAAAACCATCTTTAAACAAATCGATTTCATTTTCCTTTTCTACACCAGGTTTATTCATACATACATATAAAGAAAGTTCATCGCAAAACTTTAATAATCTATAATGTTTATCGAACATCGCAAATTGTTCTTTTGTTAACGTTCCCAAAATTCTTTTTTGTCGTTCCAATTCCCCTGTATAAAATGACATCATCTCTTCATCTTCCTCATTTAATGGAAATGATAAAAAATGTTTACTACAAAGTAATGCTCCGTATGGATTTGAATCTTCAATTTCATTCAAACCAATCGTATAAAAAACAAAGCGTAATGAACTTGGACAGTCCATAAATGTATATGGGATATTTTTAGCATCATTCAAAATTGGCACTTTATCAAGTTCTATCCATCCTCTATCATGCTCATATATTGCATCAATAGCCGCTTTTAAGTACGTGTCATCATCAAAAAAATCTTCTTTTATATGCTTCGCAATTTCCCCAGCTAAAAAACCGTGATCATGTTGACGAATTAATATACTTTCTTTCTCATCTTTTTCACGAAAAATCATCCGTATACTCCCCCTCATCCTCATACTACAGCGTTTTCTATACATCAATTCTTAATTAATCCCTAATTATTAGCAAGGATTCAGTTTCTTACAACGAAGTTAACATAACTATATAGCATTCTTTCTAACCAGATAATTTGCTTTCTCTATACTATCCATTATACTAAAACATTCATTCTAAAAAATTTTTTATGAGGTGAAAACATGAACAAAACAGAATTAGTTAAAAACGTGGCACAATCCGCTGATATTTCTCAAAAGGAAGCTTCTGCAGCGGTACAATCCGTATTTGACACAATTGCTACTGCATTACAATCTGGCGATAAAGTACAATTGATTGGCTTTGGAACTTTTGAAGTGCGCGAAAGATCTGCTCGTACAGGACGTAACCCACAAACTGGCGAAGAGATTCAAATCGCTGCTGGTAAAGTTCCAGCATTTAAAGCAGGTAAAGAGTTAAAAGAAGCTGTTAAATAAACAAGAAACCAGCCTATAAAATGGCTGGTTTTTTGTTTATTTCTTATTTAAGCAGATTTTTTATATTCTCAGCATGATATACTTCACAAATATAAAATATACATTTGCAATTACTAACAATTTGATATTTTCTAGTTGGATACACGTTCGCCGTAACAGAGCATCCATCAAACAATTCAATAATATTTCCAGACGGCTGATATCCTTCATATAATACGTTCCTTCTTACTTCCATCTTTTCTATAAGTTTTTCAACTGGAATATTTCCACTCTCGAAATCACTCTTTATTGTATTTGGTAAAAACGAAGTATCCGCAAAAATGAGATTTTCAGATAATACTTTTCCTTTATAACTAACATGGGATACACGGTAAAGAAATGTTCCGTTTTTATCAAAGAAATTCTTTGCTTCTTTCGGGATGTACTGTCTATCAATTACCTCTTGTTCAAGAACATCAAACTGAACTGTATCATTCAAAAGCTTTTCTAAAGCATGAATAGATGATGTATCTCCAGAAAATAAAATATTTTTAATTGCTTGTACATTATAAGTGAATTCATTTGTTCTATTTTCCGCTACTAACATGAGGAACACCTCTTCTATAAGATTTTTTATTTAACTTATTTATAATTTAAAAGCGCTACTGCATCTAACTGTGTGATTTCAGTTACTTCTTTACTAAATATTGCAATGGAAGCCATATAATCTACACTAGGCCTTATATGTGCCATCATTGTATTTTCTACTAATTCTTGCCTATCCTTAAAAACTAACAAATTTGGAGGATCATTTGGAGCCGACACAGTAATATGTACTGGCGGAATCATTAGTCCTTCACCTGTCGCTTTTAGTATTGCTTCTTTTCGAGTCCAATATGTTAAAAAACCTTCTATTTTCAGTTCATTAGGTAATTTCATAACTTGTGCTATTTCAGTGTCTGTTAATACGCCCTCTGCCATTTTCATAACATCTACATTTGGATTCATTTGTTCAACATCAACGCCTACAGGTGCAGACTTTGTGAATGCAACAACAACCCACTCACCTGAATGCGAAACAGATAACTGCGGCATTCCTTCTGGTAATTGCGGTCTGCCATGTTGTAATTTACATACTGGGCACATTCGATCAATCGGTACTTGGACTGGCGACATAGAAAGTATCTTTCCAAGAACTAATCTACTAATTACACAACCTATTATAAATCGTGCGCGATCTACCGAATGATGATATGAATTTACTTTCTCTCGTTCAACGTCATTTAGTAAATTGTAATGCCATGATTGTAAATCTGAAATTCTTCCCCACCATATTTGACAATCATTCTCACTAAGAGTTGGTACAGAATCTACAACTTTACTTTCTATCATGTAAACTCTCTCCTTCTAACAAACAATATCATTTTATTTCAAAAGAGTATTATTACTACTCTATAGCTTATTCGTTTACAACTGCTTTCTCTTTGTTTAATACAGGTAACTGCTTTTTCTTCTTTGACATTACCTCTTTATCAGAAATACGTAAAGAAAATAGTAATGCTACGAGTAAAAACATTGCCGATCCAATTAATGCAGCTTGATATGGTAAGAAATCTGACTGTGTATGATTCTGTATTTCATGACTTCCAAATCCAGATAATATGCTAGCTAAAACAGCAACTCCTATTGCAGATCCTAATCGATTTTGCACATTGAATATAGTCGTTGCTCTCCCCATAGAAGGTGGCATGATATTGTTAAATGCAGAAAATTGAACTGCTCCAACAGACTGGCCTAAGAAAATACCTATGCCAAACAATAATGCCCGTATTTGCCATGGATTCGTATCGTGATTTACAAAACTTAATAATACAAAGATAACCGCTGTACAAGCTAATCCAATAGAAATTACTTTGCGAGCTCCTAATTTCTTATAAGACCATGGTACAATCTGTGACGATATCATTAATCCAATCGCCTCTGGGAATGTCGTAAGACCTGATTCCAGTGCGGAAACTCCTATTACATTTTGATACATAAGTGGAAAAACAAATAACATGCCCAGTAAACCAGCAGATGAAAACAATGAAATAAGGCTCATTTTTCTAAAGACTGGTTCTTTTAATAAGCGTAAATCTAACATCGGTTGCTGTACTTTAAGTTCAACAATGATAAACAATGTAATGAATATACTCCCAGCTATTCCAGTACTTATAATCTCTGGAGAACCCCAGCCCTTTGATGGACCTTGGCTAAGTGCATAGATAAGCATCGCAAATCCTGGTGCTGAAAGAACAAAACCGAGAGAATCAAAGCGACCAGCTGATTTTTCAATATGCTCTTTTAAAAATAGTAGACCGAATAGTAACGCTACAATTCCAAACGGTACATTAATATAAAATGCCCAGCGCCAAGACATTTGATCTACAAAGAAACCACCAATAATTGGTCCTACTGCCGGTGCGACAGCAATTGGCAACACAATAAACCTTGAAATTTTCGGCCTTTCCTCTGGTGAAAATGTTCGGAATAACATCGCCATCCCAACCGGTGTTAAAAGCCCCCCGCCAGCACCTTGCATGATACGAAAAATATTCAATGAAGTAATATCGTTCGCTACTCCGCATAATGCAGACGCAGTAGTAAATACGAAAAGAGCGGTTAGAAATACTCTTTTCGTACCGAAGCGATCTCCTAACCAACCAGAAATCGGAAGGAAAACAGCTAAGCTAACTAAATATCCAACATTAACTGTCCCCATAGCAGATGGAGGAACTTGTAATTCTTTACTTATCGTTTGCAATGCTACATTCACAATTGTTGCATCCATCGCAGCCATAAACATCGCTGTTATATATACGATACTTACAACTACTTTCGGATTTATTTTTTCCTTCATTATCGTTTTCCTACTAATATTTTTTCGCCAACTTGATTACTTTTTGGATTCAAATCTTCCCACTTATTTTCAACATATTGTAAACAATCATTCCTACTAGCCTCTTCATGTACAACATTCCAACCAATCGGTACATCAAGAAAGACAGGCCAGAGAGAATACTGGCCCTCCTCATTTTTTAATACTCTATATGTGTAATTATCATTTTCAAATGGATTCGTCATACTGTACTTACCCCTTTCTTATCCTGCAAATATTCCGCTAATACTTGTCCAATTTCTGTAAGTGGTCCTGGTTGACATAAATCTTTATGTCTACAATCAATATCGTGTTGCACAATTTCCCCGTCTAAATAATTTAACCACGTATTTGGAGAAATAGGATCAAACCAGTCTGGTATAACAGTAGATCTAAAGAATAAAATATCTCCGTTATAAACTTTCGGTACATATTTCCCTAACAACCCTACCGAATTTACATACGTTTCTTTCAAATTTAAAATCGTCTCTTCTTCAAGACTTGCTAATGCACTTCCATCCTTACGAAGTATTTCTACTGCACTTTCCATCGTAAGTGGTTTACCATCCATGTTATCTGGATCATATCCACCTAAAGCAAGTAATGCGATTAACGCTTCTTCTTCAGTAGGTGCTTCCGTATTCGGTAAGAAGTGACCAGGATAAGAATCTAGCATAACGAGTACTTCTACTTCTTCCCCTTCATTTTGCAGTTGCGCCGCCATTGCATGCACAACATTTCCTCCGAGCGACCAACCGAGTAAACGATATGGTCCGTGAGGCTGTACTTCACGAACGTGTTTTAAATAATCCGCCGCCATCTCCTCTAAACTTGTTGGAAGTTCTTCATTTTTAGCGATACCACGTGCTTGGACACCGTAGATTGGATAATCTGTTCCTAAAGATTTCATAAGTCCTGCATAGCACCAACTTAATCCACCTGCTGGGTGTACACAAAATAGTGGCAATTGGTCTCCGCTTGCTCGTAATGGAAGCAACACATCAAGTGCACTTTGACCATTTCCCATTTCAAGTCTTTCCGCAAGCCCTGCAACAGTAGGTGCTGCAAATAAAGTTCCAATATTTAATTCCACTCCAAGCGCTTCTTTAATTCGGCTCATAAGCTGCACCGCAAGAAGTGAATGGCCTCCAAGATCAAAGAATCCGTCATCAATTCCAATTTGAGGTACACTTAAAATCTCTGTAAATAAGTCACATAACATTTCTTCTTGCGGTGTTCTTGGTCCACGACTAGAAGATGAAGCGATAAATTCTGGAGCTGGCAATGCCTTTTTATCTAATTTACCGTTTGGAGTTAAAGGTAACTCATTTACTACTACAAAAGCGTATGGAACCATGTAATCTGGTAAACTACCTCCAGCATGCTGACGCATTTCATTCGTATCAACCATTTCATTATTAGATGCGACGATATAAGATACTAATCGTTTATCCCCTGGTTGATCTTCCCGTACAATAACAGCTACTTGCTCAACTTTAGGGTGTTTCATTATAACCGCTTCTATTTCTCCTAATTCAATTCGGAATCCACGAATTTTTATTTGGTGATCTGCACGCCCTATATAATCTAGCGTCCCATCTTTACGCCAACGAGCTAAGTCTCCTGTACGATACATTCTTGTACCTGGCTTACCAAATGGATCTGCAATAAAGCGTTCTGCAGTTAAGCCCGCTCTTCCTAAATAACCACGAGCAAGCCCAGCACCTGCAACATACATTTCTCCCACTACTCCAGGTGGCACTGGTTGTAAATAGTTGTCTAATACGTATACTTTAAGGTCTGGTATACTGCAACCAATTAAACTATTCGCACGTAAAGAAACAATATTCTCATCTAACTCAATATAACTAACATGTACTGTCGTCTCTGTAATACCGTACATATTAATAAGCTTTGGTGCGTTATGAGGATGTCGACTATACCAATCTTCTAATCGACTTAGCTCAAGTGCTTCTCCTCCAAAAACAACATATCGTAAAGATAATGTTTGACCAATCTCTTCATTTTCACGATCTGCTTGCATCAATTGATAGAACGCTGATGGTGTTTGGTTTAAAACAGTAACCTTTTCCTTAACAATAAGTTGTAAAAATTCTTTCGGCGAACGACTTACAGTATGTGGTACTACGACTAGACGCCCTCCATATAATAAAGGTCCCCAGATTTCCCAAACCGAGAAATCAAAAGCATAGGAATGGAACATCGTCCACACATCGTCTGCGTCAAACTGGAACCAATGATCAGTTGCTCCTAAAAGTCTTACTACGTTTTGATGAGGTATTATAACGCCTTTCGGTCTACCTGTTGAGCCTGACGTATAAATAACGTAAGCAATATGTGAAGGCGTTAATGGCTTCACACGCTCCATTTCATCAATATTATCTTCACTATATTTCACTATTTCTTTTATTACTTTTTCATCATCGACTAAAACTTTCAGTTCCTCATTACATTCAATTTCCACATCTGAATTTGTTAAAACACATGATGGTTTCGCATCGTGGAGCATAAATGAAATACGTTCAGACGGGTAATCTGGATCTAATGGAAGATAACCTGCTCCTGCTTTAAGAACCGCGAGTAAACTTACAACCATATTTAAAGATCTCGGCATTGCTAAAGCAACGAGTTGATCCGGACCGATTCCTTTTGCTATTAACAATCGAGCTATTTTATTTGCTTTTTTATTCAATTCTTCATAAGTTAATTTTTCATCTTCAAAGACGACAGCAATAGAATTCGGATTTATATAAGCCTGTTTTTCAAATAATTGTGGTAATGTCATTTCTGGTACAATTTGAAAACCGCCATTCCACTTTTCTAACACTGTATTTTTCTCTGCCAAAGTTAATATTTCTAGTCTACCAATTGATTGATCCTGATTTTTCGCCGCATCGTCTAATAATAGAATGTATCTTTCTATTAATTTTTGAACCGTTTCACGTTTATATAAATCAGTACTAAACTCTAACAATCCGTGTAAGCCATTTGGCGTACCATCAACTCCGTTACTCTCGCTAATTTCAAATGTTAAATCAAATTTCGCAGAGCCAACGCTTTGAATTTCAAGGTTCGCTTCTATATCCGGAGCATCAAAGGTCGCTTCTGGCGTATTTTGGAAAGCTAACATAACTTGAAATAGCGGATGACTATTTCGAGTACGTACTGGATTTAACACTTCAACGAGTCGTTCGAATGGAACATCTTGATTTTCATAAGCTGCAAGATTTGATTGTTTCACTCTATTCAATAATTCTTTAAAGCTTGGATCTCCTGATGTATTTGTACGTAA
Source organism: Bacillus cereus group sp. TH152-1LC (assembly GCF_027710505.1). Taxonomy (NCBI): domain Bacteria; kingdom Bacillati; phylum Bacillota; class Bacilli; order Caryophanales; family Bacillaceae; genus Bacillus; species Bacillus cereus group sp. TH152-1LC. The sequence continues at coordinate 562,044 of NZ_JAQFNK010000002.1, read as the reverse complement.
CACTAATGTATTTACAAATAAACCGACAATATCAGAGAGAGCATCATCGTTTCTTCCAGCAATTGGACTTCCGATTGGTATATCAGTACCTGCACCTAATCTTGTAAATAGTGCACTAAGCCCTGCTTGCAACACCATAAACAAACTAACTCCGTTTTTCCGTGCAAGCTCTACTAACCTACTATGCATGCCTGCATCTATTTGAAAATGAATTGTTTCTCCTCGGTAACTCGTTTCAATTGGACGCTGATAATCTGTAGGCAATTCCAATTGATCTGGTAAACCCTTTAACTCTTGTTTCCAAAAATCTAATTGTGTTGAAATGAGACTCTCTCGTGTAGTTTCATCACCTAGCAATTGCTGTTGCCATAGTGCATAATCTGCGTATTGAACTGGAAGTGTCTCCAGCTGTACTCTCTCCCCTTGCCATCGTGCTTTATAGGCCGCTGTAAAATCTCTCGTTAACGGTTGTAATGACCAGCCATCCCCAACAATATGGTGCAATAGAATTAGTAATACATGTTCGTTTTCATTCACTGTAAATAGCTGCAAACGAACTGCTGGTTCAACATCTAGGTTAAAGCTATATCTTACCGCCTCTGCAATCATACTTTCTAATTCATCTTTACATGTTTTTGTTTTAATCATTTCTAGATTTAAATTTTCTATATCTAAAATTTTCTGATAAGAACTACCTAATACGTTAGGGAAAATTGTTCTCAGTGTTTCATGTTTCTCGACTACATCATAAAAAGCACCTTGCAATGCTTCCTCATTCAACTTTCCAGTCAAACGAATGACTAACGGGATATTATAAGTAGGGCTTGGACCTTCTAAACAATTTAAGAACCATAATCTACGCTGTGCAAATGAAAGTGGAACTTCATTTGGTCTACTTACTTTCTTAATAGCTGGTCTTGCACTTTTTGCTCGGTCTAATTGTTTCGCTAGTTCCGCAACAGTTGGCGATTCGAATAATTTTCCAATTCCTAATTCGACACTTAACGTTTCACGAATTCTTGCCATTAAACGAGATGCAAGAAGCGAATGGCCTCCCATTTCAAAGAAATTATCATCTATACTAATACGAGAAACACCAAGTACTTCTGCAAATAAATCACATAATATTTCTTCTTTCGGATTTCTAGCAACTCTCTCCTTATTCATTTCATTAAAATCAGGAGCTGGTAATTTCTTTCTATCAACCTTACCATTTGGTGTTAATGGTAATTCTTCTAACAACACAAACGCTGAAGGTACCATATAATTCGCTAAACTTTCTGAAATATAAGAACGAATTTTTGCAAAGTTAATTGTATCCTTCTCTTCAGCAACGATATACGCAATAATTCGTTTATCATTCGGGCGATCTTCTCGTACCATTACTACTGCTTGTTTAATATTTTCATGTCGTTGTAATACCAGTTCAATTTCAGCTAATTCAATTCGGAAACCACGGATTTTTATTTGATGATCTGCTCGGCTCACGTATTCCAGCACACCATCGTTACGCCATTTCACAAGATCACCTGTGCGGTACATGCGCTTCCCTCGTTCTCCAAAAGGATTTGCAACAAATCGTTCCGCCGTTAACTCTGGTTTTCCTAAATAGCCGTTCGCAAGTCCTTCTCCAGCAATATATAGTTCACCAATTACTCCAGGTGGTACTGGTTGTAATCCTGCATCTAATACATATACATCTGTACTCCAAATCGGCTTTCCAATAGGAGGTATACCCATTTCATTTTCATAGATGTTCTTGAAAGTAGACCAAATAGTCGTTTCAGTAGGTCCATATAAGTTTGTAATAGAGCAACCTAATTCTTTTAATGTATTTGCTAAATGAGCTGGAAGTGCTTCACCACCAACAAGCACTTTTAGCCCTTGTAGTCTCTCTGGATATTCCATTACTAACGCCTGCCAAAGGGTCGGTGTAGCTTGCATAATTGTCGCTCTTTCTTCTTGCAACAATGCCGTTAACACAGAAGGTTCTTGAATTACTTCTTTTTGTGCGATTGTTAAACTTGCACCACTAATAAGAGGTAAATAAATTTCTAGTGCAGAAATATCAAACGCGAACGTTGTAACTGCTACTAAATGATCGTTTTCATGTAATGAAAACATATTGTCCATAGCCAATAAAAAGTTACTTAAAGCTCTCATAGGAACAGTTACACCTTTTGGATTTCCCGTTGATCCTGAAGTGTAAATTGTATAAGCTGGGTTTAAAAGTGATTCATCATTTCTAAATGGTAAATTCATATGAGAATATGCTTTTAATGCTAGTTCTGTTTCTTCGCTATCTAATTCGATTTTTTTTATATCATTTTCTATAACTAAAGCAGATGAATGTGTGATGATACACACTGGTTTTGCATCATTTACAATATAATTGATTCGCTCAGCTGGATATTCTGGATCTATCGGTAAATACGCTGCACCAGCCTTTAAAACTGCTAGCATACTAACTACCATTTCTATTGATCTTGGAAACACTAAAGCTACGAACTGATTTGACCCTATTCCTTCTTCTACTAAATAGTGTGCCAGTTCATTTGCTCGTTCATTTAACTCATTATACGTAAAGTCTACTCCGTTACACGTAACCGCTATTTTATTTGGATTTTTTTGTACTTGTTTTTCAAACAATATAGGTAAAGGGATTAACTCTTCAGCTTCTTTAGTTTCATTCCATTCTATTAGGACTTTGTGATTTTCTTCAGGAAGAGTAATGTTTATGCTTCCAATCGACTCGTCTTTTAGATTAGCATGTATCACAAATTCTAATAACTTCATAAATCTCTCTTTATGCAACGCTAGTTCCGCACCATTATATACTTCCGGATTCGCATCAAAATGAATCATTAACTCATTTTCATCGAAACGTTTATAAACATTTATTGATAAATCATCGACAGGTCCTGCTGATAAATTATGTGTAATACCACGATTCCCAGCAAAGTTAAGCCCGTAATCAAAAGGCATAACATTCACTAACGGCCCGAATAACCTTTGATTTTCACCTAGTAACTTTAAGTCTCTTCTTAATTCCTCATGGCGATATTTATGATGACGACGTACGTCTCGGATTTCTTTAGAAACTTGCTGCAATAATTCTGCAAAAGTTATATTGGGAGTTACAGTGAGACGAAGTGGTACTAAATTCATTACCATGCTTGGTGTAAATATAGATGCAGAACCGAGGCGCCCCATCATCGGTAAACCTAAAACAATATCATTTGCACCTGTTAATTTATGCATATATATACTTGTTACAGCGACAATAAATTCTGGCCAACTTGTTAACGAAACATTAATATCTTCTAGTAAAGTTTTCGTACTAGAACTGGATAAATAAGCTGTTTCTCGTAAAAACCCATTTGATGTTCTCGGCGCTCGTTCTGCTAAACTTACAACTTCTGGTTCATCTGCAAACTTCTCTAACCAAAAAGTACGATCTTCCTGAATTTGTTTCGACTCACGATACTCAATGTCTTCTTGTACAATTTTTGAAATAGAACCAAAAGACTTTTCATTCTTGTTTGTTTCTTCTATAAGTGATGTATACTCTTTCGCTACCTTTTGGCTAAGAAGTGAAAATCCATAGCCATCCATCACAATGTGATGGATGCGCTGATACCAAAAGAAACGATGATTTTCAACTTGAATAAGTGCTTCAGTAAATAATGTATCTGTCTTCAAATCGACCGGCATAGATAAATCATTTTTCATCCATACTTTAGCAGCTTCTTCAGGATTTTCTTCTTTACGAACGTCTATAAAATGCATATGAAACTGTAATTCTTCAATAACTTGCCATGGGCCCATTTCATCCTCTTCGAAACGAACATGTAGTGCTTCTGCTTCTGTTACAGCTTTACGTACTGCTAATTCAAAAATTTCTTGATTAATATTTCCGCTTATTTCAACATACTCCCCAGTATTATAAATCGGATTAAGTGGATCTAATTGCTGTGCAAACCACATACCAGTCTGCGCAGATGATAACGAATGACGAACCTTTTGACTATTAGGCATTCTTTACTACCCCTTTATTATGTAGTCTATATTAAAGTACATTTTCTGTTTGCGGAGATAATAAGCGGTACCAATCAACAACGCTTGGGTTCTCTGCTAAATCCGCAAAAGTGATTTCTTTTCCTTCGCGACGCCACTTCTCTACTAAACTCATAATTCTGACCGAATCAAGTCCTCTATTTAATAAATCTTCATCAGTCTCAATACTTTCTACTGGTTCACGAAGTAATTGTGCAACTAGTTCATGTACTTCCTGTAAAGTGATCACTTCACTCTTATCGCCTTTTACATTTTGTAACTCTTTTAATAGTAAGTTGGTTGATGTCGTCACTGCACATCTATTAGATGCATACTCTAATGCTTGTTTATGATGCTCTAATGAAAAATCCGCCACTGCATCTGCTACAAAGAACGGCTCTATACCATCCATAAACGCTTCACAAGCTGTTAAAAGGCAGCCAATATGCGCATAAATACCGCAAATAATAAGTTGATCTCTTCCCTGTTCATTTAAAATTTCTAATAGATTTGTCTTTTTAAATGCACTATATCTCCATTTTGTTAAGAATATATCATTCTCATCAGGAGTAAGTTCATCAACAATTTTCTTTTTATCTGGTCCAGCAGGAATACCCTCACCCCAGAAGTCTTGTAATAACCCTCGTTGTTCCAATGTTTGTCCACCTGGTTGTGCAGTATAAACAACTGGTATACCAAGTTCCTTACATTTTTCTCTTATCACCTTAATATTTGAAATGAGTTCTACTTTCGGTGACTCTTTATCGCTATAGGCATCAAGAAAATATTCTTGCATGTCATGGATTAGAAGAACCGCTCGTTTCGGATCTGGCGTCCAGTTCACTTTATTTTTTGGTAGTTCTGGTTCAACTGGCATTTTGTATACTGAAATAGATGGGATAGCCATCTAATCACTTCCTTCCAATTTTTATATTTTTTATCGTTTTACTGTAATAAGTTTTTCAGCAATGACTTTACGTAACTCTTTTTTGCTTACCTTTCCAACACCTGTTTGCGGGAATGATTCAATAAATTCAATTCGATCCGGAATCTTATAAGCTGCTATACCGCGTTCTCTTAAAAACATTTTTAATTCACTTATTGTCGGAGCTTGTCCGCGAGCTATAACAAATGCACAAGTACGTTCCCCTAAATAATCGTCAGGCATTGATACAATTGCAACATCATGTACTGCATCATGTGCTAATAGATGATTTTCAACCTCTTCCGCAGCAACTTTCTCACCACCACGGTTAATTTGATCTTTATCCCTACCTTCTACAATGATGTAACCTTGTTCATTTACTTTCACAAGATCTCCTGTGCGATAAAATCCATCCTTTGTAAATGACCGTGCATTATGCTCTTCTGCTTTATAATAGCCTCGAATTGTATATGGTCCTCTTGTTAATAAACTTCCTACTTCACCAACTTTTACATCGTTATCATTTTCATCAACAACCCTTACTTCGTCGTATGTAGACATCGGTCTACCTTGTGTATGAATGATGATTTCTTCTGGATCATTTAATCTTGTGTAATTTACTAAACCTTCTGCCATACCGAACACTTGCTGTAACGTACATCCAAATGTAGGGCGTATACGCTTTGCAACTTCGGCGCCAAATTTCGCACCACCAACCTGAATTACTTCTAGGCTCGATAAATCGTTATTACGAGAAGATGCAGCATCAAGCCAGATCATTGCTAATGGCGGAACGAGAGCAGTAATCGTAACTTTTTCTTTTTCTATTAGAGCAAATGCCTCATCTGGACTACCTCCAGTTGCTAGCACTACTTTTCCGCCTGCATAGAAAGTTCCAAATGTCCCTGGAGAACTCATCGGGTAATTGTGCGCTACTGGAAGAACTGCCATATAGACGCTCTCCGTATTCAAATTACAAATTTCAGCGCTAACACGTAAGCTATAAATATAGTCATCATGTGTTCTAGGAATTAATTTAGAAAGTCCTGTTGTCCCTCCTGACAATTGGAGAAACGCAACATCACTTGGCTGAACGTCTGGTAATGGAATAGAATCTATATACAGATCACTTATGTTCACAAACTCTTCTTCTTCTCCCACTACAATTACATGTTGTAAAGTTGACACTTTCTCTTTCACTTCTCTTGCTAGTTTTCGATAATCAAAGCCGAGAGCCTTATCTGAAATAACGTAAGCACTCGCCTCACCAAACTCACAAAAATAACTAATTTCACTGCTTCGATGTGAAGGTAGGGCAAAGACAGGAAGTGCTCCAATTCGAAATAGCGCAAAACATATTTCGAAAAACTCGATAACGTTAGGTAATTGGATTACAACTCGATCCTCTTGTTTTATTCCTAAATTCAGTAAACCTGACGCTAAGCGATCTACTTTTTTATCAAGCTCACTATACGTTATATGCGTATTACCACTTACAACCGCAATTTGATCTCCATATTTTTCAGCACGCTCTCTTAAGACCCCGCCAAATGTTTCACCAAGCCAACACCCTTCCTCTCGATAGTGATCGGCAAATTCTTTTGGCCATTTTGTATAACCTATTAGCATTCTTTCTCCCCCCTAATCTTCATTCAATGAGCTATCATTCAAACCTAAAGCTTTCAGCATCGTTTGGAATTTAGCTGACGTTTCTGCTAACTCATCTTCTGGTTTTGACTCAGCAACAACTCCCGCTCCTGCAAATAGTCGAAGTGTATTTTCTTGCACTTCAGCACAACGAATTGTAACAATCCATTCACCATCTCCATTTAAATCGCTCCACCCTAGCATTCCTGTAAAAAATTCACGGTCAAATGGCTCAATTTTTTGAATCGCCTCTCTCGCTTCTTCCATTGGCGTTCCGCAAACTGCTGGCGTAGGATGAAGTGCAATTGCTAATTCCAAAGAAGTAGTATTCGGATCCTTTAGTTCACCTTTCACTTCAGTAGACAAATGCCACATCGCTTCACTATGAATCACGGATGGTTTTTCTGGAACATGTAATGTTTTACAGTATGGACGAAGCGCAGCAGCTACCGCTTCTACTACTACCGCATGTTCATGTAAATCTTTTGGAGAAGAAAGTAATTCCTCTGCTCTTCTTTTATCTTCAACTGGATCATCACTACGCGGTCTTGAACCAGCTAACGGATTAGAAATAACTTGCATGCCATTACGTGAAACGAGTAACTCAGGACTTGCTCCAATTAATGTCTTACTATTCTCGTTTTCATCTTTCGGTAAATTAACAGCAAATGTATAACCGTGCTTATTATGCTCTGCTAATTCTCGAAGGAGCTTTTGCTTATCAATCTTTTCGGAAGATTTAACATCTAACGATCTTGATAGAACGATTTTCTTTAAATCACCGTCTTGTATTTTTTCAATTCCTTGCTTCACACCATTCATATACACTTCAGGACCTGGTACAGGCGTCATTTCAAATGTTAAGTTCTCATTTGTTTCAAGCTGATTTGTTGTATCTAATTGTAATCGTTCAGATATTCTGCAATATTCTGGTACGATAAGTTGAACTTCTTTTCTACGATCAAATGGCAAAGCACCCACAACGATAGGATTCGGATTTTCAGCTTGTTTTGCATTACGTAATACTGCCTGTACAAGTTCTGGAAAACTTTCAATTTCACGATGTTTTACTGTAGTAAATTCTCCTTCTGTCAATATCGTTCGCGTTGGAGAAGCAAAAAAGAATGAAGATTCAGTCTTATAATCTTCTAATAATTTTTCTGACAGTTCCTTTACAGCCGTAAATTCATTCATAGTATAGTAACCCCCTGAATTTTTTATTAAACGCCTAATGTAGCTCCGCCATCGACACATAAATTGTGCATTGTAATATGACTCGCTTTATCTGAAGCTAAAAACAATACTGCTTCAGCAACTTCTGAAGGCTGTGCAATTTTTTGTAACGGTATACCGAGTCTATATGTACTTTGAGTACCTGCTATTATATTTTTTGCGCCATTCTCATCAGCCCATAGTAACCTTTGCATTTCAGTTTCAGTTGAACCTGGAGAAACTAAGTTACAGCGAATGTTATATGCTGCAAGTTCTAATCCTAAACATTTCATAAACATCGTCGTTGCAGCTTTTGATGCAGCGTACGCAGCCATCTCCATTCTCGGGGTATTTGCTGCATTTGAACCAACTGTAACTATTGCCCCTGACTTTCTTTGCATCATACGTTTACTTACTGCTCGGGACATATAGAAAACGCCTGTAGAATTTACAGAGAATGTTTTATTCCAATCTTCATCACTTAAAGAGTGAATCGCTCCCATACGTAAAACCCCTGCAACATTTACTAATATATCTATTGGTGCTATTTCATTTTCAATATCATTTACCATCTGTTCAACTGCGGTACTATCACTCACATCTAAATGAAACGTTTTCATATGTGTTTCATTTAAGAGTTCGTTTAATCCCTCTTCATTTAGATCAACCGCAATAACTGTAGCTCCTCTTTCTAAAAACATTTTGGCAACAACACTACCTATACCTTGGGCTGCACCTGTTACTAAAACCGTTTTTCCATCAAATTCCCCTAAGTTCATTTCCTCTATCCTTTCATTTAAAAATTAATCTAATTAAACAAATAATGATAATGATTATCATTATCGATGTAAAAAATAATACACTTACTAAACTAATTGGTCAAGTGTACTTTTCATCAAAATATTATTCATTGATAATGTTTTTCATTTATCATTCTCACAACGAATGATAATCTTTCTCAATAAACTTGTCAACCTATTTTTATTTTTCAGATAAAATATTTTAGTGCTTCTCATTGTAATTACATCTAAAAGTATTAATAAGCACGTACATTAAACATTTAATTCTTACTCCTCTTTGTAAAATTAAAGAAGATAAACTGTAGATACCCTCATTTACAAAGCCTTACAAAAAAATCGAGTATATATTTTCTCAACATTTTTCTGAAAATATCGAGAAAGTATATCTTGCAATTACCAATGTATATCGTGTTTATAATTTAAGATTTAATAAGTAGTTCGAATATAATGTATCACTTTTTAATATTCCAATATAATCCAAATGAATACTTTACTCGCTTTTTGCCTCAAGAAAATTCCACAAGTTGTTATTCATAAAAAAGCACCCTATTTAATAGGGTGCTTTTTCTAATCAAAGAGCTAAAGAAGATTTATATACTTATGCTACACTGCGATACTCTTCTTCTTTTTCTTTATTCTGTTTAGGTGCTTGAATTAATATTGCGATAATAAATGATACGACACATAATACGCCGATCACCATGAATGTTGGTTTGAATCCACCTAGAAGTGCACCGATAAAAGAACCTGCAAGCGCTCCAAATCCAAATCCTTGATACACAATTCCGTAGTTCTTACTATGGTTTTTCATACCGTAGAAATCACCAACGATAGCTGGGAAAATCGTAATATTCCCACCAAAGCAAAACGCTACACTTGCAACACATACGAAGTAAATACCGTAATTTAAATCTACAAAACTTAGAACTAAGACTGAACTTGCCATAACAACAAAAGTACCAGTAACGATTTTTAAACGACCGATTTTATCTGATAACGGTCCTAGAATAATACGACCTAATGTATTGAAGATTGCAACCATAGCCACCGCATTAGCTGCTGTTGCTGCGCTAAGTCCCACAAGTTGAACACCAATATCTTTTACCATACCAATTAAGTATAAGCCACTCATACATGATGTAAATAACATAATAAATAATAAGTATACTTGTTTTGTGCCTAACATTTCTTTCGTTGTATATTCGTGAGTTTTTGTTTCATGAACTGCACCTTGATCAGCAGCTTGATGGATTAAACAAGCTCCAAGGACAATCATAGCTGTAACAATTAAACCCCAGTATATAAACGCTTGTGATACACCAACTGATTCAATTAACTGTGCGTTAACGTATTTAAAGATTAAGCTACCTGAACCATATGCAGAGACAGAAATACCGGCAATTAGACCTTTACGCTTTGGAAACCACTTTATTAAATTGGATAATGAAGTGATATATGCTGTACCATCTGCATAACCTACAACAACCCCCGCTAGTACATACAGCAATATTAACGAAGAAGCTTGTGAACTAAGTACTAATCCTAGCCCTAATGCTAGTCCAGCTATCATAATAAGTTTACGAAGTCCCCATTTTTCTTGCAATTTACTCGCAAATAAAGTTGAAAATGCTAAGGAAAGACTAGTAATTGAGAAAGTTATAGCAACTGCGTTAAGACTCCAACCATATTTACTAACTAAAGGCTGATTGAATAAACTCCATGTATATATTGTTCCAAGCCCCATTTGTACGATGACTGTGCCAAGGACAACTAGCCATGGATTAACATTTGTTTTTTTCATACCTTTCCGCCTCCTCTTTCTATTTCAATGCTGTTCGCTAAATTTACTTTTTTTATGTTCATATTGACCACCTCTTTTGATTTAACATCTTCATTGTATAAGATGTTTCCGCTTATGTAAGCACTTACAAGATAGAGCGTCAAAAATATGGAATCAGTTACAGAAAACGAAGGACGAAATACAAAAAACGAATTATTAAATACGTAAATAGCTATTATCCTGTTTTTCATCCATACGACTTACAGCTGTTTTATCATCTTTTTTTATAAAAATTATGTCTCAATTTATATCATGGCTAGATTACAAAATTTTGATTTTCCTATACAATCAAAAAAACTATTTTTACACTACGATGCACTTTATTTTTTATAAAATAAAAAATATTTTATTGATAAACAAAACTAAATATTCACTAATATATCTATACGTGGTTTAATATATATAATAAAAAAATATTTCTGTCTTTAATGAGGAGGTACTATGAAAGCAAACGTAGGGGATACTATACTTTTTCACCGAAATAATTTAAAGATTACAGGATCTGTACTAAAACTTTATACTGAATCGGTTTTAGTTGAAATTACAAATGTAAGCGGTGGTACTTTTGAATTTGATCGAACAATTGTAAATCATAAAAACTATAAAATTTTAAATACGAATACATAAAGTGAAACGAACAACACAAAATAGCCCCTGCTTACCAGCAGCGGCTATTTTATATGAAAATATTTCATTAGTTTATATATCCTAAAACACTTACAATCTTACTCGCTTTTAAATTATTAATGTGATAATAAATTTCTAAGCCTCTTCTCTCCGCTCGTAACACTTTACCTTTCATTTTTGATAAATGTTGCGAAACAGTCGATTGTGGAATATTTAGTAATTCTGTTAATTGCGTTACATTACATGTTTTTCTCGTACTTAATTCATTTACAATTTGTAATCGGATTGGATGAGCCATAATTTTTAAAATATCTACATCTTCTTCTGAAACTAAACTTTTTCTCATTTCACTCGTATATGTTGTCATAAGACATTCCCCTTTTATGTGAATTTCTCTTACTTAGATCTATTTCCAAAATATTTAAAACTCCGACGAGAAACCTTTATATAAAAATAATAGAATTTTAAATTTTTAAAAACAGAACGAAATACAATTCACTTTATTTATTTGGTACATATACATAATACAATTTTAATATGTGCTCTATGTGAAGTTAGCATAAATTTGTAATGAAGATTTTTCAAACAATTCACATCTAACTATATACTTCCTCATAATACTATCCAGTGATTTTAACATATTTTAGGCATTTGTATATACTATCTACAAAATAAATGTTGTTTAGGAGGAATTCAAATGCCAACAATGTTACAAGAAGAAGTTGAAGAAGCGCGCGAAACGTATGTCAGCCGTATCATTTTGGTCGGTGGATCGGCTTTATTTTTAGTAGGTGGTGTTATCTCGGCAATTTCGGCCTTTAAAACGTATAATCGATTGGAAAATACACCGCCTTCTACAGATAACTCCTAAGAATAACAAACAAATGCCACCTCAATAAAGAGATGGCATTTGTTTTATCATAAGTTCTATAGTAGAAACTCGCAAAGAATGCTTAAAGTATGAATTATAATTGAACTTACTTCACCACAAACCTCGTCTGACTACACCCATCCTTCTGCTTCGTTACTTCTAATACAGCTGGCATTGCGTTTTTCAGCTCTTGAACGTGTGAGATGACACCGATAAATCGACCTGATTTTTGTAAGTCAATTAAAGCGTCAACTGCTTTTGTTAATGATTCCTCATCTAATGAACCGAATCCTTCGTCGATAAACATCGTTTCGATGGAAATACCGCCTTCATACGCTTGAATGACATCTGCCATTCCTAGTGCTAAACAAAGTGATGCATTAAATTTCTCACCGCCAGATAATGTTTTTACATCGCGTGTTTGGCCAGTGTATGCGTCGTAAACATCTAATCCTAATCCACTTTGACGATTTCTCTTTTCAACTCGTTCACTTCGTTTTAAATAAAATTGTCCATTTGATAATTTACGTAATCGTTCGTTTGCAATTTGAACAATTTGTTCTAAATACTCAATTAAGATGTAACGTTCAAATGATATACGGCTTTCGTTATCACCTTTCATTACTTCATATAAATCAACAAGTTCTTGGAAAGCTTTTTCTTCCTCATGAATTTGCTCATCAATACGTCTAATATTTTCATGTAAATCAGAAATATATGTTACCGCAGTTTGTGCACGTTGACGCTTTTCTTTAATGATATCGAGATTAATTTCTAAATCTTTTATATGTTCACCTAACGCTGTAATATCCATATACTCTTTATCTTTTAATTCAGCACGTAACTCTTCAATTTGTTTTGCAAGCACTTCAAGAGATGAATAATAGCTTTGAATTTCTTTTTGTAACATCTCCATTTCGATATCACTTAATTTGGCTTCTTTATACGTAGATTGATCTGTAAATCCGCTCTGCTCAAGCTCTTTCATAAAGCGCGTGAAAGTCTCTTCTTTCTTCAATTTTGCACTTTCAAATTGATTAGAAGCACTTTCCTGTTCTGCTTGAATTCGTATATTTTCATTTTGCCAATGTTGATACGCTTCCTGCACTTTCTTCCATTCGTCCTCCATTAATCTGAGTTCATGCATAGCTTGGTCAAACTGCACTTTCCAAGCTTGGACTGTTTGTAAGTTTTCAGGAATATTTTTCTTATCATGTTCATATGACGTACGAAGCTGCATACACTCCATTTCTATACGGTGCTGCTCTGTTTCTACCTCACGCTTTTGCTTCTGAAGTACATCTACTTTTTCTTCTACGCTTTTTATATTCACAGCAGTTTGCTTACGTGTTTCTTCGCTTGCTTTTAACGTATTTACTTCAGTTACTAATTGTTTTCCCTTTTGAACAAGCGCACTATATGTTTCAGCTAATTCTTCCGAGCGATAGCCTCGCTTTTTAATTTCTTCTATTACTTGCTCATATTGAAGATGATAGAAATTCCATTTCTCCTCTAATTGTACATGTAATTTTTCAGCGGTATTCTTCTTGTCTCTTAAATCATTTAACTCTTTTTCATCGATCGCATCACTTTGTTCTGTAGCCTTTTTCGGATGGTTCGTACTACCACATACTGGACAAGATTCACCATTATGTAAATGAAGTGCTAATATTCCAGCTTGTTCACTTAACCAGCGGCGTTCCATATTTTCATATGCGTTCACTGCCACTTGCCTCTTATTATATGCCGCTTCTTTTTCTTGCTCGAATTTTTGTTTTTCTTGCCAAACATCATATGCTTGCTTTAAAACTTTTGCATCTTCTCGCATATTCGTTAGTTCTTCTACTTTATCTACATATTGCTCAAGTGCTCGTTCTAATTGCTGCAATTCACCAGACATTAGCTGTTTTTGATTTGTATGCTCGTCTAATTGTCGCTCTAAGTTGTGCATACCTTCTTTTAATTTCCCAATTTGAATTTCTGCATTTTGTAAATGCAACTGTTTCTCAGCTAATGATGCAATAATCGGTTGTAACTCTTCTAATCTTTGAACAAGTTTTTTTGCATCTTCTCTCTCAGGTTCTTTATTCTTTATTGCTTCATATTTCTCCTGAGCTAATTCAAAGCTATTCGTTATATTTTCTTTTTTAGCGATTATCTGTTTTAACAAAGTTTCAGCTTTCTGCTCATTTTGTATTGCTTCTTCGTACCATTGTTCAAATGGTAATAAGCGCTTCGCTTGTTCCGCACGTTTAAAAGATGTTTCTTTCATTTCAATAACTGTACGGTTTTCTTGTAAAGTATTATATTTCTCATTCTTTTGTTCTAAATCTATAAATTTCTCATTTACAGATTTCGCTGCATGAAAACGTGTTTCAGCATCTTTTAATTGCTTCGTTTGAACTTCTTGTTCTACTTGTAATTGCTCAACTTCTGCCTTATACACATCTGTTTCTTGTTCTAATGCTTCTACTACTTGATGCGTATTTACATGTTCTTGTTCCACTAATGTCTCTAATAATGATCCATCTCGGATTGGTAATTTAAAAACATTACGGAAGTATAACTCTCGCTCTTTCTGTTTTTCTTGTAAAACGTCTTTCCATTGTTTTCGTTTTTGATCGAGTAATTCACGCATTAACTTATAACGATCCGTTTTAAAAATACGACGCAAAATTTCTTCTTTGTTTTCTGTCTCAGATGTTAATAGTTTTCGGAATTCCCCTTGCGGTAACATAACAATTTGGCTAAATTGATGTTTACTTAAACCAATTAAATCTTCCACTTTTTTATTTACATCCGTTACATGAAAACGATCAACGGCTGGAACCTTCTCTTCACCAATCACTTCATATAATTCTACTGCATGTCCTGTAATCGTCTTGTTCCCTTGTTTTTTATGTCCAAGTTGTCGTTTTATTTCATAACGTTTCCCTTTTAGCTGAAAGGTTAGTTCTACACTAGTATACATATCATCATCAGCAAATTGACTGCGTAGCATGCTCGTATCACTACGTTCTTCGCCGCTTGCCTCACCATATAACACATAACAAATCGCATCAAAAATCGTTGTCTTTCCAGCTCCTGTATTCCCAGAAATAGCGAAAATACGATGATCTCCAAGATCGTTAAAATCGATTACTTCTTTCTGTTTATATGGTCCAAATGCTGTCATAATTAGCTGAATCGGTCTCATCCTCGTTCACCTTCCCGTTCTTGCACTGTTTGTAGTACTTCTACAAATAGACGTTCTTTCTCTTCTGATAAATCTAAGCCTTTCATTTCTTTATAAAAAGCCTTTAATAACGATAAATCATCCGTTTTATGCCTTGAAACAGTTACTTCATTAGACTCTGTGAACTCTCGTCTTTGAATTGACCTTTCAACATGCATTGCATTTGGATATACAGAGCGTATTTTTTCCATTGGCTGCAAGACAGGATTTTCATCTAATAATTTTACAAACACGTAATCTTCACTTATTGGATGTTGTAATAATTCATCTATTTTTGCTTCTACTGTTCGCATTTTACGGCGTGGTGTAAGTAACCTTTTTTCAATTGTTACTTCACCTTGCTCGTCCAGTTCCACAATATAATATCCTTTTTTATGTTTTTCTTCAGAAATAGAATATGCAAGTGGCGAACCTGAATATCGAATTGTCTCATTACGTACGAAATGCGCTTGATGTAAATGTCCAAGCGCTGTGTAATGAAACTTATCAAAATAATGACTATTTACGTATTCAGCACCACCAATTGAAAGCGGTCGTTCTGCATCACTTGTATTCTCCTCTGCTTCTCCCGCAGAAGTTACAAATGCATGACCTACAAATATATGTCTAGCTTCTTTATCCATCGTTTCAGAAAGCTCATTCATAAAAATACGCATCGCATCATCATGAGAACGTACGTCTTCATTTTTCAATACATGTCTAACTATGCTTGGATCAGCATATGGAACGAGATGGAAGTGAACCTCACCATGTTCATCATGTAATATAATTGGCTCATATGGAAATTGAAATTGTCCCACAATAAATAATCCTTGTTTCTTCATTAAACTACTACCAAAATGAATACGATCTGGACTATCATGGTTACCTGCAACCGCAATAACTGGTGTTTGTAAATCAATCACTATTTTTTGTAACACATCATTTAATAAGTCTACTGCTTCTGTTGGTGGAATTGCTCGGTCGTATAAATCGCCAGCAATAATTACGGCATCTGGTTTTTCTTCTTCAACAGCTTGTACAAACTGATCTAATACAATTTTTTGATCTTCAGTCATATACACGCCATGAACAAGCTTTCCCAAATGCCAATCCGCTGTATGAAATAACTTCATATTGTCCTGCTCCTTTTAATTTACTGATTTTAGTGATACGAGTTGATAGTTTATAGTAGTTTTTCCGTTCTCCCACTCTAACTTTTGTATCATTGCACTACCAATTCTTTCTTCATTCGATTTATATAAAGGTAATATTTCTTGAACTGTAAATAAGTGATAACCATCCAATTTTAATTGAAATATGTTTTCTACTATATGTAATCTTACTTCTTTTTCATTTGAAATAATTTTTGTGTGCATCTCAAATTTCATGATAGATACAACCCCTTTTTCTAATCTCTACACTATTAATAGTATATTGGCTATGCAAGATTGACAAGTACATACACGGTAAAGTACATACTTTTCTATTGCTATATGTTTTTTTATGTTTTACATATAATACGGTATGTGAAATTTTATTCGTTTCAAAAATAAAAATGTCTCATATGACATCTTTATTTTTGTATAAAGTCTTTCATTACATAATATAAAACTGTAATTAAAACGATCGCTACAAAAAATGAAAATACAGCGACAATGTATCCATCCTTATTTAATAGAATACAAAAAGAAATAGATATGATAAAAATCGGAAATACGAGACGTACTTTATCCTTCACTTCCTCTGTCGTATCTGTATGATGAAAAAACTGAGTTATCCCTATCATTAAAGAAGACAAAATAATCACCGACAACAGTAAAGGTCCTGGCATTCCGATTTCTCCTTTCTCTATTTCTACTAATGAAAAGCAATTTTTCTTACATCATAATCATTTCAAATATCCTTTTTGAAGTGATTATATACAATTTACACCTATATAATAGCGTGTTTATCATGTTAAATTCAAATAATTACAATTACAGTAATGTTGTAATATTCATTTTCAACCTCCGAAATCCTGCAAATATAACTCGTCAAAATATGCGTTGGGTAAATTAACATGTATCGCCAACTTTAGACAAAGTTTATAAAGGACATTTCAGTACGTATCAAGAATTAAGAATAAGAAGATATGTAAGGGAGGATGAATTATGACTGAACACGTTTTATTTTCTGTTAGTGAAAACGGAGTTGCATCAATTACTTTAAACCGCCCAAAAGCACTTAATTCTTTATCTTATGACATGTTACAACCAATTGGGCAAAAACTGAAAGAATGGGAAAATGACGAGCGGATTGTGCTTATCGTATTAAAAGGAACTGGTACAAAAGGTTTTTGTGCAGGCGGCGACATTAAAACTCTTTACGAAGCACGTTCAAATGAAGCTGCATTACAGCATGCGGAACGTTTTTTTGAAGAAGAGTATGAAATTGATACATATATTTATCAATATAAAAAACCAATCATCGCTTGTTTAGATGGAATTGTAATGGGCGGTGGTGTCGGTCTTACAAATGGTGCGAAATATCGAATTGTAACTGAGCGTACGAAATGGGCAATGCCAGAGATGAATATTGGCTTCTTCCCAGATGTCGGTGCTGCTTATTTCTTAAATAAAGCTCCAGGGTTTGCTGGCCGCTATGTTGCTTTAACGGCATCTATTTTAAAAGCTGCTGACGTATTATTTATAAACGCTGCTGATTACTTTATGACATCTGATTCATTACCAAATTTCCTTACTGAACTTGAAAGTGTAAATTGGCATAAAGAAGATGATGTACATACTAATTTAAAAGAAGTCATTCATACATTTGCAACTGCTCCAAGCTTAGAAAGCGAACTTGCTCCTACATTAGAAGAAATGAATTCACACTTTTCATTCGATACAATTGAAGAAATCATCCAATCATTGGAGAAAGATCAAGGTTCCTTTGCTTTAAAAACGAAAGAAACGCTATTATCAAAATCCCCTATTTCGTTAAAAGTAACATTAAAACAGTTTATTGATGGACAAGATAAGTCCGTTGAAGAATGTTTTGCTACCGACCTTGTACTTGCTAAAAATTTCATGAGACATGCAGATTTCTTCGAAGGAGTACGCTCTGTTGTCGTTGATAAAGATCAAAATCCGAATTATAAATATAAGCAGTTAAGTGATGTTTCAGAAGAAGATGTAAATCGATTCTTTAACTTACTTAATGCATAAAGTGAAACTTTAATAAGTGTGGCGCATCCCGTTCATACAGGATAAATCTGAGGCTATATAGTCGTGTAATTACGCGACTATATAGCCTCTTTCTCATTTAATAATTTTTAATAAAATTTAATTTTATTAAATCGAAATATGTGCTACACTATTTTTAATCAAATATTCTAAAAATAAAAAGGAGGAGCGACTATGATTGAAAATTTCTTTCTTTTCATCATTATGTCTATTTGTCTTATTATTTTACCTGGTCCAGATACAGCAATGGCCACGAAAAACACATTAGTTGCCGGTAAGATGGGTGGAGTAAAAACAGTGTTCGGCACATGTATTGCACTTTTAATTCATACGTTAGCAGCAGTAATCGGACTATCCGCACTTATTGTAAAGTCAGCTCTTTTATTCTCTATTTTCAAGTACGTTGGAGCTCTATATTTAATTTATATTGGTATTAAAGCCCTTTTAGCAATAAGAAATAAAGAAAGTGTTGATACAGCCGATATACCTTTAAATCATGAAGACGAACACTCTTCTTGCTTTCGTCAAGGATTTCTTACAAATTTATTAAACCCGAAAGTTGCAGTCTTCTTTTTAACCTTTTTACCGCAATTTTTAAATCCAAATCATAATACGTTTATCCAGCTTCTCGTAATGGGCCTTACTTACCTCGTTTTAACAGTTATTTGGTTCGCTTTTTATATATTTTTAATCGATAAAATTAGTGCTTTTATGAAAAAACCGAAGACGCAACGTTATATTCAAGGGTTAACAGGAATCGTCTTAATTGGTTTTGGTATTAAACTAGCTTTTGAAAAAAATAATTAACAAAATGAAAACCACCACTATTCTTAGTGGTGGTTTTCATTTAATAAGCGATTTGGCTGTCTACTCTTTATTAAAACCAGCGCTCAGTTACAACTTTTTTACGTGTATAGAATTGTACACCATCTGTACCATTTGTACCTAAATCACCAAAGAATGAAGCTTTATTTCCTGCAAATGCGAAGAATGCCATTGGTGCTGGAACGTTTACGTTTACACCGATCATACCAGCATCGATGTTATCACGGAACGTTTGTGCATGCTTACCATTTGACGTATAAATAACCGCTCCATTTGCAAATTTAGATTGATTTGTCAGTTTAATACCTTCTTCTAAATCTTTAACTCTTACAATGCTTAATACTGGAGCGAAAATTTCATCTTGCCAAATTTTCATTTCTTGATTTACACCGTCAAAGATTGTCGCACCTACAAAGTAACCTTCTCCAACTTCTTCCTTAATTTTGCGGCCATCTACTAATAAAGTAGCTCCATCTGCTACACCGCTATTAATATAGCCTAGTACACGCTCTTTATGAGATTCACGAATTAATGGTCCAACATAATTATCTTCATGGAAACCATCACCTACTTTTAACTTCTTCGTCTCTGCTACTAATACGTCGATAAATTCATCAGCAATTTCATCTACTACCGCTACTACTGAACATGCCATGCAGCGCTCTCCACTACTTGCGAATGCAGATCCAATTACACCTTGTACTGTTTTCTCAAGATTGCAATCTGGCATTACAATCGCATGGTTTTTCGCACCAGCTAACGCTTGTACACGTTTCCCGTGTTTCGTACCTGTTTCATAAACGTAACGAGCTACAGGTTCAGATCCAACGAACGAAACAGCTTGAATATCTTTATTTTCTAAAATGCTATTTACAACATCTTTTCCGCCTTGTACTAAATTTAATACTCCTTTTGGAAAACCAGCTTCATAGAATAACTCTACAAGTCGCTCTGCTAAAAGTGGCGTTCTTTCAGATGTTTTTAATACAAATGTATTACCGCAAGCAATTGCAAGTGGGAACATCCATAATGGAATCATCATTGGGAAGTTAAATGGCGTAATACCAGCAACAACTCCAATTGGATAGCGCCAAATTGATCCATCAATGCCGCTAGCAATATTCGGTAGAGCTTGTCCCATCATTAAATTTGGTGCAGATGTTGCAAGTTCTACTGCTTCAATACCACGCTGTACTTCACCAGTTGCATCCGTTAATGTTTTACCATTTTCAAGCGTAATGATTTTTGCAAGCTCTTCTTTGTTTTCTTGTAGAAGCTGTAAATATTTATACAATTGTCTTGAACGGTTCGGAACTGGTACTTTAGACCATGTTTCGTATGCTGCTTTTGCCGCTTCAACAGCTTTTTCAACATCTTCTCTCGGAGATAGCGGAACGTAAGCGATAATTTTTCCAGTTGCCGGATTTGGAACTGCTTCTACTTCTGTACCAGTAGATTCTACCCACTCACCATTAATATGATTTTTTACTCTTTTAATTTCAGTTGTAATCATTATATTCTCTCCTTTTTTATGCTGTTTATAAGTCTATTATTTTTGATTAGAAATTAATTGCTCACTAACTTTCTTATATAAAGCAGCCATATCGTTTTCACCATACCCTGCTTCACTTGCTTCTTCATATACATTTAACAGCATTTCGCTAACTGGTAAGTGAAGTTCGCTTTCTTTCGCTAAATCTACTGCAAATCCTAAATCTTTCTTTAATAAATTCACAGTAAAGCCTGGCTCGTAGTTTTCTGATGCAATGAAACTTTTATAATTGCGCTCATAAATTCTACTTTGACCGTAACTTACATTTAAAATATCAAACATTTTATCTAAATCCATATTATTCTTTTTCGCTAATGTTAAAGCTTCACTTACTCCAGCTGTATAAAAACCAATTAATAGGTTATTAATTAATTTTACAGTTGTACCACTATCAATCTGCTCACTAACATGGAAAATGTTCGCGCCTAATACGCCCATGATAGATTCCGTTTTGTCATATACCTCTTTTGATCCACCAACCATAAACGTTAATGTACGGTTTTCAGCTCCAATTACCCCACCACTAACAGGTGCTGCTAAAAAGTCTACTTTCTTTTCCTTCGCAGCTTCCTCTAACTGTTTGTTTAACTGTGGAGATACAGTACTTGTATCAATTAAAACTACATTCGCGTGACTATTTTCAAATAATCCTTCTTCGCCAAAATATACCGCTTCAACAGCGCGAGGTGAAGGCAAACTTGTAAAAATCACATCGCATGTTTCTGCTAGTTTTGAAATTGATAACCCAATAATTCCTCCTTCTGTTTCAAAGGAAGCCTCAGCATCTTTATTTAAATCCACGCCATACACTGTGTAACTCGATTTCACTAAATTTTTAGACATTGGAAGACCCATGTTACCTAAACCGATAAAACCAACCTTTTTCATATCGCTTTCCTCCTATTTACACAATATACTTTCCGCGATTTATAATAGCTTTCGCAATTTCTCTCTTTTTTGTAAATACGTTCGTGTATAAAGGCACTAATAATTGACGAATTTCAGTTAAAATCACGTGTCTATCTTGTTCTTCTGTGACAGCCGCTGAAAGTATAGAAATCGCCGCTTCTTCTACTTTGCGATAGCCTTCTTCACAAATAACGTCAGTTATCATTTGTTTCGTACGCTCTTTCTCTTCACCATTTTTACTAATGGCTTTACTCGTACGTAAAAATGCTGATTCCATGACGTACACGTCCGTTAACATATTTGATAATACACGTGAATATTCTTGCTCTTGATCAATTTTTAATCCCGGAGTTTTAGAGAGCGTTTTCAAAGATTGTTTCAACAATTGTTTCGCTAATAAAATGTAACGATGGTTTCTTTCGACATTTGCTACATCAATCTCTACTTCTGTATCTTCAATTTGTTCCATTTGCTTCATTAACATTTTGGCAACTGTTAATCTATTAATTTCGTTCGTTCCTTCAAAAATACGACTAATTCTAGCATCACGATATAATCGTTCTACCTCGTACTCTTGCATATAACCGTAACCACCATGAATTTGTACAGCTTCATCTACGATATGACCTAGTGTTTCAGAAGCATTTACTTTATTAAGTGCACATTCAATTGCAAATTGAGACATTTTCTTCATAAGATCTTCATCACTCTCATGAATTGCTTCATCAATTACACCCGCTGTACGATAAGCTGCACTTTCTGCACCATATGTAGCAATTATCATATTTGCAATTTTCTCTTGAATCATCGTAAAATCTACTAACTCCGTTTGGAACTGTTTTCGCTCTTTTCCATATTGAACCGACAAAGCAATTGCTTGTTTTGCTGTTCCAATATTTCCAAAAGCAAGCTTAAGTCTAGCGAAGTTTAGAATATTAAGAGCTACGTGATGCCCTTTCCCAACTTCCCCTAAAACATTTTCTGCAGGAATAACAACATCTTCTAAAATAAGAGTAGCAGTTGAAGAACCTTTAATCCCCATTTTCTTTTCTTCTAGTCCAATGGATACACCTTCACATGTTCTTTCGACAATAAACGCTGTCATTCCTTTATTTGTCTTCGCAAAAACAACGTATACATCTGCCATATGAGCATTTGTAATCCACTGCTTCTCACCATTCAACTTCCAAGCAGTACCATCTTCATTTAATACTGCACTCGTTTTTGCACTTAAAGCATCAGAACCAGCATTCGGTTCAGTTAGAGCATAAGCCCCAATCCATTCTCCTGATGCAATTTTCGGCAAATATTTTTCTTTTTGTTCTTTCGTTCCGTAATATATGTAAGGCAATGTACCTACACCTGCGTGTATATTAAATGAAACGCTAAATGCACCAGCGTATCCCATTTTTTCTGCTACAAGCCCTGAAACTGCCTTTCCTAACTCAAATCCACCGTACTGTTCTGGGACCTCGATACTTAACAATCCAAGTTCTCCAGCTTTCTCAAATAATTGACGAGAAACTTTATAGTTATGTTGTTCAATATTCTCTATTTGTGGAACAATTTCTTGTTTAACGAATTGTTCTGTCGTTTTTGCGATTAAATCTTCATCTCCTGAAAAATCTTCTGGCGTAAAGAAAGTATGATTCACATCTTTATTAAGTGAAAAAAATTCATCCCACGGTAACTTCGTTTTCTCCATCTGAATCCCCCTATCATTTCGGCCTTATTTTCTACTACATATGCTCGTCTACGATGAGTGGAATATCTTATTTTTGAAAACAGAAGGCGATGAATATTCACATCAAGCAGTTCTTTTTGCCAAAGATGTATTCTCATCGCCTTAGTTGTTTTATCCCGCTTTAATGGGCAGTAAGACCCCCGCCTTAAAATTCAGCGAAAGCAAAGAATTTAGGCGGGGGATCAACTGCCCATTAAAGTCCGATTGGTTCAACTAATAATCAGTGGGGGATGAAGAAAACCCCCACCGATTAAAGTTTCACTTTATCTATTGATCCTCTGATAATACTGTTTTTGCAATTCCAGTATCTAGTTCTTCAAAGTCATGATATGAAATTGTTTCATATAACTCACTTCTCGTTTGCATATTTGAAAGTGCATCTTTTTGAGAACCTGTTTCCTTAATTAAAGTAAACACATTCTCATATGCTTTCGCTGCAACGCGAAGTGAAGTTACAGGATAAATAACCATTTGGAAGCCCATATTTGCAAATTCCTCTGCACTATAATAAGGCGTTTTTCCGAACTCAGTCATATTCGCAAGTAAAGGTGCATTTACTTTACTATTAAATAGACGGAACTCTTCTTCTGATTGAAGCGCTTCAGGGAATATCGCATCTGCACCTGCTTTTACATAGGCATTCGCTCTTTCGATCGCTTCATCTAAGCCTTCTACACCACGAGCATCTGTACGTGCTACAATATACAAGCTTGGTGCAACTTCTTTAATCGCTTTAATCTTTTGAACTAATTCTTCTGTCGTAACGAGTTTCTTACCATTTAAATGTCCACATTTCTTTGGTAATTGTTGATCTTCAATTTGAACAGCTGCAACTTTCGCTTCTACCATTTCTACCGCTGTTCTCGCTACGTTGAGAACACCGCCAAATCCTGTATCAATATCAACAAGAACTGGTAAGTCTGTAGCTCTTACTAGATCTCTTGCTCGCTCTGCTACTTCAGTAGACGTCACGATTCCTAAATCAGGTAGTCCTTTACTTGCAGTATAAGCAGCTCCTGATAAATAAAGAGCTGAAAATCCTGTATTTCTCGCAACTAAAGCTGCCATTGCATCATGAGCACCTGGAATTTGCAAAATTTCATTTGCTTCTACTAAAGCTCGGAAGCAATTCGCAAGCTCCTCTTGTGTTGACTGTTTATTCACAACCCAAGCCATTCTAAATTCCCCCTATTATTAAATTAAGAATAGATCTACAAATTCGTTTACATTCATATTTTCTAGTTTCTCTTCATTTAAACAAGCTTCATGAATTTGTTCTTGTTGCTTACTAGAATAATGACCTGCCATATTTGCAGTGAATTTTTGAACAACTTTTGGAATTGCTTCGTCTCTACGGAAACGGTGACCAAGTGGATATTCACATTCCACGTTTTCTGTTACAGTTCCATCTTTGAAATGGACTTGAACAGCGTTGGCGATTGAGCGCTTGTTCGGGTCAAGGTAATCTAAACTGTACTGTTTGTTTTCAACAACAACCATCTTATTACGTAATTCATCTACACGTGGATCATTTGCTACTGCATCCTCATAATCATCCGCAACGATATCTCCTTTTAATAAACCAATTGCCGTAATGTATTGTAAGCAATGATCACGATCAGCTGGATTATTTAATGGACCTTCTTTATCAATAATACGAATTGCTGATTCATGAGTTGTAATTGTAATACGATCAATTTCTTCTAATCTTTCTTTAATTTCTGGGTGTAATTTCACAGCACACTCTGCAGCTGTTTGTGCATGGAACTCTGCTGGATATGAAACTTTAAATAATACATTTTCCATTACATATGACTCTAATGGTCTTGCTAACTTTAATTCTTGTTTATTAAATAACACATCTTGGAATCCCCAGCCTGGTGCAGATAAAGCTGTTGGATAACCCATTTCACCTTTTAGAGCAGTCATTGCAAGATGAACACCGCGGCTTGTTGCATCACCTGCTGCCCATGATTTACGTGAGCCAGTATTTGGTGCATGACGATATGTACGAAGACTAGAATTATCAATCCATGCATGTGATAATGCATTAAAGATTTCTTCACGTGTTCCGCCAAGCATTTTTGCAACTACAGCAGTTGTTGCTACTTTTACATATAATACGTGGTCAAGACCAACACGGTTTAAGCTGTTTTCTAAAGCAAGTACACCTTGAATTTCATGTGCTTTAATCATCATTTCTAGTACTTCACGTACTTTTAATGGTTCTTTTCCTTCTGAAATACGAACACGGCTAATATAATCTGCAACTGCTAAAATTCCGCCTAAGTTATCAGATGGATGTCCCCACTCTGCTGCAAGCCAAGTATCGTTATAGTCTAACCAACGGATCATACATCCGATATTAAATGCACCTTTCACTGGGTCAAGTACATATGACGTACCTGGTACACGTGTACCATTTGGCACGATTGTTCCTGGAACAACTGGTCCTAGTAATTTCGTACATTCTGGATATTGTAATGCTAATATTCCACATCCAAGCGTATCAAGTAAGACGTAACGAGCAGTACTGAATGCTTCTGCACTAGTTACCTCTTTATTTAATACATAATCTGCAATTTCTTCTAATAATGCATCTTTTTGTTTAATTTCATTTGTTTTAATCATGCTATTCTTCCCTTTCTGTCGAAAATTCGTTATTATTAATGATGGGTGTCGGTCAAACACCCATCTGGCGGGCGGCGCTAACAACTCCCCAGTTGTTCTTATTTACTAATTACATGTCGCTCGCCAATGTAATTTACACGTGGACGGAACAATCGATTGTTCGTATGTTGCTCAATTACGTGCGCACATAGTCCCACTGTTCTAGAGCTAAAGAAGATTGGTGTGTAAAGTTGAATTGGGATACCAAGCATCCAATATACTGGAGCTGCATAATAATCAAGATTTGGATAAATTCCTTTTTCCTTCTCCATAATCTTTTCTCCAGCTTCACACATTTCATATAGTGTATAATCACCTTTTACATCACATAACTGCTTTAAAGCTTCCTTCATCATCAGTGCTCTTGGATCCATCTTCTTCATGTACACACGATGTCCAAAGCCCATAATTTTTTCTTTGTTATATAGTTTCTTCTGTAGCAACTCTTCAAACTTCTCAACATTACCAGCTTCTAAAAGCATGTACATAACTGCTTCGTTTGCACCGCCGTGTAAGCTACCTTTTAAAGATGCAACTGCACCTGTTAAAGCACCATATAAGTCGGATTGCGTTGATGCAATAACGCGCGCTGTAAATGTAGAGTTTGGCATTTCATGTTCACTATATAAAACAAGGGAACGATCAAAGATCTTCTCCTCAAGTTCAGTTGGTTTTTTACCTGTTAACATATAGAAGAAATTCGCGCTATATGATAATTCTTTAATAGGCTGAATTGGGTCTTCATTATTTAAAATATGATAGCTATTCGCTACAATGTTTGGTACTTTACTCAATAATTTGTACCCGCGGCTTTTGTTTACCTCTAACGAGCGGTTTTCGATATCATTATCGTAACCAGCTAATGCGGACACACCTGTACGCAATCCATCCATCGGGTGCGTTTCTTTCGGTAATGCCTTTAATACGTTGAATACACCTTCTGGTACCGCGTATTCTTCTTTTAATTTCTTTTCAAGTGTTTCTTTTTCATCCTCATTTGGTAGATGTTCTTCCAATAAAAGGTGCACAATGTCTAAATACTCTTTTGTTTTTGAGAGTTCGATTAAATCATACCCTTGAATTACAATTTCACCTTTCACTGTGTCAAGAAACGAGATCTTCGTCTCCGCTGCCACTATACCATCTAATCCCGGGGAAAATTTTTCTTCAGCTTTCATCATTATTTCCTCCAATCCTAATAGATCTTCGTGCACATAACTGTAAGCCTTTACAATATTGTGAAACTACATTTCTATTTCAATGTATCAGAGTTTTTAGAAGATTTCAATTTATTTTATAATGATAAGTTTCCTATACTTTTACCGATGTAACAATACAATTTTTCAAAAATAATTTTCATATTTTATAAAGAAAGGACAGACTTCTTTGCGTTTCTTATTAAAACAAAATATAAGGATGACTTAGAAAATCCCATAAAATATATCATTCTCTCAATTTTCTTAAGAAAATAAAAAAAAACGAGTTGTATACATATACAACTCGTTTCTACATGATATTTATTTCACTATCTCATCAATATAATTCTTATATAAAACTTATTTTTTTTAAAAAAAGTTATTATTTTACATAATTAAATTAAATTTCTTTCGTTTCCTCATAGTAAGATTCAACTATATGATAGTTTTTAAAGTACTAAAGATTATAAACATCCCCTAAAATAGAATGTCTTCTTTCTCAACTGACACGATTTTCCCATCTGATTTCTTAGAAACTATCCCTAAAGAATAGTCAGGCTGAATTGAACTATTAATATATTATCCTTTAACCATTGTAAATCGTTATGTTCAATTGAAATTTTCATTTTTGTTACTTCCGTTTACGCA
Organism: Bacillus cereus group sp. TH152-1LC; assembly: GCF_027710505.1. Taxonomy (NCBI): domain Bacteria; kingdom Bacillati; phylum Bacillota; class Bacilli; order Caryophanales; family Bacillaceae; genus Bacillus; species Bacillus cereus group sp. TH152-1LC. The sequence continues at coordinate 534,081 of NZ_JAQFNK010000002.1, read as the reverse complement.
ACTTCTTTTTTACCTAATCGCTGTTTTACAAAAACGACAAAAATAATGAAAGCAAGTAATCCTGAAATTGCACTACCTGCAAATAAAATACGGTAACCAAACATTTGTGAAACAACTCCAAGTAAAATCGCACCAAGTCCAATCCCTAGATCAAATGCGGTAAAGAACGAAGCGTTAGCTACTCCTCTTTTACTCGGGTCAACAATTGTAAGCATTGCCGCTTGCAATGCCGGCTGCGCTGAACCGAATCCAACACCGTATAATGTAGCGGCGATAATTATCCCCATTAAACTATTTGAAAGTGATAATACAACTATTGCGATAATAGTAACGCATAGTGCCGGGAATATAATAAATACTTCTCCATACTTATCTAATAGTTTCCCTGAAATTGGTCTTACGATTGTTAAAGCAACTGCATATACAAGAAAGAATGTCCCAGGATTCACATCAATTGACGATGCAAATAACGGTAAAAATGTCGTAATCCCTCCATATGCAAATGATAAAAAGAAAACAACAATCGTAATGGATAGAACGGACTTTTCAAACAGTTGTATTTTCCCTTTTTCTTGTTGTGGTGTGAATGGCATTTTCGTCATGAACGATAAAAGGACTGCCATAAAGGATAAAACAGTTGCTAACAAGAATAGGCCGTGAAATGAATAATGTTGTACAACCGATAATCCAATCATTGGACCGATTGCCATTGCAATTGTCATAGCCATCCCATACCAACCCATCCCCTCACCACGGCGTGAATCTGGAATAATATCAGTGATTGCTGTTCCAACAGCTGTTGTCGAAACAGCCCATGTTACTCCGTGAATAACACGTAAAACAGCTAAAAGGATAATGGTCGACGCTAAATTATAAGAATACATCGTTATCCCAAAAAAGATGAGTCCGAAAATTATAAAAGATCTTCTACCATATTGATCTAACATTCCTCCGATAATCGGTCGTATTACAACTGCAGCTATTGTAAACATTCCCATCATAAGTCCTACTTGCGATTCATTACCACCTATCTCTTTAATAAAGAGCGGGAGCGTTGGTACAAGTAAATAAAATCCTGTAAATAGAAATAACATCGCGAAAGTCATTTGAATAAATGATTTCGTCCATAATCGTTCCATTAAAATTCCTCCATAAACATGTATGTTCTTGCAATTAACACCTCCATTTTACATTTTCTTAATCCCTTTGCCCTCCGTAAATAGACGTATCTTTTTATAATAAATGGTCCACTACCCATTTCAATTGGTCTTACAACTTTATACGTATACCTTAGCCTAAAGTCCTACCTATATGTACCTTTATATATGTGAAAAGAATATACTACTTTATTATCACAACTTAGGAGTGATTATTTTATGTGGGTATCTTCAAGAGTAACAGTCGTCGTTCCTTCGACCCCCGAAATACACGTTCCAGCCGTACATACGGCTAGTTCCGATGTAGGAATTGAACTTCCCGCAACTTGGCAACAATATCAAATTCCCGGTCAAGTTACCCCATCATTTTGGCATCATGGCACACATCCAAGTAGCACCACTTTTCATAGCCAAAGTTTTTCTCCACTACCTCAGACTCAAGTTTTTTATCATTTCCCTTCTATTTACTTCCAAAATTTCTACGGTACGTTTAACATTTAAATTCATCATTGCATAGCTGCTGCATTTTAACGAAAATAATACTTCAAACAAAAAAATATTTAATGATTTCAAATAACAACTATTTAATCCTAATCTCCAATAAACTGCTTACTATAGTAATTTTCTGTAGGAAATCAATAATTGACATTTTAATTTTAACGATAAAAAAGCACTTAAGCTTGTAATTTCCACAAATCTTAAGTGCTTTTTTTATACTTTTTATTAACTTCTCTTATTGCCCATTATTAGCAGGAACTTCTCCCGCATTTCCGCCAGTATCTGGTTGTGTCGTCGCTGGTGGCGTTGTATTCCCTTGACCTCCTCCATTATTTGCTGGAGGCGGTGTTCCTTGGCCTCCTTCATTATTCGCTGGAGGTGGTGTTCCTTGGCCTCCTCCATTATTCGCTGGAGGTGGTGTTCCTTGGCCTCCTCCATTATTTGCTGGAGGTGGTGTTCCTTGGCCTCCTCCATTATTTGCTGGAGGTGGCGTTCCCTGGCCATTCCCATTATTTTGTTCATTTTGTTTCTTTTGTTCTTCTTGTTTCTTTTGCTCTTCTAGTTTCTGTTGTTCTTCTTGCTTCTTCAGTTCCTCTTGTTGCTTTTGTTCTTCTTGTTTTTTAAGCTCTTCTTGTTTCTTTAATTCTTCTTGCTTTTTCTCTTCTTCAGTCTTTTGTTGTTGATCTTGTTTAGGTTGTTCTGTTGTATCCTGTACACTCGTATTTGGAGAAGAATCTCGTTTTTTCCCTTTTATTCGTAACTCATTACCTTCCTGAATAACAGTACTTGGCATTTTAAAGCGTGATTTGTCAGTAGCAAACTCACTCATCATTTCTTTAAAGATCAACTGTGCAATTTTCGTATTTTTACTACTAATATACTCGTCTTTACCATCTTTCATATATCCAGTCCATACCGCCATCGTATATTGCGGTGTATAACCTGCAAACCAACTATCACGAGTCGCACTTTCTGGAATGTTATATTTCGCGAGTTGTCTTGAATCATAGTTTGTTGTACCTGTTTTACCAGCTACATCTAAAGAACTTATATTTGCTGCTGTACCAGTACCTGATGTTACCACTGAACGAAGCATATCAGTAATCATATATGCTGTAGAGTCAGCTATAACTTGTTTTGGTTTTTGCTCAAAACTTTGTGACTTGCCGTCTGGATAAACTACTTTCTTAACAAAATGCGGTTTTGCATACTTTCCACCATTACCAAATGTCGCATAAGCACCAGCTATTTCAGTTGGTGATACTTCATTTGTACCTATAGCTGTAGATTCTGCCGGCGGTTTATTAAATGTAATACCTAATTTCTCAGAGAACTCCTTTGATTTATTCAGTCCTACTTCTTTTGCAGTTTTAACTGCTGGAACGTTACGTGACATTTTTAACGCTTCACGCATAGTAATTGGGCCTAAATGACTTCTGTCTGCATTTCGAAGTTCTTGTCCCGTTGAATATTTAAATGGAGAATCATCAATTTGATGATACGTTGCCCATTTTAAGTATTCAATTGCAGGACCGTAATCAAAGATTGGCTTCATCGTTGAACCAGCTGCACGATCTAATTCAATTGCCATATTATGCCCTTTAAATACTGCTTTATTTTCACCACGCCCACTACCTATAGCACGAACCTCACCTGTTTTCGTATCCATAAATGTGAAAGCACCTTGGAATTTATCATTTGGATAATTAACAATATTTGTATTTAAAATATTTTCAGCTAATTTCTGTGCATCTGGATCCAATGTTGTATGAATTTCTAAACCGTCAGATCCAATATTAGCATCTGGCAATTCTTTTTCAACTTCTTTCACAACCGCATCCATAAATGCAGGATATGGCATTGCCTGTAGCTCACCTGCACTCTTAATATCTTTATCCACTGGTACTTTCGATGCTTCTTCCATCTCTGCCTTTGTAATATAACCATGTCGATTCATTAACCCTAGTACAACATTTCTTCTTTCTGTGGCCCTTTGAACGTTTTCTGGTTTCGATGGATCATAGTTATTCGGTGCTTTCGGTAAACCGGCAAGCATCGCAACTTCTGGTAATGTTAGCTCTTTTAATTCTTTACCATAGTAGTTTTGTGCTGCTGTTGCGATTCCATATGAACGGTTTCCTAAGTTAATTTTATTTAAATACATTTCCAAAATTTCATGTTTTGAATATTGTTGTTCTAGCTTATACGCTAAATATATTTCCTGAACCTTACGTTTTGATGTTTTTTCCATCGATAAGAAGTAGTTTTTAATAACCTGCTGCGTTATTGTACTTCCACCTTGTGAACCGTAATCTCCTTTAAGACTCACCAAAACAGCACGGGCAGTACCTTTGAAGTCTACTCCGCTATGCTCATAAAAACGTGCATCTTCAGTTGCTAAAAATGCATTTTCTACTAATTTAGGTATTTGATCATACGTAACATTCGTCCGTTTCTCTTTCCCGTATTCATATACCAAATCGCCATTTTTATCATAAATTTTTGAGGATAACGGATTAACAAGTTTTGCTTTCTCAAGTTTTGGTGCGTCCTTAATCATTACGAAGAAGGTAGCAACCCCCGCCACTAAACCAACAATACCAAGTAATAAACAAGTAATTAAAAACTTACGAAAAAATGATGTTTTCCCTTTTGGTTTTTGTGTTTTAGAAGCTGGCTGTTTTTTCTTTTTAACTTGTCGTCGCTCCTCTCGAGAACGATAATTTTCTGACATGTTACTTTCTCCTGCCTTTCAATTCTCCCGTTGATTTACTTAAAAATATTGAGGTCACTTTCTAAACTGAATTTAATTAAGAAAGTATATTGACCTGGAGCATTCAATATTTTCCTAATTCACAGATTATAAATTTTAGAATACTTCTTATACAAACTATTTTCACTTCTATTTTTCCTAATAATGCTGCCCCTTTAAGCATAGAATGTAAAAAGTGAATTTTTAATACCTCGTATAAATAATATACCTTTTTTTCAAATGGTCAATATTTTCTTATTTATAAATCAAAGGTGAAATAAAAATAGCACAACGATATGTACTTCGTGTGAACTTCCTTATAATTACGTATAACGAACATTTAATATATTGCATATAAATATAATACCTCGTTAATTATAAGGATTTCAACACCAGAACCCCAATATCTACAAGAAATTATTAAAAATGAAAAGTGAGGAGTTCCGTAATGATGAAGCTATCTCCCGTGATTTCAAAAAATATAGTTGCTGTTGGCTATAATCCTTTTTCTATGATTTTACGTATTCAATTAAAGAATGGAATGTATGATTTCTTTAACGTGCCTGAAAACATTTACACCGGTTTATTAAGCGCACAATCTAAAACTAATTATCACAATACTTATATTAAAAATTCTTACCGCTATACTAAAATTTAAACTTAAATAGAATGAAAAAAGAAAGGCGGTAGTCCCCCTTTCTTTTTTCATTTCCTAATTTAGCTATCTTCTATCCCTCTTATTCATTTCATCATATGCTCGAATTTGTTTTCTTAAACGCTGATCTGCTTTTTTATCATGTACAACTAATATCGCATGTATAACTCCTGGAACCCAAAATATTAATGTTAATATGAAGTTAATTATCGCTTGAAATGGTTTGCCGCAAAATAATACGGCTACAGGCGGAAGAAGAATTGCCAATAAATACATCATCTCTTGAAAACTCCTCGTTTTGTATTTTTTATCTTTCTTCATACACTAATAAAACCAATTATCTTTGTATTTCATCTAATAACTGTTCTACTGTTATATATTCTATTCTAATGCAAAAAAACCTACTACTTCAACTTTTCTACTTATGTAAAATTGAAATTTCACATACCTCCTTTACATGAATAATTTCATATTTTTATTTTTTTCTACCCTTTCTTCTTTCTCTATGATAGTTAATCCAATCGCAGAAATAACAGTACCTATCGCTTGTATCCAAACACCAATGAGTGCTATTATCTTCTCATTCTTCTTATCAACCATAATGTATTCATGTTCTATTTCGTTCTTTGATATATTCATAATACCTTGATACGCTTGAAGTCCAGCACCTAAACTTTGCAAAGAATTTCCTAGTATTATAATTCTTTGTATCGCTTTCATCTGAAGCAAAGCTGCTTCTACTCCTAAAAAAGCACCTATCGATTGTAAACTGTTCCCGACAATAATAAGATAATCATTCTCTTTCGATTGTTCATTTATATTAAAATATGTTCCTATTACATTTGATATATTCCCTAACGCTAATAACTCAATGCCCATTTTATCGAGCATTTCACTTTTATTCTCCAAACATATATTTTGCTTTTCTCTTTCGCCTTCATCTTCGGTATCATTACTCGCTATAATTTGTAATATATACCCGAGGGCTTGTAATGAGCTTCCTACAATTACAAGATCTGATTCAACTTTCTCTTCTCCAATAAATCCTCTTGTCGCCCCAATAGCCGTCGTAAGATTTCCACCTACTTGATACCATGCTCCCGTCACTTTTAAACTGCTTGGATTCATTCTTATCACCTATTTAGAAATTTTCTATTGCTTTCGAAATACATAAATTGCATCCTCTTTCTCATGTTTATTTTCTACATGTAATTTTGTGCATTCTATAATGTGTTAAAAATACAAAAAAGCACCTTAAAGGTACTTTTTTATACAAAGTGTGTATCACTGAAAATATGCTAATTCAATCTATATTTACATACATTCTGGGCATGTCAATGAAGATCCATTTTTATCTATTGTTATATTTAATATATATTTAATCGCATTACATGACCACATTTCAGGTGTGGGTGATTCATTTACATACTGTGGTGCACATGAATACAGCATTGGAGTGCTTATGCTCCCGCCTGGATCTAAAGCAATAACAGCCATACCATTAGGTAACTCAAGTGCCATAGATTTCGTGATACCTTCAATTGCAAACTTTGAGGCACAATATGGCGCCAGCTCAGCTTCTCCTTCTCGGCCCCAACTAGAACTCATATTAATAATCATTCCTTCTTTCCTAGCTACCATCGCTGGGACAAATGCCCTAATTACATTTACTACACCATTTACGTTTATATTCATTACATTTTCGAATTCTTGAGCTGTTACTTTCCACAGTGGCGCATTTTTATTAACAATTGATGCATTATTTATTAACAAATCAGGTGCTCTATGTCTATGCAGTATATAATTTGCCCAACTACTTACTTGCTGGGAGTCTGAAACATCAATTATTTGAAAATCATGTATATTACCGTAATAATTTTTCAATTCTTCAATTTTATCTTTTGAACGCCCACAGCCATATATAGTCCATCCCAATTCATGAAATCGATCAACCATTGCACGACCTAACCCTTGCGTCACTCCTGTAATCATTACAATTTTTCCAATTTCGTTTCGCTTCAAATATCTCTCCTCCTTTACAACATTTTATACTCTTCCTTTTCATTCAGCCATTTACTAAAGTATCAACTTATTTCATACTTTAGAAGGAGTTTTTATGTAAACAAAAAGAGTAACCATAACAGTTACTCTTGCTTATATATCAAAAAAATCATTATTTATTTCGTTATTGCTTTTATATTTCAGCTTCTTTTTCCCGTATTTCTTACACCGATACATATAATCTACACCTAGATTACCTACTTTTGTTTAAATTCTCAATCTCATTTTGCAACTTTTTGAATTGTTCAAAATGCATAGTGATAGATTGACTATTTCCATAATCAACACTATGCTTCACAAATAAAACACCAGTATCATGAAAAATTGCTTCCAGTTCTTTTCCGATCGATACTTTCATTATATGTGCTGTTTTAATAGCCGATAAAATTGCAATTTCATTAAACTTTAATTTTATTTCATTTGGACAAAATGCTTCTTCAACCAATATAACTTCATTGCTATAAATAAGTGCAACAAGATTACTTGATTTTGCATCTGTTAAATCTACTTTTTTTATAACATTATTCATTATATTTTACCTCCTTTTATTTCACATATATTAATTATACAATTTTTTAAAAAAATTAATCGACCTTACATTAATTTTAACATACTTTTATTGCAGGATTAAGCTACACTTCAAACGTTTTACTATTCCACGATTTTTGTTACATGAACCATTTGGACTATAAGGCCATATATTAGTATTAACAAATGATTGTAAAGCGGGTGAAAACTATGCCCTCAGTTGTAGGGAATTTAGTTGTACAAAATAGTAACGGTTCATTTAATTTAGGCGATTTCTACAACGTTTCTCCGAAAGAAAATACGAAGGCTTATAATGGATCTGGTGCTTCAAACGTTGGTTTTGTTGTTAATACTTTTAATGGTGTGAGCGCGACTAATACGTTTGATTCTGACCTTGCAGATCAAAACCAGGTAGGTACAGCGTAGTCCTATTTTTTACATCGTACTGTTTAGGAATAATAAATTTGTCTATACTATAATCAGGCTGTTACACAGCTATTATTGATTTTTGGAGTACCCTATCTTTTTCTCCCTTTCCCTGGGGCTTAGCAGCTAGTATGAAGCTAGCTGCTTTTTCGTTTCATTTTTTCTGCTCCACATCTAACAAAAATAAAAAGCTAAAATTTTATTTCAGCTTCCTTTACGTTATTTCAATAATATCCGAAGTATTAAATACATAAGTTTTATAAAATGCGTCCGTACATATTACAATGCACTTTAGCGGGTTTATATGCACAACTGTCATATAGCTTGTAAGTATGTAGCCACCTTCAAAATATGTCACCAATATTTCTTTATCCGACAATAATGACGTTAATAATTTATCAGAAATTCTCTCTTTTGCTTCTTTTGTTAAGAGCGGTTTTTGTACTTTAAACTTCTCTCCAACAATCTTTCTCATACTTAACAACTGTTCCGACCTTACTGTAAATGGAACCCATTCTCTGTCTATTTTCTGCACCTTTACATCATTCATTTTTTTATCTCCTTGATCATTTATCCATTCTATTTCACATATATTATTCCTTGATTATTCTTTCATAATTGCTTGGCTCATATTTCTCACGCATTAACAAGTAGTAAAGCTCCCACCTCAAAATTCGGCACATGTGAGGTATATAAGTCGAAAACTAACTGCCCGTAAACACCGAATTGGTGAAAGCTAATAGTCAATGGACAATAAGCACCTCACTGATTAACGTTTCACTTTACTTCTAATTCATATAGTAGCTGCATTAAACGGAACACTCGTTCTAATTATACACGAACATATATTCTTTTGAGAAGAGAAATAATTTTATTTTTAACAAAAAATAATTTAAATCATTTTCTTATACATATATCCATCATTGATTTTCTTCATCAAATGATTTTTTCACTTCCTATTTAATAGGAAGTTCACATATTTACTAAAAAGCGACTTCATATAAAATGAAGTCGCTTTTTTCTTATAATGTATATTTCTATATTTATTTTTCTATCCTGACAAGTGTTCTTTTGGGAATCGAAATTTCATCAATTTTAAAATGGTTTATTTTTAATTTTTATTCCCCCACTCGTTCCTTATCTTCATAACCAACCCAACAACTGAATAATTCAAAATAGTCACCCTCATTTAAATATCCTTCCATAATCGATCATAAAGCTAATAGCTTTTTTTAGCTTCTTTCTTCTCCTTTTCAGTTTTACACTCATAAAGTTCAATGCCCCAACTCATTGAAACCTCATGCGTGTAACTTGTTTGGAATTGAAACTCTTGTACAATTTCAAGCATTCTTTCGTCTGAAAAACACGGTCCAAAAATAATTACATCATTCGAATCTGGATCCGTTAACGGAATTTCTACATTGCAGCCTATATAACTTGCTAAACTCATTTTTACTCTCCTAATATTCGTATACAATGTACTTTATATGAATATTTATCTACTCGAATATAAAATCCCTGCCTAAACTAAAAAGTTTTAATTTTTCAAGTTTATTAACCAACTATAAATGAAAGCATATATTATAAAGAACGAACTCACAAAATTTAGGGAATTTATAACGGACCACAATTCGTTCCTTATGAATTTCTATGAAAAGAGAGGAATGTAAACGCTCTCTTTTTGTACATACTGTATAAAACTATTTATAAATAATTGCCCCTAATTATTAAATATATTTTGGTTGTAATATTATATGTAGCTCCCTCTCTGTTTCTGCTTTTTTTGGGTTGCGAAAATACTCTAATTCGTACTTTAATACTTCATACTCAACCATCCCAATCTTAATCCCTTTCGTTTCCTTTAAAATAGCTAATAAGTTACTTATCTCTTCATCATATGATTCAAAAATCTTCCCTCCATCTTCTCTTTGAAAAATTACTTTCATATTTTCTCCTCCTACATAATATATTTATCTATTAAATAATTTGTTTAAAAGCATTCTTTCTTTATCCTAAAAATTTCATACTAAAAAGAACATCCTTTTTTAGTAGAATGCTCTGCTTTTCACTTCATTTAGAATCAATATTTTTTCAATAATATTATATGTTTCATTCTGCAAATTATGTTTATCCGCTTCAATAAAGTAAAATTTATATCAATTAGGATTTTGTTCATTCTCGACTAATAATTAGCCTACACCAATCAGATTGCCTGCAAATAGTGGGAGAAGATTAATAAATTAGCTTTATATTTAATGAAATTAAGCAAATGAAACATTATAATATCAATATTCTATGAAGCATTGATCGTTCCAACTTTAAAAATTACATAAATTCCCATTGTAATTCTTAATATTTAAATGTAATATTGTATTGTCTTACTATCTATTTATAACTCACACACTAATTAGAAAAAGGGAACCTATAAAGGTTCCCTTTTTCTAATTACAGTCATTATTTCTTTTCTAGAAATTCAAATGTATTTTTAAAGTCTTTATCGTTCACCTTAATATCAGCATCTTTCAGTAAATCATTGACTACTTGTTGTTTCCATTTACCAGTCGTATCTTGTAGTCTTTGCTGTTCTAAATCTTTACGAATTTGGTCTTTTACTTCATCAAATGGCTTCAATTCTTTTTTATCTGTCACTTTAATAATATGGTAACCATAAGTTGTTTTTACTGGCTCACTTACGTGTCCTGCATCTAATTTATATGCAGCTTCCTCAAATTCTTTCACCGTTTGTCCTGGAGCAAAACCAGTTATTTCTCCGCCTTGTTCTTTTGAACCAGGATCCTCTGAGTATTGCTTCGCTAAAGCTGCAAAATCTTCACCACTATTTACTTTCTCTTTCACTTCTTTAGCAGTTTTTTCATCTTTCACTAAAATGTGACTTACCTTAATCTCTGGTTTATAATTATCTTTTACATCTTTTTCTGTGACAGTCGCTTTAATCGCTTTTTCAAATGCGATTTCCGGCTTCATTTTTTCTTTTAATTCATCTTCATTTTTCAATCCAATTTGCTCTAAAGTCGCTTTGAAGTTGTCACCCATTTTATCTTTTGCTTCTTCTACTTGTTTTTTTGCTTCCTCATCTGAAACTTTATATTTATCTAGTAACGCCTTACTTAACACCATTTGGTATAAAGTACTTTCCCCATATTTTTGTCTTAATTCTTTACTTAACTCTTTCTCTGTAACATTTCCTACTTTTGATGTTACTACATTGCCTGAGGAACCACATGCCGATAATGCCAGTACTACGCATGAAATAATTGTTCCTAAAAATAGCTTTTTCTTTTTCAATTCAAAATACCTCACTTTTATTATTATATAAGAATAACTATACAATGTACTTGTGTTAACAATGTGTTTTCCACATGTAATTCATTTCATTTGAATAAACTATGTATCTTGTTCTTTTTTCAATGCATAAAGGGTCATCTTACTATGTATTAGTAAGATGACCCTTTATGTATACCTAAAACATTTATTTACTTATAGGTACTTAATATTTAAATGTTCTTTCAGTATCCAATTATTTTGCCCGATATCTACCGCATTTTTGGCTCTGCCCCACACACGAAAAGATTTTGACCCATCAATATTACCTTTATAATTTATACATTCAGGCTCTGCATAATAGTTTACTCCATACCCAACAGGATATTTTGAAACTGCATAAAACCATTGCACATCAAAATGTTTTACAAATACCCACTGTTTATCATTGCCTAAGCAAATCATATCTTTATCCGCGCCTCCCCAATAACCATGTAAGACTAAATATGGCGTTTTTTGAGTGATTGTACCTGTAAACTGAGGATTCGCAGGATTTTCATATACGTTTATACCATATCCATCATTATATTTTGAAATTGCAATACCAATACCATTTGGTTGCTGTGTATCCTCTTTGTCAGATAGAATATATTGATTTACTTGATCTGAGCCTATAAACCAAGAAAGCGACTTATTTCCTATTAATTGATTCAAATCACATTTCCCAATACCAGGAACATTTCCTGAATCAGTATATTGCCAAATATCACAAGGATATGCTGGCTTATTCCCACCATAACGAGGAATCCACACAAAATCAACTTCAATATTACGTGCTCCAAATGATACATACGTGTGATGCCCCACATATAGTCCTATTTTTTTCGCACCTAAACGGCGTAATTCATCTATAAAGGCTTGTGTCCCCCCTTGCATATCCATCATCGTTTGAATTTCTACATCCACCACCCAAAACTTAGCAGATTTATCTCCGCGATTCCAAAAATCTTGTGCCTCTTTCCTTGCATCAGCAATAGAAATGAAGCGACAAAATGCATAATTCCCAAATGGAATACTGCGTTTTTTCATTTCAGTCACATAATTTTGATACATAAAATCTACCGTATTCGATCCATCTTGAACTCTAGCAATAACTAAATCTAGCTGAGATGCTGCAATATCCCAATTAATCGTTCCATTCCATTTTGAAATATCGATAATATACCCCAATACAATTCATCCCCTTTTTATTATCATATTCAAAGCTAGCTTTATTGAAATCTCCTTATGCCTAATACTAGCTATCTATAATATAAATAAGGAGAATCTATATTATTTTTCAAAAATTATAATCTATTAATTAGACTTCCATTAATTTTATTTATATTTCATACAGTTCATTCACAAATTTGAAATATATACTAACATCCATTAGTAAATAATATTGGTTATTCAATCTAGTATTAGAAACGTTCTTTCTATTACTACTCATCAGTATTAATCTTCTTTAGACTAATAAACATATGTATAACAGCTAACTTTCTGTATTTCTTATGTTTACTCTATATTATCGAAAATGATTTATCTTTCATTTCTTATATATTTTCACATCAAATATACTATCTTTACACGCTATATATTTATCAGTAGAAATTTCAGCCATCATCCGCAATTAGCTACACAAAGTAACGTTAATGCATACAAAAAAGACATTTTCTAATAAAGAAAATGTCTACTTACAATCTAGTAAAACAATTTTGGTGTTAGATCTGTATTTTGTAATTGTGCACTCTCACTGCTCGTAACACAGCTTGTGGAGAATAAAATTTGGATATCACAAACGTCATCGTTCATTACATCATGAAATACATTTGCAGCAACACCAGTAAATGTTTGACATAAATTTGAAATATCATCGTTAAAAAATTGAATCACTTGCGCTGCAAAAACTGGAAAGACAACATTTGATCCACCAGGAAGCTGCGGCTGTACAACAACTTGTTCAAAATAAGGATTATTTTCTAGCGCCACTTGAAACAAATGAGCAATTTCAAATGCATCTAGTGGACATGGAAGTGGATTTACAATGCTATTTTCATTATTCGTTACAATAACTGTTACACTTACATTCCCAAATTCTACAAAAGATTTTAGAAGCGTTGCTAACGCTATCGCTTTTTCATTACTTAACGCATGCACTAAAATAATATAATTCCCGCCAACTGGAATTAGCGGACCAACTGAAACAGTTGGATCAGCACCAATTGAATTTTTTAACTCATTGAAATATGTGATCCACGGTGGTGAAAGCTGAGCTTGTACATTTTCTTGCACTCTTTCATTACCTCCTAATACAATTCTTACTATTATTATATGTATCAAGGAAAAAAGTGTATTAGATAAATTACTTATTTTTTACTTTTACCTATTATATCGATTAAACATTTTATAGAACATTCTCTGTTTTCAATGCATTCTCCGCATTCTTACCACGCCTTAAAACCCCATATCATTATCAACACGACTAAAATTTCATATTATATTAATACGCCTTTATAATCTGAACGAAAAAGCGCAGTATACAATACTGCATATGAGGAGATGATTTCATGAAAAAAAAACCTATCGTGGTCAAAGTACCTCCAAATTCAAAACTGAAAATTACATTTTTCGGTCCTTGTAACGAAGTAATTACAAATGTTTCTATAATTAATCAACTTTCCACACCTAAATGTCAAACTATTACGCAATATCCAAACTACAAAAAATACGAAACTGAAATACGATCATTATCCAGTTGTTAATCTGTTCTATTCACACCCCTTATAACTTTGTTAGTTAGACAAATTTAGTAATAGACAAAAATTACTCATTTCATGTTATTCCATTGATAATCTATTGATTTTTTACACGTTTTTATTAATCGAGCATATATTATCGTATGGAGATTATCCACTCATAAAACCTATCTTTCTTTAGAGCGTACCGTTTGTGTATGCTCTTTTTTTATTTCTCCCTCATCCTGTATATTTAAATCTGTTCACTTTTATATTTCATGAATGGTAAACCCACCTGTTCTCTATAAACAATCTACTCAAGGTATCCCCAACAATACTCCTTTATTGATTATACTTTCACCCCTCTGTTACATTAGTATATTTATTCAAACTTGATTCATCTAGAACATTTCCCTTCTAAATTGACCATAGATGTATTAAAATCTTTATATAATTAAGGAGGTCAAATATGTTCAAGTTGCATCCAATACTACTCATCTTAGGGTTTATTTTATTTTTATATAGTGTAATCGCCTTAATGTTATTCCTTTCCATAGAATAGTAATATCTATATATACCTATGTTAAATATGTAATTTCTATATAGTAAAGAAAAAGCCCGTAATTATACGGCTTTTAATGTATTAATAAATTAAGTTGTCTTTTCTATTACATAAGACGACTAGCAAATGTAATGCAAAAGAAATTTCACAACCATGTTACATGTTTCATTAAACTCTTTTATTATCTGTAGAAGATCTAAAACTCATAATATGCTGGCACTTTCAACCTTACATCCTAGCATGTGAAATTCTCCTGAAACAAACTATATTTAACCTATTTACTTATATATTTTAGAAAAACAATAATAATCCCCCACCATTTGGTAAAGGGGATTAACAAAATCTACTGAAGAGTATTTTATTCTATTCGTTATTTAATTGGAGAAGGAAATCTTGCAGCTTCAAAATGAACCGTATTCAAACCATTAACATTTTGAACAATTACCCCAGCAACACTACTCTCAGCAAAAACTTCAACTGAATCTCCTGCTTCTAATTGAAGAATAGACGTTACTGAAATATCATTATTAAAAAACACCCCAGTCCCAAAGAAATCATTATCTATTGCTATTGCTGGATTTCCATTCACACGAATTTCTACTCTAGCTCTGTAATTTACATTAAAATCATTTGGAGAGAACGTTATATTTCCTAATACACTATATACTCCTTTCGTCTTCGGAATAAAAGTAGATGTTGTTGAGTTATATTCATTTGCTAAATCAAACTGTTCATTTTGAAATAATACTTTAACTGAAGTATTTTCAGGAACAGGTTGATTCATTGTATTAACAGCTCTAAATGCTGATGCCCTTACAAGTTTTTCTTTCTTATCATCACAACAATTCACTTTTACATACTTTCTATCACATTGACTATTTTTTCTAAAGCAATCATGACTTTTCTCTTTGTAATCTTTACAATACTTACAGTAATAATAAGACGTAGTAAGTCCCCCTTTAAAGTTATTATTACATACTATGTAACAAAGATAAGAATTGTTTGGACAAACTATTACTATTTTCAATAGAATAAAATATCCCCACCATTTTGGTGAGGATTATTCTTTATCTTCTATATACTCGACTTTATTTAATCGGAGAAGGAAATCTTGCAGCTTCAAAATGTGAACCATCTTCTGAAGGACTTAAAACTCCATCTATGCTACTTTGTGCATAAACCTCAACTTGATCTCCTTCATTTAATTGAATAATCGTCGAAACACTTACTACATTTCCAAAACTTATTGGACCAAAAAAATCATTATCTATCGCTATTGCTGCGTTTCCATTCACACGAATTTCTACACGAGCTCTATAATTTAAGCTAGGATCGTTTGGAAAGAAACCAATCGTTCCAATAACAGAGTAAACTCCCCTAGTCTTCGGAATAAAAATGGACGTTACTGGATTATACTCATTTGCTAAATCAAATTGTTCATTTTGGAACAATACCTTTACAAAAGTATTGGCAGGAACCGTTTGATTCACCGTATTTCTAGCTCTAAATGCTGATGCCCTAACAAGCTTCTCCTCGTTGTCATTACACTTACTCGTATTTTTACAACAATCATGCTGTTTCTTTTTATACTCTTTGCAATACTTACAGTAGTTATAGCAAGACATACTAGTTCCCCTTTCAAGCTTATTCCTTACATGTTATGTATGAGGGATTCGTAATGTTTGGACGAGCTATTGCTTTAGAACTATACTTGTCGCCTATTTATATACAAGTAAGTGAAAACATATCAATAAAATCACAATCTAAATGTATAGTGCACTCCATTCGAATTTGATAGATTCTTCTCTTATTTATTTTACTTTCAATACAAAAAAGAGCGAATCTACATTCGCTCTTTCCTATATATTTACAGCCCAAAACTTATCATCCAACCTAACATAAATCCAAATATAGCAAACAGCAGCATAAAAATTTGCATTATTTTCCCTTGTTTCTTTTTTATTTATATAAAAGAAACATCATTTATACATTTTAATAATTATTTACAATTATAAACAAAGAATGAGATATTATGGCTGTAAATATCTTTCAAACCTAGAAAAAACGATTCAGATGTTCTCCTACTCTTTGTAGGTTAATAGTTATAGGACAATCGTCCTGTACGATATAACCACAGATAGGACTTCGTTGTTGCATCCCGACTAGGTTCGTGTAAGTAAATATACTTGTATCCTTTATAGCACCATTAACCATTATTTGTCATGATAAGATAATTATCATTGTTTCTTTAGTCGGTATCTTCTCATCAAAAGAACACTTGTATTATGTACAGAGATTATCTAATCGGTTATTTACAAATTGTAGTTTGGAACTACTTGACACCTACATTTACACCTCTCCATTTACGTGGAGGTAATAAGACTCCTCAAAAAAATTTGGAACATGCGGGAAAGTTAGGTAGGAGCCGGGTCGTCCGTATATGTCCAATTGATGAGAACTAGTCATCGGTTTGAGATACCTGCCCCCTACTGATTAAACTTTCCATTTATAGATTAAATACAGTTCCATATGGGATAGTAAGAAAAGAACTTCCATACGGTGTGATTTGATGCACTGGGTAAAAATACTCCGTAGATGAATAATACGGCTGGATACCTTGTTGCTGCATCTGCATTTGTTGTTGCATTTGTAACGCTTGTTGAACAGCTTGAACTGTACTTTGTGCTCCGCTAAACGTTATGGATGTACCATACGCTGGGCGTATACCTGCTTGAGAATAAAAATACGAATAAAACATTATTGTCAACTCACTTCCATATAAGTTATTACAAATTATGTTATGATTCTTTATTTCAGTGAGTGCTGAAATCTAGTACACTTGCTTTTAGAAACTTTTTCATTTTAATTATTTCTTTTCATATCTTCAATTTCATATTTCAAAGAAGATTATATAAAAAAACAAAATGAATAATCTTAAATAAAATTCTATATGGAACTGTATTAGATCCTAACTTAATTAAACTTATCGTGATCACCAAATCTAACCATTACAATAATACTCGTCTCATAAGAACAACTCCATTTTGTTGACATATACTTAAAAAAAACATTCCTGGATATTTCACATAAAACATATACTCATAAACACTTTAAATCTAGAAACAACTATTAGTTATCAAACTGTACTTACTATTAAAATTTTTAAAAAGGAGGTAATTATGAAACATAATCCAAGTTCAAACGATCCGTGCGAAAAATTCCAATTCCCCTGTTTTATTTCTATAGCCTCTTGCGATCAAACTAATTGTTGTACACCTGTTTTCTTCTCATCTTCTCAGCAACAAGAATTATTGTCCCTAATTAACCAATTAAATCAAGCTATCCTTTCTTTCTTTACCACGCCAAATCCGACAACTATACAAATACTCCAATCATCTTTACAAGCGTTAAATGATTTAATCATTGCAGTACAACCAAATACTCCAAATAAAAATTTAGTTATACGAACTATCACTCAACTAATCAATTCTTTGCCTACTGCATCTCTTACTCAAATCTCTGCGTTATTCCAATTTCTATTCCAAAATTTATCTTCGCTCATTAGTTGTTCAAATCTATCCGATCCATTTCTGCAACAAACATTCAACTTAATTTTGCAAGGCATATTGAACAGTTCACTCTTAAATAATACTGGACCTACGGGTGCGACTGGGCCTAAAGGAATTCAAGGGCCTAAAGGAGTAACTGGGCCTCAAGGTGTGCAAGGGCTTCAAGGGCCAGAAGGAATCGAAGGGCCTAAAGGAGTAACTGGGCCTCAAGGTGTGCAAGGGCTTCAAGGGCCAGAAGGAATCGAAGGGCCCACTGGACCTCAAGGTGTGCAAGGCATGCAAGGACTTGAAGGACCAGAAGGGCCGACTGGACCTCAAGGTGTGCAAGGTATTCAGGGGCCAGAAGGACCACCAGGGCCGACTGGCGATTGTGAGTGTCCACCGGGTCCTACTGGGCCGACTGGACCAACCGGACCTACTGGACCTGCATGTAATTTCCTTGTTTATGTTACAAACGCAGGTGTTATAGATGATCCAACAGATGATACAGTATCTGTAATCAACACCGGAACAAATACAGTTGTTGCTACAATTACTGTAGATAATGCACCGCTCGAAGTAACAGTCTCACCAAATGGTACTCGCGCTTATGTTACTAATATTTTTTCTAATACCGTTTCTGTTATTAATACTGCCACTAATATAGTTGTCGCTACCATCCCTGTTGGATCTAATCCAATCGGTGTAGCTGTTTCTCCAAATAACACAACTGTTTATGTTGGAAATCACGGTAATAATACAGTTTCTGTTATTAATGCTGGTACTAACACTGTCATTGATACCATTCCTGTTGGCAATGCTCCGCAAGGAATCACTGTTTCTCCAAATGGAGCCTTTGCATATGTTGCAAACGAATTAAGCAACACAATCTCTGTTATTAATACTGCTACTAATACAGTTAGCGCTACCATTCCTGTTGGCATTCGCCCTAGGATAATCGTATTTACACTAGATGGTACTCGCGCGTATGTCACAAATCAAAATAGCAATACGGTTTCTGTTATTGACACTGCTACTAATTCCGTAATTAATACAATTAACGTAGGGATTGAACCGGTTGGTATAGATATTACACCCGATGGCACTCGTATTTACGTTGTAAATAAAGTTAGTAATAATGTATCAGTAATAAGCGTGGCGACAAATACTGTAATTGATACAATTCCTGTTGCTTTATCGCCAGATCAAGTAACCATCATACCAAATGGCACTCGTGCCTATGTTACAAACCAAGCTAGTAATACTGTTTCTGTTATCAATACTGCTACTAATACGGTTATAGATACGGTTCCAGTAGGTGTTGCTCCAACTGGTATAGCAACCGGAACTATTTGTGAATAAAATAAAAAAACAGAGAGTCAAAAATATGTCTCTCTGTTTTTTGCGTTCCTTAAAAACTTCATATTCATAGTAGCCCCTCTTGTATGAAATGAAGTAACTGATTAACTTTACGAACTTGAAAAACAGTCAGAAATTATACATATCAAGCTCTAATCTTATTTTCTAACCTTCTAAAATTCCTTTACAAAATAAAAAAGCAGCTGTTAAGCTACTTTACATTCGTTTTATCCCCAAGAGAAATGATATATATATTCTCCCGTTACACTTTGATTAATTCCAATAATTCTAGCAAACCTCATTAAGTCCGCACCCTGAAGAAAATACATTGCAAGCGTCACTGGTACTTGTGACCACATGAATTGATAAAACTCCTCGACTCTCTGGTTAGTTGAAACAATTAGATCATTTACAGGCCCTTGATTCCATACAGAAGTTCTAACTGAATTAAACGGAAGATCTTTCCCATTAACCACTATTCGCGCCATACTTTGAGTTATGTCCACAACAATTCCCTCCATCATTACAAAAATTAGACCTGTGTATTTACTCCTTTTGTTATAAATATTCTTTACTTTCATAAATGTCTAAGGCAAATCTCCATTTTTCGATTCTGTTCAAATGAATTTATTTATTACAGTAAAAACAAATGAAATTTTAATATTACTCTCCCTCAAATTTCGTATTATTTAGATATTCCATGCTCTTATTCGCTTTTAAAACCCGGTATGCAAAATTGCATATCTTATTATCTCGATATCACTTTATTAACTGCAATTTAATAAGAATCCATTTAAACCCCTTGATAAATAAGCTTTTGTAAATTAATTCCTTATTCAAAAATCCAATCAATTACCCTTAAACACTATATCCGAATATTTATATTGGAATTTCTTGTTGTATACACATCTATCTTTTTCATGTATTATGTACGAGAAGGGTAAGGTAAGAGTTACTCTTTGCCATTTTAGGAAAGGTCCTGTTGGAAACAACAGGACCTTTTTTCGTATTATTATCATTTAGTGGGTGTAGATCCATTGCAGTTACCTCCTCTTAGAAAGTATTCCATGATTACCAAACTCAATAGGAACCACAAAATCCATGGCACTCAAGCACCGTTACTGAATATATAAAATGAATTGGTATTTTCGTCATTTTTGCGGATCAGCTTTACAATAGCCATTGTGTATGAACATCGGTTTTTCTAGCATCTAGTACACCTCCTTAAAAATGCAGGATTTCCCTTTCCAATATCGAATTGGTAATGTTTAGAAAGGGGGTGTAACATGGCGGAAATTAAAGTGGGACTTACACAATTTTTAGACTTCACACTGAAAAGCAGTGCAGCTAAAACAAATTTTGTAAAGAATCTAAAATCTCAACCTGAATATCACCCGGTTTTTGATTACTGGAAACAATTACGAGAAACTATTATTAAATTTCATAAAAACGAACTACCTTTTGACTGTTTTGAAACATTAGTACAAACTGTTGACCAGAAGAAAAAGCAAAACTACATTGATGTTATAAAGCAGTACAAAAAATTTATTAAAAACAAAGAAGTCTCTTGGTTTGATCCAGGTAAATCACATTGGTTATCAGATAATTTAATCGTCCGCTCATCACCTGAACTCGGTTTGCTCATTAATGATGAGCCATATCTTATTAAACTGTTTTTCAAAGGAAAGAAAGAGCGAATTGATAAATATAACATCAACTCAACACTGACATTATTAAATGAATCAACATTTTCAAATAAATATAACGATGTGAATTATACGGTCCTTAACATCCAAAAGAACAGAATGTATACGAATAACTCTATTAATAATGATCATTTAATAGCTCTTGAATCAGAAGCCCACCAGCTTTCTTATTTATGGAATAAGGTGTAAAGGGGTACAGGTATCTATTTTAATACCTTATTCATGCGTAATTTGGGCACAACTTTCACAAATCCAATTCGTTTTTTTAAGTGTCGCTCACCTTCTTGTTTCTCACAAACAATGTAAGGTGGGCGTTTTTTTAACACAGTTTCTTTACCCATTTCAACATCCTAATTCCCCCTTCTGAAAGAATAATATAATATTTTTTTACCAGATCTACATTCCCCCTGACTCCTTAACCACTAGATAATTCCTAAGTTGTTCTTACAATCCCTTTTGCGCTCCACATCATGTTTTTTCTTCCACTATATACAGTACAGCAATTCCCCCTCTTGTTAGTCACGTTTCTTTCACACACATTACTTTATTTGGTTGTGATTATTGCTGGGACTCAGCTAACTCCGCCCTAATCTCTTCTCTCACAACTTCACGAATAAGTTCTTATAACGATTCCTCTAAATTCATACATGCATCCCCTACATCTATTTTTGAATTTCCTGCTTGTTGTTTCATTCACTCATAAAATTTATGAGTAATGATCATCCACCGTTTCCCTTTCTTAAGTACTTGAAAGAGATTACTTGTTTTATCCGTCATTACATTACAGGCGCTTCATAAACATCTGAGGAAAAGAACGTTATAGCAATGGCTATCATGAATACAATTTGATCCACCCTACTTATACCTTATAATTCAGAAGTTTGACACAGCTCATGAAAAAGCTTATAAAGAAAAGTAAGGTTCCTAATATTCGTTTCTATGATCTAAAAGATTACAAGTAAACGTTTAGTAGGTATCACACTGGACACTAATTGAGATATTGTACCAGGAATTTAAGAAACTACGGTGGATCAATTTGCAAACGAATTATTCAGAAAGAAAACTCTCGTTAGAAGTTTTCGTTTCACAGCAAATACACCAACTAATCAACCTAAAATATTAATAGTGAAAAAGGAGAAACAAATCATGAAAGAAATCAAATCAGAACAGGAATTCAAAGTCATCATCGCAAGTGAGGAGCCAGTAGTTGTTAAGTTCTTTACTACATGGTGCCCAGATTGCGTACGTATGGACAATTTTATCGGAGATGTAATGGAAGAGTTCAATAAGTTTGAATGGTATTCTATTAATAAAGATGAGTTCCCAAGTATCGCTGAAGAGTATCAAGTAATGGGTATTCCAAGTTTACTTGTATATCAAAATGGCGAGAAGCTAGGTCACTTACATAGCGCTAACGCAAAAACTGAAGAGCAAGTTACTGAGTTTTTAGAAGCATACTAAGATAAAGACCCTCTGAAAAATATTTTCTAGAGGGTCTTTATTTTGCCCAATCACCTTTCAGCAGTGCAGTATACTGATTCATCATAATACATGTATCCTTTCACCTATCCCCTCGATTAAAATCGCGTTTACACCCTAACTTTGCACTTTACAACATATTTTTCCTTCACGAAACTTTGTTATCCCCTTCTTAAAAAGCTAAAAAACGTCAACAATGTTTGTATAGACCCACACGAGTTTCGTTTGGTACTCTATTTATAGAAAGAAATTCCTTGTAGAAAGGTGAGTGATTAAAATGGATACTCTTTCTCATAAAGAAGCTGATAAAGGTGCGATTGTCAGCATTATGGCCTACATATTTTTATCCTCTATGAAAATCATCATCAGTTATATTACCCTCTCTAGCGCATTACGTGCTGACGGTTTAAATAACTTAACGGATATCGGTGCTTCTTTAGCGATATTAATTGGTCTAAAAATCTCTCGTAAGCCTCGTGACCCAGATCATCCTTATGGGCATTCGCGCGCAGAACAAATTGCATCACTTGTTGCTTCTTTTATTATGGCAACGGTCGGATTAGAGGTTGTTATTAGTGCCATTCAATCTTTTTTCAATCCGAAACAAGCAGCGCCTAACGTACTTGCTGCATGGGTAGCCTTATTTTCTGCCGTCGTTATGTACTTTGTGTATTTGTATACGAAAAAGATTGCAGCGCGCACAAAAAGTAAATCATTAGAAGCCGCTGCGAAGGATAATTTATCAGATGCTCTCGTAAGTATCGGTACAGTAGTAGGTATTGTCGGTTCGCAGTTCCAAATGCCTATTTTAGATCCTATTGCCGCTTTACTTGTCGGCCTTATTATTTGTAAAACTGCATGGGAAATTTTCGTAGAAGCTTCTCATATGTTAACGGATGGAATCGATCCAGATAAGATGGAAGAGTACGCTGGTGCTATTGAACATATTGGCGGCGTGGAAAACATCGTAGACATACGCGCGCGTATGTACGGGAATCAAACGTACGTTGATATTACAATCGAGGTAGATGCTCGTATGGATGTTGGTGAAAGTCATTGTATTACTGACAACATCGAGGCTATGCTTCGGAAAAAGTTTGGCATTTACCATGCACACATTCATGTTGAACCAATGAAAAAAGAACCTATTATGACATAGGTTCTTTTTTCATGAACGTTTTATGAAATATAACACATAAAACGAGCCAGCTACCGCCAGCTGCCCATCCTGCTAATATGTCAGATGGATAGTGCACGCCAAGGTATATTCGGCTAACTGAAATAGATAATACAACAAAGCTCGCTATAAAAATAATCAACAATTTTTTATGCAATGTAATTCGTTCTTCAGTAATGGTGACGTATGCAATAAATCCTAAAAAAGCAGTAGCATTCATCGTATGACCGCTCGGAAAACTATATCCAGTTGCCGTAACAAGCTGCGTTACATCAGGTCTTGCTCGTTCGTACCATAGTTTAAGCATACTGTTTAAATAACGAGATCCATAATAATTAATTGTTAGAAGTAATGCACTAAGCAATTTTTTTCTAACGAGAAAATACATTACAAGAATAATGAGCAACGGAAAATATATTCTTTTGGAACCGATAAAAGACACCCACGTAAAATAGGCTGTCAAATAATCGTTTCGAAAACTTTGAATAAAATGCGCGACTATATTGTCAAATTTCTCAATACAAGCGGTATGATACGAAAGTGATAATACGACAAAACAAATGAGTAGCGTAAAACTTAACAAGTATAAATGTCGATATCGTTTCACATACATAACCTCACTATGCAAAAAAATGGAGCGGTTGTTTTAGTTTTCCTCTCCATTTCTTTTTTATGCATAGTTTATTAAAAAATATAATTGTTAATTTTTTCTTTCATTGCTGGAATATCTTCATTCGTTACTGTAAAGCGAATCACTTTCTCGTCAAGATCAAGCGCTTCTGCAAATAAACCTGCTAATCCGCGAGATTTTCTGTCTACTTCCATAATAATCTCTAGTCGATTGTAGGCGCTTGGCAAGATTAATAATTCTAGTTCATCTAATTTCCCATAATACTCTCCGGAAACCGGAACAAACTCAAATTCTTGCGCAAATGGAACTTGCTTACGTAATCGATACGGTAATTCTTCACATTCTATATGACGCGCTTTAAAACCTAATTGTTGTACACTCTCTAACACACTATTTAATAGTGCATTTGGCAACACTTGAATGTAATCACGATCACTTGGATCTATACTGCGTTTAATATCAAGTCCTGTATGCACCCAAACTGTTTTCATTCCAAGCGTAAGCGGCGTTTCCACTGGCATTACAAATGAAAATGGAATTTCTTTTTTTTCATTCGGCTCAACAGAAAAAGGTTCTGTTAAACGAACTCGCTCTAAATCATATGTTGCTGTTACTTTTTTATCATCCACTTCTCGTGCATACGATGTTGATAACGTTAAGTAAATGCTTTCAATTTGTTGGCTAACTGAACCACCAGTTATATGAACCTTACCTAGTATCTCTTCTCCAACAATATACTCATCTTTTTCAAGAACTGTATCTACTTTTGCATTACCAATACCAACGCTTGCTAAAAACTTTTGAAACATGGATCCTCCATCCTTTCTAAAGCAAAAGCTACATCTTTTTTTAAATCTTGTACATTCTCATAGTACGGCGTTTTTATTTGTAACATTCGCATAAGCATTTCACGGTTATAATTTTCTAAAGTTAATTCGTCATACCATGGTTTTTCATGTTTTTCATTAGATTCATAGCCTGCATATAATAAAAATAATGAGAAATGACCAAGCGCATAAAAATCACTACGAAAGTGAACTTCTCGCATCAAAGCTTGTTCACCTTCATAAGTTGTAGCTCGTTCATCACCCTCACCCTTCAATTTAGCTAATCCAAAATCAATAATACTAATTTTATTTTCTTTCATTAATATATTTGGAATGCGTAAATCTCGGTGAATAATACCTTCACTATGAAACACCGATACAATTTCTAATATTTCATATAAAATTTTAAAAACTTCACGTTCTGTATATACATGCCCATCCAAGAAAATATAATCTTCGAAATTTTTACCAGGCATATACTCCATCACAAAAAAGCTTTTTTTCTCCCATACGAAATGATCATATAAACTAGGAATTGCATGATGATTTAATGTTTGTAAAATCATTTTCTCTTGTTCAAATGATTTTCTCCCAGACTCATATCTTTGTTTACTTTGCCTTAATTGTTTTAAGACTTTATATCTATTTATTTGTAAGTCATTAACGACATATGTAACCCCATAACTGCCCATTCCAATTACTGATTCAATTTTATAACGTTCTGCAACGATTGTATTTTTTCGCAGTGGTCTATCAAATAAAGCTAGTATACGACGCCATTTCATCAGCTACTTGAAAAGAAGCTACGGCTTTTACGCTTTCTTTTATAATGCTGATGCCCATAACCAGATGAACGTCGTTTATAATCGCTACTTGAATAAGAGCGACCTCTATGGCGATAATCACTACTAGAATACGAACGATATTTTTTCCTACCTAATAAAGAATCAATAATTTTTTTGAACATCCCTTCACCTCTTGAGTAAAATTTTCTTTTAATTATACCAACTATTACCGACTTTATTTGTGACAAGTTTGTAAAGAGTAAAAAACGACGAGTTAAGCCCGTCGTTACTTTCACTCATCCTCTTCATCAAACACTTCATCAATCATACATTTCTCTAATAAGTACTCGAATGTAATGTCTGCGAGATCTTCAATTTCTTCTCGTTTTGGGACGTATCCTCTTTCAATTAGTTGCTCATAAAAAAACTCCGCAATCTCTTCCGTATCAATTACGACTTCAATTTCCTTCATGAGCATCACTCCTTTATTTCTGTTTTATGAAAAAATCTCAAAAATATGTATATGAGATTAGAAAAATAGTTTTTCTTTTTTTATAGGTCATATCCTTTGGACGAGATGCATACGATGGTAGTACAAGCTATCAAAAAGGGGGATTTAATTATGGAATATCAATATGAGGTAGAACAAGAAGTAGGGCAAACAAAAGAAGAGTTCATGCATGAAGATCAATGGGCAGACTCTCTTATT
Source organism: Bacillus cereus group sp. TH152-1LC (assembly GCF_027710505.1). NCBI lineage: Bacteria > Bacillati > Bacillota > Bacilli > Caryophanales > Bacillaceae > Bacillus > Bacillus cereus group sp. TH152-1LC. Next base: position 507,162 of record NZ_JAQFNK010000002.1, on the reverse strand, counting down.
AAATGGCTTTTTATTTTTTTAATAATTGTAGGCATACCTTATACTGCATATGTTGTTGTTCAATTCATTCTCTCTTTCTAGTTAACTATTTTTTCTCTGTCAATTTAACTAAATAATTATGAACAACATCCATAACAATTTTGTATTCTTCATCTTTAAATGTATCAAATAACAATTGATAATCGTTATAAATATCAAGTAATCCATCAATGATTTCTTGACGATTTGTCTTAACACTCACTTTTTTTGAGTTGTTAATTGACTTTAATTTTCCTAAATCTAATTTATTCATACCAGCTTTATCTTGTTTCATTTTCTTCAAAATTGCATTTGCCGTTTGAGCATTGGCAAGTAGCGTTAAATCTGATTCATCTGCTTCTAACCATTCACCATCCGTAATTCGTGACAATTCGTATATTGTATCTTCCCATGCGTCATTTTTATATCTCCATACTTCTGTACGAAAACCAACAATTCGAAACACATCTTTATCGTATCCTGTTACTTGCACGAGATCACCAAATGTGAAATTATAATTTAATTCAATCCACTCAGTTTCACCTTTTTTCATATCTTGCTCTGAAACGTGCTGCAACGTTTGCTCTACGTAAAAGCCATCGTGATTATTGACTTCGTAAACGTAAACTCCATCTAACACCTTCATATTTGTGATTTTACCAACGGTTCCATATAGCGTAATCACGACTATGTCCCCTACGTTATATTTAGGTTGCTTTTTCCTTGCCATCTATATCTCTCCTTTTTTTGACGTCGTGATTTTGATAACAGTATATGCAACCTACATAAAAACGCTTATCACAGAAGCGTATATTCATAAATTTTTTCAATAAAAAATATAACCATATGAATTTTTTTTACAACGTAAAAAAAGCTAGTAAATAGACTAGCTTTACATTATCTCTCTTGTATGTATAAATCCCAAGCTTCATCAAATATAGACATACTTTCTAGCATTCCACTTAATTCTAAGTATGAACTAATTTCATCGTAATCTTCAGATTGCTTCGGAAAGCTTAAATCATCGTACATTGCCTCTGCTAAATTCGAAATTTCATTACTAAATAGAGCGGCACGATGCTTCATCATATAGTGGTAAAATGTCTTTTTCAAAAATATTCCCTACCTTTCTAACTTGGATACATTATACAAGGCAAAAAAGAAAAAAACCAGCATAAAAGCTGGTTAAAAGTCGAAATAATTTCTTTTTAATAGACGTGGTCTTCCCATTAATTCTTCATATGTTAGTTGTTTTGGTAAATCTTTCGTATAAATTAGAAACAATTGATCTTCTATTTCTTTCACTGTTTGATCAGCTTGATAGTCCATACCACATGAGGAACAAGAAATGCATGGTGTCTCTTGGATTTCAATGGCTTTCGTACCATCTGGCAATTCCCAATATACAGTATTCAAGCTTTCTTTCGCTTCTGTACTGTCACACCACATACAATTCATACTGCATCACCCTCATTTTTTTTGTCGTTTTCTTCTAATTTAGCCATTTGCGATTGGTACTTTTTATCTTTCAGTTGATCGCGCTTATCACGTTTATCTTTTAGTGATGCATGAGTGTCATTATCTTCATAGTCTTTACGACGGTTCATACGCTGTAAGTCGTCTGGAACAAGGTTAAATTTCTTGTCACTCATAAGACCTGCGATACCAACATCTGAACGTTTTTCTTCGTAGTTTGGATAGATTTCTTTAAAGTACCCTTCTGCTCTTCCTGGGATATAGCTCTCTGGTTCTGGGTACGTTGTAATAACGCCTTCAAAGTTGCGAAGTACAACTTTATCCGCACTTTGCGAAATTAAATAGTTTGGTTGAAGCGCAATTTTTCCGCCTCCTCCTGGTGCATCAACAACGAATGTTGGAACTGCATAACCAGACGTATGACCGCGTAAACCTTCAATAATTTCCAGACCTTTAGATACCGGTGCACGGAAATGACCAATACCTTCAGATAAATCACATTGATAAATGTAGTATGGGCGTACACGGATTTTTACTAAGTCATGCATAAGTTTTTTCATAATTGGAACGCTGTCGTTAATACCAGCTAAAATTACTGCTTGGTTTCCGATTGGAACACCAGCATTCGCTAGCATTTCACATGCTTTTTTCGACTCTTCTGTAATTTCAATAGAAGTATTGAAATGTGTATTTAACCATACTGGATGATATTTTTTAATAATGTTACATAAGTTTTCTGTAATACGCTGCGGGAATACTACCGGCGCTCTCGTTCCGATACGAATAATCTCGACATGCGGAATCTCTCGTAAATTTTTTAATACATATTCTAAAATTTTATCGTTAATAAGAAGACCGTCACCACCAGAAATTAATACATCTCGTACTTGTGGTGTATCACGAATGTAACCAATTGCATCATCTAATTGTTTCTTTGGCACACCCATTCCAATTTGTCCACTAAAACGACGGCGTGTACAGTAACGACAATACATAGAACATTGATTCGTTACTAAGAATAATACGCGGTCAGGATAACGATGTGTTAACCCTGGAACTGGTGAATCTTCATCTTCATGAAGCGGATCTTCTAAATCATATTTTGTTTTATATAACTCTTCCGAGATCGGTACAGATTGCATCCGAATCGGACAGCGTGGGTCATCAGGATTCATTAGCCAAGCATAGTACGGTGTAATATTTAACGGGATCGTTTTTGTTGAAATTTTAACGCCTTCTTCTTCGTCAGGTGTTAAATTAATCACTTTCTTTAAGTCATCCAAAGTTTTGATCGTATTCGTTAATTGCCAAACCCAGTCATTCCATTGTTCTTCAGTAACATCCTTCCACAACTCGATATCTTTCCAGTGACGATTTGGTTTGTATACATCATGTAACATTGCTATTCCCCCTTTTTATACGCTCATCCTTTATATAAGCAATAGTTATGCCAACTTTACATTATTGATAAGTAAATGTACGGAGAACGCTATTACATAAGCAAAAAAATATTTTTAAGCACTGTATGAAATCCATACATACTATCATATTCATTACTTTTTATATATGTAAACGCTCTTTTATTGGTGCAAACACACAAAAACCGCCAATTATTCGGCGGTTTTGTCGTACTTACTCAGTTTATATTGCAGCGTTTGGCGAGGGATACCTAACATTTTTGCAGCTTGCAGTATATTCCCTTCCGTTTCAATTAACGCTTGATCTATTAATTCTTTTTCCGTTTGATGAAGTGCTTCTCTAAGAGGCAATATGCTCTTCTTCTTCGGAAGACTCTCTTTCCGAAATGTACGCGGTAAACAATTAGCTGTTAATGTATTACCTTCTGCAATTATGACAGCATGTTCAATCGTATGTTTTAGCTCACGAACATTTCCAGGCCATTGGTAAGCTTCTAGTCTTTCTTTCGCTTCCTTATCCATTTGAAGTACACCTTTTTTATAACTTTTATTATATTCTTTCAAAAAATAAGACGCTAATAATGATACATCCTCAGTTCTTTCACGGAGCGGCGGAATATATAATGAAAAGACATTTAATCGATAATATAAATCAGTGCGAATTTTATTCTCTTTTAAACATATTTCTGGTGGCTGATTCATTGCGGTAATAACGCGAACGTCTACTTTTCTCGTCTTATTATCACCAATACGACGAATAACGCCATCTTCTAATACACGTAGCATTTTCGCTTGTAAATCGAGTGGCATTGAATTCAGTTCATCTAAAAACAATGTCCCTCCATCTACCAGTTCAAATAATCCCGCTCGTTCAATTGCCCCTGTATAGCTACCTTTCGTCGTTCCAAACAATAAACTTTCTAATAGCGACTCTGGCAAAGCTGCGCAGTTTTGTGCAATAAACGGCTTGTTCTTCCGTTTAGAAGCTTCATGAATCGCTTGTACAAATAACTCTTTCCCTGTTCCTGTTTCCCCATATATTAAAACATTTGCATCCGTTGGGGCTACTTTTTGTGCTAATTCTTTCGTCTGTTTAAACCGAGCATCATTCGTCACAATCGTCTCAAATGCAACATGCTTTTTAATTGCTTTTTTTCTAGATGACCGCTTTATTTTCGACTGCAAATCGACAATTGTATCCGTAAGTTTTTGAACTGTGGAATAATCCTTAGCAATTTCAACAGCCCCAGCAATATTTCCATCTATAAAAATAGGTAACGTCGTATTTACTGTACAAATGTCTTCTCCATTTAAATTTTGATAATGTTGCACTTGATGAACGATTGGCTTTTTTGTATCTAACACTTTCATCAACGTACTTGTTTCCCTAGATAAAGAAGGAAACGCTTCTAATAAATGTTTACCTAACACTTTTTCAATTTTTGACCCATCGTGTTTTGCAGCTACAGAATTATAAAAAATTGTAATACCATTTTCATCTACTGCGTGTATAGCCTCATCAATACTGCCCAAAATCGCTTCAATGACTTCTTGTGTCGAAACTGCTAGCAATGTCATCCCCCCTTTTGCCGAAAATTCAGCAATCACGTGCCGAATTTCCAGCATACCTATATGCGATTATAAGCATGACGATTCCGTTCTATTTTTATACCGTACTATTTAGACAAATCTTTCACCCATATATTCATATCTTCCAGCTTATCAAAAATGTAGCAATTGTTCGCCAGTCTTCCTGTATACGTATAACCTAACTGATGAAAGGCCGCATTCATTCCGAAAGAAAGTGATCGAGCAATTGTATAAGAGCAGAAAATCGATTTTTCTTGCAGTTCTTCTTCTAACTTAATTAGTAAACTTTTCATAAACCCATGCTTACGATATTCAGGTAACGTAGCACAATTCGTTAATTCTGCATTCGCTTCTTTTATATTCATTTCTGCAGATGCTGTACTAATTATTTTCCCCTCGAATTCATACACATAGTATATTGTATCGTCTTCTTTCATCGTTTGTTTTACATAACTTGCTTCGTTTAAAGGAGTCGGATAAACTTCAAATACTTTTCCAAAGACACCAGCTAATTCTTCCGCATCCTCTTCTGTCGCTTTTCTTAATAGAAATTTCTCTGGGACTATTTTTTCCTTTACTTCTTTTGCTTTAACACCGCTTAAAATGATATCTTCCTCAGCCCAATGAATACTATTTCGTCTTTCATCATTAATAAATTTCACGAAGAAGTATGCATCATGACCTTGAAAATAATGCGGTATTGTTGCTTCCAATAAAAAACCGAAAGAGAGCCATGTAGAAACATGCTCTCCCTTTCCTTTAATAATACATTTAGTGAAAGAATGCTTCTCTGCTAATTCGTCAATTGTTTGTATAATCCTCTCAATATTTCCTGTGTAGTGGTCTACTCGAATACGTTTATTAAAATAGTCTAAAACGCCTTCTACTGTATAGCCATTCGTCTGTTCTCTAAAAGATTCATAGTATTTCATTTTTTCACCTCACACCAATCTAGTAATGTACATGCAATAACTTTTGCGGCAGCTATCATTTTATCAACTTCTATATATTCGTTTGGATAGTGTGCTACTTTCGTCTCTCCTGGACCAAATACTATCGTTGGTACACCTGCGATTTGTGTAAATAAACCACCATCAGTCCCCCAAGGAGACGCTTCAATAATTGGTTTGTTCCCTTCGATTTCAACAAAGTTATGCTCGAGTGTCGTAATTAACTCATGATTTTCTTCTAGTTCACCAGGAACCCATCTCGCTCCAAACCATTCTACTTCTACAGGATTTTCAACAAACCAATTGTCCACATCATTTAATTCAGCGATCCAATTCTCGAACTCTTCTTTCGCTGCCTCTATAGTCTCATTCGGCGCAATACCACATCTTCCTTCTAAAATTAACGAATCCGGAACAGAACTTGGCCAGCTCCCGCCTTCAATTTTTCCAATATTAATTGGAATTGGAATCGGGATTCCTTTAAATAATGGATCTGTAATTCGATCATTTCTCTTCTCTTCCAATTTTCTCAAATGATCTACAACAAACATACTTTTTTCAATTGCACTTACTCCTTCATAACGCGTTCCACCGTGTGCGGCTTTACCTTTCACATGTAGACGAAACCACATGGACCCTTGTTGTTTCGGAAAAAACTTCATATTTGTCGGTTCTGGAATAATGACACCATCTGCTTTATATCCTCGTAATATAGTCGCTAATGTTCCTGCCCCGCCACTTTCTTCTTCTATTACACTTTGAAAATAAATATCTCCTTTTAATTCAATACCAGATTCAATAATGGCTTCCATCGCAAGCATTAGTGCGACATTTCCGCCTTTCATATCTGTTGTTCCTCGACCATATATACGATTCCCTATTTGCTCACCACTATAAGGATGATGATCCCACTGATTCACATCTCCCTCTGGTACGACATCAATATGTCCATTTAATATCATAGATTTTCCGTCGCCACTTCCTTTTAACGTTGCCACTATATTCGGGCTATCTGAAAAACTTGTACGCGGTGATACAAAATAAGGATGATCTTTCATTTTAGAAAAGGAAGGTTCCCAAATATCAAGATCTAAACCTAGCTCACGTAATTTTTCAATCACAATTGCCTGCGCACCACTTTCATCACCAGATACGCTTTTTTCTTGAATTAATCGTTTTAAAAATTTTACGCTTTCCTCTTCATGACTCTCGATATAATCACAAATTTTCTTTTTTAATTGCTCCATATATTACATCTCCCCTCATTCAATTACTAGTAAGTTAGAGCCAATTTTGAAATCAGCTTCTGTATGTTGTTTTATATCTTCCACTGTGTATGGGCTCATTAATTCTTGTAAAATGAGTCCATCCTGCGTCACTTCCATAACTGCCATATCCGTAATAATTAAATCTACACATTTCTTTGAAGTTAATGGTAATGTACATTCCGAAACTATTTTTGCATTTCCGTATTTATCAACATGATTCATCACAACAACGACCCGCTTCGCTTTTTGTGCCAAATCCATCGCTCCCCCAATACCTGGAACGCGTTTTCCTGGTACAATCCAGTTTGCTAAATCACCATTCTCACTTACTTGTAATGAACCAAGAATCGTTATGTCTAATAAACCTTTTCGAATCATCCCAAACGCTGTACAACTATCAAAATAACTCGCTCCTGTAATAAGAGAAGTCGGTAAACCTGCTGCATTACATAAATTTTCGTCTTCATTCCCTTTGCTTGGCGTAGGTCCCATACCTACAATTCCATTTTCAGCATGAAACATAACGTTTATATCGTCAGGAAGATGATTCGGTACAAGCGATGGTATGCCAATACCTAAATTTACAATCATGCCATTCTGTATTTCTTTCGCCGCACGCCTAGCAATCTTATCTCTCACTTCTACGCCCATACCCATTTCCAATTCACTCCTTCCGACGGTACGATATAATTTACAAATACTCCTGGGACAACAATTTCTTCTGGATCTAAACTTCCAAGTGGAACGATCTCCTCTGCTTCTACAATCGTTATATCCCCTGCCATTGCTACGTGAGGGTTCATGTTACGTGCGCTTTTATCAAACACAAGATTACCAAACGGATCCGCTTTTTTCGCATATACAATTGCAACCTCAGCAGTTAATGCTGTTTCAACTAAATATGTCTTACCATTCATTTCAACTGTACGTTTTCCCTCTTCTACAATCGTATCAACACCTACATCAACTAATACGCCTCCAAGTCCTACACCACCAGCGCGAATACGCTCTGCTAATGTTCCTTGAGGGGAAAACTCGATTTGTAACCTTCCTTCGTTTAGCTGTCTTCCTGCATTTGGATTTGAACCAATATGTGAAGTAACTAATGATTTTACTCTTTCATTCGTAACAAGTCGACCGATTCCTACATCAGGAAATCCCGTGTCATTTCCTATTAAATTTAAATTTGTAACTCCTTTTTCTAAAATCGCCTGTATTAAAGATGGAGGGGATCCAATCCCCCCAAATCCTCCAAACATTAATGTCATATCATCGTGGAACAAAGAAGTTACTTCCTCTATCTCTTTTAATTTATCGAATGTATTCGTAATAGTTGTCATGCGATACTATGCCCTCCTTTTTGCATCATTTCTTCTACACTTTTTGCAAAAATTGAAAGTAATTCATCTAACTCGGAATATGTAGTTGTCATCGGCGGTGCTACAAGCAGTGCACTATCTTCCTTTCCTGCTTGCCCTGAAACAGCTTGGTATAAAAGAAGACCATTTTTAGCTGCAACCGAAATAAGTTCCGAAGCCTTTGTAAACGGTTGCAATTCTACTCCAATCAGCAAACCTTTTCCGCGCACATCAGCAATGATTGTCGATTGTTGCTGAACTTTTTGTAGTCCTTTTATTAAATACTCTCCCTTTTCTGCTGTTTTTTCAGGTAGGTTATGTTTTTCCATATATTCAATAACAGCTAGAGCTGTTGCTGCTGATAATGGATTTGCACTTAACGTATGCCCACTCATAACTGAACGTGATCCTCGTAATATTGGCTCCATAACACGGTCACTTACAATGGTCGCTGCCATCGGTGTATATCCAGCTCCTAAACCTTTACCAAGAGTCATAATATCCGGTTCTACACCCCAATGCTCCATTGCAAACCATGCACCAGTGCGACCAAGGCCAGTCATTACTTCATCGGCAATAAATAAAATATCGTAATGACTACAAATATCTTTAATAACTTTATAATATTCTTTCGGCGGAACGACTGCACCTCCAGCAGCTCCGATAATCGGTTCAGCGATAAAAGCTGCGATATGTTCTGCACCAATTCTTTCAATTGATCTTTCTAGTTCAGTCGCACAAGCAAGCTGACAAGTTGGATATACTTTTTGCACCGGACATCTAAAACAATATGGAGCTGGAATAGTTGGATAATCTTCTAGAATTGACACGAAACGTTGTCTGCGCAGTGGATGCCCAGACATTGATAAGGCTCCCATCGTAATACCGTGATAACTCATCCATCGTGACAAAATTTTATGTTTCCCTTGAATACCTCGCTCCTGAAAATGCTGGATTGCAATTTTCATAGCTGTTTCATTTGCTTCCGTACCACTATTCACAAAAAAGCTCCAGTTCAAATCTCCTACACTTAAATCGCTTAATTTCTTCGCTAATTTTTCAGCTGGTTCACTCGTAAACTGTGATCTATAAACGAAAGCAATCTCCTCTGCTTGCTTTTTGATAACATCCGCAATCTCCTTTACGCCATGCCCAATACCTGCCGTAATTGCCCCTGAAGAACCATCAAAATATTTATTTCCGTTTTGATCATACAAATACACACCTTTTCCATGTGAAATCATTGGATACGGCTGACCAACAAGTGGTTTAATTAAGTAATCGCGCATAGCGCTCCCCCATTTCTCCAATTTGTATATATATATGAAGAAAATTGACGTTTCTTTCATAAAAAAGAACCCTCTGCGAAAGCAGTGATTTTATCAAAAAACTATTATAAAATATACAAATGAGTGCTTAATATTAATTCAGAAAACAGAAAATTCAGAACTTAATTCGAAGACTAACCCTTATCTATACGCTCAACTACCCCTCTCTTATATAAGATTAACGCTTCACTAAATACTTTCCTAACATAATGCCAGCTTCCCTCAAATGCCGACATTGTGTAAACTTCGACGAAACTCCCTTTAAACTCCTTCCTATTCTCCTACTTTATATTGCATATTTTCAAACAAATCTCGACAATTATTCCCACTAAATGCATAGCAATTATTTTAAAGAAACCAAGATTTCACATACATCCCCATCCGTTTTATACAATAAAAAAAGAACCGATTAACCACATTAATCAGTTCGGCACGACGCTCTTTTATCAGTTAATACCTTCACTTGCTAACGTAAATAGTAACAATAGCATTACAAATTCAAAATTCATCCTACAGCCTAAAGCACAAAATCGTCCATAACTCCACTCACAATTTCTTACGGGATATCCCCATTCCAAGATTTCATTCCTTTCCTCAATTTCAAACTACCTTTCCTTTATAATTTATGTAGGACAATTATCACTTTGTATGTGTATTCGCCCATAATTAAAAAAATCCCTAGTTTTCTAAGGTTTTTAAGACATGTTTTCGATATGTCAATTGATACGCTATTAAGGTTTTTATTTCGAAATACACATTGCATCATCCAATAGGGGTGATAATATACCCTCTGGAAATTTATTACTCTCTTTCACCTAAACTACACTGATCCATAAAAAATTCTTATTATAAGTTTTCAATTTTTCTCCTTTAAAAAATAATTTTTCCGCATAACCTCTTTCTTACTTCGCATATAGTTTTAATGATGACAAAGGAGGAATGTTCATGTCCCAATCTGAAATCGAAAAATATGGACAAGAAGCTGCACGTTACGAACAGCTCGCTCGTTACTATCAATTTCATAACCCTAAAAAATATGTAGAGCTATATATGAAATATTATGATGCGCTTACGAAACTTGTACAGGCATATGAAAAAAGAGATTCACAAGAAGCTGCTTTACCGTCACACATAAGGTTTTTTCACTCAGCTTCCAATACACCTGCGGTTGACATTTTAGTAAACGGGCAAAAGGTAATTAAAAATATTTCCTTTAAACAATTTAGTCCCTATTTAACATTAGTACAAGGTAAATACCGTATAGATATTGTTCCTGTCGGCAATGAAACTCCCATCTTTTCAGCTTTAGTACCAATAATGGGAAATCACTCTTATACTTTTGCTGCAATAAATAGTGACAATCATCTACAATTACAACCTATGCTTGATAATACACATTTACCAGCCGGTCAAGCAAAAATACGCTTTGTACATTTTTCTCCGGATACCCCTGTTGTAAATGTAACTTTAAAAGGTGGAGATCATTTATTTGAAAATGTACTCTTTAAACAAATTACAGATTTTTTAGAAGTTAGCCCTGGTACAGCAGATATTGAAGTTTCACTCGCAGATAATGCAAGCGTCTTGCTAACTATACCGAATTTCAAAGTCGAACCGAACATCATTTATACCATTTCAATTTTAGGTTATTCAACGAAAGATCCTAAATTAGAAGCCGTTATCCTTACAAATTAAAACAGTCTACACCATTCATTTGGTGTAGACTGTTTATTTTTGAAACACAATTTGAAATTCTGTCCAATCGTTATCTGAACGACACATGATAGACCCATTATGTTTTTCTACAATTTGTTTACATACAAATAACCCAATACCAGTTCCTAATTTTTTAGTAGTTACAAATGGTTCGAAAATCGTTTCTACATTTTCAGCTGGAATTATTGGTCCATTATTTTTTATTACAATTCGAATTGCTTGATCTTCTTCAAATACATCAACGATAATTTTTCGTTCTTCTTTTATCGATTCAAGAGCGTCAATTGAGTTCATTAATATATTTAAAAATACTTGTCTCACTTCACTCCGATAACCAACAAGCGGAATTGGATACGGCAAATTCTTTTCAATTGAAACATTTGCATTGACCAAACTCGGATATAAGAACTGTATAATATCTTGAAACAGATCATTAAGCCAAAATTCTTCTGATTCAGTCCACATTTCTTTTTTCGATACGAGTAAAAATTGTGAAATACGAAAATTTAATTGGTCTAATTCATGCGAAATAATATCTAAATACGATAAACTAGGATGATCCGCCTTTAATAATTTGACAAATCCCATAATGGAAGTAAGTGGATTACGGAATTCATGTACAAAACTAGCTGACATTTGGCCTAAAATCGTCAGCCTTTCTTTATGTGTCTCGTTAATATATTGCTGTTTTTCCTCTAAATTTCTTGATATAATTTCCGAGTATTTTAAAACAGTATAATAAATTAATTTATCAAAACAAGTATGTATTTGAGCCATAATTGGTTTCAATTCACGTGCGCTAACATCTAATTCACACATCGCTTCAAAAAGCTCATTTCTTCCCACATTTGCATTATAAACAAAATCTCCAATATTCGCATCTGCTCCTGCACGTTCAATAGCTATTTTCTCGCATAATGGCTGAAGATAATCTATATCTTTTTCTTCCATAGTAAGTTCGATAATTAACTCTAATAAATCCTCTCCATTTTGAACTGCTTCTAGTTTAAATGGATCTTTATCGGAAATTATCATTTTGTTTTTCCAGTTCTCAACGAATTGGTGCCTGTTGTTTTTCAAGTGCGAACAAAATACTTCTTTAATATCCTTATCGATTGGAAAAACCCCCATTCCCTCCATTTCCATACGACGAACACCCTTTATATTTTGAATATTAACACAAAAAATGCGATTCGTTAATAGATTATTGTCACATTTTGTTAATATGTGTTGATAAAATTTTTAATTTCCTTATTAATTGTTTAGATTGATTCATTCCATTCTCCTTCCTTTCATTCAAAGTTTTTTACATTTGATGAGACTTTTTTTGCATCCTGCTTCATTCTTTCGTACAATAGAAAATGAAAGGTGTGAAAAATATGGTAAATAAAAATGTGGAAGATTATCTCCAAGAAGGCATTTACGGCCAAAAGCAGAACAAACCAGAAGAACGTAATATGTATTTAACTACATTACGTGAGCGTGTAGAAATCGCTTTAACTATCGGTCAAGTAATGCAAAGTAATGTATATTCTGAAGTAGCTAGTAGCATGCGCTCTTCTCAATCATTACAAATATTCCTAAATGGTGGCATTGCTTACCCACATTTATCAAAATACATTAAATTAGCAAATGAAAAAAATATTCCTTTTACAATTGTTCAAAATAAAGGTATAGAAACACCAATCGGTTTAGTATTATCTCATAGCACTGCTGTTGATAAAGATCAAATTTATGTAGAGGATGCTATTTTCAAACAAGAAATGAAGTAAAAGGTACACTTGATTAAATGAAATCGTTCTGAAAAACGTAAAACAAACAATAAAAAACGAGTATGGAATCGTAAACATTTCCCGCTCGTTTTTTATTGTGATGTTTAAACTCGATCTACTTTATTTTTTAATACATACTAATTTCATTTCTGTCATTTCCTCTATTGCATATTTAATTCCTTCACGCCCCGTGCCGCTTTCTTTCACACCACCGTATGGCATATGATCTACCCTAAACGTTGGAATGTCATTAATCATGACACCACCAACTTCTAACTCATCAATTGCACGCATTGCTTTAAACAAATTATTTGTAAATACACCTGCTTGTAGACCGTAACGTGAATGATTTACTTTCTCTATCGCTTCATCAAATTCTTTAAATGTATTTACTGTCATAAGTGGACCAAATACTTCTTGGCACTGTACCGATACATACTCTGGAACATTTGTTAATACAGTTGGTTCAAAAATCCTTGCATCATGTTTCTTACCACCATATAAAACAGCTGCCCCTTCCTTAATAGCTTCTTGCACCCACATTTCAATTCGCTCTACATCTTTTTTCGAAATTAAAGCCGATACATCCGTTTCTTCATGCAATGGATCCCCAACAACAACTATTTCCATTGCTTTCTTTAGCTTTGAAAGAAATTCATCTGTTCTCTTTTCATGTACAAAGACACGTTGTACTGAAATACAAACTTGTCCATTATTAACAAATGCTCCCCATTTTACACGTTCAATTAATTCATCTGTTAATTCTACATCTTCATCAATAATAACAGCAGCGTTTGATCCTAGTTCTAACGTAACTCGCTTTAACCCCGCCTTCGCCTTAATTCCAATTCCAACTTTCGGACTTCCCGTAAAAGTAATAGAAGCGACATCATCATTTGTAACTAGCGCCTCACCTACAGTTGAACCAGGACCAGAAATAATATTTAATGCTCCTTTTGGCAATCCTGCCTCTTCAAACAGTTCAACTAATGCGTAAGACGATAATGGCGTTTGATCGGCTGGTTTTAACACAACTGTATTTCCAGCAGCAATTGCAGGGCCGACTTTATGTGCCACTAAATTTAATGGGAAATTAAAGGGTGTAATAGCTCCTATAACCCCAATCGGTTTTCGTATTGTGTATGCAATACGTCCATCTGCACCAGGTGCTGCATCAAGTGGCAGTGTCTCGCCGTATATACGCTTCGCTTCTTCCGCCGCAAATTTGTATGTCTGAACGGTACGATCTACTTCTCCCCTTGCAGCACGAATTGGTTTTGCAGCCTCTTTTGCAATAATCTCTGCAAATTCTTCTCTTCTTTCATCCATTTTTTGTGCAACCTTCTCTAAAATAGTCGCACGATCATATGCTGATAATGTATTCATTTTTTTCATTGCATTTTTTGCAGCAGTAACAGCCTCTTGTACATCTTCTTCCGTTCCTTGTGCAATTTCCGCTAACGTTTCTTCAGAGTATGGTTCGTATAATGGTTTATACGTGTTTACAGACTTCCAATCTCCATTTATATATAAATGCTTTTTCATAATTCTTCTCCTTCCAAATATATGTATAAAACAATACTTCACCTAGTGAAAGGTCTGACTTATGCCATTGTATCATAGCCCTTATTCTGCCAAAAACATTATGCTCAAAAAAACTCTGCCATATAGCAGAGTCTACGAACTAATTTGTTCTTGAAATGGAATTTGTTTTTCATCTTCTAAGATAACAATTGATTCTACAGTTTTTGTAACTTCTAGTCTCTTTATATAGTGTCCATCTAATTCTTTCACACAAAACTTATAATTTTCAATTTCGATGAAATCCTCTTCAGCAATTTCTATATTTTTCGTTAAAATCCAGCCACCTATTGTATCAACACCATTATCATCAATCGTTAAACCTAATAACGTATTCACTTCACTAACAAGCACTTTCCCTTCTAGAATTGTTTTCGTTTCACTAACTTGTTGAATTTCTGGCTGTTCATCTGTATCAAACTCATCTTGAATATCTCCAACTATTTCTTCTAAAATGTCTTCAACTGTAACAAGTCCAGATGTACCACCATATTCATCTATCAATATAGCAATATGTGTTCTTTCTTTTTGCATTTTTAAAAATAAGTCGTGTATTGGGATAGAGTCGATAACTAAAATGATCGGCCTAATATATTGCTCTACTTTCTTATTACTTACTGCATTATGCTGCACAAAATCTGTGAAAATATCTTTAAAATTTACAAAGCCTATTACGTGATCTTTGTCGCCATCAACAACTGGATATCTTGTATATTTTTCCCGAGACATTTTTTGCAAAGCTTCTTCAGCAGGCATTTCTTTACTAATAATATGCATCTCAGTTCGGGGTACCATTATTTCTTTTGCGATACGATCATCAAATTCAAAGATTTTATTTACATATTTATATTCAGATTGATTAATTTCTCCATTTTTGTAACTTTCTGAAACTAACAACCGTAATTCTTCTTCTGAATGAACCTCATCGTGCCCTTTCGGTGGTTTCAGCCCTAACAATTTCGTAATAATTCGAGCTGATCCATTTAGGATCCAAATAAACGGAAACGCCATACGATAAAAGAAAATTAACGGTTTAGCAACAAATAAACTCACTTGTTCAGCTTTTTGAATCGCAAATGTTTTTGGGGCCAATTCCCCTATTACAACATGTAAAAATGTAATAAACAAAAACACTAAAATTACAGCAAAAATGTCTGCCAGTTGAGTAGAAATGTTCAAATTCACAAAAAGCGTGTCAAACATTTGCTTTAACGCAGGTTTACCAAACCACCCAATCCCCAGAGCTGTAACTGTAATTCCTAGCTGACAAGCAGATAAATATTCGTCTAAGTTTGTAATGACTGTTTTGACAGGTGTTGCGCGATTATTTCCTTCTGCAATTAAATAGTCAATTCGTGAACTTCGCACTTTAACAATTGCAAATTCTGCTGCAACGAAAAATGCCGTTAACGCAATTAAAACAATCACTATACTTATACTATATATGTCCAAATACTTCTCCTTACTTACATTGTAAGCAAGGAAGCCACCTCCTACTTAATTTTATTCAAGTGAAGTAAGCATTCTAATACTCTAACAAAATTCTACATTAGCAACCACCTTTTTATATATTATATGCATACATAAAAAAGATATTTATCATTATGATAATCTAATTCATTTCTCTTAGTCAAATGATTCTAAATCTTACGATAAAATATTTTTATATACACGATATATTCTTCACAGCTTCATTTCGTGAAAAAACACTTTCTTTGCCGATTCCACACTTCTTTTGTCACACTAGAAGGGAACTTACTTCATAGATCGAAATCATTCAACAGGATATATATAGGAGGGATTATTTTGGAATATAAAACACCATTTATCGCAAAGAAATTAGGTGTTAGCCCTAAGGCGGTTGCTCGGATTGCACAACAATTAAACCTTACGATAGAAAAAAATAAAAATGGTCATTTTATTTTCACACAAGATGATTTAGATCAAATGTTAGAATACCATCTTTCACAAATAGAGCAGTCTCCAAAAACATCATCAAACGATGTTGTAGAATTAAAAACGCAAGTAAATACAATTGTTCAAAACATATCATCGCATGATTTTGAGCAATTAGCAGCTCAATTAAACACAATCACAAGAAGGCTAGATCGAATGGAAGAACAGATGCAAGATAAGGCAAATGATGTTGTTACATACCAACTTTTACAACATCGCCGTGAAATGGAGGAAATGTTAGAGCGAATTCAAAAGCTTGAAGCTGCCCTCAAGAAAGAAGAACCAATATATATAACTCCCGATACGAAACCAACATATGAACGTGAACAGAAACCGAAGCGCCGCAAAATGATTTTTAGTATATTTGGATTATAAATTTTAGACCCTTATTACAATAATAAGGGTCTTTTTTCATGAAGAATGATTTCATATTAAAATAGCATTCTCTTTATTATACATATTCATTTCGCTTTATTTGGTTAACATAATATTCTTACTGTATTCTGCGATTAATGCCTGTGCATGAGCATTCCCTTGAATTACATCTCGAAATTCTTTTAAAGAATATAAATGCGTAGCCCCTTTTCGGGCATGAATTCGCACTGGTACACCTTGTAAAGTATCATGAAACTGAAATGGCTTATCAATCGGTTCAATTGGGAAACCAAGTGTTACTAAATACATATACATTCTTTTTGTAACTGCTGCAATATACCATTCTGCTTTCGTTTCTAATGCATGCATAAATAAAATAGCTGTTAGTCTTTTGAAGTGTCCTCTCCCACGAGACGTTTTCGCAATACTTAACTTGCCTATTTCATATACATTTTTCAAATCTTTTACTAAATCATTTTTAGAAAACGGATAGAAAAACTCAGAATTTGATTGCTCTGGTACCGTATACTTAATACATTCTACTGTACCGATATGATGTTCATCTTCTATTAATAAAAATCGTGATGGATTTAAATTACGTTCTACAAACATTAAGTTTCTTTCTTCACAAAAATCTCCCCATAGTTGCTCGAACCAAAAATGTTCTTCCTTTGTTTGAACACGCTGGAACATATTTACCCGCCTTTCCCATCGCCGCTCTGTTTTTGATAACGCTTTCACTATCTATCATATAAGAACAAATCTTCGTATGCAACTAAAAATATTTATGACTTATTATATTCTGCAAAATGAATTAAATTCCATCTTAATCGTCTTTTATCCCTCATGTACCTTTCTTCTAACAACATATTTATATTACTTACAAATTCAAATCGTATAAAGCTGTCTTCCATACTGCATATAATTCTTCTTAATCTAAAAAAATCCTTTATAAAAAAGGATTTCTTTTACTCCTTCATGCTTTTTAACCACTTCTCAAAAATTTGTACCATCCCATGTTTTCCGGCTAATTTCTCTTCCCCTTGTTTCGTTTTATATGGATATAATTGCAAAAACACACCACATCCGGACTCAATTTTTTTACTATGCATATGGCTTCCTGGATATACACAAATAACTTCATAAATGGCCCTTCGATAATATACTCTCTTTCCATCCTGTTCTTCTACATATTTGATAGACCAATACTTATACATTTGCTCAGTTGCTTTCGTATTTCCAACATGCTGAAAAATATTGTACATTGGGCTATACTTCACTTCAATAATAATAGAAGATTGATATACATATTTCTCTTCTTCCTTTACATAACAGTCTAAGCGAATATCTGGCTTCTTCGTGTCTTCTCCATTATAAAAATTACTCCCTTTACTTAATGCAATAAGAGGATGTGTTTCAATTAAATCATTGAATGCGACATGTACTCTCATATCATCTCGGTGTAAAACTACTGTCGTTCCATCCTGTAATCCATCTACATAAAAATGTTCTTGTATTTGTTCACGGATGGAATTCCTAGCCTCAAAACCAATTTGCTCTAACATGGAAATAACGATAAAAAAAGCGTAATATTCATACACTAAAAATGTTGGTTTATAAACAAATAATAAAGATGGAGATTGATCTGTATATTGTGGAAGTAAATCTAAATATTGTAGTAGTTGTTGATGTGGTATCGGTAAATTATGTGAGTTCATGTTACCCGTTTCGGAAACTTCCCTCCAAAATGGAGAATGCATTAAAGTTTGAAAGTATTGTACACTTTCATGTACAAAATGTGCTAATATTTTATATTCTTGTATCTTCATAGAACTTTTTCGCAAATCCGCCTCTTTTAGTAAATGTAAATTTTTATATTTTTGTTTCTCTCTATCGGTTACTGATCCATTACGCTCAATTGTTTGTATAATCGTTTTTACAGCTTGAAATTCTTCTGATTTCTTCTTTTTTGCTCTTTCTAATATTTCAATTGTTTGACGTAAAAAACTTTCAGCCTCAAGTAAATAGAGATTAAATTGCATCGCTTTAAATTTAAGAAAAGCATTTTCCTTACTATTTTTTTGTTCTATAAACTTACGATTATATTTTTTTGCATACGGTTTTCTTTCCGCCACTATGACTCCTTTTCTCGTTGTTTTCCGCTCCTTTTCTTCCCATTTATATTCATGTATAAAACTTGAACTCAATTCTATTTTCTTAAAAATTTGCTTTATCTTTTTCATTTTTTGCGGCAACTTTCTAAGTAAAACTAAATAAGAAGAATCTTCAATATCACTGAGTGCAGAGAAAGTCTTTTTATAATAACCTCTATCTAAAATCAACTCATTTAAAATTGACTTTACATAGTTTTGAATCATTTCAAATTGATCATCAAAAAAATTTTTTGGAACGACTTGAAAAGCGCCATAATACGTTTTATCTTCTATATTCACTTCAAAATGATATAAGCCACAACGCCATGGATAAAAGAATTCCGTTTTTCCATGTTCATATATTAATACCTTTTGTTTTTTTTCATTTATTTCATATTTTGACTCTTTTATATTTTTCTGTCCCTCATATACTTTATTCCATATAAAAGTAATATTCATCGGACTTTCATAATGGTAATGCAATCTAATTGGCTTTAATTCTTGCACCTTATAAATACATTGAACTAATGCTGTAGTAGATGTACAAAGACGATTTAATAAAATATATTCCCCTTTTGCCTCAGATCCAATGATTAACTTTAATACAAAAGGGAGCGTTTCTTTCGTATCAACGATTTCTGTTTCATATCGCCCTTCATTTTGCATAGCCATACAACTCCAGTTCTCTCCGCTTTTCTCTTATATATGCTAAAGAGTGTTCAAATGTAGATACCCTGTTTGCAAGTTGCGATTGTAAAAGAGGTACTAATGTCGCCCCCCTTTTTGCTTCTTCAGAAAGCAAAGACCCAACCATCATTTCAGTTCCTCTTATTTTCGTCAGTACACGCTGCTTGATTTGTAGATCAAATCCTTCTTCTCTACTGATCATATAGGAATGATTATTTTGAAACGGTATATTTTGCAAATAAGTTGCGATTGCGTTTGCACATCGAAATGAAATTCCCTTTGACGTATCGTGTGATGACAATACAACATGTAACTTATCTAATAGCTCTAACTCTTCTTCAGAAAACACCTCGATCATCGCTTTATTCCTGACCCAACTTATACGAAATTCTCCTGCAGTTACTTTCAGAGGTGGTTGTAACACAATTTTCTCTTGTTCCATATACATCTCACAAAACGGAATCTTTTGTAACGTTATTAAATTCGTCCGATCTAATAATCGATCTGAGAGTTCTTTCGTTGTTTCATCAAAATTTACTGTGCCTACAAATATAATATTTTCACCAATTTCAATTGTTGGTGGAATTGGATTTTCTTTTTCTTGTACACCTTCATACAAATTTAAAATACGGTTTTGCTTTTCAAGTTGAAGAACAGATAGAAATGGAGTAAACCAATGCTCAATATGTGACATATTCATTTCATCAAAAACGATTATATATAGCTGATTTTGATTTTCTTTCGCCTTCATTAACGCCCTAACTAATTTTGTTTCACTTTCAATAAAAGTACCATTTGGATGAAGGTAACCAAGTACATCATGTGGTTCTTGATACGATGGTGAAATCGGAATCCACACCAATTCTTCCCCATGCTGTAATCCAAGTGCTTCTGCATAAGCTTGCACAAAACGGGATTTTCCGGCGCCTGGTATACCACCTAGAATCGTCAACATATTTGTTTTCGCACTTATATGAAAGTTATATATGTCCGTTTCATCCAAATAGAGCCCTTTATTACGCACGAAATTTTTTACATACTGTAAAAAGACGGATTCACGCTCATCCCATTCCCATTCATCCTTGTGCACTTTTATTTCCTCTACTTCTACACGCTTACCTTCTTCAGTCATTCGTTTTTTTAATTGCTCATACATGTGATTACTTACAAAATACAATTGATCTTCTACCGATATTTCTACATGCTTACCCCAGTCATTAAAGTCTATATACTTACATTCCCTCTGCTGTTCAAAATAGGCAATTGAACTAATTGATGAGGACTTTAAAGATATATTTCCATATAACCTTCCATCGTGCCACAATAATTCAGGAGGCTCAAAGTCTTTCGGATATTTGGGCATTAAAAATGACAAATAGCCATTTCCAAGTTTTCTTTCTAAAGACTCTCCTTTTTTGTATTCGGAAACTTTAGGTACTGGAATCATTTTATAGCCATTAGCCATTTCTCGCGGTTCTTCTGCACAAATTAACTCCACATATATATGTCCTCTCTCGTAATAGAGACGAAACATAACCAGTTGCTTTTCTAATTTTCTTTTCTTTAATTCCGAAAAGACTTTTTCATTCTTTTTATTGCTACATAAACCTTCAAATACGTATGGTTCATTTTTTAATTGCTCTTGTAACGTGAATGGTATTGGCGATAGGCATTGTACAAAGAAGTTCTCTCCATTCTTCTCTCTCTCTGCTTTTGTAAACTTTCCGATAAACCTCATATAGTACATTCTTTTTATAAAACTTGGCTGAAGAGCTTTATGTAATTTCACCTTCGTCACCTTCTTTTTTTCATACTATTCTTAGTGTATGAGAGAAACGAAAAACTAGAAACAAAAAACCTGACGTTATCCGCCAGGTTCAAAATGAAAACGTATATTAATGAGATGGAAATGCTTTTTTCTCTTGTAAAATGGCATTATGTGCAATTTTCATTTTAGCAAGTACATATCGTAATCGATCTTCAGCGTTTTCATCTGTATTTTGCTGTAATTCCGCCAAATTTTCTACAGCACTTGCTAAATTTTCAATCACTCCTCGTAGTTCAGGATGATGATTAAAAAAGGATTCTTGCACTAATACTTTCCTTACTTCACTCGCTAAATCAACAATTCTGGTTAACTGTTCTTTTTCTTCCATTTTCATCCCTCCTGAATATCTTATGTATTAAATATTCTCTAGACAAAGAAAAAAGCCCTTTATTTAAAAGGACTTTTACATTTTTATATTTCCAGTCAATAACATATAGATTGATGTGATAGCTGCAATAACAATTGCCCACATTACATATCTCTCAATACCTCTAAAACAACGATTTCCTTTTTCTTTTCTTGCATACACGTAAACAATAATCCCGATTCCATATACGATTGAAACAAGTAATAAATTTTTCAAACCTGCTGCATATAGAAGCCATACAGAATAAATAGAAGCAATTAAAGCTAACGAGCCGTTTTTTACTTTTGCATCTTTTAGTTCGTTTGTAATAACTAATTTGAATTGGAATAACGCTGATAATAAATATGGTACTAAAATTGATGTTGACGCTATGAAATACATAATTTGATAAGTCGATTCTGAAAACAGAACGATTATAAATATAATTTGGGCAACGCCATTTGAGATCCATAATGCCATATGTGGCGTTTGTTTTTTATTTGTTTTCGTAAAGACTTTTGGAAACACGCCATCTTTTCCTGCTACGTGGGAAATTTCAGAAACAAGTAAAAACCAGCCTATTAATGTACCTACAAGTGAAGCAACTAATCCGATGTTAATCGCAACTGCGCCCCATGTCCCAACAACATGCTCTAATACATGTCCCATTGACGGAGTTTCTAACACGGAAAGCTCTCCTCTTGACATCGCTCCCATTGACAAGACAGAAATTAAAATATAAATAGACATTACTAAAATAAGTCCAAGTACTGTCGCTTTACCAACATCTCGGCTATTTTTCGCTCTACCAGATAATACAACCGCTCCTTCAACCCCAATGAAAACCCAAAGAGTTACAAGCATTGTATTTTTCACTTGGCCTAGTATAGAGGAAACTGAGATCGTTCCTTCTCCCCAAAAATCATGTGTAAATGTAGCCCAGCGAAACGCTGTTACCATTACAACAATAAATAATACGATTGGAACTAATTTCCCTATCGTTGCAATAACATTCATAATAGATGCTTCACGAATTCCAAATAAAATTAGAAAATGAAGTGTCCATAATAAAAGTGATGCTCCTACGATAGACGCAACATTATTTCCACCTTTAAAAATGGGGAAGAAATAACCTAATGTACTAAACAGTAACATGATTGTTGCAACGTTTCCTAAAATTCCTGCTAACCAGTATCCCCAAGCACTGTTAAATCCAATATATTCACCGAAACCAGCACGTGCATAACTATAAATTCCGCCCTCAAGCTCTGGTTTTTGTCTTGCTAACGTTTGATATACGAGCGCGAGTGGAATCATTCCCATCGCTGTAATACACCAGCCAATTATTATAGAGCCGCTATTTGCTCCTACTGCTAAATCATGCGGTAAACTAAAAACACCGCCACCAACCATTGTTCCGACTACTAATGCAATTAATGGAAAAAATCCTAACTTCTTTTCTATTTGTACCACCCCATCTGTCATTCTAGGTGTTATGTTCGTTCAACTATTAAAGTCACCTTTTTCTCTAATAGACGTTTCTCTTATATTTTTTCAGGAAAACATTACTTATTCTAAAAGAAAATGAAGAAAAATGGAATACTTTTTTGAAAAAATGTATAAGTATGCACAAAAAAACCGTTCATTTTGTAATGAACGGTCATTTCATACATATAAATTTGTATATTTCTTGTAAAATTAACGAAGTAAATTCTCTTTTTGTAAAAATTGTTTTGCTACTTCTTCACTACTTTTTCCATTCACATTTACTTCATAATTCATTTTTCGCATTTCTTCATCTGTAATCTTCCCAGATAATTTATTTAATACTTTTTCAAGTTCAGGATATTTCTGTAACGTCTCTTTTCTTAATAATGGTGCACCTTGGTATGGTGGGAATAATCCTTTATCATCTTTTAGCACTTTCAGTCCGTATTGCTCAAGTTCACTATCAGTTGAATATGCATCGATTACATTAACATCCCCTGATTGAATTGCACTATAACGTAGTTTCGGTTCCATCGTTTTCACATTTGCAAACTTATAGTTATATAATTTTTGCATTCCTTTATAACCGTCTTCACGATCAGCAAATTCTAATGTGAATCCTACTTTCGCATCCTGTGCCATTTTTCCTAAATCAGAAATTGTATTTATATTATTTTGATCTGCTATTTTTTTTGGCATAGCTAGTGCATACGTATTGTTATACTCCATCGGCTTCAACATCACCATATCATATTTCTTTTCCATACCAGTACGTGCCTGCTCATATACTTCATCCCGATTTGTGCTTTTTGGCTCTTCTTTCACGAAAGTAGATAAAGCTGTTCCCGAAAATTCAGGGTATATATCTACTTCACCTGATTTCAATGCTTCAAATACAAATGCTGTTTTTCCAAGACCTGGTTTTAATTCTACATGTAAATCGGTATCTTGTTCGATAAGTTGCTTATACATTTGAATTAAAATTTCAGGTTCTGATCCAAGTTTGCCAGCAATAACAATATCTTTCTTTTCTGTATTCCAAAGAAATGGAGAAGCAATCATGATACAAACAATACATATCGTCAATATAACACGCTTAGAAGAGCGTTTTGGACTCTCAAGTACTCGAAGTACTACATCAAAGAATAAAGCGAGTAACGCGGCTGGTACGGCCCCTAAAATGATAAGTGCATGATCATTTCGATCGATACCTAGCAATATGAGTTTACCGAGCCCACCAGCACCTATAAGAGCTGCTAATGTAGCCGTTCCAACAATTAATACCATCGCCGTACGAATACCGGCCATAATAATTGGTAATGCAAGAGGAAGCTCTACCTTCCACAGTCTTCTCCAGCTATTCATTCCCATAGCTCTCGCTGCTTCGATTAAAGATTCATCTAACTCCCTTATTCCTGTATATGTATTTCGTAAAATAGGTAATAGTGCATACACAACTAATGCAATAATAGCTGGAAGTTTCCCAATTCCTACTAACGGAATTAAAAGTCCGAGTAATGCCAGTGATGGGACCGTCTGCATAACTGCAGAAGTTCCTATAATAAACTCCGCCATTCGTTCTTTTCTCGTTAATAAAATGCCAAGCGGCACTGCAATAATTACTGCAAAAAATAATGAAATAAGCGATATTTGTAAATGCTCACTTAATGCAGTAAGTAATTCTATTTTTCGTTCTTGGAACGTTTGTATAAAATCAGTCACTGTTTAGCCTCTTTCCTTCATTTGTTCAACTATGTAATTGACAATATGACGACTTGTTAAAGTTCCAACATATTGACCATTTTCTTCAACTGGCACTGATTCTTCAGCTTGTAAGCGAATAAGTGCTTCTTGTAAAGGAGAATGCAAAGATAAAGCAATCCCTTCAACTCGTGTGCGATCGTCTAGCGGCATTACATCTCCTATATTCATGCCCTCATACCAAGGTCGTCCACGATTTCCAATGAACTCCTCTACAAATTCATTTTTCGGATTATGTACAATTCCTTCTGGTGTATCTAATTGAACAACTTTTCCTTCTTTCATAATGCAAATACGATCGCCAAGCGATAACGCTTCTTGCATATCATGCGTTACAAATACAATTGTTTTTTGAATCTTTTTTTGCAATTGTACGATATCCTTCTGAATCTGCTCCCTACTTAGTGGATCTAACGCACTAAATGGTTCGTCCATAAGAACGATTTTTGGATTTGCGGCTAATGCCCGTACAACACCAACGCGCTGCTTTTGCCCTCCTGACAATTCATCAGGCATACGATCGCGATATACGTCTGGATCTAGCCCGACCATCTGTAGCAATTCATCGACACGGGCTTTTGTTTTTTCTTTGCTCCATTTTCTCATTTCAGGAACAACTGCAATATTTTCTGCAATTGTCATATGCGGGAACAAAGCGATTTGCTGCAACACGTATCCTATATTCCAACGTAATTCGTTTATATTATATTGTTGAATATCTTTTCCATCGATTAAAATCGATCCTTCAGTCGTTTCAATTAAACGATTAATCATTTTCATTGTCGTTGTTTTCCCGCAGCCACTCGGACCAATAAGGACAAAAAACTCTCCCTTTTTAATTTCTAAATGCAATGAATCCACTGCTTTCGTGCCATCTTCATACGCTTTTGACACATGATTAAATTGAATCACAAATACAACTCCTTTATCGTTGTTTCCTTTATTTTGATGGAAGATGGAATTCATTTCAAATGATACGCATTATTCTACAAAAAAAGAGCCCCCTATTTGAGCTCTAACGGTCGAACAATATTGTTTTCATTATTGCAGCATATTCACGTACATACATTTTCCTCTTAGAACGCATTGGTGTTTCAGCAGCTAGTGCCTCCATCTTCATGCCTAAACGCTTTGCAATTATTTTCGTTCTATATAAATGATACGTATTACTTACAACTACCGCATGTTTCACATCATATAAATCCATACTAAACTTTACATTCTCATACGTATTTGTAGATTGATCTTCTATTAAAATACGACCATCCTCTATACCATGTACCATTAAATAGTTTCTCATACTATGAGCTTCCGGTATATCTTCATCTTCCCCTTGACCACCTGAAACAATTACTTTCGCTTCAGGATGGGAATATAAATATTCCAACGCTACATCCAAACGGTTTTGAAGAGATAAAGACGGTCTATCTCCAAATAACTTTGCGCCTAATATAAGAACGTACGGAGAGTGATTACTCAATTTTTCACGGGCAACATTTTTCATTCGAAACGTCATATAAAGAATGTATAGTGGTGGTAATAATAAGATTATAAGCAAGATCCATTTGTTCATAAATTAGTTTGCACTCCCTTTCTTTTTATTATATAGAAAAAGATAGGAAGGCAGAAGTATTTTTTAAACGAGTGATTTATTCGGAACATCCGCTCCGAATTTACGTTGTGATATCACATAATAAAGAGCAATTCCTAATGATAGAATCAATATACAGCTAAGTACGTAAAACGGGAGCATTACCCCAGCTTTAGATACACCAGCTGTAAACAGCATTAATAATACTATTCGTATTCCTGTACCAATTAAGCGAAATAAGCTGTCCACACGTCCCATTACTTCGTTTGGGATTTCCTCCATCATCAATACATTTCTCGCCACTCTTGTTCCAGCGTTTCCAATCGCATGAAAAATCGCTAGTCCATATAATAGCATTACGGAAGGTTCAATAATCATTGCGGTAATTGAAATTACATATATGAGCATCGTCATGACAATTGAAACTTCTATCTTTATATATTTCATCATAATTGGAATACCTATTCCAGCAAGAACCGCTCCGACACCGTACATCATACCTTCTATTGCGTATACTGAGGCACTGGATTTTAATATATCTGAAATGTATACCGGGATTAAATAATTTGTCATCATCACACCAATAAAAGGCATATAAGTCGCAAGTAAAAACCAAAAGAACTTCGGACGCTTTTGCATGAAGTGAATCCCTTCGAACAATTGCTTCTTAAATGTTACTTTCTTTTTTACTTCCTTTTTCTTTACGTACGGTATACATAAGAAAAGGATGAAAGCACCTGCAAAAGTTAACATATCTACTAACAAAATCCATTTTAAAGAGATAATTTCAATAAGGAAGCTAGCAGCCGCTCCGGATATAACTTGTGTTAACTGTCCTTGTATTTCCATTGTTCCACTTAAATTTTTATAATGTTCTGCTTGAAATATCTCTTGGTTGAACGCAAATATTGTAGGATAAAATAATAAATAGTAAAATGACCCTGCTATATATATAAGAATATAGTGAATTGAATGATAAGGTTGCCCAGTAAATCCCCATATAGCCATCATTCCTATAACGACTATCCCGATACCTTCATTACATAATAATAATGATTTTCTTGAAAAATGATCAATACTTTGCCCAATAAACGGTGTTAATAAAAACATAATCAGAGTTGCGATGATGGAAACATAACCAAACGTTGTATCTCCACCACTTTCTTTAATTAACAACCACGGAATCGTTATCATAACAATCCCAGAACCAATAGCTGATAAACTATTGGCCCCTAGAATGAAATACAAGCGTGAATCTTTATACAGAGATGGCATATCACTCAACTCCTAGTTGTTTTTTCACCTCTTTATATACGCTCATATATGCTTTTAATTCTTTAACTAAATCATGAATTAATGGTTTTGCATCTTCTCCCAGTTCACCGTCTTGTACATGAAGTCCATCAAGTACAACTTGTTTTGGGATGGCATTTGCGTATACCCCTCTAGCAACAGTGCGCATATTGTTTAATGCGTTAATTCCACCTTTACCGCCTCCTGCAACTGCAAGTAATGCGACAGGTTTATGAACAAATTCACTACTACTTAAGTAATCTAACGAATTTTTCAACGCACCACTCATTGCATTATGATATTCAGGTGTACATAGTACTACACCGTCTGCAGTTTTCACTAACGCCTTTAATTTTTTTACCGCTTCTAGTTCACGTTGTGATTCTTCCCCGTTATATAAAGGCAGTTCCTCTACTGATAAATCGTATAACTCCCCTTCAAATTGATCAGCAATATATTTTGCCACCACACGCGTTCTACCGAATTTTCTTGGTGTACCGTTAATAACGACTAGTTTCATAATTATTTCTCCCCTTTGTTTTCCAGTTATACTTATATATTATCAGAAATTTCTATACAAAACACAATATAAAGAGGGAACTAGCTTGATAAAATAGTATGATAGGCAAAAAAAAGAACTCATACGAAAGTATGAGTTCTTTACAATTACGATTCTCCACCATTTTGACTCAGTATACCTCTGCTTCCATTCGCTTCAAAATGGGTATACGCTTTTTCTGCTAATTTAATACGTTCTTCTGGTAAAGATATATATTTCAAAATATTTTCTATTATTTTTTCGTACGAAGTAAACACAATTCCTGGCCACTCTATCTCGTCCTCTGGATTACTATTTTCCGAAATAATAAACTTTTTATTTGCCACTGCATAAGATACCCGAGGTGTTTCAAGAATGCCTGACAAGTAAAAATGAATATTTAATATAATTTTAGACCTAGCAATCAACTCATTTCTAACAATTCCCCACGCATTATTTTTAAAAACGATATTTAAATGCGGGGCAACTGCTTTTAATTGATCTAAAATAGCTTGCCGCCTTGAATTAAGAGCACCTATAAATAGAATATCAATGTCTTCAGCTATCTCATCTTCAAATGCATCTTTTTTTATTTCTAAAGTTGGGGCATAGTACATTTCCACATGTTTTATTTCTTTTCCTACTCCTTTTTGTTTTAACCATGCTATATTTTGTTTACTATAATCCCAAATTTCCCTATCTTTTAATAACATTAAATAAAGTGGGTGCGCATAAGGGCTTCCTTCATATAGCTGTTCTAAATTATAAATAATCGCATTTTTTGGAAGTAGATTCGGGTTATGTGCATATGTATGTGCTCCAAAAACAATTGTATTTTTCACATTTTCTAGTATTGTTTCTGAAATAATTGCTGTATTTCCCTCCTGCTCCAATCGCCATTTCAAAGCTCGCGCGACATCTATAAAACTACCATACGTCTTTGGGCATATAAAAAGACAATAATCATATTCTTTATTCAAATAAGCTTCCATTAACCTTAAATTATTTTTATATAAATCCACATCCGGATATTTAAGTAAAAGTTCATTTGCATGTTTTTTTGCTACTTTATATAATCCAGCATAATAAGCAGCAATACACCTTCTTAATTCAATTCTTTGCCGATGCTCATCTGCTACGTCCATGTCCAAAAGAAGATTTGCGATACAATACGCTTGTAAATGATCACGATCATAATAATAATCTAGTAGTGGCATCAATTCTTCATACGTATTTCCATGCACAGATTCCCCTAGTTCTAGCGCCCATCGTATTAATTCCATTATTACTCCACTACTCCTTTAACCGAAATTGTATTTAATAAAATTTCGCATTACTTTCTACCATATTTGCTATATGAAACGGTAGCTCTTCTTTTTTCGATTCCAAATATTGTTGTGATACTGCACCCAAATGTTTTTTATGCGGTATATAAAAAGCACTTATAGAAATCTCATAGTCAAATAAGTAATCATACACATGATAATCTACAAATAGAAGATCATCTTTCGGGAAAGGAACTTCCTTCCCTTGCAACGCATACATCAAAGCAATATTATTTTGAGATTTTAATCGATACATTCTTGCAAGCTGGTATAATGGTTCAGCCCGAGTTGGTCTATATTCCCACGCTTTTTGAAAATAAAGAATTGCTAATGCTGTATATTGTTCTTCTTGCTTCTTCATAGTTTCTTTTTCATCCGCTTCTGTTACTTCATGTTGCTTATTTGCCGAACGGTTTGCTAATTGTTCATAACAAAATCCTATTCGCAATAACGAATAGAACACCTCTTCAACCCATCCCCCTGCTTCCACTCGTTTTTTATACCATTCAATCGAATCTTCAAATTGACTTAAATGAAAATAAGTTTGGGCTAAATAAAATAAATATCTTATATGCAAATCTGGCGTTGTTTCTGGATCATTTAATCCTTGTAACAACAACCTCTCGTCTCTCTCAAATTTATCAGCTTTACTACCACCATCCCCAGGATCATTAACGACAAGCGTCTCTAACCTAGCTACCCTCGTATTGTAATCCGCCCCAACTTTGGAACGATCTATATCCCAATACTCATGAGTAACACCAACAGATTTCCATGGTAAAGAAGCTTTAAGAAGGCGTGTAAGCCAATACTTAATATGAATATCATATTGCAATGTAAGATAATGGTCTTCCGTTAAACTAGTCTTATCAAAATCAGAATCAACTTCTAATATCATATCCGCATCTAATATTAATAAATAATCTGCTTCTGGATATGTTTTTTGTGCCAATGAAACTGCTAAACTTCTGTTATAACCAAAGTTTTTAAATGGTTCATGATGAACTGTTCCAGGGATTTCATTTTCTTTACACCAATTTTCAATAATTTCAGGTGTACTATCAGTTGATCCCGTATCACAAATAGAAACAAAGTCCACAATTGATTTTGTGGCATTTAAACATCTTTCCATAATTCTAGACTCGTTCTTAACAATCATACAAAGACATAACTTTTTTTCTTTTCCTGTATTCTTTACTTGCTCATTTCCCATTTAACCACCTCATATTTTATTAACACGCTCTTCTCGTATGTAACACTATTTCATAGCTACATTGATGACATAACCATCCTTTTACTATTTATGAAAACTTCATTTTATTTATTCTTATTTTTATGTTGGGACATCTTTCATACTTCCCTTTATATTTGATACAATCAGTACAAATAAACAATGATTGATTGGTATTTTCAAATGAGAAATTTCTTTCACTATAAAAAAAGAAACTTGCGCCTTTGCACAAGTTTCTTTTCAAAAATCATTTCCTATTTTTTCACAACTTCATGTCCACCGAACTGATTACGAAGAGCTGAAACTACTTTTCCGTGGAATGTATCATCTTCTTGAGAACGGTAACGCATAAATAATGACATTGCGATTACCGGTGCTGCCGCTTGAAGTTCAAGTGCCGTTTCCACAGTCCATTTCCCTTCTCCTGAAGAGTTCATTACACCTTTAATACCATCTAGTTTTGGATCATCTGCAAATGCCTTTTCAGTTAAGTCCATTAACCAACCGCGGATAACTGATCCATTTGCCCATACTTTTGCAACATCTTCATAATTGAAATCAAAATCACTTTTATCTAACACTTCAAATCCTTCAGCGATTGCTTGCATCATACCGTATTCAATACCGTTATGAACCATTTTTAAGAAATGACCACTTCCAACGCGGCCAGCATAAGAATAGCCATTCTCTACTGCTAAATCTTTAAATAAAGGTTCTAATTGATCATAAATTTCTTTTTCTCCACCAACCATTAAGCAAGCACCTTCTCTAGCTCCTTCTACACCGCCTGATGTTCCAATATCTACGTAATGTAAACCAAAGCTTTTCGCTTCTTCCGCACGGCGTAGCGTATCTTTATAGAATGAATTTCCACCTTCAATAACGATATCGCCTTCCTCTAATAATGGATACACATCTTTTAATACAGATTCAACAACTTCTCCCGCAGGTACCATTACCCAAATTGTACGCGGAGCCTCTAGTTCAGCAATCATTTCTTTTAATGTATAACGAGCAGTAATCCCTAAAGCCCCAGCCTTTTCAACAAGCTCTTTATTTACATCGTATACAACTACTTCATGCTTGTCTTCATATAAATGTTCTGCTAATGGGAATCCCATTTTTCCTAATCCAATTAAACCTAGTTTCATATTAATCAATCTCCCATTCTATACAAATATATTTAATAACGAAATTAGTCCAAGTGCTACAACAGATAATATGGTCTCCATTGCAGTCCATGTTAATAATGTTTCTTTCACAGTCATTCCAAAATACTCTTTAATCATCCAAAATCCAGAATCATTTACATGTGATAAAATTAATGATCCTGCACCTGTTGCAAGTGCTAACAGTTCAACGTTTACTCCTGGTGTACTTGCTGCAATCGGTGCTACAATTCCAGCTGCTGTCATCATAGAAACTGTAGCAGATCCCGTCGCAATTCGGATCAGAGCCGCAATTCCCCAGCCTAATAATATCGGTGAAATATGAGATTCTTTCGCCATTTCTGCGATTGTCGTTCCAATTCCAGAATCTAATAGTACTTTATTAAACGCACCGCCTGCACCAATAACTAACAGTATGTTCGCAATTGGTCCTAAACAATCATTTGTAAATTGTAATACTTTATCTTTTGAGAACCCTTTTGCATAACCAAGACTAAAGAAAGAATATATCGTTGCAATTAATAGTGCGACGATTGGATCTCCAATAAAGTGCAATACTTGAGCAAGTTGACTTGTTTTGCTTAGCGCGACTTCCGCAATCGATGCACCAAGCATTAGAAATACTGGAAGTAAAATAGTAAACAATGTATTTCCGAAACTAGGAAGTTCCTTCTTCTTATCTCTTTCAATAAATTGCTCTGCTATATCTAATGGCACTTCTTTATGTATACGAGCACCAATCCATTTCCCGTAAAGCGGACCTGAAATGATTGCAGTTGGAAGTCCGACAATTAATGCATATAAAATTGTTTTCCCTACATCTGCTTTAAAAATACCTACCGCTGCCATCGCTGCTGGATGCGGTGGAACGAGTCCGTGTACAACAGATAGTCCTGCTACTAGTGGAATACCGATTGTAATAAGTGATACCCCAGTTTCTAACGCAATTGTAAATACTAATGGAATTAATAGTACAAATCCAACTTGGAAAAATACTGGAATTCCTACTAAAAATGCAACGAACATCATTGCCCAGTGAACACGTTTCTTCCCAAAACGATCAATTAATGTGGTAGCAATTCGTTCAGCACCGCCAGATTCGGCCATCATTTTTCCAAGCATCGTTCCTAATGCTAAAACTATCGCTAAAAACCCTAACGTATTACCAAGCCCTAGTTTAATAGAGTCGATAATCCCTGGATCTTTTGGTGAAGTTCCAATCAATGGCATTCCCATTGCTAGCCCTACACCAATTGCTGTTAAAATTAACGCGACAAATGGATGCCACTTTACTACCGTAATAAGTAAAAGTAGTATGACAACTGCCGCTAGTACGATCCCAACTACCATTTCTCCCAATCCCCCTATTGTTTACGTTGGAAAGCAGCTATACAATCAAATTCTTCTTTCAAGCGATTGTAAAGTCGTTCATACATATAAAACATTTCTAAATATATAGCCGTATTTTCTTTATTCGGTACATGGTGATGAACAATATCAATCCAATCCTTTACCTCTTCAAGAGAATCAATTTTTCCTACAGCATATAAAGCAACTGCCGCTGCCCCAAGCGCAGATGCTTCATGACTTTCAGGAACAAGCAATTCTTTTCCCATCATATCGGATAGCATTTGTCTCCAAAATGCAGATTTCGCAAATCCTCCTGAAACGCGTATTTCAGTAAGTGGCCCTGTACAATCCCTAATTGCAAGTGCAACAGAATATACGCTCATACAAACACCTTCCATAACTGCTCGTATAAAATGTTCTCGTTTATGCTGAAGGTTAATTCCAAAGAATGTACCACGCGCATTTGCATTCCAGTAAGGTGCACGTTCTCCAGAAAGAAACGGTAAAAATAGCAATCCACCTGCTCCAGCTGGTACACTTTCCGCATATTTAATTAATAAATCATAAGGATCAATGCCAAGTTTCCTTGCTACTTCTTGTTCTGGGCTACCAAATTCATCACGTAACCATCTCAATAATATTCCGCCGTTATTCGTTGGTCCGCCTATCACCCAGTGCTCGTCTGTTAATGCATAACAAAACGTTCTTCCTTTTTCATCTGTATTAACACTTGATGAAATTGTTCGAACCGCACCACTTGTTCCAATCGTAATTGCAGCCGATCCAGGAGATATTGCCCCAACGCCTACATTCGCAAGGACACCATCACTTGCACCAATAACAACTGGGGTATCTTCACGAATGCCCATCTTTTGTGCTAATTCAGGCTTCATACCCGATAAAATATATGTAGTTGGCACAGGTGTGGATAATTGTTCTGGTGACATATGTAACATCGTTAAAACATCTTCATCCCAGTTTAATGTTTCTAAATTAAATAACCCAGTTGCAGATGCTATCGAATAATCCACTACGTAACGTGAGAATAATTGATACAAAACATACTCTTTAATGGAAATAAATTTATAAGCACTCGCATATAATTCTGGCTCTTCCTCTTTCATCCACAATAATTTAGAAAGCGGCGACATCGGATGAATTGGTGTACCCGTTCGTCTATAAATGTCATGCCCATTCATATGTTGTAATAATTTTTCTGATTGCTTCGTACTTCGATTATCTGCCCAAATGATAGAACGCGTTAATGGCGCACCATTTTCATCTACTGCAATTAATGCGTGCATCGCTGAACTAATACCGATTGAAGAAATATCTTCTGGTAACACGTTACCTTTTTTGATGGCAACGCTTACAGTTTTATATACAGCAGCACATATTACATCAGGATCTTGCTCAGCCCATCCGACGTTCGGTTGAATAATTGGATAATCAACTGCATGTGATGCAACGACTTTTCCTTTTTCTGTGAACACAACCGTTTTTGTACTTGTGGTACCGATATCAATCCCGATAACTCTCCCCCTTGTTTCCATGCGAATCTTCCCTTCGTTTCTAGCAAAATACGATTTAGTAAACCGTTTACATGAATTAGTATATAAAATATTTTTTCTTTAATCAAGTTTTAAAAAGAAAATTTTTTTCATCACAAAAAATAAATCCCCTCATTCCATTTCACTTACATACTAACTTTAGCTTATCCGTGGGCTAAAGTTGCATCATATTCGTTTCGCAAAACATTCCTTCCCTCTGATTAACACCACATACATGGTCCTTCCATACATTCTACACATTTGTATGAAAAAGGAGTTGTACAGCAACTACCTCCGCAATGGCAATTTTTACCCTTGTTTGTTTTTATTGCATTAGGTACACTCGTGCTTTTATCCTAATAATCTTAGAACGCGGATCCTACTATCACTTTATTAACTTGTAAATATATGTTCCATACTATAAAATCTAATAGTATTTATATTTTTCAGAAAAATAAAACAACATTTTAAACTTTATTGTATAATGTTGTAAAAAGATGTCGGAGGGATTTAATGTTACATAAAATATCTCAATTCACAATTAAGCTTTCATCCATTCTTTTATCACTGTTACTATTATTAAATTTACCTTATTTATTTATCACTCAACAAGGATTTACCTTTCAACCCATTTATTTTTTTGACCAGATCGTTACTCTGTTAAAACAGGTTTTCTCCCCTGAATCATTGTTGGTTATAGGATCAGACCCAAAGTATGGTCATTTAAAAACAACACCATTATTTCCAACTGTTTTAGAACCTTATCTATATTCATTTACTGTATTATTTGTAGCCTTTTTGCTTGCACTCTTTATCTCATCTAGCATGGCATTTTTTTATTTTTTAGCAAAAGATTATATAAAAAAATGGATAAACCGAATTGTGTTCATATTAGAAGCTGTCCCTGATATGATGATGATGATTTGTTTGCAAATCTTTTTCATATGGGTACTTCAGAAATTCGGAGAAGCTCCTTTCACCATTATTTCCTATAATGAAAATCGAGCTTATTTACTCCCTATTTTATCTTTATCTGTTTTACCTACATTACAAATGTTTCGAATGATGGTGTTATACATAAAAGAAGAACATGGAAAACATTACGTAGAGGTTGCATATGGCAAAGGCCTTTCATCAAGTTATATACTTTGTATTCATTTATTCAAAAATATATCTATCCACTTCTTCCACCATTTAAAAACGATTTTTGTTTTCTTACTTTCTAACTTATTCATTTTAGAATTCGTTTTTAATATGCAAGGCATTATTCAATTTTTATTTAAAAAGGCGTTTATTTCACCTCCAGCTGCATTTATCATACTTGTCATGATTATTTTACCGTTTTACGCCATTTTCCAAATAATCTCTCTCATCATGAATAAATGGCAAAAGCAATTGAAAGGAGCAGCTCTATGAAATCTATTTGGAAATCAAAACGATTTTTAATCGGCTTTACTTATTTATTCATACTTGTTTCAGCGAGTTTTATTTATAGCTGGTTCTTTAAAGATACCATTCCAAAAACTCCTCAGTTACTTTACAATGACAATAACGAATTACTTGGAAAGGCCCCCTTTCCACCATCGTTAATACCGCCTTTTGGATCTGATCGTTTTGGAGAATCTGTTTTCTTACAAATTATAGAAGGAGCAAAATTTACCATTTTATTAGCCGTGGCAATTAGCTTCTTTCGAATTTTATTCGGAACATGTATAGGAATCCTCTTAAGTTTATATGCTCCAAAATTCAAGAGATTTTTCCAGTCATGCTCAGAAGTTTTTTATTACATTCCTACTTTATTTATCGCATTTATACTCATCACGCCCGTTAATATTGTAATCGTATCAAATGCTGATAGATTAGATCCAAATATTTCATTTGCGTTTTATCAAGTACTCGTACTTATTTTCGTCGCTCTGCCCACACTTTCTTTATATATATCCTCAGAGGTTGATGAATTTATGAAAAAAGATTACATTTTAAGTTCCCAATTGCTAGGGGCTAGCCGTTTTCATATTATCAAAAAACACTTACGAGTCTTATTAGTTGATCGCTTATTTGTGTTATTCATGGAACATATCGTCCAAGCACTCATACTCGTTATCCATTTAGCGTTGCTTGACATTGTAATTGGCGGGATACAAATGCGGGAACTCTATGACGGAGTGCTCAAACCTGTTTCTCTATCTAATGATTGGGCAGGACTTATTGGATTAAATCGTTATGAAATGAATCTTTCATGGTGGATTATTTTTTATACTCTCGTTTCATTCTTTATTACGATTCTTTTTATTAAACTTATGACAATCGGGATTCAAGATGCACTGAAAGCAAGAGATTTACAAGCAGTAGCAATTCAAACCGTTCCAGATCATAAAAAATTTGTTAAAAGTAAAGATTCTTTTTCGTTTGCAGATAAAGTGAACCTTTAATCATTTCTCATTAATCAGCATTGATATTAAAAAAGCTGATCCTTGTTGAATGCAGGGATCAGCTTCTTTATGCCGTCTAACTTTTTTAATATCCTTTGCTAGACTCATATTCTTTATATTTAAAGTGAATTATTTACAATCACAATTATGCTGTTTAAAATCGATTACCATACGTCCTTGAATTCTACCTTGTTCCATTTCTTCGAATACATTTTGTACTTTATCTAGAGAACACGTTTGAACAACCGGCACTACCTTGCCTTCTGCACCGAACATGAATGCCTCCTCTAAGTCCTTACGTGTACCGACTAGAGAACCAACTACTTCAATTCCATCTAATACAAGTCGCGGAATGTTTAAATCCATAGTTTCTACTGGTAAACCGACTGCAACGACTTTACCACAAGCACGTACTGCATCAACTGCTGAGTTGAATGCTACTTTAGAAACAGCTGTTACTACAGCAGCATAAGCACCACCAAACTCATCTTGCACAATCTTATCAGCAGGACCTTGAGAAATTGGATTGATAGTCATATCAGCTCCAACCTCTTTTGCTAAGGCTAATTTATCATCATTAATATCTACTGCAATTACCTTTGCACCAAATACGTTTTTAGCATATTGGATAGCTAGGTTACCTAATCCACCACAACCATAGATAACGATAGGTTGACCAGGTTTAATATCTGATACTTTTATTGCTTTATATGTAGTTACGCCCGCACATGTAATTGATGATGCTTGAGCAGGATCTAATCCTTCTGGTACTTTCACCGCATAGTCAGCTGTAACAATACATTGCTCCGCCATACCACCATCTACTGAATAACCAGCATTCTTAACTTCACGGCAAAATGTTTCTCTACCAGTTACACAATATTCACAACGTCCACAAGATTGGAACATCCATGCAATACTTACACGATCACCTATCTTTAGTGAAGTAACATCATCAGCAAGTTTCGTAACAATACCTACACCCTCATGACCAAGAATACGACCATCTGTGTTTCCAAAATCATGATTTGCAACGTGTAAATCAGTATGACAAACCCCACAATACTCTACATCTACTAACGCTTCACCTGAGTGTAACGGACGTAATTCCTTTTCGATAACTTCAATGTTTGCTTTACTATTTTTATTAACTACTACTGCTTTCATATGTGATCTCCCCTTTAGTGTTTTAGAATTTTAATGAGTACATCTCAAAACTTCTGTCTTCACTGATTTGGCTAATCATTATGCCAAATTTAAATGTTCAATCATCATTACAGGTTCATCATAACATGTAATTTTAAAAGCTTATTGTTAAATATTGAACAATATTTGAATTATTAACCAAATATTTTCTTACTATATTTAAAGGAAAACTGAATTTTCATTCATGTATCGTTAATTAAAATTCTAGGTGCGGAGTATAAGACTCAATTAAAAAAGATTCTTAAAACAGAAAATTATAATCAGCAGATTTTCACAAACGACTATTGACCAATATAAAAAGCCCTTCAACTGAAGGACCTTTTATATTCGTTTCATCGAAATTGTTTCACGTATACTTTGTAAATTTTGCAACGTTTCTTCTTGGCGTTGTAACGATAACCCAACGTATAAAGTATCTAATAAACTTAACTGTGCTAATCTTGATGAACTGGCTTCTGTGCGGAATTCCGTCTCACGTGTTGAAGTATATAAAGTAATATTAGCAAGTTGACTTAATGCTGATTTCTGATAGCTCGTAATTGCAATAATGCGAGCTCCCCTTGCTTTTGCTACTTCTAACGCTTCCAGTAACCCTTTATTGCTACCAGAATGAGAAATTGCAATGACCACTGCTTCTTTAGTTAGTAAACCCGCACCCAAAATTTGAAAATGTGAATCTGTATGAGCAATACAAGAAATACCTGTTCTCATAAATTTATGATATGCATCCATCGCAATAATACCGGAACCACCATTTCCATAAAACTCAATACGGCTTGTATCTTGCAATACTTTTACCGCTTGCTCTAGTGCTGTATCGTTTAGCAAATGTAATGTATCTTGCAGTCCTGTAATATGCGAATGAAAAACTTTTTTAGCAACAGTTACCATGCTATCTTCCGCCGATACTTCTTCATGAATATTTTGCATTGGAGTATGTACAATTTCACGAGCTAATGTAATCTTTAAATCTTGAAACCCTTGAAAACCAAGGTGCTTACATAAGCGGAATATCGTAGCTTCGGAGCTATTCGTAACTTCAGCTAATTCTGTAATAGATTTATGTACAACATCTTGTGGATGTTTCAATATATGTTCAGCAATACTTCGCAATTTCGGTGATAAACCGTTTAACGAAGCCTGAATCTTTCCAAGCCCATTTCTTGTACCTGGCATAGCATATCTTCCCCTTCCATCGTAGCTTTATTGTACCTAATTATCGAAAGAAGAAAAACCTTTATTTGGCACTACTATAAATTGAAGTTTTAATTAGCGAGCTTATTGTACATCTCCCAATGATTATTATCCCGAAAATAGCGAGATAAATTTTAAAGGCTCCTATGTATTCTGTCGCAACATAGTACATAATTATTCAAATTTATTATTCCCTCTATGCTTCACCGCATATAATGCAGCTTGCGTACGATCATCTACTTCCAGCTTAGCTAAAACATTTGAAACATGCGTTTTTACAGTTTGTTCTGTAATATGAAGCTCTACTGCAATTTCCTTATTGCTTCTCCCTTTCGCAATTTCACGAAGTACTTCTTGCTCTCTTTTCGTTAGCATGGAAAAAGGGTTTTCTTTTTCTTTTTTGACTGCTGATCGTCCTAAGAGTGCTGGTGTTACTTTCGGGTGAAAATTCGCATTACCTTCCTGTACTGCAATGATAGAAGCAACAAGTTGCTCAGGTTGTACTTCTTTTAATTGATAACCATCTGCTCCAGCTTCTAGTGCTGGTAAAACATAATCTTGCTCTGAAAAACTGCTTAATATAAGTATCTTTATTGTCTCATCATATTGTTTTATCCGTTTTGTTGCTTCAATACCATCCATCTTCGGCATTGATAGATCCATTAATACTACATCTGGTCTTTTTGTTTGGACGAATATTAATGCCTCTTCACCATTTTCTGCTTCCCCAACAATTTCAAATTCTTCTCTCGTTTTCAAAAAGAATACAAGTCCTCTTCGAACGATATGATGATCCTCAACTAAAAGTAATTTAATTTTCAACCTTCTTCTCCCCTTCAAACCGGCAATTGAATTTCAATTTTCGTACCCTTTTTCAGCTCCGTTTTTATTTGAAACGATCCCTTCATTAACTGAATACGTTCCTTCATACTTTTTAAGCCGAGCGCTGTCTCTCTTACGTTATCTTGTATAAATCCTATTCCGTTATCCTCTATGTAAAAATATAGCTGGTTATTTTCTATTTTTAAAAGAACATTTACCTTTTCACATGATGCATGTTTTTTACAATTATGTATTGCTTCTTGACTAATACGCCATAAAACTTCTTCTATTTCATCCCCAATTGAAACCATTCCATCAATTCGAACTTCCACATGAATCCCTAACAACTTCCCGTAATTTTTAATTGCTTCTGCTAGACCTTTCTCTAATCCTTCCGGTCTTAATTGCCAAATTAAAAGTGTCATTTCTTGTAATGCTTCCTGTGATAATTCTCCAATATAACTTAACATCTCTTGCAAGTCTCTATCTTGCGTCATATTTAGAGTACCTTTTGCTGTTAGCATAATAGAAAATAACAATTGTTTTACTGAATCATGTAAATCACGTGCAAGTCGATTTCTTTCAGCTACCACTACGTATTTACGTTCTTTTTCCACTAACTGAATACGTTGTATTGTCGTTCCTATTTGAAATGCAATTGATTCTAATAATGCTAATTCTTCCTCTGAAAAATGTGTTTTTTGAGGCGAGGCCACAGGCCACATTTAATAGACCAAACTTCTCCGACCCAGACCTAAGAGGAATTGTCGCATGATGCGTAACATCTTCTGTCTCTCCCCAATTACATTCAATCGCATCCTCTATCCGCTTACATTCAATAATATTTGTTGCTTTTTCTAATCTCCCATTTACAAAACGCTCTACACACCAACAGTCTCCTTCACACATTGGCCTCTTTTCTTGCCACGTAAGAGCTGGAGGTAAGTTTTGATCTACAAGCATACGGTGCTTTCCACTTTCATCGATAAAGAATATCCACCCTGTTTGTAAATTCATAACTTGTAACAATGTATGTAACACTTTTTCTAACATGTCCTGTAAGTCTGTTGCTTCATTTAATAATTCAGCAATTGCTTTTAATGCTTCTAAACGATACATCTCTTTTTCTTCAAAGTTCATTTTCATCACCAACTACCATTATAACATTAAGAAATTTCTAAATTCTACAAATTAAAAAAAGCCAATTTCCTTTGGCTCTTTCTTTATCTCAATCATTTTATTATTATTTTTCTATCCAATGTTGGATGCAGAATTTTTGTTAACAAACTGTTCTACTTTAACTGTCCGATAAAGTGAAACTTTAATCAGTGGGGTTTTTCTTCATCCCCACTGATTATTAGTTGAACCAATCGGACTTTTATGGGCAGTTGCCCCCCCACCTAACTTCTTTGCTTTCGCTGAATTTTGAGGTGGGGATCTTACTGCCCATTAAAGTGGGGTAAAGATTGTCCAGCACGGGCATGCTGTAAGCTTTCAGCAGTAACGACCATATTGGCTGCTGGCATCTGCACTTGATTCTTATGGAACATAGACATCAATTCAAATCTTACTTGTCTAGAAGTTTCAAAATAATCTTCTGGCTTTATTAAACCTGTAATACAAAATTCATATCCAACATATTTAAGATTCGGATTTAAATCTGTAACACCAACATATTTAAATGGCTCAACAGCTTCATCCTCTACTTTATAAAGACTTGGAGCCAATTTTTCATTACAATTCACACAAACTTCTTCCAACAATTCCTTAACTCTTGTAGGATCTTCCTGATAACTTACCGTAATCCGTTCAATTACGCGCATCCATCCTTTATTAAAATTTTGTATCGTCCTAATCTCTCCATGTGGTATAGTTAGGAGTTTTCCTGACCATTCACGAATTTGCATAAAACGAATACTAATTTCCTCAATTGTTCCTGAATTTGTTCCGTTAAAAGTAACAAAATCGCCAACACGAAACTCTTTGTCCGCTAATCGCGCAAAGCCTAATATAACATCTTTTAGCATCTGTTGTGCAGCAAAACCGATAACAACCCCCGCTATCCCTGCGCCTGCAATTATACTTTTTATATCTACAAATTGGCTAATTAAATATATGATTAGACTGATGATAATGATATATCTAAAAATAGATCGGATCACACTTTGAATCGTTTGCTCTACCTCTTCATCAAAAAAGCTTGATTTCCTAAAAAACCAATCAATAATACGGTTAATTACAAATGAGATAATGATTAGAACTAAAGCAAATAGTAAAAATCTTAAAAGTAAAAACTCTCTTACATAATTAAAAAATTCTTCAGTATACGTTAATAAACTCATCCAACCACACCCTTAACTAATGAAAATTTCACGAAAAACTAATTTATTGTCATAACTTTTGATTTCTTTAAAACTTGTTACACTTTCTTCTATAAATATACCCTTTTTCATCACCTAAAGGGAGCTGACAATTGAAATTTTATTAAATGAATTTATTTTAAGACCTCAATACTTTCCTAAACAAAAAGTGAAATATTAACACAACGCCGAATTGTTCATTTAAAAATATTTTGACTCGCGGAGGTTACTAACAATGAGCTATAACGTAAAAAGAGACCTTTTTAAAGGCCTCTTTTTTTACTTTACTTCTGCATGTAAGCATGACTTAAAATGTCCAAGTGCAAATTCATGTCCTTGCGCATTAAAAGATGCAACCGCTTTTTCATAAACTACAATTTTAAATCCTTTATTATAAGCGTCTACTGCTGTGTGGAGAACACAAATATCAGTACAAACACCTACAAGATGAACTTCTTCTATTCCTCTTTCTCTTAACTTCATCTCTAAGTTTGTTCCTGCAAATGCACTATATCGTGTTTTATCCATGTAATATACATTCTCAGCACTTTTATATGTTTCATATACATCTTGCAATTCACCGAACAAATCTCTTCCCTTTGTACTAGCTATGTTGTGAGGCGGGAATAACTTTGATTCTGGATGATATACATCGTTTTCTTCATGTTTATCGATCGCAAAGACAACGTAATCTCCATTTTCAATATATTGCTTCGTTATATGTACAATTTCTTTCTCAATTTCTTGTCCTGGTTTCCCGCATGTTAAAGCACCTTTTTCGGCTACAAAATCATATGTATAATCAATATTAATAAGCGCTCGTTTCATAACTACTATCTCCCCTTCTTCTGTTTCACAGTAAACAATAGAAAATTTGTTATTACGACATCGTATGTACTTTTCGACATTTCAAATGAAATACCTATATTTTTCTCTCAAAACTTACCTTAATCCGAGTTTATCACAAAAAAGATAAATAGTGATAAAACAAATAGCTACTATTAACAAATCATGAATTTGATAATTGAATGTAATTTGAATGGCTTCTTGTATCGTAAGCCAAATTACTGACATCATTATACTAATCAATACGATACGAATACATCGATTCACACCTTCAATCTCTTTCTCTGCCATAGTAATAACAAGTGATTTCTTCCTATTTAATCGTATTAGAAAACGAAACAAGTTATTCACTATCACATCCGCTAGTCCAAACAAAAAAGTACACTACTTTTTGAGTAATGTACTTTTTATTCTTATTAAGACGCAGGCTTTGTCTCAAATGTTGCTTGATTAAAACTAATAACCTTTCCTTTCGGGTCATTGTTTTCATACTGAACTGCAGTAACCGTATGATTACCTGTCTCAAGCGTTTTTTCTTTTAATTGTACGGTTGTCTGTGTTGTACTAGTGACTTGATGTTTATCTGTATATACTTGATCTACAAATATAAATGTTTCTTTATCGTTTTGAAAATTAGAAAGCTCTAATTCAACTTGCTGAATTAAAGTATCCTTTTTGATGAACACAGCCGGTATATTGCCATTTTCAGAGGTGCCATCTGGAGTAATAACTTTCACTTTTCCTTCTCCGACTGACACTGCTCCTTCAGGAAATACAACTACATTCTCA
This sequence comes from Bacillus cereus group sp. TH152-1LC, assembly GCF_027710505.1. NCBI lineage: Bacteria > Bacillati > Bacillota > Bacilli > Caryophanales > Bacillaceae > Bacillus > Bacillus cereus group sp. TH152-1LC. The sequence goes on along the minus strand of NZ_JAQFNK010000002.1, from coordinate 462,397 downwards.
TTACTTGCGTTTACAACTTTTTCTTCCTGCTTTGATTGTGTACCCTCTTTTTCCTGTGGAGTACCGCAACCAGCTAGTAACAATACAGACAATCCAGTGATTATGAATTTTTTCAAAATTCATCCCCCCTGTCATTTCATTATAATTTATTATACAAAAATAACTTTTAAATTTTAAGACTACTTTCAACACTTTCATGAACAAATAGAATATTGCTCACGATTAATGTATCATACTTTCCTTAATAGAACATTAATTTTTTTTATGAAATAAATAGTAATTCCCTCTTATCTATCATTTTAGCCTAACAATTGAATTACATACCTACCCAAAATAAAAAGACATTGTTCATTCAATGTCTTTTTATTTTGGGCTTTAAAAAACAAATGTTGTAATCTCATCTACTTCTTTTCTTGGAAGTTTCTTCGGCTTATCTTTCGGAAAACCGAGTGAAATAACCATATTTATTTGTTTTTCAGGCTCAATTTGTAAGTATTGTCGTAGTTCATCTTGAGCTAACAATACTGGTCCTGTCATCGGACAAGTACCAAGTCCCTTCGCATGTGCAGCTAGCATTAAATTTTGTGCCGCTAAACAGCTGCTCTTAATTCCTTCTTCTTCCCAAACTGAATCTGGAACAAAAGCAATTGGATCAAAAATCTTTTCACGAAACTTTGATTCATATGGTGTGGCCAAACATACGATTAATACTGGCGCCTCCGAGAAAGCTGTCGCATATGGCCCGAAAGAACGTGTAAGTAATTTCCCTGCTTTCTCTTCTCCGTTTTCTGCCGCTTTTGCCGCAAGTTTATGTAATGCATCCCATGTCATTTGTTCAATTTCTTTAATTTTCTCTCGGTTCATAATGACCAAGAACTCCCAAGTTTGTGAGTTCGTATCACTCGGCGCATAACGAGCACAATCAATAATTTCTTTTATATCACTAGTGGATACTTCTTGTTCTGTGAACTTCCTAACACTTCGTCTACCGTGAATTAATTCTTTAAAATCTTCATAATTCATACATTAAATCCCCTTTTTACAGCGTTTTCAAATCTTGTCCTATGCTTGAATTATATCATGAAAAAAAGCTGGAGGAATACCAGCTTTTTTCTTCAATATTAGTTCGTAACTTTAAACAAACGAATACTTTCTTCATATGTAACTTGGAGTTTCTTTGTAATTGGTCCTCTTTCCCCGGTTCCAAACTGTTCATCACCTATTTGAACGACTGGGAATATTTCAAGTGGTGTCGCTGTGAAGAAACACTCATCAGCTTCATATACTTCTTGTAATGAAAATTCTCGTTCTTCTACTTCAATATGTAACTCTTTCGCTAACGTAATAACGAAGTGGCGTGTAATGCCGTGGAGAATGAAATTGTCAGCCGGATGTGTAATTAATTTATTATTTTTCACCATAAAGAAATTTGAATGACACCCTTCCGTTACAATTCCATCTCGTACTAATATTGCTTCTTGATAACCTTGTTCGTTTATTTTATTTTTAATCATAATATTAGGTAGCAGATTTAAAGATTTTATATGACAGAACTTCCAACGTATATCCTCTTCTACAGTAACTTTTATTCCTCGTTCCATAGCTGCAATTGGCCTTGGAAATGAAACTATATTTGCAAAATATGTTGGTTCCATATTTGATTCATACACATGATTACGTGCTTGAGCACCTCTTGATATTTGCAAATATACATTCCCATCTTCTTGAAAGTGATTTTTTTCAATCATTTGATATAATTCTTCCACCAACTCTTCCTTAGTAAACGGTGGAATTATTTTTATTTCTTCCATAGAATTAAAGAATCGTTCTAAATGTAAATCTAATAAATGTGGCTTCCCATCATATAGTCTGAAAACCTCATATATACCATCGCCAAATTGAAATCCTCTCTCCTCTAATGGAATCATCGGCTGTTCTTCCTTCGTATTTACCATTCTTCCGTTAAACAAAATCCAATCTTTATGAGTAGCTTTCATTTATTTCCACTCCTTTATTCCATGATTGGTTTAATTGTACAACTTATCCGCATCCAAAAGAAGGAATTTTCTGTATTTTTATAAATGAAAAAGTACATCACTCATTTAAAGTGATGTACTCGACCGTTCATTTACTTCAGAAAATATTTTTCAATATCATCTAACATAAGATTGGCAGCTACAATACCACCTGCTGTATTCCAAATCACTTCATCTACTTGGAATACTTTATTATCTTTAGAAGCCTGTAACTGCTTAAAAAGTGGATCTTCTGTCCATTCTTTCGCTAACGTGTTTCCTTCATTATTCTTATCCGCATCTTTATCAGATGTGAAATAGAATATATAGTCCCCGTCCATATTTGGAATTTGCTCTTTTGTAATTCCTTTTATCGCAAATTCATCTTTATCTTGTAGTGGTGGTCGTTTAAATCCAATATCATTTAATACAACGCCTGAGAATGAATTTTTTTGATAAATACGGACATCACCTGGGACGAAGCGAATAATGGAAACTTTAGAGTTAATTTTATCACCTAATTGTTCTTTTATTGCTGTAATACGCTTTTTATAATCATTAAGAGCATTTTGCCCTTCTTTTTCTTTATTTACAGCTTTTGTATACAGCGTAAAGTTTTCTTTCCAATCACCGCGCAACGTTTCAGCATATACTGTTGGCGCGATTTCTTTTAACTGCTCGTATATTTTTTCGTGACGCATTTTATTTCCGATAATTAGATCCGGCTGAAGCTTCATTACCGCCTCTAAATTAATGTCACGCTCAGTTCCTACTACTTTCGTATTTTTTAACTCTTTCGCTAAATGAGGATACCATTCATCACCAGCACGTGGTTTTGTCATTCCGACTGGTGTTACTCCAACAGTTAAAAGCGCTTCAGCACCCTCGTTTGTTAAAACGACAACTCTTTTTGGTGTACCATTTACTGTCGTTTCTCCCATTGCATGCTTTATTGTATATGAATCTTTTGCTTTAGCTGATGTATCATTTTCTTTCTTCTCTTCTTTACTACACCCTGCGATTATGATCGTTAATAACATAACGCAAAATATAAACAAGTTTTTAGTGCGTGTCATAAGCCCCCCTAGTTGAAACTGATTATCATTCACATTCTAAAGAGTAATGTATATCTCATACATTGTCAATAGATATATCAGAAAACTTTTTCAATATATATAATTTAGATCTCATTTTTATTCAAAATATTTTTGTACTTATTTGCTACTCACATTTTTTAACCGTAACATGTGAAATAGAAATGGACATAAGAAAGTAATTGTAATTCCAGTCAATACATAACGTAAATAATACATATCAGGTATTATTTTTTTTAGTATGAGCTGTATCATGAACATGAAACTAAGACCTAATACTGTTTTTACTACTTGTATTTTAAAATTATTATTTTCAATCATTTTAATAAAATGATTTTCTAACATGATACCAATCGTAGAACCTGTCAAAACTCCAAGCAACTTTAAATTATCTATTTGGTCTGTCACGAAATACATTATGAGGGAAGCAGCCAATACAATTCGTTGTAACAATATAAATTTCCTATCATTTAATTCCACTGTTACTTTCGTATATAAATAAACAACTATGACACTAATTAAAACAGCTCCTACTATATCACTAAGCCAATGTACACGTAAATAAAGACGAGAAATAGCAACCAATATTATAAAAATAATTCCAATGATCCAAATGATTCTCTTTTTACATAAACTCATGAACGAACTCCAAAACGTTGCCCCTAACTGGACGTGTGTACTTGGAAAAGAATATCCTGCGACGGATTTTTCATATAAAGCTTGAACTCCTTCGTATGTATACGGCCTTGGGATTTTCATGAATTCTTTTACCACTATCCCTATATACCCAGAAAAACAAAGTATAACAATCATATGAAATGCTTTTCTTTTAGAAACACACCAATATAAAATCGAAATAATAACTAAATACAGCGTTTTATTTGCAATACTGGATATAAATTTGAAAAGTATTGTAAGTACACTTCCCTCCAGACTGGTCATCCATTCAAGAAATAACATATCAATATTAAACATACAAAAACGATACCTCCTAAAAAATTTCCTTCTTCAATTTGTCAGCACTTAAGATAAGCTAGTTGATTTACATTTCAAATTTATACACTTACTTACGTTATAGATTAAGAATATATAGTACCACATACTAACAACAGATAATATGTGGAATCATCTAATCATTTCAATAAATTCTAATGAATTTTTGAGCTTTATATATAAAAACATCTGTATCTTGTTATTTCATTTCAGATTGCACCCATAGCAGTTCGTATTGCGTGTTATATGGAACTTCTATTAGATAAAACTGTTTACTTACTATAACTTTCAAAGCTATTATAAATACAAAGAAACCGCCTTATGTAAGGCGGTTTCTTTCATTTTGCTTTAACCAATTTAAAATAAATATATACGATTGATAGTGAATATAACGTATGCAAAATAAAAAGAATAAAAGAGCTATTCCAGTACTACTATACAGCAAACCGAACTTTAAAAAAATATTTAATAGCGGCGGAAAGTTCATTATGTTTTGTAATGTAATCAGCATACAAAATAAAAGGAAAAACACAGGGGCATATTGTAATTCATACGGCTTTTTCTTCTTATTCATTCTTTTTCGAATGAACATATGGATTAGCTCTGCTACTAGAAAACACCCTCCAATTAATACAAGACCAGAAGTCATCATCATATATCCACCTGCCTTATATTTATCCCGCGTAACTACGCATCGTTATATTTTTTTCACATATATTCCATTTTCTTCATTAAAACCAAAGCTCTCTATGAAAGATTTAGCTTGTTCCGTTAATTCCGTTTGTATTACTTTTATCTCTTTCACATTTCTTTCTTTCATCATCGTTTCAAATGTAAAATACGTATTTGTTCCATAACCGTAACTTTGATAATCAAAGTGAATAATTAACTGAGATAAAACCGCACTCTCCTCTTGAACACAATAATCTATTACACCAATATATGTATCATCAACTTTCACACAATACTGTACCTGATTCTCACTTAAACTATGTGAGCGAAACATTTCTTTAACAACGTTTTCATTTTCTACATTTACTTTTTCAAACGTAATCATATGTTGTCCATCCTTTTACTATTATTGTATCAATAATTCGTTCTATTTATGAAAAAAACCTTAAGATCGTATGCGATCTTAAGGTTTTTCTAATTAAACTAAGCTATACGCACGTTTCGTTTCTTCGTGGAACTTATTCGTATCGTATTTATGCTCAACATAAATTTGATGCCATACCATAAACGCAAGTACAGTCCAAATTTTACGGCTATAATCGCCTTTATCTGCACAATGTGCTTCCAGTAAGTTTAATACGTACTGTTTGTCGATTAAATGCTCTGTTTTACTCTCGTTTATAATATTGATAGCCCAATCATGCATTTCGTCTTTTAACCAGTGACGAATTGGTACTGGGAATCCAAGTTTTTTACGATCTAATACGTGATCTGGAACGATTCCGCGTGCTGCTTCACGTAAAATAGCTTTCGTAGTTCCGTTAGCAATCTTAAATTCAGTTGGAATTTTAGATGCAACATCGAACACTTCTTTATCTAAGAACGGTACACGAAGTTCTAATGAGTTTGCCATTGTCATCTTATCAGCTTTTAATAAAATGTCACCGCGTAACCATGTGAACATGTCAATGTACTGCATTTTGCTTACATCATCATAATCTTTAATTTCGTTATACAATGGTTTCGTGATATCCATATAGTTAACACTTTCATTGTAATACTTCATTAATTCAACTTTTTCTTCTTCACGGAAGATTTTCGCGTTTCCATAGTAACGCTCTTCAATTGGCGTACATCCACGCTCTAGGAAGCTCTTTCCTTTAAAGCCTTCTTTAAGAGCACCACTTAATGCTTTTAGAACGCTCTTACCCGGGCTAGGAATGTAAGAGAACATTTTTAGTGAGTTTGGCTCACGATAAATGTTATACCCACCAAATAGCTCGTCTGCACCTTCACCTGAAAGAACAACTGTTACATGCTTACGTGCTTCTTTTGCAACGAAGTACAATGGTACAGCTGCTGGATCTGCTAAAGGATCATCCATATGCCAAATGATTTTTGGGAACTCATCCATAAACTCTTTCGCTGAAATGAATACGTTATGGTTTTTAACGCCTAATTTCTCAGCAGTTTCTTTGGCAACATCAACTTCACTGAAGCCACGTTGTTCAAAACCAATAGAGAATGTTAAAAGATTTGGATTCATTTCTCTTGCGATAGAAGCGATAATAGATGAATCGATACCACCAGATAAGAATGAACCTACTGGTACATCACTGCGCATATGCACTTTTACTGAATCATATAACACATCACGAATTGCTTGGATATGCTCCTCTTTCGTTGCACTTGAAGCATTGAAATAAGGTTTCCAGTAGCGATGGATCTCCATCTCTTTACCAACTTCTTTTACGAAATAATGACCAGGCTCGATTTTATTAACATCAATTGTTAATGTTTCTGGCTCTGGACCATATTGGTACGTAAAGTAATGTTGTAGTGACGTTGGATTAACGCCTTTATCTTCCATCACATGCATAATACTTTTCTTCTCAGATGCGAAGAATGTAGTATCACCTTGTTGTGCAATGTATAAAGGTTTAATACCGAAGTGGTCACGTGCACCGAAAAGTTTCTTCTCTTCTCGATCCCAAATCATAAATGCAAACATACCACGAAGATAGTCTACACATTTTTCTTTCATATGTGCATACAATGCAATGATAACTTCTGTATCAGATTGCGTTGCAAACGTTGCACCTTTTTCAAGTAACATTTCACGTAATTCTACATAGTTGTAAATTTCACCATTAAAAATAATTACATATCGATCATTTTCATAAGTTAGCGGCTGATGTCCTGCCTCTAAGTCAATGATGCTTAAACGGCGGAAGCCAAATTGTACATGTTCATCACGAAAATATCCTTCGTCATCTGGACCGCGGTGGAAAATCATCGTGTTCATATTTTCAAATTGATGTTTTTCTGTTTCTGAAAACTCTCTAGGGTTTTCACATAAACATCCTACAAAACCACACATACTTCTTACCCTCTTTCAGTTTTCATTCTGTCTATATACTACTATATCAACCCTATTTATACTAGCATAATCAATTGAATATGGCGACCAAAAACTATAAAAAAATCACTCCATTTCACATTTTTAACAATTTTTTATGAAAACATGAAAACTAGGCAGTCACCTTTCTCCGCTTTTGTCATATGATATTGCAAATTGATTTCTAGGAGGGAATACCATGAGTGAAGAAAAAAAAGACTCTTCTCGCCCACCGGTTCGCAATTATTTAAAGCAAATTGATGATTTCTTCGAGCAAACACCACTTCGCAATGTAATCGCTGATTTAAATCATTTTTTCCAAAAAGGAAACCGTTTATTAACATTCCCTGTAGATTTATATGAAGTTGGTGAAGAACTCGTTGTTACAGCTGAACTACCAGGTATACAAAAAGAACAAATTCAAATTGAAATACAAAGTGAATACTTAAAAGTCTCTGTAAAAGAAGAGATACTTGAAGAGGTCGAGGAAGAAACATCTCATAACTATTATCGCCGAGAACGTTCCATTTCAGAAGCATCAAGATTGATTAAATTACCCTACTCAATTAATAAAAAAGCAGCGAAAGCTTCGTATCAAAACGGCGTGTTAGAAATTCGAGCACCAAAACTACCACAACAGCATGACATTTTATCCATAGACTAATGTAAAAAAAAGAAGGGTGCTTTGCACCCTTCTTTTTAATCCGCTAATCGCTTCATATCACGTATAATGTCTTCGTACGGCGTATTACTAATGCCACTATACTTTTTCATTACTTTTCCGTTTTGATCAATTAAATAAAATGATGTACCATGCATAACTTGACCATTCTCCGGTTTATCTACAAGTGATTGGAAATTATCTTTTGAAAACTTTGTAATATCTTCTAACGAATAACCCGTTAATAAATTCCAGTTACTAGTATCCTCTGTAAACTTTTGAATGAAAGCCTTCAGATTCTCCGGCTTATCAAGGTCTGGATCTACACTAAACGAAACAAACTGAACGTCTAATTTCTCTTCTTTGGCCATCTTTTGTAGTTTTGCCATATTAGCAGTCATTGGTGGACAAACTGTTTGGCAATTTGTGAACATAAAGTCAGCAACCCAGACTTTCCCTTTTAAATCTTTTGTACCAAATGACTTTCCATCTTGATTTGTAAATTGGAAAGTTTCTAAATCCCAATTCAATGGTTTACGAAGCTTTGAACCCGATTCACTACATCCAGCAAGTACAAAGAGACAAAATACAACCATAAGACCAATTATTTTTTGATAACGCTTCATATATAAACCTCTTTTCTCTATCCTAAATTTAAATAGGTTATGTTTATCATAACAAAAGTTAACACTACGAGAAAATTGTTTACTACATTTGTTCACGAAATCGTACGAATTTACGTATGTTACTTCTTTATTTCAAGCGAATTACTAGACAAAATATATTTTTTCACTATTATATCTCTAAATAGAATTTGCAAAACTAATTTTATTGTTACTTTTGTAAACGTATCCCCCTATTTTTTAACAATTCGTTAAACATTCATCCATGTTATTCACTGTATTCCTTAACAACATTTCGGTACAATACAATTACAACGATTTTAAATGAGGTGATGTTCATGACAAAACGTTATGAAAATATGGATAATGTAAGCACAAAAAAATCAATTCGTTCCTTCATACGTTGGCGAAAAGAGCGAAAACAAAATAAAAAGGATTTTTCTTTTTTAGTAGAACAATCACCTATTAAACAAAGCAAATTCCTACAAAACAACTTTGAAAAGACGACTGTAACTTGGATTGGCCATTCTACATTCCTTATCCAAATGAATGGGCTGAATATATTAACAGATCCAGTTTGGGCTACTAAATTAAAATTAGTTCCAAGACTTACTGAACCGGGCCTTTCTATACAAGAACTACCTAAAATTGATATTGTCCTCATTTCGCACGGTCATTATGATCATTTAGATTTTTCAACGCTCCGCCAGCTAAATGATGATGTTTTATACCTTGTACCTATTGGACTGAAAAAATTATTTACTCGCAAAAAATTCACTCACGTAGAAGAGTATAATTGGTGGGAAAATACAACAGTTAATGATGTTTCCATTCACTTCGTACCTGCCCAGCACTGGACGAGAAGATCCTTATTTGATATGAATACCTCTCACTGGGGGGGATGGATTATTAATAATGAAACAACGAAAGAAACCATTTATTTTTGTGGTGACAGTGGTTATTTCCAAGGTTTCAAAGAAATTGGCAAACGCTTTTCAATTGATATTGCCCTTATGCCAATTGGCGCTTATGAACCAGAATGGTTTATGAAAGTATCTCATGTTTCACCTGAAGAGGCTGTGCAAGCTTATTTAGATTTAAACGCTGCACACTTTATACCGATGCATTACGGAGCTTTTGCACTCGCCGATGAAACACCTCGTGAGGCAGTAACCAGGCTTCGAAATAATTGGAATTTACGTATGTTACCGTGGGAACAACTGCATGTCCTCTTTTTAGGCCAAACTTTCACTTCTAATAGCGTAACAAATGATAAGCAAACAAATGAAAAAAGTGAAACGTTACACGTATAACGTAACTACTTATTTTCTATATCCAACATATACTATAGAAAATCATAAAGTGAAACTTTAATCAGTGGGTGTTTTCTATGAATGAATATTTACAGACTCGCTATATCATTAGCGGGAGTGCCTGTATAACCCTTCTTATTTCTTACTTTCTATTCACATAAAAAAGCTACTTGAAATAAATTTCAAGTAGCTTTTTTATTACTCTGCTAAATACATAAATCCGATTGCACCCGGACCTGTATGAGTACTAATAATAGGCGTCGTAAAGAAAATTTCTGATTGAGCAAATCCACTTACTTTTTCAACAGCCGCTTTTACATTTTCAGCTAAAGGAATTGCTTTCGCATGTGGAATCGCAACAGCTTTTACAACTTTTCCAGCTGTATCTTCCTCAAATAACTTAGCTAACGTTTTTACAATTTGACCTTGGCTACGCACTTTCGTTACAGGGTTATAAACACCATCTTCAAGGCTAGCAATTGGTTTTATATTAAGTAGCGAACCGATAAACGCTTTTCCTTTACCGATACGCCCACCCTTCACTAAGTTTTCTAATGTATCTACTACTACATATAAACGAGTATTCTTCCTCACTTCATCTACACGTTTTAAAATTTCTTCTAGTGAGCGTCCTTCATTTGCCATTTTCGCAGCTTCTATTACTTGATATGCTAAAGCATGTGTAATAAATTGAGAATCAACAACTGTTACTTTTGTATCGGTCATTGATGCAGCACTATTGGCAGTTGCCACAGTACCACTCATTCCACTTGTCATATGAATGGAAAGCACTTCACTTCCATCTTCACCTAACTTGTCATACATTTCTACAAATGTACCCATTGCCGGTTGTGATGTTTTTGGTAATTCCTCTGACTTGATCATTTCTTCAATAAATTCATCAGGTTGTAAATCAACACGATCTAAATATGTTTGTCCATTTACAGAGATTGATAATGGTAGCACATGAATGCCATACTTTTCGATTACATCCTGCGCTAAATCTGCAGTTGAATCTGTTACAATTTTAATTTTTTGCATATTATATTCTTCCCTTTCCAATACGCTCTCCTTGTTATTATACTAGCATTCCCTGTGCTTTCAACAATTTCGAACAAATTTCACCAAATTAATTATATTTTTATACCTAAAATGAAAAAGACAGAGTTTATTAACCCTGTCCATACTCCGTATCATGCATTTTTTTCAAGGGTATTTGTATTATATACATTTAAATAATCATTCCACTTCAAACAATTTTGTAAATATTCACGGAAAGAATACGAAAATCTTGGGTGCTTTTGTTTTTGAATTTTTGCAATAAACAATTGAAGACGAGACTGAATTAGAAACGATAATGGATGCTGCGCCTGTAGGACAGGGATTTCGAATATTTTAATACAATCCCCTGTTGAATGAGTGAAATAAAAACTTTTCGTAATCACAATATCAATCCTCTTTTTCATTGGATTTTTGAACTTCCTCTACTTTACGCTGTAACACGTTGTTTATAGTGGCGACTTCTATGAATACAAAAGTATACTTAGTCAATCCCTGTAGTCCTTTTGATTAAAAGATTTATACTCTATTCATCTCCACCTAATCCATCCTCCGTCCTAAATATCCGATAAGACAGGAATCTCGTTATCCGTATATTGCTGAATGATTTTAGTATAAACTTAGTAAAGCGCAAAGTTTGTCTAAATTTTGGAGATTCTATAATTTTTTTCTTCTTTATATTGTATACGTTTATAGCTATAGTATAACAACTAAATAAAAAAAGTGCCTTTATAACGAGGCACTTTTCGACTGTATTTCTTCTTCTCTTTTCTTTTTTCGTTTACTAACAATCTTTGATAAAGCGATACTAATTTCATAAATACAAATAAGCGGCACCGCTACTAAACTATGTGATAAAAAATCAGGCGGTGATATACACGATGCAATGATAATCAACGCTACGTAAGCATACCTTCTAATTTTTATTAGAAATTCCGCCGTCAGCAATCCAATACTTGTTAAAAACATTACAACTACAGGTAATTCGAAAATTACAGCAAATGGAACTGTTAAATTTAGAACAAAATGAAAATACTTTTCTGTCGTAAACATCGTATTAAACATTTCATTACCTATCGTAGTTAAAAAATGAAATAAAAACGGCATTACAACGAAATATCCAAAACATAAACCTGCAATAAATAATATAGACAATACCGGTATATACATTACTGTCATTTTTTGTTCATTTGGATGTAAACCCGGTTTTACAAATAACCAAATTTGTATAGCAGCAAAAGGAATTGTACAAACGATAGCAAATACTGTAGCAATCGAGAAAAAAATCCATAATACATCACTTGGACCGAGAACAGTTAATTTCATTGGTAAATCTTTTACAAGCCAAAAATAAATATCCTTCGTAAAAGTAAATCCAACAATTAAAAATAGTACAAAGGATAGCACTGTATATATTACTCGTTTGCGAAGCTCAACAATATGTTCTACTACGCTCATTTCCCGATCTTCCATCTCGTTCACCACACTTTATTTATCCATTTCGAGGAAAATTCATTACATTTTTTCTTTCTTTTCCTTCTCTTGAAATGCATCATCAGTCAATTCTTTCGTTGATTTTTTAAATTCTTTTAACGTTTCCCCTAAAGCCTTTCCGATTTCCGGCAATTTTTTCGGTCCAAACAAAATAAGTACAGCTACTAAAATTAAAATTAATCCTGGAAAGCCAATATTTGAAAACATTTCTCCATCCCCTTTATTAGTAGATTCCTTGTCCTACTATTGCATAATTTTATTTTGTCAAAAAAGTTTGAAAACGTCAACAAAACCATTGCCTTTTGTCAAAAAAATTCAAAAATATAATCAATTATACAAATTTCATTTTCTATTGCTCTTGTGTATGATATGGTAAGGGAAATGACATATTATTTTATGATAGTAGAAAGGATTTGCATTATGACTGAAAAAATGACACGAATGACCCAATTTGTAAAAGAAGAAATTGCAAATGCAATTACACATGGTATCGGTGCCATTTTAAGCATCCCTGCCTTAATCATATTGATTATTCATGCTTCTAAGCACGGTACCGCATCAGCTGTAGTCGCATTTACTGTTTATGGTGTAAGCATGTTCTTACTGTACTTGTTTTCAACATTGCTACATAGCATTCATCATCCTAAAGTAGAAAAAATATTTACTATTTTAGATCATTCAGCCATTTACTTATTGATTGCTGGCACGTATACTCCTTTTCTACTTATTACACTTCGTGGCCCATTAGGATGGACGTTGCTTGCTATAATTTGGACACTTGCAATCGGAGGTATCATCTTCAAAATCTTCTTTGTACGTCGCTTTATAAAGGCATCAACTTTATGTTACATCATTATGGGCTGGCTCATAATCGTTGCCATTAAACCACTTTATGAAAATCTAACTGGACATGGTTTTTCACTACTTTTAGCAGGTGGAATTTTATATTCTGTCGGAGCTATATTCTTCCTTTGGGAAAAGCTACCTTTCAACCATGCCATATGGCACCTGTTCGTTTTAGGTGGTAGTGCGATGATGTTCTTCTGTGTACTCTTTTATGTCTTACCTACAGCATAATAAAAAAGGTTTCAGCTTACTATAAGCTGAAACCTTTTTTATTACTTATGTAATTGTGATGCGATAACTTCCTGTGTATACTTCGTTAATTCTTTAATATCCATATTCACATAATCTTCAGGTGTAATCGGTTTAGAAATTGTTACTGTTGCATGAGCTGGCTTCATACGATTTCCATTCGCTTCAAACATTTTATATGTCCCATCTAATGTTACAGGTAAGATTGCTACACCTGACTTTACTGCAAGATGGAAACTACCAGCCTTAAACTCTCCAACTTCGCCACCTTTACTTCTCGTTCCTTCTGGGAAAATTACGATAGAATGTCCATTCTTTAATAGTTCGATTCCATCTTTAATTGCTTTAAGAGATTGACGACGATCGCTACGATCCATAAATACACAATTCATAAGTTCCATCCAAGTTGGTACAACTGGGAACTTTTTAATCTCTGCTTTTGACACGAATCCAATTGGTTTATTTAAGTAACCTAGTAAAACAGGGATATCCATATTACTTTGGTGATTACTTACAACTAGTACCGGCTTGTCTTTCGGAACATTTTCAAGCCCTTTCACTTCTACTGTCCCTCCAGCTACACGTACCATTTTCTTACCAAACCAATTTGTCGTTTTGTACACAGCATTATCTTTTTCTTGTGGCGACATCGTATTTACTTGTCTTTTAAGACGCCACATTCTCGGTGTAATCGCAATTACAATTAAAATTAAATAAAAGATTTTAAAAAACGTTTGAATCATACAGAACCCCCACCTATTATCATTCCGACCTTCATTATACTAGACAAACGAAGGAAAAAGAAGAAAAAAAGTCCAAACATCAAGTGTTCGGACTTTTTAAGCATTCTATATTAGAAACGTTTTGCTAATTCACGAGCATTAGCAATTGCTGCTTCTTTAATTTCTGGTGCTTTTTCAGGGTTTGCATTCATACCTTCAACTGCAATATATTCAGTATCATTTACACCGATAAATCCTAATACTGTTTTTAAGTGGTTGCGACCGAAGTCTACAGCTGCGTATGCTCCTTCAGAATACACGCCACCTGTAGCTTGAATGTGAAGTGCTTTTTTACCTTCTAATAAGCCAACTGGACCATTTTCAGTATATTTGAATGTTTTACCTGCGATTGCTAAGTTATCTAAGTATGCTTTTACTACTGGTGGGTAGCTAAAGTTCCACATTGGAGTTACGAATACATAACGATCTGCATGCATAAATGTTTCTAAGTTTGTGTTCATTGCTGCTACTTTTTGTTGTTGAGCTTCCGTTAAAGTTTCAAAGCCTTCACCTGCTGCAAATTTACCCCAAGCAGCAAATACATCTGCATCGATTGCTGGTACAGTAGTATTGAATAGATCAATTGTTACAACTTCGTCTTGTGGATGCTCGTTTTTATAAGCCTCGATGAAAGCTTCCCCTACTGCCATTCCGAAAGAACCTTCTGCTGAATTTGGATTTGCTGTGATAAATAGTACTTTTGTCATTGTATTCTCTCCCTTTTCTCTCTTTATCTTTAATTCAAGATTTGTTTTTTAAAAGTTAATAACTTACCTTATGTAAGTATAATACAAAAAGTTTTAATCAATGTCAATAAAAAATAGCTACTTTTTTTTCGTAAGTTAATGATTTATTTTGTTTCTCTAAAATTTAGTATACAGATATTAAGAATTCTCATTCAAAAAGGCTACCTCTATAAATTATAGAGGCAGCCTTTTATTACATATTATTTTTGAAAAACATGTTTTACTTTTTCAGCTGGAATGTTACTTCCGCCTCTACCTTTTACATCTTCAATCATCATTGTAATGACCATATCTGGCGAATTCAAATCAAATGCAGCGAACCAGCCTAGTTCTTTTCCTTCGGCTTCTTTAGATACTTTTAATTCCGCTGTACCTGTTTTTCCAGCAAGAGTCATCCCATCAATCTTAGCAATTTTCCCTGTACCATCCGGATCATTAATTACTTTCGTCATAGCAGTTTTTAATATATCCTGATTTCCTTTAGAAATTACATTTTCTTTCCAAGCTTTTGGTTGTTTATCTGTTTTAATAATATACGGTGATGGAATCGTTCCATCATTTACAATTGGCGCATACGTTAAAGCTAAATGAAGAGGAGTCATTAATACTTGTCCTTGTCCATATCCTGTATCTGCCATTTGAATATCATTTTTAATACCGTCATTTGCAATTTTAGAAGCAGGGAATCCATATTCAATTGGTAGTTTCTCATCGAATCCGAATTTTTTCGCTTCACTCATAAACTTGTCTTTTCCGATTTTCAACGCTTCTTGTGCGAAGTAAATATTATCCGAGTATTTCATCGCCTTATCAAAATCAATCGGATTTGCATCTTTCACACGCGTTACATAATAATTACCCCAAGAAGAATCTTTTGTCCATTTTAACCCTTCAATTTTTAACTCTTCTTTTGGATCGATCGTTTTCGTTTCAAGACCAATTGCAGCTGTAATTGGTTTAAATACAGAACCTGGTACCGATAATTGTGTAAAGCGATTCGTCATCGGTTTTTTCGGATCATTATTTACTGCATCACGTTGCGCTTTTGATGCCCCTCTTGTGAGAGTATTAGGATTATAAGCTGGCGTGCTCACAAGTGCAAGTGTTTCTCCAGTCTTTGGATTAATTGCTGCACTTGACCCTACCTCATTTTTCATTTCATTATAAATTTCGCTTTGAACTGCACTGTCAATCGTTAAAGTTACATTTTCTCCATCAACAGCTTCTGTTTTTGCTAAATTTTTAATTTCTTTTCCTTGCGCATCTTCTACGAAGACACGACCACCTTTTTTACCGCGTAGCTTTTCTTCCAGTACTTGCTCTAAACCAGCTTTACCTACTGGATCATCAGCTTGATAGCCTTTCTTTTGAAGCGTTTTTAAATCTTCAGCATTCACTTTTCCAATATAGCCAGTAAGATGTGCTGCTTCTTCTCCTAATGGATATGAGCGAACATTTACTGGCTTTGTTGCAACACCTGGTAAATCTATGTACGTATTTTGTGTTGCTCCTTCAGGCAATATTCCCATTGGTACAAGGTAATTTGGCTTTACCCATTTAGCTGCTAGTTTTTGATCAATTTCTTCGACAGACATATTTAGTAACTTCGCTACCGTTTCTTTCGTTTGCGGAGCAGCATCCCCTAACTGTTCAGGAATCATTCCGATTTCAGAGGCTTTACCATTTACCGCAAGATATTTACCGTTACGGTCATATATTTCTCCACGTTTTGGTTCTGTCGTTTGCATACGTACTTTACTATCTTTTGTCATCCCTGGGAATATAAAATCAGGAGTCCAATCTATTTTCCAAGATTCTTTATCTCCATCTTTTTCTTTCACCATTTTTGCTTCATGGCCAAAAGTGATCTTACCACCAACTGTATCCATGCTTACTTTAAAAGGAACAGGGCCTTCATCTTTTTTATCTTCTTTTACTTCCCCTGTTTCTACTTTTAAATCTTTCACTTCAATGCCAGAATAAATTTTTTCATATTTCTCAGTGAACTCTTTCTTTGAAATATCTTTTTTTGCCTTTTCTGATAATTGATCATACATTTCTGCAAACTTTTGTTTATTCCATGCTTTCGCATATGTATCAAACGCTTCTTGTGGTTTTTCTTCTTTACCGCATCCCACTAACATGAATGTTAAGCAAAGACAAAGAATCCCCCATATCTTTCTCAATCGATTCTCCTCCTCTTTCTTTATGAATACTCTTGAAAATTTTAGCATTTTTACATGCTATCTTTCATTATAGCACTTTCGAATCTCATCTATAAACTTATATTGATGAATACAAATAAAAAGATTGATGCGAATGTTCACATCAATCTTTTTTATTATTGCTGCTTCTCATATACATGGTAATAGTACGTATACGGATTTTTTTCATCTGTTAAACCTTTTTCTACAAAAATCTCTTTCCAATTTGTCATATCCATTTCTGGGAAGAATGTATCTCCTTCAAATGCATAGTGAATTTTTGTTATATATAACTTGTCTACGTAAGGTAAAAAGAGATCATAAATTTGAGCTCCACCAAAAATAAATATTTCCTCTTCATTTTTACATAGTTCAAACACTTCTTCTACAGAATGTGCTACTTCACAACCTTCAACATGATACCCTTCATTACGAGTTACAATAATATTACGTCTGCCAGGTAGTGGTCTACCAATCGCTTCGTAGTTCTTTCTACCCATAATAAGTGAATGACCCATCGTTGTTTTCTTTACATACTGTAATTCACTTGGTAATCGCCAAGGTAAATTATTATCTTTACCAATTACTCTATTTTCGTCCATTGCAACCATAAATGAAACAATCATCTTTTCATCTCCTCTACAATTATACTGCAACCGGTGCTTTAATTGCTGGGTGTGGATCATATCCTTCAATCGTTAAATCTTCCATTTCAAAATCAAACACAGATTTCACATCTGGATTTAATGTAAGTTTCGGGAATGGGCGTGGTTCACGTGCCAATTGCTTTTCTACTTGCTCAAAATGATTCGTATAAATGTGAGCATCTCCAATTGTATGAACAAATTCTCCTACTTCAAGTCCGCATTCATGTGCAATTAAATGTGTTAGTAGCGAGTAGCTCGCAATGTTAAATGGAATTCCAAGGAATATATCCCCACTTCTTTGATATAGCTGACAAGAAAGTTTGCCATCCGCTACATAAAATTGGAATAACGTATGACAAGGAGGTAATGCCATACTTGGTACATCTTCAGGATTCCAAGCAGAAACAATTAGACGTCGTGAGTCCGGTGTTTTTTTGATCATTTCAATTACATCTTTTAATTGATCAAGCGTCTCACCAGCTGTTGTTTTCCAGGCACGCCACTGCTTTCCGTATACGTCTCCTAAATATCCATATTTATTTGAGAAATCATCATCTTCTAAAACGTTCTTTTTAAACAATTCCATTTGCTCATCGTACTGTACTTTAAATTCCTCATCTTGTTGTGAGCGAAGACCGAAATCAGTCATATCAGGACCAGTATATTCGTCACTTTCTACCCAGCTCTTAAATGCCCATTCATTCCAAATGTTATTATTATGCTGCAATAAATAGCGAATATTTGTGTCACCTTTCATAAACCAAAGCAGTTCACTTGCTACTAGGCGAAACGGTACTCTCTTTGTCGTTAATAAAGGAAAACCTTTACTTAGATCAAAACGCATTTGATATCCAAATACAGATACAGTGCCTGTCCCTGTACGATCTTCTTTCTTCGTACCATGCTCCATTACATGGCGGCATAAATTTAAGTATTCATATTCAGCATGTTTCATATGTAGAAAAACCTTCTTTCAATCTTATATGAAATTTATCATAACATGAAAAACAGTGAATTTAATAATCTTGATTAATAAAATTTCATTTCATTAATTCTTACAAAATTATTAACTTTCCATAATTAAAAAGGTTTTCATTTTCTATTACCGAAAGTATAGTGCGGTAGAACAAAATTTATATTTGGAGGTTAGAAGTATGTCTAAAATTGAAACTCCTGTTATGACTTCTTTACAAACAACGGTTGAAAAAATGATGAAGGATTTACATGTTCCTGGTTGTGCTGTAGCTGTTATAAAAGATGGTGAAGTTATTATTTCAGAAGGTTTCGGCTATCGTAATATAGAGACAAAAGAGGCTGTTACACCGAGTACTCGGTTCGCAATTGGTTCCTCAACGAAAGCTTTTGGCACACTTTCATTAAGTTTATTAGCACAGCAAACAAAGTTTAATTGGGATACTCCTGTCCAGACTTATATACCTAACTTCTCTTTATCAGAACTACTTGCTAGCTCACAAGTTACAGGACGAGACTTAGCTTCTCATCGCACTGGGGTAAGTCGTCATGATGCTCTTTGGTACAGCTCTTCTTTAACTCGAAAAGATATAGTAGAAAAAATAAAACATTTATCACTTGATGCTCCGTTCCGTACAGCATTTCTTTATAACAACTTAATGTATGCGACAATTAGTTATATTGTAGAAAACATTACGAATCAAACATGGGAACAATATGTTACAGAACATATTTTAGAGCCTTTAAATATGGATCAAACAAACTTCTCTGTTACAGACTCACAAAATACAGACAATTACGCATTACCTTACGTTGAAAATGAGGGTGAAATAAAAGAAGTTCCATTCCATAATATTGATACAGTTGGTGCTGCTGGATGTATTAATTCTACAATTGAAGATATGGCAAATTGGATGCTTCTTCACTTAAACAAAGGGAAATTTGGAGATCATGAACTAATCTCCCCTGAATTATTACAACAACTGTTTACACCACATAATTCAATTCCAGATCAACCAGCTTTATCACTTCCTGAATCTCCATTAAATAGTTATGGGCTTGGTTGGTTTATTAGCGCTTATCGTGGTTATAAAATGATTCATCACGGCGGTAATATCGATGGATTTTCAGCGTTTGTTTCATTCATGCCAAATGAAAATGTAGGTCTTGTTATATTGACGAATGCTGGAGGTACATTACTTCCTATTTATCTAGCAAACCAAATTTACGACGAACTACTCGGATTAGAGTCCATCGACTGGCATAAACGTGCTGTAGAAGATAGTGAAAAAATGAAGGAAATGATGAAAGAAGCAACCGAATCCATCCCTGAACAAATGAAAGGGACTACACCTTCTCACAAGTTAGAGGACTACACTGGTACATTTGAACATCCTGCTTATGGGACATTACAAGTAAACAAACGAGATGATTCGTTATATGTACAATTTATGGAGATGGATATTCAATTAGGGCATCATCATTACGACGTATTCTCCGCACCAATTGACTTGTTCCAAACAAAAATGAATCTATTATTTGCATATGAAATGAATGTGAGTGGAGAATTCCCATCTCTTCAATTGCATGTACCTGCAATGCTAAGTACTCAACCTCTTACATTCACTAAAATTAAATAGTTATTTTAATAGAGGGAAGCTTTCGCTTCCCTCTATTTTTCATCATTCTCCCTACTTTTCACTATGCTTTAATATAAAATTCCCCATTTCAATTGCTAAATCTTCACTTTGAGGATAAACACCTACGTTATCTCCATAAGCGTGCCCTAATCCTCGATAAAGGACTGTTTCGGTATCCACTCCTCTGTTAGTTAATTTAGCTGCATAAGCTAAACATTCTATCATTAGGAAATCATGCTCTCCTACTGTAATAAATGTACTTGGATAACTTGGTGATACATCAACATATGGGCTTAAATACTTAGAATTAATTTCTTTCGTACCAAGTACTTCTGACATACCTCCAACCATTGAATGCATAATAGTAAGCATTTTTTCTAATCCTTTTTTATACTTTGGAGCGATTTCATATTTATCTATACTCCAAGAATAAAATTCATCTTCAAAGTCACACATATTAAGTGTTGGATATAGAAGTAGCTGTCCTTTAACGAGATTTCTACCCTCTTCCCTATCTTTAGTCGTACAATATTGCGTTAAGTTACCTCCAGCACTATCACCCGCAACAAAGATATTATTCTTATCGCCGCCCAATGTGTCAGCATTCTCATAAATCCACTTTAAAGTTGTATAACAGTCTGTATGCCCAGTTGGAAAAGGATTTTCCGGAGCTAATCGATAATCGACAGAAATGGCTAGTACATCTATTTTCTCAACTATCAATTTCACAAGCTCTTCAACCACATCTGGTGATCCTGCCATAAATCCGCCACCATGAATAAAGTATAGAATTGGTGCATTCTCTCGTTTTGAACTACTATTATAAATTCTTATCGGAATATCAAATCCATCTTCAGCTTTCACAGTTTGATGCATAATATTAATATCTTGAGTGACAATGGGAACACTTTTAATCGCATTAAATTGTTTCCTCATATTCTTTACTGATTTTTCAGAAGCATCCATTTTCATCATATTTTTAGGCATAAATCTCATTACATTCATTTGAACCTTCATATCCTTATAAAGACGTGGATCCATAGCACCTTTTTCATCACAATCTGGTATGTTTTTTACTAAGATTTTTGCTCCCTGTAAGTTAATGTTTTCTTGTTTTTCTTGTATTTTTTCTAAAAGGGTTAAGTCATACTTTCTAGTCATCCAGTATTCATCCTCTCTTATTTTAAGCGTTTTCATTTTTAGAGATTATATAAATTCCCTTTAAACCTTACTTCATTGTTATTATTAAATTAAAAACGTTCCATGTACAAAATGTAACATGGAACGTTTTTTTATTGTTGTTCATATTTGATTGAATTATTGTCATTTTTTGATATGAATTTCTTCCTATACTGTAATGGTGTATATCCATATTTATCTTTAAACTGTGAAATAAACGATTTTATATTTGGAAATCCGTGTTTTACTGCTATATCTTGTACAGAACTTGTACTTCTAATAATATCTTCATAAGCCTTATAAAGCCTATACCTCATTAAAAAAGTGGTGAAATTTGATCCAAACGATTTTTTGAACATGCGTGAAAAATGTTCTTCACTTACAAAAAAATGTTTAGCCACATCTTTTAGTTTCAGTTCTTCATTATAATGTTTGTAAATATACGTAATCATTTCCTTCTGTCTATTTCCAAGTTGAAAATTATTGTCTATATTCTCTCCAACTTTGCAATATCGCAATAAAATATAAACAATTTCATAAATTAAACTATTAATTTTTATGTAACTTAAATCATCAGAATGTATGACTAACTCTTTTAATTCATAAAATATTTGCCTAAGATTCGTTTTCTGAACGATGGATTCCACTATATTGAATCTATATTTATCAAAATCTTCATTTACCTCTTTAAGAAATTCATATGAAATAATTAACATCATTACTGCACAACTTGTATTCTCTACTTTTTCAAATTCATGAACATCTCCACTATTTACAAAAATAAATTCGCCAGCAGATACTTTCTTTTTTTGCCCATTTACATACAAAAATACTTCTCCATTAACTACTAAGCTAATTTCAATACTTCTATGCCAGTGAGGAGGAATATAATAGTGAAAATCAGTAGGAAACATCGTATCTTCTATGTATTCAACCATTCCTGGAATTCTATCACGTAATTTTATTTCTTCATATTTACCTTGCCTGACTTTCAATAACCCACCCCCTTTTTTTATTATAATAGAGACGTCAAGTTTCTCCTTCTACTTCCACATTCGATATATAATTCCATTAGGGTTATAAAGATTAATCGAATAGTCCTCATCCGAATAATAATTCATTTCAATATGACTTCGGATAAATTTCACATTATTAACAGCAAGAAGCTCTGCTATCTCATCAACCCCTTTCCTATAAATAGCTTTGTAATAAACATTCTTCGTTCCTAATGTTTGTAATAAAACCCCTATCAAAATAAAGGATAATACATACAAAACACAGAATTCTTTTATTCAACTAATTAAATTATAAGGAGGAAAAACTATGTACACAGAAATTTTTAAAGAAGTTGTTTCGATTACTCATCACGATTATTCAGGCTGTTTAGATAAGGAAGGATGGGACGATCCCGCTACTTATTTACATACAGTTGAGAAACTAGAGAAACTTGGAGAACTAACACCAGTACAATTTACTGAAATTGTGCGTGATTACTTACTAGACTTTAAAGATAATCATATGTTTTTCAAAATGTACTCTAACAATCAACCTCTTAACAGTGTTGGCTTCCAAGTGAAAAGATACGAAGATCGCTTATATATTACATCCACTTCACAAGAAATAAGAGTGAAAAAAGGGCAATCTATTCTAGCATTAGATAATATGAAAATTCCTGAGTTATTAATAAAATATAAGAAGTATTTAAATGAGAATACATATGAACGTGAAAAATGGGATTATGTTTTATTACAATCATCAACTTGTACACTTATAGATGAAGATGGAATAAACGAAACCATTACTTTACAAAAGTATAAACAAAATGAATACACGCCTATTTATTCATTTAAAGAGCATAATAAAGACACACTCTTAATTACTTTGACTGATTTCGCAAATACTGAAGCTATTAATACATTATTAGACTCACACAAAAATGAGCTTAATTCTTTTCCGAACTTAATTATTGATGTGCTTTTAAATCGTGGTGGAAGTGATGATGCATTTTTCAAATTACTTCCTTACTTATTTGAAGACAAAGAGATCTCCCTTTTAGATTCTTCAGATACAATGCAATTGAATCATACGGAACGAAACTTTCATTTACGCATGAAAGACATCGAAATGGAAGATTACGATTCTTTAGACGAACTTTCAAAATTATTCACTGATATATTTATTCAAGATTTAAAAAAGAATTATAAAAAAGGATTCGTTACATTTGATACTTCTGAGTTACCAAAAGAATTTCAATCATTAAAAATACACGGAAGAAAATCACCTAATAGAGTAGTTATATTAACAGATATTACATGTGGAAGTTCTGGTGATTCTTTTGTAGAAGTTGCAAAAAAATCATTGAAAGTAAAAGTAATAGGTCGTCCGACTGCTGGTTTAAATGATTATTCTAATTTAGCAGTGATGGAATGGGCTGATACATTCGCTCTTTACTATCCTACTTCACGGCTTTCTAGTATAGATAAAGGCAAAGGAATGTCTGGAATTGGTATACAACCGCATATACATATCCCGTGGACCCCGGAACATATACAAGAAGATGTAGATTTAAAATTAGCATTACAACTGCTTCAAAACGAAGAATGGTAAAAAATAAAGGTAGATGTGAATCACACCTACCTTTTCTATTTCATATCAATCTTTTCTGGTTGAAACCAAATTGGCTTTAATAACTCAAAGTTTTTATGATCCTCTAAAACGATAGTAAGGCGTTCTAACGTATCATCTAACATATGTGGTGCTGCTCGTAATGACCAGACAACTGATGAGAAAACCGTCATACCAACATATACCGCATATAAATTCCAGAACTCCTCTGGTATTTTCCCATTAAAGTAGCCTTCTATTTGTCCGATTGAATAAGGAATACTAATGTCTCTTGCAAACAGTGCAATCTTTACGAAATCATGAAGTGGGTCGCCCCAGTCATAGCCATTAAAATCAACAACACCTACATATTTCCCATCTCGCACAATTATATTTTCTAAATGAAAATCATCGTGTTGAAATCGATTTGGGCGGTTCTTTACATATATTTCATTTTCATCTATAAACTTTATGATTTTATCATCATTTTTTATTTTTATTCCACATGTTTTATATGCCTTTACATATTTTTGGTGTTTTTTCATTGCTCTTTCATACCATGGAAGAATATCCTCAGGAGCTTCATATGTATGCATTTTTGCTAAATCTTTTCCTGCCTCTATACCAATTTCATATTGTTCTTTTGGTGAGTACGTAGGCAATAGTTTCTTCGCATCTTCCCCTTCTATATATGAGAAAATACTATATACACCTTCTTCTTCCAATATACCTATTTCAATCGGCCTTTGTGCCTGTACGTTACGTTTTACCATTTCATTTAAAATTTGAAATTCGATTTTCCTTCTTTCATACTCTTGTATATCGCCAATCCGTAACAAATATTTTTCATTATCAATTGTCGTAACTATATATTTCTTATCAGAAGAGAAACCTTTAGAAATTTCTTCAATATTAACTGCATCTTTTACTATCTGTATATTGTTTTGCCATTCTGTAATTGTTTTCATGTATATTCCCCTTACATTTCTACATTTGGTCTATACGCTACTTCTCTATGAATAGCTTGTTATCTAGGCCCTAAAGTACTTACGATTTCCTCGTCTACTTCCTTAAAATATATTTTACTTTCTCCCGTACTATATGATACTACATTTATCTCCCTTCATCCAATTTTAGGAAATAATGTACCATAAAAAGAAATGGACTCCTCTAATTTGCTACCCAAAATTCAATATGATGAATACCTGCTCGAAGTATATTCATATTAAGAATACGCTCCTTGTACTACTTGCACAATTTCCATCGGTGTATTGACCGTATAATCTGGTGCATCTTTTTTCACTGTTTCAATAACATCATACCCCCAAGATACCCAAATTACGTTCACCCCGGCCTTTTTACATGCTGCTACATCTCGCTGTTCGTCACCAACGTATAACATATCTTTCTCTGTTATCTTTTTGGATTTTAAAAACCTTTTTATCATTTTATCTTTCCCGAACAAATTTTTTGAACAATACACTTCTTGAATATTTTCTATATCATTATTGTGTAAAAATGCCCGAATGTGCTCTTCTGAGTTCGAGGATATGACTGCAATTCCATAGCCTTTTTTATGTAGTTCATCTAAAACATCCTTCATCCCATGGAACAAAACGAGATCTTTTATAGCAGGTTGATACAATTTATAAAACTCTAGTGCTAAGATCGGTAGTTTATACAGTGGTACATCGAGTTGCTTGCATCTCTCTGGCATCGTTAGTTTACGTAAATACTCAATTTCTTCTTTCCTTACCGATTTATATCCGTGCTTTTCAGCAAGTTGATTATAAATTGGTACAAATATATTTTGTGAATCTACTAATGTGCCATCAAAGTCAAAAACAATATACTTTTGCATTCCCATACTCCCTTTGCTTCTTTTTTTCTAAACCTATCTTATTCAACACCATAGTTGTCTTACCCTTCTACAAAAATAAAAAAGAACAAGATTTTCTCTTGTTCTTTTAAGAAAGCCATTTTGGCGGTACATTCGTATTCCAATAAATATTTCCTAATTCATGGTGTCCTGAGTACCCATCATCAAAACGGTGATAGTGGAAATTAAAATAATAACCATCTTGCGGTGGATGATCTCTTCTTACATGAAATCGCAATAAGTCATTTCCTGATTTCGTGTCATACACATGAAAAATTTTTTCATTATTTCCGCCAGCTGGCCTTTGAGAAATCGCTAATGATTGTAATGACTCCTCTGGTACATCACTTGCAAGCTCAGCAATTGCCTCTTCAATTTTCGGTAATATTACATCTTTAAACTCATCTTCAATTACTGGACCAATTTTAGTGCCAAACTTTTGCATCGACTGCTTCTCTGCTTCTAGCATTGCATAAGTAATAAAAGTATCGGTGGTTAACCTGTCATTCGTTTCTTCATATGTATAGGACGTACTCTCCAAATTTTGTTGCCCAGCTGTACTCGTAGGCTTGTCCGCAGCTTTGGCATTATCAAGCAATATGGAAGGAGGCGTCACTAAACCAAATGTAAATACGGTAATTAATGCGACTAAGGTTTTTCTAAACCAATTTGGCATTTATGTTCCCTCCCTTTCACTCATTATATTTTATATAACGGTTGTTTCTTCTATTATACAAAATGATTGTAATTTTTGCACTTTACAATTTTGTTAACGTTCACATATTTTTCACTTGAATATGAAATTGTAAGATTTCATACAATATAAATACAACAACAATGAGGAGGCAATCAGATGACTTTAGATGTCATGTATTCCGCCGCAAGCATACTCGTTTTAGTATATTTTCTTTATCAATGTGTAACAGATTAAAAAAAGAGCCGTTTTTCGGCTCTTTTTCTATGGTAAAAATACAATCACACCAATCCATACTATAAAAATAATCCCGGTAATTACAGCTGGTAATAAATAAAAATGAGAAAGGATAACTATTCCATACAAAAGTAGTACTGGAAATAATAAATAGCGATCTGCCTTCCATCTTAACAATAGTAATTTTCCTTCATCGCAATATAAATGAAGAAACATTTTTTTCGTAAATTCATTCCAATAATCGCGCGCATAACGTGAAATTCCAACTATAGTAAATGCAAGAATAATAGCTGCAATCCACCTCGGACTCATAATAATACTAACAGTACTTATACAAACAATTTGAATATAAAATATTCGTGCACTACTTGTACGGAAAAATTCTTTTAAAAAGGATTCAACAATACGAGAATCTTTTTTCTTCCCTAATAACTTTTTAGAACGTGGAAACATCCACGGTTTTTTATTCGAACTACTCGGTTTAGCTGTATGACCACCAACTTGCATAATCCCACTCGTCCAGCGCATACTCTCTTCTTTCTCTTTCTCAATTTCTTTAAAAAAGCAATTTTTATAATTTCGTTTTTCTTTTATCAATACGATAATTAGAAAAATTGCTAGACCGATACTTGGTATAGCATAAAATGGATTTTTATAAATAAGAAACAGACTCAATCCAAAAAAGGATAGACTTATAGAAGATATTACATTTTTTATAATCCAGAGTAGCCATCGTTTCCCCACTCGTACATGAATAAATCTCGTTAATAACGACAACATAAATCGAAACACTGTAAATAATAACCAAAATAATACGACT
Organism: Bacillus cereus group sp. TH152-1LC; assembly: GCF_027710505.1. Taxonomy (NCBI): domain Bacteria; kingdom Bacillati; phylum Bacillota; class Bacilli; order Caryophanales; family Bacillaceae; genus Bacillus; species Bacillus cereus group sp. TH152-1LC. The sequence continues at coordinate 434,576 of NZ_JAQFNK010000002.1, read as the reverse complement.
TGTATCTTCGTCACTCCGATACTTTTCATCAACACTGGTAACATAGCAACTACTACCACTACATTCGTTATCGCTATTCGAATAAACGTATATGTCATACCGTACTGCATTAACTTTTGCATGTGAGCAGGGTAAGAAATTAAAAACAAACTATCCGCTTGTTCAAAAAATGAGCGAACTCCTCTTGAATATGTAATCACATAAAATACAAGTAGACCTAATCCGAAATAAACGGTCTCCCCCATCGATAATTCTTCTATCCATAGTGAACGATAATAAATTCCTATAAATATAAGTGCTGGGATAATAATATATAGTGCAACTGTCCAATCAGTTATAGAACGTATGGACTTCCATTTACGCCCCATTTCATGGCGCAATCTTTTATAAAATTGTTGTTTAATCATGCTGTTCACGCCTAACGATTACATCAAAACAGTCTAATAATGAACTCCCTGGCATTTCAGCTAACTTTTGGATAGATTCTAAATGTCCATCTGCGACTAATGTACCTTGTGAAATGAGTAAAAATCTCTCACAAATTCTTTCAGCTGTATCTAATACGTGCGTACAAAGTAAAATTCCTGCACCGCGTTCTTTCTCTTTATATAAATAACTTAAAAACTCTTTCGTAGCTACTGGATCTAAGCCGATAAAAGGTTCATCAATGATATAAAAATCTGGTTCAGTTAAAAACGCCAAAATGAGCATCGATTTTTGTTTCATTCCTTTTGAAAACTTTGATAAATACTCATGTTTATGTTTATCCATTCGAAACATATGTAATAATTCTTCAGCTTTCCTTTCCCAGCTTCCTCCCTCATTCTCGCGAGCAGCCATTAATAGTTCAATATGTTCCCAGAGCGTTAAATAATCATAATATGTCGGATGCTCCGGCACATATGCATAAGGGTTCTTTTTTTCACCGAATGATATTTCACCATTCATATTTACAAGTAAACCTAGCATTGTTTTAATCGTCGTACTTTTCCCAGCACCATTCGCACCAATAAGTGCAACTAATTCACCTTTTTCAATCGAAAAGGCAATATCATGAATTGTCTTTTCCCCTATATCATATCCGGCAGAACGGATATTCACGTCTAACATACATTCCCCTTCTTTCCATTTCCAATACAATCAAGGAAAAGAATAACATATAACTATCTATATATCATTATAAATTATTCATTTTCATAGCAGGAATACATACTTTTTAACAGAATATTTAATGTTTGATTACATTTTATTGGAGTGGATTATATGTCTTTTCAAATTCGCGAAGCTACAATAGACGATATAGATGTACTTTGTTCTTTAGCCAAAGAATTAAAAGGGTCTTCTATTTCCTATGAAGATATGAACAACCGATTGCAATTCGTACAAATGAGTCCCTTTGATTTTTTATATGTTTATGAGGAAGAAGACACTATATTTGGATTACTTGGGTTTCGTATACGTGAAAATTTAGAAGATATAACTCGTTATGGGGAAATTTCAATTATTAGCGTTGATTCTACAATACGGCGGAAAGGCACTGGACAAGTATTAATGGATTATGCAGAACAATTAGCCAAAAAACATAATTGCATTGGTACATGGCTAGTTAGTGGAACAAATAGAGTAGAAGCACATCCTTTTTACAAAAAATTAGGATATGAAGTGAATGGATATCGATTTGTAAAACATTTTTAAACTATTTATACATGGAAAGGACTAAAAAATATGACAAACATCGAAGCTATTTTTATTGATCGTGACGGTACAATTGGTGGTGATACTACAATACATTATCCAGGTTCTTTTACATTATTTCCTTTTACAAAAGCAGCTCTACAAAAACTAAAAGCTCAAAATATAAAAATCTTCTCTTTCACAAACCAGCCAGGTATCGCAGACGGGATAGCGACTGTTGCTGATTTTGCAAAAGAATTAAAAGGGTTCGGCTTTGATGATATTTACGTATGTCCTCATAAACACGGTGATGGTTGTGAATGCCGCAAACCAAGTACAGGTATGCTGCTACAAGCAGCCGAAAAACATGGGCTTGATTTAACAAAATGCGCTGTAATTGGTGATCGCTGGACTGATATCGTTGCAGGAGCAACAGTACATGCAACGACGATATTAGTTCGAACAGGCGCTGGATATGATGCTTTACATACGTACCGAGACAAATGGGCACATATTGAACCAAACTACATTGCAGAAAACTTTGAAGATGCTACAAATTGGGTTTTAGATCAACTATAATACAAATTAAAAGAGACGTTTTCACAATGAAAACGTCTCTTTTAATCTTATATTTCTTTAAAATGTTAATTCATAATGGAAATAACGATTATCTCTCAAATAACCATTTTCAGCGTATAATCTCTGCGCTGATAAATTATCGATTTCCGTTTGTAATTTTACACCTTTTGCACCATTTTCTAAGGCAAATTCTTTAGCAGCTTCTAGTAATTTTTTACCTGTTCCTGCTCCGCGCTTAGTGGCTTGTACAAACAGATCATTTAATATCCATAATTCCTTCATCGAAATGGAAGAAAATGATGGATATAATTGTGTGAATCCAATATATTCACCGTCTTCAACTGCCACGAAAATAACGGATTCTTTTCTCTCGATTCGATTTCGTAAAAATACTTTTGCTCCTTCTAGATCGGAATCTTGTCTATAAAACATACGATAGTTATTAAAAACTGATGCTAGTCCATCTAAATCTGCAATTGTTGCCTCATATATTCTCATTTTACTCCATTCCCCTTCCAATACTGTCTCATTATATCTGTTGCCCATTTAGGCTGTACAATTTCTTCTTTCGGCATAAACTCTTTCATTATCGGCTTTATATCCAATATAGGGGTGCCATCAATAGCATCTAACCCCTCAACAATAATTGATTTACCTTCTCTTTTGATCACCTTTACAATTGTGGATCCTATGCGATTCGGACGATTTTTCCCGCGCTGTGCAAAAATGCCTACTTTAGGATAATCATGATTATTTCTAGGATATCTAGCAAAATATTGAATTTGTTCATCAGCTACTTTATGAAAGTAAAAAACAACTTCAATGTGAGAAAAATCTTCAATCCCTTGTATACTTTCTTCTGTATACGTTTCAGTTAAAGTAATATAGGATATTACTTCTCCCCACTCATCGTCTTTTATTTCCTTTCTTTCATTATGTACAAATGCGATTGGTTGAACTGAAAACATACGCATTCCCCCTTAAATGTAACCACTTACATTATAAAGTATTTTCTGAATGTTTTCCACAAACACGAATTAGGTTACATAATATAATTATAATCTATTTTGTAAAGCGAAATTAACAGCTTCAACTGCATGTATATGAGCTGTGTCAAATATCGGAATAGATACGTCTTCCTGCTTTATTAATAATCCTATTTCTGTACAACCTAATATGATTCCTTGCGCCCCTTCTTGTACTAGCTCTTCTATAACTCTTTTGTAATACTCTCTAGATTGAGATGTTATCTTTCCTAAACACAATTCTGTATATATTACTTCGTTTAGCTTATCTCTATCCTTTTTTGATGGAACCATTACTTTTATATGATTTTCTTCTATGCGTAATTTATAAAAGTCTTGCTCCATTGTATATTTAGTTCCAAGTAAACCAACCTTTTGAATATCTTTCCTTTTAATTTCTTTTGCAGTTGCATCAGCGATATGTAACACTGGAATATGAATATTCTCCTTTATTTTCTCAACTACTTTATGCATTGTATTTGTGCAAATAATAATAAAATCTGCTCCTCCTCTCTGTAACGAATATGCTGCATTTCCTAATATTTCTCCTGCTCCATCCCAATCTCCGCTAGACTGGAATCGTTCAATCTCTTCAAAGTCTACACTATTAATCATACATTTTGCTGAATGTAATCCTCCTAACCTCTCTTTTATTTCTTCATTTATGATTCGATAATATTCAGAAGTTGATTCCCAGCTCATGCCACCAATTAAACCTATTGTTTTCATTACACAACACCCACCTTATACTGTTTTTTAAAACTAATCACAACATTTTATTATGTATATTATACATAATAAAACAAGACTTTACGTTTTTAATATAAAGTCTTGTTTTAACTATTTCCAAGGAAATTTTATAAGAATATTCCGAAATTAATGATCTAATGTTTTTATAGAATCTTCATATTGATAATGAAAACACTCTCGATACAACTGTTTAATTTCATCATATGATGGCACACGTGGATTATTTGCTGGACTTCCACTTTCAATTGCATCTGATGCCATTTTAGAAATAGATTTTTCAAATTCAACTTCACCAATTCCGTATTCTTTTAAGTTTGGAATTCGGAGATCAAAACAAAGTTTTTTTATTTCCCTCAGCGTGTAGTCTGCTACTTCTTCATCACAATAGGAATACAAATCTTTATTTAAACAACGCCCAATTTTCGCTAGTCTTTTTACTGCATTAACTTTTGTATATTCTAAAACTGTAGGTAATAGTATTGCATTCGATATACCATGTGGTACATGAAATAACGCCCCTACTGGCCTGGACATTCCATGAACTAATGTAACAGATGCATTTGAAAATGCGATTCCAGCTTGTAAGGATGCTATCATCATCGCTTCTCTTGCCTCCATATTCTCTCCGTCTTCATATGCAATACGTAAATATTTCATAATACTTTCAATGGCGGAAAGAGCTAGTACATCTGTAAGTGATTGTGAAACTCTAGAAATATATGCTTCGACTGCATGACACAATGCATCTATCCCTGTTGCTGCTGTAATATGAGGTGGTACCGAACGCGTTAAAATCGGGTCAATAATCGCTACTTGCGGGGTGAAGTTTGGATGCTTCATCATCATTTTTACATCTGTTCGTTTATTCGTAATTACTGCTACACTTGTTACTTCCGATCCAGTACCAGAAGTTGTTGGGATTGCAATAAGTGGTAGCGGATCATTGTCTATTTCCATATTCTTTTGGACGTAATCTTCCACTTCTCCACCATTTGTATATAACACCGAAACTGCTTTCGCAGCATCAATACAACTTCCACCACCAATACCTATAATAAAATCACACTTTCCTTCTTTACAAATAGATAACGCTTCTAACACATGTATATTGGTAGGTTCAGCATTTACTTTATTATATGTAATAACTGTAATACCTTTCGTATTTAGTTGTTGTATACACCTCTCAACATATCCTAAATCCTCCATAATTGTATCCGTAACTATAAACGCTCTTTTCCCTAACTTCTTAGATTGTTCCCCCAGCTTTTCAAGCGAATTTCTTCCATATAATACAGACTTCGGCATACGAAACTCAGCAACTTCTTGCAAGTACTCCACCCCTTCTTACCCTAATTAATATTTTAGTTTATAAAATATCGACTTAATAAATTCCTGTTACTGTATAGAATGCAATAACTAAAAATACAGCAACCGTTTTCAAAATTGTAATAGCAAATATATCTTTGTATGACTGTTTATGTGTTAAACCTGTTACTGTGAGAATAGTAATAATTGCTCCGTTATGTGGTAATGTATCCATTCCTCCTGATGCCATTGATACAATACGGTGCATTACTTCTAATGGAATATCAAATTGATTGGCCGCTGCAATAAACTTATCTCCCATTGCACTTAAAACGATCCCCATTCCTCCTGATGCAGAACCTGTAATACCGGCTAAAATATTTGTCGTTACTGCTCCATTTACTAAAGGATTTGTGAATGTGGCAGAAATGCCATCTCTCATAATCGCGAAGCCTGGAAGTGCTGCGATGACACCACCGAATCCAAACTCAGCTCCTGTATTCATCGTTGCAAGTAGCGCTCCACCAATACTTGTATTCAATCCAGCTTGAAATCCTGTTACTACTCGTCTCCAATATAATAATAACGTTGTTACAATACCTATAATAAGTGCCAATTCTACTGACCAAATTCCAACTACTGCACTTAATTCTACTTTTCCAAATGCTTTCATACCAATTGCAGAAAAATCAAAACCATTCGGATACCACTTCGGTATCATAATAGTAAATACCTTATTCATTACACCTACTAAAATAAGTGGTATAAAAGCAATCACTTGCTGAACTCTTGTAATTTCAATGCTTTTCAGTAATGGCATATCTTTTTGTTCTACTTGCACTTGCAAAGAAGCTGCCATTTCAGTATCCCCATCGTTAAACCAAAATACCCTTCTCCTGCTGCCTTCGCCTTCTTACGTCTACTCTCTAAATATAGTAAACCTAACGTCAGTACAAAAATTGCCCCTACAATACCAAGTAGCGGCGCAGCATACATAAATGTCCGTTTTAAAAAATGTAGTAGGTATTACATTTTGAATTTGTGGTGATCCAGGTAGCGCATCCATTGTAAACGTGACTGCTCCAAGTACAATCGTTCCAGGGATTAAACGCTTCGGGATATTCGCTTGTCGAAACAGCTTAGCTGCGAACGGATATACAGCAAACACTACTACGTACACACTAACGCCACTATACGTTAAGATCGCACCCATTAATACAATCGCTAAAATCGTACGTTTTTCACCAACTAACTCTATAATTGTCTTTGCAATCGAGTCTGCAATTCCTGACATTTCAACTACTTTCCCAAATATTGCCCCAAGTAAAAATACAGGGAAATATAGTTTAATAAAACCTACCATTTTCTCCATAAAAATATTCGAAAAGAAAGGTAATACAAAACTAGGCTCTGTCAAAAATACCGCAAATAATGCAAATATCGGTGCAAATAAAATAACAGAAAACCCTCTATATGCTACAAACATTAGTAAACTAAGTGCTAATAATATAATAACTAGCTCCAATTATACCCCTCCTTTAAACTGAAAATTCAAACTTTTATAGATGAACTTCTACTAATCTTTTGATTCTGACATCCCTCCTCTTATTCATACAAATTTTTCATGCTAAAAATGTCTAATTATAAGTATTCGATTACATATGAAAAATCCCTTTAAACAAATACGATTTGATCATCATACGTTATAAAGGGATTTTTAGTCTCTATATTTACTTCTTTACCAAACTATTATCTACACAAAAATGATGAAGTTCTTTTACATCATTTACTATATGAGTCGCACCAACTTCAGTCAATTCTGTTTTACTACCATAACCATATAAAACGCCAATTGAAGCAATTCCATTATGATTTGCACCTATTATATCGTGCTTTCTATCTCCAATCATAACAATGTCTTCTTTATTAAGTTCTTTATTAAGTTCTTCATTTGTTTGTAAAAGATGAGAAATAATTTCTTCTTTTTTTATTCTCGTACCATCTAAATTACTTCCAATGATACCTTCGAAATACTTCGTCAGTTGAAAATGTTCTATAACTTGTTCAGCAAATATAGTAGGTTTTGAAGTTGCAATAAATAAACGTTTTCCGGTATCTTTTAATTGTTTTAAGAGACTTGGAATACCCTCGTAAACATTATTTTCTAACAATCCACGCTGCTTTAAATACTCTCTAAAATAAAAAACAGCTCGTTCAACTTCTCCTTCATTCATATTGTATCTCTCTACGAATGATTGCTGGATGGGTGGACCAATAAATGAATCTAACTCGCTTACATGTAATTCTTCAATCCCAAGCTTCTTTAATGCATACAATACTGAATTTACAATTCCTTCTTTCGGATCCGTCAATGTTCCATCTAAATCAAATAGAAATGTTGTATACAAATTTAATCCCCCGCTTCTATTTACTTGACATATTATATGGAAGGCTTTTCGTGCCCACCTTTTACTATACTACCATTATTTATCTTTTCGAAAAATTTTTTCTTCTATGTCACATACTTTCCGTTACAAAGTGTAAGACATATGATAAAGTTAAAAAGTTACAATTATTTTAATAGGAACTGGTGAATCTAATGTCAATTACGTTAATTGTTATAATGGCTTTCACAATTGTTATTCACGCAGTTGAAACGAGCTCTTATAGTATTCGTTTAGCTGGAGTGCGTTTAAAGAGAATTGCTGTTGCTTTGTCTGTCGTAGGCATGGTGTTACTTATTTCAAGAACATCTAACATGCTACAAGCCTTTTTAATCGGTGGGATTGTCGATGAGGCAAAACGAGACGCTTCCATTAATTTAGAACATACTATACGGCTCGTTCTATTATCCGCCTCTGTCGGTACTTTACTTGCGATTATACTGTATCCAACTTTGACCAAACTATTTGGATATGTCATTCAAAACTTTGAAACAGATGGTTCTTTCATTCGAATGATGAAAACAAATAACATTCAAAAATTAAAGTACACAAGAAAATACGTACGCTTCCCAAAATTAGAAATGATTCATAGACTGCGTATCGGTGGTATTCCAAAACGTATTATGCTTATTAATATGTTTGCTACTGCAATTTATACAGCTGGTGTTCTTTCAGCCCTATACGCTTCTTTTTTACTTCCAGCTTACGCAACAAAAGCTACTACAGCTTCTGGCCTTATTAATGGTTTTGCTACTATTTTATTAACAGTTCTGCTCGATCCACGTATCGCCCTTTTAACAGAGCGAGCTCTTCAATCAGAAGAAGGTGCAGAAGCAATGAGTAAAATGTATGGTTGGCTAATGATTTCTAGACTTTTCGGTACATTATTAGCACAACTATTATTCATACCAGGTGCTTACTGGATCACATGGATTATTAAACTGATGAATTAGTCCTCTATAAAAATAGTAGGTGGGATAACAAATGACTATACAAACAGAGCAAGATATAATTCGCTTAATTGAAAACGACGAATGGATGATGAACGTATTACAAATAGCAAAATCACTAAATTTACCTGATTGGTGGATTTGTGCCGGGTTTGTTCGCTCTAAAATTTGGGATACTTTACATAACTATGAAGCTAAAACAGCTATGCCTGATGTTGATGTGATTTATTATGATAGTCTACATAAAGATGAGATATACGAACAATCATTAGAAACGAAATTAATGAATATTGATGCTACGATCCCTTGGTCTGTAAAGAATCAAGCTCGTATGCATGTAGTGAATAATATGCCACCGTACTCTTCTTCTGTTGATGCTATTTCTAAATTTCCTGAAACAGCAACGGCTTTAGGGGTTACATTAGGCGAAGAAAAAAACAAAGTTATATTAACAGCTCCGTGCGGGATTGAAGATGTGCTTTCCTTACAAGTGAGACCAACAGATCATTTTCTTGAATCAAAAGAACGACTGCATATGTACAATACTAGAGTTACTAAAAAGAATTGGCAAAACAAATGGCCTAATATTACAATCACTTATCCAGAAATTTAGAAAGGGTGCTTCCCATTTATAGAAGCACCCTTTTCTTCATTTCAAAAAATGTATGACTGTTTCTGCAAATCGATCTGCTTCCTCATAATGTGGTGAATGACCACTCTCTTCAAAAGCGATATACTTGCCGTTTCGAGCATCTTTATTAAATATTTCAATTTGTTTTTCACACGTTACTGCATCGTGTTTTCCTACAATTAATAACATTGGATTTTGTATTTCTTTTATTTTTTGTAATAATGAAGTATGAACTGCGCCTTCTTCTTTTAATCTATCAAAATGAATTTTGGAGCGATTTGAAAATACTTCCCACTCTTCATCACTATATAAACTCTCGTCTGTCACATCTTCCTTATAATTGTAAATCTCCATTCTATTTTCTTCTAATTCATTGCTTAGTCTTATATAAGCTTCTAGCAACTCTTCTGAACTCGTATTGCTAGATGAATAAGCAAGGGATTCTTCTGCTATTTTTTCTTTTCCATACTTTTTTAATAAATTCCCTGTCTTTTGTAACAAAGCCCTACTTGTTAAAGCAAAATCGAAAGTTGGCCCTTCGAATATTATTTTCTCTATTGAACTTGGATATATCGACGCATATAACAACGCTACATATCCACCGAAAGAATGTCCAATTACAGACCACTTTTCAATTTGTAATGCTTTTCTTAGTTCCTCACAGTCTTCAATTAAATCATTTAATCCAAAAGCTTCGTCCTCAGTAATTTCTTCTGAGCGACAAACACCTCTTTGATCTATCATAATTACATATAAAGAATCTTTTAAACATTCCGCTTGATGAAATGAAAAATCATAGCAACTTTCTCCTGGTCCACCATGCAAGTATAAGACCGGTTTATTTTTAGGGTTTCCATGCGTTTCAACGTATAGCTTTTTCCCTCTAATGTTCATGTATTTCCCTGCTTCTATCAAATTCGTCATAAAAATCACCACTTTTTTTACTGAATATTATAACATTTCACCTTAAATAATCCCTATTACATTTAAAAAGACGATGATGATTGCGAGTGGTGCTACAAATCGAAGTAAGAAAGCCCAACAAATAAATACTTTCTTTCCATAATTTCCACCTACAAAAAACTCTGCTTCTAGCACCTTCTTTTCCATTTTGAATGAAACGAAAATACTAATAAATAGTGCTCCAAGTGGCATTAATATATTACTAGATAAGAAGTCTACTGCATCAAAAATATTCTTTCCGAAAATCGTAATATCACTCCATACTCCAAATGATAGCGCTGAAGGTATACCTACTAAGAAAATGCCGAAACCAATCATCCATGATAATTTCGTTCTTCTTTCTTGTTCACCATTTGCTAATGCTGAAACAACTGTCTCTAGTAGAGAAAATGCCGATGTTAATGTCGCAAATGTAAATAGTGCAAGAAATACTGTTAAGAAAAATCCGCCGAATGGAATTTGACTAAATACAGATGGTAATACGATAAATAGTAATCCAGGCCCTTCTGTTGGCTCCATTCCTAATGAAAATACGGCCGGAAAAATAGCAAGACCCGCAAATAATGAAACAAATAAATTCAATCCAACAATTGTTATTGCTGATTTTGGTAAACTTTCTTTTTTATTTAAATAGGAACTATACGTGACCATAATCGAAATCCCGATACTAATCGCAAAAAATGATTGGCCCATTGCAAACAAAATACTTTCTGAAGTAATCTTTGAGAAATCTGGTTGTAAGAAAAACTTCACACCTTTCATTGCGTTATCAAGTGTTAGTGAGCGAACAATAAGAGCAACAAATAATACGAACAATGCTGGCAACATATATTTACTTGCTTTTTCAATTCCGTTTTGTACACCTTTTGACACAACCCAAATCGTAATAAACATAAAAGCGAAATGCCCTATAATCGCCCAGGTGGGATTACCAATTGTTTCAGTAAATAATGCTCCGTAATTTTGTCCCGGAGTAATAAGTTGTCCCGTTACTCCTCTGAATAAATAAATTAACACCCATCCACCTACAACGCTATAAAACGAAAGTAATATAAAACATGTTCCAACGCCAAGTCGTCCAATCCAGTGCCATCCTGTATTTGGCGCGATACTTTTAAATGCTCCAACCGCTTGTTTCTGTGTACTGCGACCAATCATAAATTCAGCTATAAGTAGCGGTAGCCCAATTAATACAGTAAATAATATAAAGATTAAAAAGAATGCTCCTCCCCCACTTTTCCCAGCGATATAAGGAAACTTCCATATTGCGCCAAGTCCAATTGCCGATCCTGCTGCAGCCATTATAAAACCTAATTTCGAAGTCCATTGCTCCGTCTGTTTCATCTTATTTTCCTCCTAGTTAAATCTTTTTATATAAATAATTAAATTTTATAAACCAATCCGAATAAACCCTCCATTTCTATTTCCATAAAATAAAAAAATGGCCTAGCATCTCTATATAAAGAGACGCTAAGCCATTTACTTAACGCGGTACCACCCTTATTGATTCCATTATGAATCCACCTTAGTAGTAATCGTTTGATTACAAACCTAATATCGAAGGTTAACCGTTAAGATTTACTAAGAATGTGATTCCGTTCCACCTTACTGCTCCTAGGCGAGTTCAGGATGTCATTTGACTATGTCACACCAACCCATAGCTCTCTGTACAAATATACGACCTTACTACTCCTATTCAACACATTTAAATATTTAGAATATATTTTCTTTTGAAATTAATATGAAGTATATCGGTTATATTTATAACTGTCAAGGGCTATATTAAATTTTGTTGAGAAACCTTTTTTATTTTTCATTATCCTTCGTCATATAAAATTATAGTGCACTGTTAAAATTCTACGCTAAGCACAAAAAAGCACTTGTTACCCTTAATTGACAATCAAGTGCTTTAAGTTCATATGTTTTTAAGCAGCACTAAATTTGTAAGTTTTATGGAAACAGCATGACACCTTTTATATGTCATGACAACTACTACGTTAAAATTTACGAGCTTGTACGAGTTCGTTAGTTTTATGTCCATTCCATGCCTTAATATTCATCGCCCAGTAAAATGTCATCTCGCCTAAGCTCGCACCTCATTTTCTATTCTATCATTGTACATACTTCATGATGGTACAACCATCATGAAGTATGTACTTTTTAACAGCCTATTTTAAATTGCAACGTCTTGATAACCTACTTCAGTTACTTTTTCATTTAACAAACGAATCCCTAGACCATTTTCTGTATCCCATGTACAATTAAATGTAATTCCAATATCCCGACCGTCAAAAATACCTGCATAGGGAACAATAATCCCATCTAAACTTATCATTTCTAATATTTCATTAGTTGTTTCAACTAATGGATAGTTTTCATTTACTTCAATATCATAACCTAGTTCCTGACGCTCTTGTTTGTAATAGTCTAATATTGATTGCAAAAAGCTTTGTTGTAATTGTTCCCAATTTTGCATAAGTGAAGTATATGCTACATATTGTTCTTCATCAAACTTACCATCCTCATCACCTTTTACTATTAGTGCTATCTCGACTTCATTTCCCAAAAAGTTAATGCTAGTATCCTTAGACCACACAAAATCATATTCAAGCTCACCAAAAACCGCATCATTTATTTTCATCTTACTTCTCCTTTTTATTTTTTAGCAAATCCTCCTGGCTCAAACGCCCCTGCGTTTATCTCACTTACTCCACCAAGATGCCCAAATCTTTTATTTATCTCTGTCGGTACAAGTTGCATTATTTTCACATCATTTACTTCATGCCATGTTAATTGATTTTTTGTTCGATATTTGTCTATGTCTTTCGCGGTAATCCCACCAGGTTCCATTCCAAATTGGCGAGCTAGTTCAACTGAGTCATTTAGCTTATCCGCTAACTTTTGGTCTGCTTGAGCAAAATTGTATGTCCTAGCCTTTGTACCATAATTTCCTTTTCCTCCAAGCATATAGTCAATTTCAATTTGAGCCTTTGATACTGGCGAAAAATCAGGAACTCCGTTTTTATATTGAATACCTTTAATGCCAGCTTCATCTAATATACGTTGCAATTTAAGGTCTGGTGGTGGTTTAAGCGTACTTAAAGATTCTCCTCTGATTCCTTCAAATTTAACCTTCGAATTAATTGGTGAAGGTGTCTGATTATATCTTGCTTCATAAGAACTAGCAAAATCAGTTTGTCTAAAAACAGGTGGAACTTCAGCCTCTCTATTACCCGTACCCTTAACAACCTTACTCTCCATATACTGATAAGCCTCTTTCAGAGAATACTGTCCTCCTCCTGAGACCTTTCCTACTCCAGCCATGGCGAAGCCTTTTCCCTCGCCTGGGATCCACTTGTATTCCAGTAATGTTTTTACTGCGTGCTGGATCTTTTCATTCCCCTGCAAGAAAGTTGTTTTTACGGTTGTGGCACCTTTGTTCCATAGACTTCCGATTTTATCGGCAAAGCCTTTTGCTGTGGAGGCTACAAAGTTTACACCCTCTTTTACTTTGTGGCTCGCTATTTTTATGCCATCGACAGCTGCTTTGCCAGCTTTTCCGGCTACCATTGTTACGCCTTTGCCTAGTCTTTTTCCTGCTTTTACAATTGTCTTCCCAAAGCTAGAAGCGACATACTTTATTCCTTTTCCAGCAAGACTTGCCACTTTTCCAACAGGAACAAAGTTTAGGAGCGTCCATCCTGCGGCGATGAGTCTTTCTTTTGATGATAATTCTTTTCCTGTAATAGGATCTTTACCGGTAACTGCACGAATTGCATCATTTACTCCAATGAATTCAGCTGCCCCTTCTACTCCCTTTTCCCACCATGATTTTTCATGTTTCTTTTCTTTTTTATGGGTTTCTTTCAATTTTTCATTTTGTTTCTTTTGATATTCTTCATCTGCTTGACGAAACTTTTGAGCGATACGCCGTAATTCTTTTTCTGTAACTTGTAAGTTACGTATGTAAGATTCCATGAGTCCCATTGATCTCATATATTCCCCATAAAAATGTTGACTCGTTGCTCCTTGCCATTGCATTTGAATACTAAACATAGATTGATTGAGATTTTGTTGTATGTTCTGGCTGTGTGTTTGCATCTCTGATATGTTTTTGGCAATTTGTTCGAGTTGTTCAGGTTTGACCTTGATCTCCAAACCCTCTCCCACCTTCCTCTATTTTATACCAAAAAGAAATAGAACTGCATCAATTTTTACTTATTCCCTTTAGAAAAAACATCAAAAATACTGTTATCACAAATCGATTCAATTTCTTCCTTCACAAATAATTTTTGAAATTTTGTTCCTGGGTTTAATATTACATTTGCTTCTAAATCTATAGTCTTTAATAATTCAATCGCATTCATAGAGACATATGGACATTCTTCTGGAATAACCATTTCTAAATGTTTCAAATCAGAATACAGTGGTAACATTAATCCTTCTTCCATTTCAAAATAATGAATTTGCAATTGTGTATTTTCAGTTGAAATCAAATTCCCTTCTTCATCTACATTTGTATCTCCCTCTACAGAAGCAACAACGTACAAATTTGATTTCTGTAATATCTCATAAAAACGAACTCTTTTTTCTTCATTCTGTAAAGCTTCCACTAACGCCTCATCTAATGGACAAATTTCTAGTAAACTCATTGAACTTCACTCCTTATGTGAAATAATTTCGCCATCTTACGCAAAGTAAGATGGCGAATGTTAAATCTAATTATTTTTTAACGCTCATAGATTTAATTTTTTCTACATTCTCTTTTGCTTGTTTCGTTATTTCTCCATTAATAGCATTTGCATATTTATCACGAGTTAAAAATTCAAAACATTTATATGCATTATTCGTATCAGTTGCGGACATATATCCTGCACCTTTATTAAACATTTTTAGGGCTACCGTATTCATCCATTCTTTTGCATCTGCTTCTGGATATCCTAGTTCCATAGAGTGGTAAGTTAGTTCAATTGCTGAAGCTAAATCTTCAATCGTATCTTTATTCCCGCTTACCTTTGCAGCTTCAAATGTACTCAAATACTCAATTGCCACTTTTACCCCATCTTTAATTCCTAATTCTTCAATACCTGGTGTTTTATATAAAATTTGATAGTTGTTTAACGCTGATTTATATTGCGTTTTTTCTAACTGTTTTGCTTCTTTAATTACAAGACTAGCAACATTAGAAAATCCTGCTTTGTCAACCACACCACGGGAAGCTGCTTGACCATAATAATGCAAAGCATTATAAAGGTTTGTTTGCTCTTTTTTATTTGCTTCATCACTCGCTAATTGTACAAGTTGAATTCCCTCCATTTTTCTTGATGCATTATCAATCATATTCATACCGCTAATTTGACCAATCGTTTTATCAATATCTTTTAACTGTGCAAGTAATGTGTATGATGGTAATACTGTTTTTCCTACTTCACTTTGCCATCCTGTCGTCCCATTTATTTTATTCCATTCATTTTCTGTATCTGTCCATAATTTATTCGCATAATTAACCATTTCTTCTCTTGAACGTTCCAATGGGTGCTTTGTACGAATTGCATTTGCAATATTTAATACCGCTGTATAATATTCTTCATTATTTGCAGCATCGTTTGCTTTTCTTTCAAACATTAGCGGCATTAATAACTTATGAGATTCATCTTGAACGGATTTTTCTACTCTTGCTGTATTTGCTAATAAATTCGCTTTATTTATAGCATCTTCCACTTTGAAATTAGAATCTTTAATTTGTCCACGAAGTCCCTCTACAGCCGCACTAAATTGCTTTTCTAATTTTTCTTTTTGTTCTCCTGTTGCACCGTCAATATACTTATTTGCTAATAGTAAAGCATTTTCATAATGTGGATTCGCTGGATTTAAATATACATCAATTTGAGCAATTGCTTCTTTCACTGGGTCAGATTTCACTTTTTCTTTTTGATTACTTGAATCTACATTATTTGTTTTATCGTTA
The DNA here is from genome assembly GCF_027710505.1 of Bacillus cereus group sp. TH152-1LC. Classification (NCBI taxonomy): domain Bacteria; kingdom Bacillati; phylum Bacillota; class Bacilli; order Caryophanales; family Bacillaceae; genus Bacillus; species Bacillus cereus group sp. TH152-1LC. The sequence goes on along the minus strand of NZ_JAQFNK010000002.1, from coordinate 418,287 downwards.
TCTGTGGCACCTTCAGTTATTGAATCTTTTAGATTTTTCTCACTTGATGTAGCTGTTGCCTCATTTTCACTTACATTTTCTTCTTTAACTACTTTTCCTTCATTACTGCTAGCATCTTCTTTTACTTGACTTGCATTTTCTTTTGTTTCAGTTGTAGACATCACTACTGATGTTTGGATATTAAGTTTCTGTAATTCTTCTTGTAATAGCTTGTTGAAAATACCTTCTACATCTTGATTCGCTTTTTCTACTAATGTAGGATCTACACTTTCAAGTACTGATGTAACTAAATAAAATTTACTTAATGCTTGTTCTAAAGAGGCTACATCCCCTGTATTTGACCACTCTCTTTTTTCTTCTATTGCTGTTTGATAAACTTTTTCTGCTACAGATTTAATATATTTTTTCTTATTTTCACTTAAATATCTTTGTAATTCTTCTTGTGTAGTAACCGATTCATTTAATACATTCATTTGATTACGTAAATAGAATAGTGCTCTCTCATTTGAATATTCACCACTTGTAAGAATTTGTTCTACATTATCTAATGCTAACTTATGTTCAGCTATCGATTTTGATTTTGATGGTGTATTCAATTGGCTAACAAGCGTCCAGTCTTCTTTTTTGCTATAGTAGTTCGTTAAATTATTTAATGCATTTTCATCCAGTTCTTTTTGACTCGTATAAAAATCATTAAAGAAAACAGATGAGTAGTATTTTCCATTTCCTGCGTACCACTCAACTAAAATATCACCCGTTTTTGGTGATACTGTAATTGTTGGGTGTGTTGGTTCTGGATCGGGCTTTGGTTTTGTATCTGGTTTTGTGTCTGTATCTGGTTTTGTACCTGTATCTGGTTTTGTACCTGTATCTGGTTTTGTACCTGTATCTGGTTTTGTACCTGTATCTGGTTTTGTACCTGTGTCTGGTTTTGTGCCTGTGTCTGGTTTTGTGCCTGTATCTGGTTTTGCATCTGTATCTGGTTTTGCATCTGTACCTGGTTTTGTGCCCGTATCTGGTTTTGTACCTGTGTCTGGTTTTGTACCTGTATCTGGTTTTTGTCCGTCTCCTTCTTGTACAGTTAGTTGCTGTTTATTATCATTCGCTTTTCCTGGCTCTGCCACAGGTCCAACCATATTAGTTGGTAAATCTAGTTTTTGTGGAGTTGGTGCATCCGATAATTTAATTTGTGGATCTTTCTTTTCCACCGTTACTTCATCTGGTTTATATGTTACTGGCGTAATTGGTGATTTATTATTCCCAATTAAGTCTGCTAAATTAATAGTTGGTTTTTCGCCGGGTTTTTCATCTTTTTTTGCAGGATCAGCAACTAAATTTGGGAACATAGACTGTAAATCGCCCCCTGTAATACGATCATCTTTTTTCTCTTCTGTATTGCTTGCTAGTTTTACTTGTTCTTTTCCTGCTGTCTTAAAGCCTTTGTCATACACAAGATATCCTGATGTTCCTAGTAATGCTACCGACATTACTGATATAGCGACTTTTTTCCCTAAGTTATTATTGTTTTCCTCCATGTCCTTTTCCCCTTTTCGTATCTTTATTGAATCCAACCGTTTGTTTTCATTTCTGTTAGTTTTTCTTGCGCAGCTCTTACTTCAGATTCATTTTCATTTGCTTGCACTGTTTTTCTTAAGAAACGACTTGCTTCCTCGTATTTTTTCTGTTTAATTTTAAACATCCCGAATGCAAAATTCACATGTGGATTTTCATCGTTTTGTGAGTATGCTTCTGTGAAAAGCTTCTCTGCTTCATTTCCTTGTCCCACTTTATCGTATAAAATCCCTATATTCACAAGCGTATTTATGTCGCGTGTTCCACTGCTGACAACTCTATTGTAAGCTTCTAACGCTTGCTGATATGCAGCAGTACTCTTTGCACCATCTCGCGTTTCATAAAATTGACCCGCTTCGTAATACACAATTCCTAGTTGATTTAACAACTCAATATTTTTCATATCTTTTTGAATCGCTACTTGTAAAATGTGAGATGCTTGTTGATAATTCATTTCTTTCTTCGCACTATCAATTAGATTTGTTTTATTCCAAAGCACATATAAATTTGAAAGTTCAATTGTATATATGGCATTCTTTGAATCTTGCATAATAGCTTCTTTAAAGAAGGATTCTGCTTTATCTAACTGTACCGTTGCGGTTGATAATTGACCTTTTAAATACGAAACAATTGCTTTATCTTCATTTGTCTTCGTACTCATTTTGACAATAACATCTTCTGCTTTTTCAAATTCTTTCATTTTCATATGACTTACAGCTAAATCTCGCATCGCATCTTTTTTATATGGTTCAATTCCTTTTGCATTATTCGCTAATGCTTGTTCGAAATTCGGAACTGCTTCTTGATATTTTCCTATACGGAAATTCGCTGAAGCTAATAGATATGCCGCTTCATTATTTTCTTTATCTATTTCTCTATCTTTTATTAATTTTGTAAGGTAGTCGATTGCAATTTTATTTTTCCCTTCAGCAATGTAAATCGTTGCTAGCTGAAGATGAGCTTCATCTTTTCCTTTCACTGCGATCGCATGACCAACAGCTTCTTCTGCTTTTATATATTTTTTATCATGATAGGCTTGGCGTGCTTGTCCCATAAATTTTTGGTATTTAGCATTTGTTGTATAAAAGTAAAATAGTGTTGAACCACCTATAACAACTACTACAATTGAGCCAATAATCAAAACCCGTTTTTTATTCTTTTTCCACCATTTAGAAAAAGGTGATGGTTCACTTTGTTCATGTGCTACTGTAAGTGGTTGATTGGATGCTTTTGCATTTAAAATCTCATCATCTATATCATATTCCACTTGTTTTTTTGCTTGTTTTCGGCTCTGTAGAATGCTATTTGGCACTGTAATTGTAGCTGCTATTTCTTGCTGCGACTGTGTTCCTTGCTCTTCTTCTATCTCTTTAATAATGCTTTCAATTTCCTGTTTTAACGCCTGATCAATGTTTGGAAATTGTACGATCCGTGAATAGACGAAACAAGCAAATGCTGCATTGTTTTCTCGTTCCAATTCAGTAGCTAATTCCAAATAATGTTGTAGGACCATTTTATTATTTATTTCAGGCTCTTGACTCTCCATAGTTTGAATGATATATGCGAGTTCTTTTTGCAGCGCTGTTGATGGATTAAGTGAATTGAAAATTATTTTATATTCATATAATGCCGCTTGTTTAAATCCTCTCTCTTCTAATAATCTTGCAATTTCCAAACATTTTGATACAAAAAGAGAGTGTTCTTCTGCTGACTGCCTTTCCGCATCAATTTTTATTCTTTCTCTCGCGCTATTAAATACATCGTACCACTGTGCAAAGCTTGGGCATTCTGCAAAAGAATTACTACTCCATGCCTGCTTAAATAATTTTGCAATTTCCCCGTTCCATTGATTATGTAATACTTGCTGAAGTAACGTATATCTTTCACATTCTGTCTGCATTTCTTCCGTTTTAAAGTAACTTGCATCAGTCCATTTTTTATTTCGAACTTCTTCACTACACCAACTTAATATTTCTCCTAATAAAATAGCGCCAGCAAATCGATCGGCTTCTTTTTGCCATACTCCACTTGTCAAATACTTTGGTGCGTAACCCGCTGAACCTGCTGGCAATAATGAAGGTCTTTTCGTTTTTGGTCCATACATTTGCTCAACATCAACAAGTTCGATATTGTGCTGACCTTCAATTGCATTTTCACTTAAGAAAGGTACAAGTACGTTGCTAGACGATAAATCATTATGAGCAACTTCATTTTCTTCCATCATTTTAAGTGTTGTAAGAAATGCTTCTGCAATAAAGAAACATTGTTCTTTTGATAACATTCGTTGTTCTTGTAAAATATCAGCCCAAGTTGGACCTTCAATCCAAGGCATTACAATACTATTAGCAAGATCTTCTGATTTTTCGATAGCAGATGTATGTTCTTCTTTAGTAACGATATAGCGTGAACATACTTTCAGACCCACTAAGGAAGAAAGTGGTTTCAAAAATGCTAGTTGATGTTTTTCCTCACGATAACGTTCCTTAAAAACTTTTAATGCAATTCGTTCTACACCATTTTCCTGTTTTAATTGATAAACTGTTCCTTGTCTTCCCTCTTGACCATAGGGCATCTCAATACCAATTACAGCTGGGTGTTTCTCAAAACGATAAACATCTTTATTAAAATTAATTTTTTCTCCTACTTCTGGTCGGAATCCCATTTTATCCCCTTACTCTCGTATTACAATTTTTCAAAAAAGACCAGGAACAATAGCTCCTGGTCTTTTGCAATTGTTCTATTCTTAGTATGCGTTATCTGTGTTACGGAATTTATCAGCGATACGTTTTAAATCTGTTGAAATACCTTCTAAAATTGGAATGTATTGTTGCATTGCTTGTTTAGATTGGATAAATTCTCCACGGAATTTCGCTTGTGTTGCCCCAGCCCATTGTCCTTCTAGACTATTAATATCGCCTTCAAGTCTATTAATTTGACTTTGTGCTTCTCCTGCTGCGTTTTTAAAGTTTCCTGAGATTCTTTCAAGTTCTTCTGGTGTGATTTTAATTTCTGCCATCTTAATAATTTCCCCTTTCAAATCAAAAATGATACAACAATTAGATTATAAACTATATTCATACAATTTTTAAAGGGTTGAATTACAAAAATATTCTATTTTCTAGTAATTTAACCCTATTTTAATATTATTTCACTTTTAATTCAGACCATTTCACACTAATTTTATCTGTCATCGTGCGAAGTAAATGTAATGGTGTATATGCACATTTTATTTTTATTGGCTTTCTACGTATGCAATATCCATCCCCACTTAATAATTCTTGATCCATTTCAGTATGTGGCAGTTTCATATTAAAGAAATACACATCGTTATTTTGTGTCGTTCCCAATAAATATCCAATACTTCTCTTTCTAATTTCCGCAAACCATTTTTCATGAGAATAGCTATTTAAGCTAGACGTAGTAGCAGCTGTCATAAAGTGGATTCCTTTATTTTTACAGTTTTGTACTATTAGTTCTATTTTATTTTTCGCCTCATAATCAGTAGATAATAAAGTTAACATTTGATCGATATCATCAATCGCAATGATTATTCTCTTATATGGAATCTCCACTGTTGCGTTTGGATCTATAGAAGGCATTATTGGTTCTCTATTATTTATTAGCTCTATCAATTCATCTAACATTTCTTTTAATTGCATACCATCTGTAACTGTCTTCTTCACATGTGGTAAATCTCCAAGAGCTAATAAGCCTGTAGGTCTTTCACCAAGGTCTACTAAGTATAGCTCAACCTTTTCAGGAGAGTATTGGTATGTAGTAGTGAATAGAAGTGTTTGTAATAGCGATGTTTTTCCACCTTCTATTCTTCCCCCAATAAATATATGACTCATTTCATCTAAAGAAAAACTTTGTAAACGAATATCCTCTGTTTCTATACCTGCTGAAATATGGGCTGTTTCTAATTTTTCAATCATATGTTCTACAAATATTTCTTTAGGTACCATTGGAATAGCTTTTGCTTTTTCACCATTCCATTCTCCATTCATTTTTTGAATAATTGTCTTTAATTGTTGCGAGTACTCAAGTTCACTTTCGCCAATAAACGGCAATGCTGCTTGGAATAATTCCGGCGGTTGCCCTTTCATTAATCCACGGCCAACAGGAACTTCAATTAACGGGAATTTAGGTCTGCCAACTAAGTTATGATATTCTGTTCCATCTTGCAATTCAAATGTAAGTGCCATCGGTATATTATTACGAACACGATCGAACATATCAATTGTTTGATTCAGAGAGAAATAGAAATATACTCCGTATGTACTTGATTCACGCAATAATAATTCTAATACTTCGTTTTCTTTCTCGAATTCATTTTTGAATCTTATATAACCATCTACCATTACTACTATAGCTGGTATTTTCTTTTCTACCATTCGATTATACATAGAGAATGACTTTGCACCGATATTAGAAAAACTCTCTTTTCTATGCGTGATTTCCTTCTTTAAAAATCCGAATAGACGTTTCATTTTCTCATTTTCGCCTTCTTGTATAATCCCGCCTATATGAGGTAAATCTCTAAAATCTAAGAACATACGACCAAAATCAATAACATAGAAATTCACTTCTTCTGGTGTGTGAGATACAGCTAAGGACATAATAATAGTTTGCAACATCGTCGTTTTTCCTGTACCTGGCATACCATAAATATTTAAATGCCCTTCTTGTAAATCTAACTTCAGAGGAAATTGTGCTTGATTTGCAACATCATCAATTAATCCTACCGTTACTTGTAAATATTCTTTTGATTTATTCCACTCAGCAATTGTCCAATCTTCCATAGCATAAAATTCTTTTAACAATAATTTTTCCGGTAATGGATCCAGCCAAGGTCCTGGTAATGCTTTAATATTTTCTTTTTCTGATACGCTCTGTACATATTGAATAAAAGCTTGTAGTTGTTTTGGACTATTTGTCATTGGTTTTGGACGCTTTTTCACTTTTATTCTTTCACCCGAGAGCTTAACTTCTGTAAAATCAACAATATCAAGAACTTTCTCTTCATCTGGATTATAAGGTGCTCCGCTCCATGCTGATTGGAATAATTCCAATACTTCATTGCTACCTACTTGGAGATACCCTCGTCCTGGTACATTGATTTTTGATGCATCTGGAATCTTTAACATTTCACGACTATCCGCATCATCTTGTACACGTAAACAAATTCGAAAACGCGAGTTACTCCAAATCTTGTCATTTACAACCCCTGAAGGTTTTTGAGTCGCTAATAATAAGTGAACTCCCAACGTCCTTCCTATTGCAGCGACACTAATTAGCTCGTCCATAAATTCTGGTTGTTCCTTTTTCATTTGAGCAAACTCATCAATAACAATAAATAAATGTGGTAAAGGTTCTTTTTCACGCCAGCTTGTTTCATAATATTCATCTAGATGCTGAACATTTCCAGCCTGAATGAATAATTTTTGTCTACGCTCTAATTCTGCCTTTAATGAAATTCTGGCACGCTCAATTAAATTTGGATCTTCTAAGTTCGTAATAGATGCAATAATATGTGGTAATCCCGCAAATGTGTTTGACATTCCACCACCTTTATAGTCGATAAGCATAAATGCCATCTCATGAGGATGATAGGTTGCCGCTAAGGCGGCTATTATAGACTGAATTACTTCACTTTTTCCTGATCCAGTTGTACCAGCCATTAGACCGTGCGGACCATGCCCTTTTTTCTCTATTTTATCGTGAATATTTAGAAAAACAGGTTTACTTCCTTCTCTTACACCAATTGGAACCGGCAATGAAGTCGGATATCGATTTCCTTTCCATCTCTCTAATACTTGTAACTCTTCCATATTTTTAGCTTGAAACAAGTCTAAAAATGTTAATACTTTCGGAATGTTTGCTGCTGTAGAACTTTTCATTCGAATTGGAGCAATGCTTCGCGCTCCTAGTTCACATCGTTCGAATGAAAGTCGATCTACTTTAAAACTAGCACGCGTTGTCCCACTATTTTCAGCTGAACTTGAAAACGTTTCTACTAACTCACCGTTTTCTCCATTTAAACTTATTACAAGATCACATTCCATCGGTAACCGTTCCTTTTGTTCCGCAAAAATAAATGTAGAAGCTCCTACACTTTCACCTTCTCTAAGTAACATTGGAGTTAAAGGATCATCTTCTAAAAATTCTCTCGCTGATAAGAAAAAGACATACATCGGAATTAAAGGAACTTTTGCATCCGCTTGTGCAGAAGAATTATAGATTCTACGCATGTTAAGTGGGGTAAATAGTACTTCAGCTAGTTTCTGTGCATCTTGTTGATTTTCAGATAAAAAGCGCATACTTCTCTGTTCATCCCATACGTGAGGAAGCCACCTCATCCAATCCCACTGCTTTTTCTCTTTCTCATGATAAAATGCTGCTATTTTCACTTCATTTGGTGCATGATGCGTCATAATTTGCGTCGTTACAATTCGAATAAAGTTTAGTCTATCTTCTTTATTTCCAACTACACCAATTACATCGTTTTTTTTCAAAGAAATGGAAATGTGTCCATTTGGTATCGTATTGAAATCCCTTTTGACATTTTGCGCTTCTGTAACTAATGGATTTTCTTCATAACCTTTCTGTTCGGGCACCTTCAATTCTACAAGAAATGGTCTTTCTCCTGTACCAATACGAATATCTAAAAAGTCTGGACTTTCAGGTGTTCTCTCCCATAAATTACTTTCCCGATTTTCAATTCTTTGTACACTTTTTAAGGGGCTTGGGTTTTGTGTAATTAAATATTTTGCTTGTTCAACCTTTAACGTATCTAATTCCACTCGATGCTTTTGAATTTGCTCTAAATATCTTGTTTGTAATTGTTCAACCATTTGACGATGTTCTTTCTTTTTACGGAAATGCCCCATCGTTGTAATTATATATGATCCCAACATCGGAATACTTGAAACCATCATTAATGGCATATAACTTGAATTCATCTTCATAAATTTCATCATTACAAAATATAATACCAATGTTAAAACCGTCATCATGGCAGGCAGTAACATTGTTTCAATTGAAAACTTCGGCTCCTCCGGTATATTCGGTGGATCATGAATAATAACATCCCCTGTCGGTATATCTACTTTCACACGCGGAGAGCGTTGAAAATACGGTGATTTTTGCACAAAACATTTCTCCTTCCCCATCCCAAAACTATTACTCAATGATTTTCCATACATAATCTTCTTCACTAGAAGACATATTTTGTTTAACAGGTTCATTATAAACTTCTTCTGCTGGCATCATTTCAAAAGAAGGGATAATTGCTCCTTTTTTATGTAGCATTACATATTGTCCATCCCACACATCATTATCGCGCAACGTTTCATCATTTCGAATAGAATGCCACTCTTCTTTATCTTTTGCCACTCTAATTTCATAGATCCCGCTTAATGCTTCATCTATTTTTTCATGATGTAAAATCGCTTCAATAATTTGCACCACTTTTACGTCATTTGGAATTGCAATATCAATTTCTTCATTTGACTGTTTTATGTATGTCACAATAATCTCTTCCACGTTTATTCACCTTTTTTCCATCATGTTTGTTACCAAGAAACATCTAAAAATGAAATATCATCGCTTGTCGGAGAGTTCTGTGCCCTCTCAATTTCTTTTAATACGTCCTCAAAGTTATACTGCTTAAGTGACACAAGTCCGTCTGAGTGAATAACTATCCGATTAGCTTCTTGTCTAGATAATACCTTTGAAAAAACCGCCAATTCCCCACCAATAATGCCTCGCTGTGTAGACCATCTTTTCTCTATATTTCTCTTAAACTTCATTACATTCGAACAATTCTCCTTATCTTGAAACAATTGTACAAACGAATCGCCATGTGTAACTATCGTTATTTGTACTTTATCTTGATTTGGAATGAGTTCTATTTTCCCGCCAATAAACATCGTTTCACTACCTTTTTTTCGCTTTTCTTCCAAAACATCGCGTAGTAACCACGGTGTTTCTTCTGGCAATCGAAATGCACTCACTTCCTCTGAAGCTTCTTCTATCCAATTATTTAACTGTTCATTTAATAATGTAGCAATATCCAGTCCACTTTCTTGACATGTATCAAACAAGTTTACTAACTTCATACCAAGAAATTCCGCAGCAATTTCACCATGAAAAGATAGCCCTACACCATCACATAAGGCAAATATGAAACTAGTTCCATTATCTAGTAATACTAGAAAGTCTTGTCCACTCTCATTTAAATCCTGCGTTTCTTTTGCTCTTACATAACTATATCTATAAGTAAAATGTTTCGTTTCCTTTTCTTGCAATACCGTTTCTTCCTTTTGTGATAGGATATATTTCACCTTACTCTCTCCTCCTATCGAACCGGCGTTGCAGCAGACATTTGAAATCCAAGTGATACTAAGTCAGCATTTGTCCCAGGAAACATCATCACAGCACCATCAGTAATATGAAACCCATGTTCCGTCATCATCTCACGATAGCTTTGAGGTATAGGCGATGAAAGTCTTTGCAACTTTGCACCATATTCATCTGTAATCACTGTATTTGGCATAATCCCTTCCCACTTCTTTATATTAGAAATTTGTTCTTGCATAATTTCATCTGAAATAAAAATATTTTCAATTAGTACGTTTCCATCAGGTACAGACATATTCATAATTCTTCGTACAATTAATTCTGGATCTTCACCAGTTGATGCTCCATCTGTCATATGACAAACAACAGGAGCTGGCCCATCTTGTAAATTTGGTAATTCCTTTTGCAATAACTTCTCCACTACAGAGAAAGCTTTTGCTGTATCAGTTAAACGATGCGTTTGAATTTTTTCTAATGGGCGCAGTCTTGCTACCTCGTCTATTGTTTTCACACCACCCAATAAATCAAAAACATGATCACTATAGGCTAAAATAGATAACTTATACCTTGGAAGCAGGCGACTACCTTTTGTTGAACGAAATACCATTTGGCGAATTGCTAAAGAAAGAGCATCCGTCACAATATCAATTCTTCTTTTTTCTTCTCCACCTGCATCCATCATTTGGTTCATTGATGCGCTTACATCAAGAAGATAAATTATATAAGCTGGTGTTTGTTGTGTTGCTTGAGTTTGATATAACATGTTTCATACCCTTCCATACATTATTATATGAATCTTTTTTATATTCATATTTCATTATAACTTATGAATTTTCTTTTTCTCAATTCATTATAAAATGTTCTTAATATAATTTACATATTTTCACACAAAAAATTATTTCTTTTAACATGTGTTGAAAGGAATAACCCCCTTCTATACTATAGAAGAGGGTTATTCTTACGGTATAAGACGCGTACAATCTCTCGGAAAAGCACTCGCCTCTCGTACATTAATTAATTCTAATAGTTTGTATACAACTCTCTCTAATCCAATTCCGAAACCACCGTGCGGGGGACAACCGTATCGGAATGTATTTAAATAAGATTGAAATGTCTCTGGATGTAATCCTTTTTCTTTAAAAGAAGCAAGTAACATTTCATAATCATGAATTCGCTGTGCCCCTGACGTTATTTCTAACCCTTTATATAATAAGTCGAATGAATCAGTAATAGCTGGATTCTCTTTATTTTGCATCGTATACATCGGTCTCGCTTCTTTCGGATAATGTGTAATGAAAACAAATTCGCTATTATATGTTTCCTTTACATATTTCCCTAGTAACTTTTCACCTTCTGTATCTAAATCCCCTACAGGAGATTCTTTACGATACTTACTTTTCAAAATTTCTTGTGCTTCTAACAATGTAATTTTAGGTATTTCAGTAATAACAGGTACTTCTATTTGTAATAGTTGTAGTTCTATTTCACATTTTTTTGCTACTTGTTGAAACATATATTGTAAAACATCCGTTTCTAGTTGCATCACTTCATAAAAATCATGAATAAATCCAAGTTCTACGTCTAACGATATATATTCATTCAAATGACGGGAAGAATTATGATGTTCCGCTCTATAAACAGGTGCAATTTCAAAAACACGTTCTAGTCCCCCAGCCACCATCATTTGCTTATAGAACTGTGGTGATTGTGCTAAATAAGCTTCTTTTTGGAAGTATGGAAGTTTAAAAACATTTGCTCCTCCTTCTGCCCCTTGCGAAACAATTTTCGGCGTAAATATACGTGTGAAATCGTTCTCTGTAAGAAATTCACTAAAGCTCTGAACGAGTGTAGATTTCACTTTAAATATTGCTGCTGTTCTCTCATGTCTTAATGATAATACCCGCTCGTTCAGTAGTTGATCTAAGCCCACTTGCAATTTCTTTTTATTTATTTCAAACGGAAGTGGTTCTGCACCGTTTATTACTTTCACTTCATGAGCAAGTACTTCAACACCCAATTCTGTTTTCGATGTCTCGACTATTTCACCAATTACGTGGACGACACTTTCTACATCAACTTTATATCCAGCCAATTCATTTTCTAATACACATTGAATTACTCCTGTTCTGTCCCGTAATAATAAAAAACTAACATTTCCAAGATGACGAATCTTTTTTACCCATCCTTGAAGTAATACAACATTCCCGCTTTGCTTTGTACATTCTTTTGTGAGTGAACGCTTCATTATTGAATCCATTATTTTTCCCTCCAGTAATTTTATATTTATTTACGTTATTGTTGTCATCGTCATCACCCACGGTCACTCACCCCCTTTCAAAGAATACAAAAATCCGCCCCTATAAATAGGGACGGATTTTTTCCGCGGTACCACCCAAATTGTCATACTGACCATCTTAGCCCTGATAACGGTAGGTACCGTTTGCTTTTACTAATAATCACGTTCAAAGCAACACTCACAGGTGTCTTTCCATCATGCGGTATCGCAACCTTCCCAGCAACCGGCTGCTCTCTGTAGACCTTTGCACCATGTACTTTTCCTGATCATCACTTTTTATATTTACAGAGTATTCTATCTCTTCGCTTTATAAAACGCAAGCCTTTTTAAATATATTTTCATTTTTCATATCCAATTTTGTACAATCTCCTCTAAAGCCATTCCACGTGAGCCTTTCAATAATACAACATCATTTTCCGTTATTACTTTTAATACTTCCTCTGCTATTTTGGTCTTATTATTAAATGATTGTACTTTTCCTGTATCATATTTCTTTCTTGCTTCTTCCGCTACAATTTCAGCTAACTCTCCATAAGTAAATACATATTGAATGCTCTCTTGTTTGAGCATTTTACCGATTTCTCTATGATATGTTTCAGCATTCTTCCCTAACTCCAACATATCCCCAATTACTATCATTTTTTTCTTATAGGCATTTAATGTCTGTAACGTTTCAATTGCAGCCTTCATTGAAGAGGGACTAGCATTCCACGCATCGTCAATAATTGTAAAACCTGTTTTGGCAGTTAAAAATTGAAAGCGCATATGAGTAATATTTACTTGCCGCAATGCTTCCTGTATTTTTTCTGTAGAGATATTGTAAAATTGACCTACGGCGATTCCGACAATTGTATTTAAAATATTATGTTTTCCATGTAAGGGAACATCGTACTGTATTTTTGAATCATTTAATTTAAAATGAACACCATATTCATCTAATTTCACGTTTGTTGGAAACAAATCATTTGTATACTTTTCACCAAATGCCTTACACTTTATACTCAATAGATTCTTATTTTTCAAAAGCAATGGTTCATCACCATTATACAAACATAATCCTTCATCTTTTAATCCATCAATAATTTCTAATTTAGCCTTCGCAATCTCTTCTCTTGATCCAAGCGTTTCTAAGTGAGACTGGCCAATCATTGTAATGATCACTACATCCGGCTGTGCTATTTTTGATAAGTTTCGAATTTGTCCTTTTTCACTCATTCCCATTTCAAGTATTAAAAACTCTGTATCTCGTTTCATTTCTAAAATTGTTAACGGCAAACCGATTTGACTATTTAAATTCCCCTTTGTTTTATGCACACGATAAGTTGTACTTAAAATCGTGTTTACAATATCTTTTACCGTTGTCTTGCCATTACTCCCTGTAATTCCAATCACTTTTACATTTAGCTCTTCTCGGTAAAATTGTGCCAATTGTTGCAAAGCAAGCAAAGTGTCATCTACAAATATAATTGGCATCCCTTTTGGAGGAGTACCATAAGACTTTTTCCATAAGGAAGCGACAGCTCCATTATCAATTGCCTCTTTCACATAATCATGTCCATCTTTCAACCTAATGATTGGAACAAATACATTTCCTTCTTTAATGCTTTTGGAATCTATGCAGACACCATGTATCTCTATATGATGAAACGATTCTTGTAACCCTTCACCACCTACTACCTCTTCAAGTTTTTTCAAATTCATCTGGATCAAAGTACCACCCCCTTTCCATTTTATTACATAATCACCGTTTTATTTACGCATATTAATAAAGTGAAACTTTAATCAGTGGGGATTTTGTTCTTCCCCACTGATTATCAGTCCTCACCAATCGGGCTTTTACGGGAAGCCCGCCCCCCCACCTAACTTCTTTACTTTCCCTCAATTTTGAGGTGGAGGGTCTGACTGTCCGGCAAATAGCGGGTTAAAAATTTCATAGCGAGGTGTTTATATGAAAAAAGCGATTAGTTTCTTTCTTCTTTTGTTATGTCTAATTGTAGTGAATGAAACGTACGCCTACTCACCAAAAGCTTTACCGATCTCCCAAAACTCTGATCAATGGAAAGTGAATATTGATGAACCGAAGAACAATGATAAAAATATGCTTCAAGCTAAAAAAGATGAATTTAATACATATCAATTTTCAGTAAAAAATGTTGGAAACAGTGAAGTATATAACGTACAAGTCGAAGTATTCCGCAACGAGCCAAAAACAAAAACGAAATATGAACTCTTTTCCCTAAAGGAAAGTCGTTTAGCAAGTGGAAAAACTGGATTTAGACATGCTAATTTTCCAGTTTCTACAAAATCAGATGTAGTTGATGTAATCATTACTTGGCAAGAACACCCTTTCCGCTCCATGCGAAATGGTCAAAAAGTTGAGTCTCGAAAATTTAAAGAGCATTTTGTTTTTAAAGACGAGAAAAAATAAACGAATGCAGCTAAATTCACACTACCATTCATTTAGCTACCTTTACTAGTACCAGTTCATAAGCAAATTAAAAAGTCGTGGCTTATAAATGCCACGACTTTTTACATTAATTCGTACTAATTCCTCTTGCTGCCCAAATACGATCGATATCAGCAGCATGTTGTCCTCCATATAAAAGAGCATCCGCTTGCTTAATTGCTTTTGCTCCATCACTGAATTTAGAGTTTGGTGTTAATGACCAGTGTGATTGTAAAATGATTTTTGTTGCTACATCACGGCCAAAAGCTTGTGCCATTTCGTATTGACCTTGAGCCCAAATTTCACCATCATCATGCACTTCATTCGTTATATCTTTCGGATATACTTTATTCGTATCTAATCGTCGTAAGCATGTTGGATCTGAACTAGAATAAGCTGTCGCATCCCATTCTCCAACACATGCTTTACCATATCCAGTAGTTGATACTGCATCTTCATATGTAGCACCTAAGAAGTCGCCAAATCCTTCTCCCATCGCTCCACCTTCTGCTGAACTACCAAAGCCAGGAACTTGGTTATCTTGAATCGAATGCCCATACTCATGTGCGATAATACCAGCATCTTCTGCATCATCAACACCTCCAGTACCGAAAGTTAAAGCTTTTGTTGATGGAGAATAGAATGAGTTATCATCAGTTGTACCATTAACATTCACTTTTATCGAACGGTTATTAATATTTTTAAAACCTAACCCTTGAATGTAACGCTGTAATGTATCGATATGATAATACGACATCACATCTTCAAAGCTATCATTTGCGCGTGTGTAGTTAAATTGTAAATTCGTAGATTTTGTTTTCGCCTTTGAAGAAATCGTTACATACTCTCCAATTAAAAATCCTGTTCCATCTAAACCTTTTAACGTAACAGTCTTCAATTGGTTCGTTAGCGCCGTTGAATCTGCATCGTTATTATCTTTTAAACCTACTTTACTACCACTAGATACGACCGGATTAGGTAAAAATACTTTTCCTGACCCTTCTGCTTTTCGGTTTATATCAACCTTTTTAATTAACTTTCCATTTTCTGCATCAATAAATGTTTCCCATGCACCAAATGGATTATTAGAATGGACTACAACTTTATATACTGGACGAGCAATTCCTGCTTCAACAATATATCCGAACTCTTTATCTGTAGGCGCCCATAAATTTTGCTCACTTGCTTCTCCAACATACGCCATTGATTTTTGTATTGCATCTTTTTCACTAATTTTTGTCGTTACTTCCTTCACACCATTGACCGATTGATAATCAGAAACAGCAAGTACTCCCTTTCCCTCTCCGTTAAGTGTAACTGTAATTTGTTTTGAAAATACAGGCGCACCATTCACAACTTGTTGGAACCTAACATATGAAGCTACTGACGTTTCTGTTGTAGAAATATATTGCAAGTCTGAGAGGTCAGCTTTCAATCCATACTGCGCAGCATTTTCTTTTAAATATTCAGTTGCTTTTTTCTGCGGTGAATAAGCTTCTAGCTTTACTTGCTGTTGTTTTTCCAATGCCGAAACCGTAGAAATCGTCCCCATTACTAATGGCACAGTCATTGCCATTGCCACCATTTTTTTATTAAACATAGAACCACTCCCCCTAATAAAGTAGCTCAACCTTATCCCATTACCACTAGGCAATCATTCCCCACAAAATGGGGGGATAAAAATTGAATCTACGAGTAATTCTCTATAAACAATTCTATTACCTTTCCATTTAGGGTGAGTGAAATTTTCTCAATATTTATGTGTAAAGTAAAAACAATACTTTAGAAAGAAATTTCTAAATCCATTCCTTCCCTTCCCCCCGAAACTTTTCATATTACTGTGTAAAAAAACAGGCCATTTTTTACCTAACGGTAGGTTGAAAAAAACACTTATGAATGATACGATGTTAATAACCTTTTTTTAGGAGGAACTATATGAGTAAAAGTGAAGAAACACTCTCTTCAATAATGGAAGCAAGTTATCGCCTTTTTGCTACGTACGGTATTGCTAAAACAACTTATACGATGATTGGTGAGGAGGTTGGTATCGCAAAACCATCTATATATTACTACTTTAAGTCTAAAGATGCCTTAATTGAATGTATTTTTACAGAATTATGTAAAGCGATGCAGTTCTCTTCGTATTTTCATACAGAAGAATTTACGAAACCAAATTTTATTGAAAAATGCACTGCAATTGGTCTTAAAATAATTGATGAACAGCGAAACGACCCTTATTTTAATCGTGTGTTGCAAGAGTATGTATTACTATCTTCCAGAAACAATATGTACAAAGATCGATTACTAACTGTGCAAACAGAATATTTACATGGATTTGAAGTACTCCTTACAAAAGCAAATGAACTTCAATTAATTGAAAATAAAAATCTAGTTTCAAAATCTCATATGTTAGCATTAGTGCTTGATAATATCGGAAATTTTATGATGATTGATGCAAAGATAGATTATAAGCAAATTTGGATTGAAGCTGTAAATAGCATTTTTGAAAGAAGGGATTGAAGTGAATACAAAAAAGCGCATTATCGGCTTAGATTTTGCTAGAGCTTTGGCGATGTTTGGTATGCTACTTGTCAATTTCATGGTGATAACAGGTGCAGAAGGAAATGGTCCCCCTTTTTTAATAACCTTCATGTCAATATTTGAAGGTAGAGCTTCTGCTTTGTTTGTTATACTTGCAGGCATCGGTATAACTTTAATGACTAGGTCAGCCGTTGCTAGCAATGAACAAATAAAAATTTCTAGTAGTCGAAAGACCATATGGAAACGATCACTATTCTTATTTATTTTAGGATTACTACTATATGTAATGGAGTGGACTGGGGATATATTACACTACTACGGTGTTTACCTTTTCGTCGCTGCATTCCTTATTACCGTACGCAAAAAAGTATTACTATTGCTATCTATTATTATCCTACTCATCGCACAATCTCTTCAGCTTACTTTTAATACTTTCGAGGGCTGGGGAGGTCCAACTCCATTTATAAATTATGTAGACTTCTGGACAATAAAGGGTTTTCTTCGCAACTTATTCTTTAATGGGTATCACCCAATTTTTCCTTGGTTCTCGTTCTTCTTAATCGGTATGATAATTGGCAGGTTAGATCTTCATAATAAGAAAATTAAAGAAAGATTACTCTTACTCGGTATTACAATCACAATATTGACAGAACTTTTATCAAAAGGACTTACACACTTTTTTATTCCATACATCAGCAAAGAGGTCGCCACATTTTTATTTAATACAGGACCCATCTTACCAAACATTTTATATATTTTATCTGCTACAGGATCCGCAATTACTATATTAATCATTTGCCTCAATATCGCTGAAAAATATAGAAACACTTGGTTTGTCACTTCCATTGTACAAACAGGACAATTAACGTTAACTCATTATGTCAGTCATGTATTTATCGGTATTGGGACATTAATTCTATTAAATAGAATGGAACATCAATCACTACTATTCGTTTTATTATTTGCTACTGCATTTTTCATTTTCAGCATTGTAATTAGTGTGTTATGGAGAAAGAAATTTTCTAGAGGACCTATCGAATGGATTATGAGGAAATTAGCTAGTTAATTTACCTCCATACGAAAAAGGAAGTTGGAATGATTCCAACTTCCTTTTTTCTTTAATGAGCCGCGCTTAATTTAATTCGAACTTTCGCTTCACCTAAAGATAGTTCATCGTCTTCATTCGTTAAGTGATCAAATGTAAATTGCTTAACGAGTAAATTTTCTTCCAATAAATCTTTATGGTTCGTTAATGTGCGTTGTAGTTCTTCCTCTGTATCAAGAATAACATCTACTCGTAAATTAACGGGTAAATTCAACTGTTTACGATATTCTTGAACTGCTCGAATGAATTCACGCGCTACTCCTTCTTGTAACAATTCTTCCGTTACATTCGTATCTAACATAACTGTATATTGTCCGTTAGTCGTATTAGAAAATCCTGATTTTGCAACTTTCTCAACTAACACATCTTCATCAGTTACAACTACTTCTTCTCCTGGTGTTGCTTCGTAAACTGCTCTTCCAGTTGATACAAAGTTTTGTACTTCTTCTTGTGATAATTGTTTTAGCCAACCATTCACTGCGTTCACATTTTTACCAAACTTTGGCCCAGCTGTTTTAAAGTTAAGCTTTAATTGATAGGACGTATATTTCGTTTCATCGAGTTCAACATGGAACGCTTTTACATTTAACTCATCCATGACGATATCACGATAAGATTCCCAATCCATATCATTCTCGTTATGCTCAAGTAATACAAGTTCTGCTAGCGGCTGTTTTACTTTTAAAGAATGCTGATTACGGTTACTTCTTCCAAGTTCAACAACTTGTAAAACAGCATCCATTTCTGCTTCTAATTTCGGCTGAAGTAGTGATTCATTCACAACTGGATAATCCTCTAAATGAACACTACTTCCAGTTAAATTTAAATGAATATCTTCAGCGACAAACGGTGTAAATGGTGCAATTAATTTACTAATTGTCACAAGTACTTCATGAAGTGTCTCATACGCAGCTGCTTTTTCAGCACTCATACCCGACTCCCAGAAACGATTACGTGATCGTCTTACGTACCAGTTACTTACTTCATCTACAAGTGCCGCGATTTCACGAGCTGCATTCGTAAATTGATAATCATCAAGTGCTGTTCTCACTTTTTTTGTTGTGCTATGCAATCTTGATAATACCCATTCATCCAATTTCGTCCGCTTTACATCATACGTTTCTTTCGGATTATACTCATCTAAATTTGCATATAAAACGTAGAAACTATACACATTGACTAATGTATCTACAAATTTAGATTTTGCTTCCAGTACTGTTCTTTCAGAAAAACGCTTCGCATTCCACGGAGCACTATCAACGAGTAGCGCCCATCTTAAAGCATCTGCACCAAACTGATTGACTAAATCAACTGGATCTAGTGCATTCCCTTTACTTTTAGACATTTTCTGTCCTTCTTCATCTAGAACATGCCCTAGTGATAGCACTCGTTTATACGGTACTTTTCCTGTATATAGTGCTGATACTGCTAATAAACTATAAAACCAGCCGCGTGTTTGATCAATACCTTCTGCAATTACATCTGCTGGAAACTGTTCTTCAAATAACTCTTTATTTTCAAATGGATAATGATATTGCGCAAATGGCATGGAACCACTATCAAACCAAACATCAATTACTTCTGGTGTACGATTCATTGTACTTCCGCATTTTTCGCAGCATACTTGCACTTCATCTACATATGGCTTATGCAATTCTAAATCTTCCGGTGTTTCTTTCGTACTATGCTTTCTTAAATCAGCAATGCTTTTCGGTGCGAATTGATGATCGCAACTTTCACATTCCCATACGTTTAATGGTGTTCCCCAATATCTATTTCGACTAATATTCCAGTCCACCATATTTTCTAAAAACTTACCAAAGCGTCCATGTTTCATATGATCTGGATACCAAGTAACAGAATCGTTATTTTGTAAAAATGTATCTTTAATTGCAGTTGTTCGGATTAACCAACTCTCTCCTGCATAATAAAGAAGTGGTGAATCACAGCGCCAGCAATGTGGGTAGCTATGTTCATACTTTTCTTTATGATATAGTAAACCTTCCTTCGCTAAATAACGAACGATATCCACGTCACAATCTTTTACAAACTTGCCTTTCAAAAATGGTACTGCTTCTGTATACTCACCTTTCTCATCTACAACGTGTAAGAATGACAATCCTGCACTTTGAACGACTCTATAATCGTCCTCCCCATATGCTGGAGCGATATGAACAAGTCCTGTACCACTATCTGCCGTGACAAAATCTGCTGCGATAACGTGGTAACCATTTGTAACTTCTTTCATTAGAAATGGCGGCATATAAGATGTGTTTACTAATTCTTCACCTTTATGAACAGATAATACTTCATAGTCTTCTTTTAATACATCTTGTACACGTTCTTTCGCAACAATGTATACATGACCTTCTTGTTTCGCTTTCACGTATTCCATATTTGGATGTACTGCGAGCGCAACATTTGCTGGAAGTGTCCAAGGTGTCGTTGTCCAACCTAGGAAATACTCATTTTCACTATCTTTCACTTTAAACTTAACTGTTGCACTTAAATCTTTTACTGTTTTATAGCCTTGTGCAACCTCATGTGAACTTAGTGAAGTTTGACAACTTGGACAATATGGTGAAACTCTATGTCCCTTATACAATAAGCCTTTTTCATGAATCGTTCCTAAAATATGCCATACACTTTCGATATATGGATTCTCTAACGTAACGTATGGATCATCCATATCTACCCAATAACCGATGCTTTCAGTAAATTCACGCCACTGCTTCTCATATGTGAATACACTCTCTTTACACTTCTGAATAAATGGCTCAATTCCATACTCTTCGATTTCATGTTTACCAGAAATATCGAGTTGCTTCTCAACACCTAATTCTACAGGTAAACCGTGTGTATCCCATCCCGCTTTTCTTAACACTTTATAACCAGCCATCGTTTTATATCTTGCTACTACATCTTTAATTGTCCGTCCAAGTGCATGACCTACATGCGGTAATCCATTCGCCGTTGGTGGTCCTTCATAAAACACAAAAGATTGTGCGCCTTCTCGATTCTGAATTGATTGCTCGAAAATACTTTGCTCGTTCCACTGCTTACGAATACGTGTTTCTCTCCCTACAGCTGACTCTTTTACATCTACTTTCTTCATCTACAATCACTCCTTTGAATGTTTTAAAGCACACAAAAAACCCGTCCCTATAAAGTAGGGACGGGTTTACCCGCGTTACCACCCTAATTCTATTAGCTCTTCACTAATAGCACTTAGCAACGTACTGTCATACGTGTTCTTTGTAACGGTAGACATCCGTCCGGGCTTACTTATTTTCAGCCTCGGCTCCTCGGAGATGATTTTCAAATAACGTCTGCACACCGACTTTCAGCAACATACCGGCTCTCTGGGGAACAGTACACTATTTTACTCTTTCTCGTCTTCAGATTTGTATACTTTGTTAAAAGCTATTTTATGCCATTAGGCAATAAATTGTCAACTAATTCAAAATATATTTTTATTTATGCCCTTTTTCGCGATTGTTATACAATTACTTTTCAAATTCTCGCAATGCTGCTAAATTTTCATCCTCCTCGATAAGTTCAGCGAAAAATCCCGACTCATCCTCACGCAGGACAAGTTCAAGCTCTTCCTTTGCCTCTTCATTTCTGTTTAACTGAGCTAAATAACAAGCACGATCATATCTTGCTAACAAATCACTCGCATCCATTGTTAATACATCTTTTGTTATTTTTTCTGCCTTTCGTGTTTGGCCGGCACCATGATATGAAGATGCTAAAGAAAGAAGAATAGCTGTTTCATTTGGATGATGTGTAGAAGCATTTTCTAAAATACGAATCGCCTCTTCAAACCTTTCTTGACTTTGATACATTTCTCCTAAAGCAAGAAACGCTCTACTTACAAACGGTGTTTGCTCCGTTAATTGTAAGGTAATCTTTTCTGCTTTTCTTTCTTCCCCTATTTTAAAGAATACTTGTGCTTGTAAAAGAAGCGTATCATAATCATCTGGTAACTCTCGAACCATTTGCTTCGTTACTTCCGAAGCATCCCGTAACATATCTTCTTCCTCACACTCTATGAAAAGATTTACAAGTTGCTTCGCTACATCGTAATCCCATTTATTTTCTAACGATGTTTGCAATACATCTATCGCCTCTTTATACATCGCCACATTCTCGTAAAACAGTGCAAATCGCTGCGCTGCCATACTATTTTTCGGATTTAATTTTAATGAGATTTCATATAAATCAATGATTGTAGTAATAATCGAAATTTCTTTCGCACGGTTTTTCATACGATAAAAAGCTCTCGTAATTATGGATTTCTTCGGCTGTTCATTTTGTTGACGTTCAATCCATCTTTCCGTCACCGCAGATGCAGCATACATAAATACCATACTTCTTTCTGCCTTTTTCACTTTTAATGTATGCAGAAAATCTCGTATGTTAGACAATTTCTTATGTTGTTCTATCGCTTTTACGTATACCTCAAATATACGTTCATTATTTACATCTTTTTGTATCACTTTCATTGCAATCTCAATTGCTTTTTCATTTCTATTTTTCACTAACACTTTTGCATAATGATATAGAACTTCTGTATGCTCACCGTCTAATTGTAGCGCGTATTCAATCCATGCCTGTTCTTTATCTATTTCATCCATCGCTCCATACACATATGCAATCGCATCTAATCGCCATATTTCAGGTACTTCGTCCGCTAATTGTTCTAGTTCAGTCAGCAATTCTTCCTGAAGATTCATTTCTACTGAAAGCTGTGCCAAATATTCCATGTTAATATGCAACGGCTCTTCTTTCATCGCCTGAACCATATGACTTTGTTCTTTAGTACGGTTTTCTTCTTTTTCGTATATTTCTGCAAGCTGTAAATGTACACCTACGAAATTCTCATCAAGCTCTAAACAGGTTTCATACGCTTGTTTCGCTTCTGTCAATTGCCCTAATGCCATAAGTGTTTCACCAATTCGGTAATACGGTAATGCTGTTTCCTTTTGTTCTATCGCCCTTTTATATCTTTTCATCGCTTGGCCGTACTGACCAATAGATTCATATAAAATACCTATATAACAACCGTATTCACTTACTTCATTTCTTTCTTTGTGTAATGTTCTTAAGAATGCTATTCCTCGTTGTACAAATACCGTTCCTTTAATTCGATTCACATATTCATCTAATGTACTTGCTACATTATATTCACTCTGCTTTATACCATTCTCTAACTTGGACAATGCTACTTTTAATCCTTCTTCATTTCCACCAACTTCAACCTCAGCATCCCATAAAACCATTCCCGCATTCATAAGAAAATCTTGGCTCTTTTCAATTTGCTTTTCAATACCGAGTATATATTCTTTAGCTTCCTTGTATTGTTCTCTTGCCATATAAACTTGCGTAATTCCAAAGTGAGAATAAACATCATCATGATTTCCTTCTAAAGCACGAGTATACAATGTTTCAGCTTCTTCCAGGCTATCATTTTGAAAATGATAGTCACCGAGTTTTACGTATAGAGGTGCCTTATCGTCACAATTCTTAATACCTTTTAATAAAATTTCTTTCGTACGTTCCTCATCCTTCAAATCAGATTCGTATATTTCCGAAAGTTTCGTATAAATGTAAGGTGCATTACTATCCAAATGAATCGCTATTTTAAGCCCTTTAATCGCTAAATGTAATTTCCCTAAATGATGCGCACATCTCGCTCGCTCATACCATACATGTGCCTCATTTTTATACTCTTTTAACAGATCATTAAAAATTTCATACGCTTCTTCATATCGTTCTAAATCTATTAATATTAACCCGTGATTCGTTAAAGTGAATCGTTCTGGACTACGTTCTAAAGCAACTTGAGAAAACTGCAACGCCTTTTCAGATTGGTCGATATACATATATGATAAAGCGAGAAAACTCCAAGCAATCGGCTGATCTGCGTCTAATTGTAACGAGGAACGAAAACTTGAAATTGCTTCTATATAACTTTCCTGTTCAAAAGCATATCTTCCGTTTATTAGATGATATAAAGCACGATTATTTTTCTTCTCGACACTTGTAAGCATTTGCCCCGCTTTTTCTAATTCTTGAAGGCGAATAAAACACTGCGCACCATGCAATTTAACAAAATCTGAGTTCGGAAACTTCTCCATTAACTTTTCAATACAACTTATAATAAACTCATTATCTACTTCAACATCTAAATGCTTAACCGTATATAACCACGTATTCGGATTATCACTCGTCTCTTTTAAAAATTGTACTAAGTTATGAATCCCCTCTTTATCATGTTCATCTAAATGGTCCGTAAGAGAAAAAATAGTTTTAAAATAATGATTTTCTTCTTCATTTAAAAATACTAGTTGCTCCTTCTTTTCTTTTGGAACAAACGTAATCGCTAAACACCCTGTGTAACGATATTTTTCTTGTAACTTACTATATTCTACAATAACGGGTTCTATAAAGTTCGGATCTTGAACATAAAAAGCTTGTAACGTATCATCATACCCAGATAATACTTGCACATGTGAAGCATGCTCAATATCTATACTTAATAAAACAGGAATCCCTTCATCCAGCAGCCTCTTATAATTTTCTTCATTACCTTTAAAATAACGATATTCATAACCTAATTCTTCTAAATAAGAAACAGTATCTGAAAACTTCGAGCCTGTCATATCAAAAATAAACTCTGCTATTTCATCTTGTGTACGTTTTTCTCCCCATAACTGCAACATCATTTCTAAACTGGTCGGAACACAATAATTATCCTTTTGTACAATCGGAACTATCGGTAAATGAACCTTTTTGCCATCTGGATTTTTTTCTAAATTATGATATAAGGACTCTTTTAAACTTTTTTCTACTTTTAATAACTGTTGTAAATCTGCAAGTGTATTCATTTTGTAAAGCGCTTCTGCACGTAAATGAACAAAGTAAGTTTTATACGCATGATAAGGAAGCTGATTATTTATGTTATCTATTACCGCTAACATCTCTTCATACTTCCTTAAATCTAATAAATATTTCACCTTTTCAAAATGAAAATATGGTACTTGCGGGAACTTTACAATCGCATCATCAATGAGCTGTAATGCACGTTTTTGTTCTCCTTGATTCGCATATAACTGTGATAATAAATAGGTAGATAGCTCTTCACAATCTTTATGCTGCATGCCAGCTATAAATTGTTCTTCTGCTTTCTCCCATTCACCTGTATGCATATAGACGTAGCCCCATTTATCAAAAACGGCACGTGCACTGTACTCCTCTGCCTTTTGCATATACATTAGAGCTTCTTCATTTCGTTTCATTTCCAACAAACATCGTACTAACGTAAAATATGTTTTTGCTAAAAGATCAACTTCTATTTCTTCTTTATTTACCTCTTCTAATGAGTCTTTTAACAACTGTTCTACTTCAAGTATTTTCCGCTCATCAATTAACTCATCACAATATAAAGAGAGCGTTCTCATATTTGGGAATTTTTTATAGGCGTAGCGAATGAGGAATGAACTGTATTGGTGCATAAGCCCTTCATCAGTAAGGCGTATTAATATGTCAAACTCCTTATGTGAAGGAACACTAGCAAGCCAATTCTTCACATAAGATAAAGTATTCTTTTCTTTTATATATGAAATTTCATTATTTATTTCCTGTAACCCATCTATAAATCTCTTGTCTTTCAAACAAGCATCTAACTGCTTAAAATCTAGCATGTATTCACCTCGAATATTTATTTGCACTGCTACTTGCTTAGATTTTACACACCATATTGTAGGTATTCAACTAAAATCTCCTATAATGGATAGTATTATTTAATATTATTCTAATTTATAACAAAATATAGTAAAAATGATTGTTTTTCTCTGTATTTTGTTTGATTAAATGAAATAACGTAACATGAGGATCTTACCTATTGGAAGCTGGAATCAGTACATGCAATTATACGGTGGATATCGACTTACTGACAAAAAGTGACAACCCTCAATAAATCGCTATCTTTCAACATCCTATGTCACCAAATGTAATTTTCATATTCGGAGCATATACTAAAGAAGAGTGCATTTGAAATGCTTTAAAAAATCGGAGTTCAGCTTCATATTGAGCTAGCGCATCATCATATGTTAATCCTCTAGTCATTAAACGATCTATAAATTGCTGCTTATCACCTGGATTCCCTGCAATCCCCTCTTCTTTTAATGAATAATACAAACTTTGTTTATCATTATGCTGCATATTAGAATCTAAAAAGTTCACTTTATCACTTACTCTACATTCAATATTTTTTACGCCTAGTTCACTTAAAAACATCGGTATTTTCATACCAATATTTCCATCTTTTCCGCTTCTCTGCATGTCACTTTCAAATAACTGCTGCAAAGCACCTAGCCTAATAATTTCCGATTGAGTCTCTCCATTTAAAAAGTATGAAGACATATTTGATATCCAGTGTGGTTCAAAACAGATTATTTTTCCGCCCTTTTTAATTGAATGCATCATTTTTTGTAGCATCGTTTTTGGCGAACTCATATGTAATAAGAAAGCATGACAAATTGCTATATCGTATGTATCGTTCAATTCAATTTCTATAGCATCTCCCTCAAGAAATTCTGCCTCATACGGAAGTAAACGAAACAACTCTCTCGCTTCAGATAATAATGTTTCTCCACTATCAACGCCAGTATACTTTGATCCTTCTGGAAGTAATGGCATTAATACTAATCCTAAATAACCATATCCACAACCATAATCAACGATATGTACGGGCTTAGTAATCTTCCAAACTGTATTTACTAAAAAGCTTACATAATCGTCATTGTAATATAAATCTCTCGTGTTTTTTAAATATGTTAGTTTACTGTTCCAGTCGTACGTTTCCAAGTTTAACGCCTCCTTTTTATATATGACATTACAATTCTCCATTTAATAAGGACATTCCTACACTTGAAACAATTCTAAAAAATTTAGATTTAACAAAATAAAACTTCTGCTTTCACATTTTCTATAAAAATAAATAGGCATACATATCTACTATGATACGTATACCTATTTATTTTACATCTCCTCAGGTGCCTCTACCCCAAGTAAACGTAATCCCTCTTTTAATACAACTGTCACAGCATACACTAATGCAAGTCTGCTGTCTTTCTCTTCGCTCTCTTCTAATATACGAACATTACCGTAATATTTATTAAACGATTGTGCTACATCTAATACGTATTTCGAAATGATTGATGGCTCATTTTTATTGAAGGCAACTTCAATTACTTGTGGGAACTTATTCAGTAATTTTACGACACTCCAGCTATGATCATCTTTTAATGCAAACGTACACGTTTCAAATTCTACACTTTCTTTTCTTAAAATAGAGCAAGCACGTGCATGTGTGTATTGTACGTACGGCCCTGTTTCACCTTCAAATTTCAGCATATTTTCTAATGAGAATTCGATATTATGCATACGCTCATTTTTCAAATCATGGAAAATAACTGCACCAGCGCCGACTTGCTTCGCTACTTCTTCTTTCTGTTTTAGGTTCGGATTTTTCTCTTCAATACTTTGTTTTGCAAGGTCTATTGCTTCCTCAAGTACTTCTTCAAGTAAAATAACTCTTCCTTTACGTGTCGACATTTTCTTACCGTCTTTTAAAATGAACCCAAACGGTACATGTTCCATGCCATCAACCCAATTGTAGCCAAGCTTTTTTAATACAGTGAAAAATTGATTGAAGTGTAAACTTTGTTCCGGGCCAACTACATAAAGTGCTTTATCAAATGCATATGTGTTTTGACGATATAACGCTGCCGTTAAGTCACGTGTTGCGTAAATCGTTGCACCATCGGATTTTCTAATTAAGCAAGGCGGCATTCCCTCTTCTTCTAAATTAACGACTAACGCGCCTTCTGACTCTTCAAGCAAATCATGTTCTTCTAAAATCTCAATAAAATCTTCCATTAAATTATTATAAAAAGCTTCTCCTTGAAAATTAGTAAATTCAACACCGAGAAGTTCATAAATACGAGAAAATTCTTTTAAGGATTCATGACGGAACCAATTCCAAAGCTCAACAGCTTCTTCATCACCTTCTTCTAATTTCTTAAACCAAGCACGCCCTTCTTCTTCTAGTTCTTCGTCGTCTTTTACCTCTTCATGGAATTGAACGTATAACTTAAATAATTCACGTATTGGATCCTCTTTAACTACTGCTTCATTTCCCCATTTTTTATAGGCGGTAATTAACTTTCCAAACTGCGTTCCCCAATCCCCAATATAATTAATTCCTACAACTTCATAACCACACTTTTCAGCAATATGTTTTAGTGAATTTCCAATCATTGTAGAACGTAAATGCCCCATTGAAAAAGGTTTCGCGATATTAGGAGAGGAATAATCGATAACTACAGTCTTTTCACAGCCAAAGTGATTTTGACCGTACTCTTCTTTCTCCGCTAAAATCGTTTTTAATACTTCATCACTTACAGTTTCACGATTAAAAAATACATTTACATAAGGACCAACAGCCTCTATTTTCGTAAAGAACGGATCATGTATTTTCTCTGCAACTTCCTTTGCGATAAGAGCTGGTGATTTTTTATATTGCTTCGCAAGTGAAAAACATGGAAATGCCGCATCTCCAAATTCATCTTGTTTCGGTGTTTCAATTAAATCTAAAATTTGCTTTTGCGTTAATTCATTCGTGAAAATATTGGATAAACTTTTTGCAAAATGCGTTTTATACTCCATACTACAACCTCCTTATTTTTTAAAACACAAAAAACTCGTCTCTAAAAAAGAGACGAGTTTAAACCCGTGGTACCACCCTTGTTGTTCATTACGAACCACTTTCCCGTTTATAACGAGGACAGGGGGCCTCGGCTTTCTCTACTATTCGTTCAAGAAGCATCTCCGAAATGCGCTTCATCTTTTCCTTCCGCACTAGGCTCACACCATCCCTAGCTCGCTTTCCTTCTAAAAAAGACTACTCTCTTCATCACAGACAGTATATTTAATTAATTATTGCTTATTATACATCTTTTCAAACAATTAGCAAGGGTCAATTACACCAAAGTGAAACTTAGCACTTTTTCTTTTGTATACGTGAAAATTATGTTTTTCAAATCTAGAACTACGGAAATGATCTTTCAAAACGACACGCTTTCTTGCCACACGCTTCGCTTCCGCAATTGTTTCGTCAGTAATATCATGATACAAAGCAAAGTGTTTTAATCCTTTTATTCCATCTGATTCTATC
Organism: Bacillus cereus group sp. TH152-1LC; assembly: GCF_027710505.1. Classification (NCBI taxonomy): domain Bacteria; kingdom Bacillati; phylum Bacillota; class Bacilli; order Caryophanales; family Bacillaceae; genus Bacillus; species Bacillus cereus group sp. TH152-1LC. The sequence goes on along the minus strand of NZ_JAQFNK010000002.1, from coordinate 388,721 downwards.
ACAGTTTCTTCAAACATTGGATCAAGGTACACGACGTCATAACTATTATCTTCACATTGTTTTAAAAATGCGAAATGCTCCGTTTGCTTCACATCGATTCGTTGCATTGCCTCATCAATTTCAGAAACAGATGAAGACCATGTTTTTAAACCATTTTCCATAATATAAGCCATATATTCATTGCCTTCAAGTCCCGTTACTTTTCCGCTTTCACCAACAATATAACTAGCTACAATACTATCTGATGCCATACCGAGCGTACAATCTAACACTGTCATTCCACTCTCTAATTGCGTGGCTTGTACAAACGGATCGTGTTCTCCGCGCATTAACCTTTTCACACGAAACATCGCTGAGTTTGGATGAAAGAAAAACGACTCTTCCGTTCCTCTTGGATAAATTGCTAATCGGTTTTTCCCTACAACAAGTATATCTTGCTTATACTGCTCATGTAGTTTTTGTACTGGTATGTCATTACGTTTAACAAAAGAAACATTTAATTCTGCTGCTACCTTGTTTGCATAATCTGTCATTTCTTTGTTCGTTCTTCCTGCTGTTGTTACGATCATTTTTTCACCTCTATATAAAGAAAAGAGGGAGATTTACTCTCCCCCTTCTTTAGCAATTCTTTTCGAAAGCTTGTTCTAAGTTCGTAATAATTTCATCCATAGTTGCACCTTCAATTTCATGACGGTGAATGAAGTGAACAACTTCTTTTCCTTTTAACAATGCCATAGATGGTGAAGATGGAGGAATTTCTCCGAAGTATTCACGCATTTTTGCAGTAGCATCTTTATCTTGGCCTGCGAATACAGTTACAAGATGGTCAGGTTGTTTTTCAGCACGAACAACTGCTTGACCTGCTGATGGACGTGCTAAACCAGCTGCACAACCACAAACAGAGTTTACAACTACTAAAGTTGTACCTGCCGTGTTTTCCATAAATTCTGTTACAGCTTCTTCTGTAGTTAACTCTTCAAATCCAGAACGCACTAATTCTTGGCGCATTGGAATTACCATTTGGCGCATGTATTCTTCATAAGCATTTGACATCTTGTAATCTCTCCTTCAACTTTCATTCCAAATTCATCATATCACGCTCTATTACTAGGTGCAAAAGAAAGATTACGATGATTTCATTTTTTTGTAGGGATTTCACAAACCCCTTCACGGCAATGTCCAACTGGGACAAGTTTTCTATTGTTAGCGATATAATCGTATACTTTACTTCCAAATCCGAGTAAGATAGACAGTTTTATAAAAGGAACGGCAAACCAGTAAGATGGAACGGCCTTTGCTAATACATGTATGCTATGAATTCCGTCATACCACTTATTATTTTTTAAAATATACAATCTTTGTTCCATCTTACTTTGTAGTTCTTGAGAAAGTTCATACTTCTCAACTACATCTTCATCTCGAAATGAAACAAAATTCATTTTACCCTTTTTATCTAGTTTTTTCGTACGTTCTGCAACCGCCGTACACATCGGACACCAACTATCATAGAAAACAATCATACATTATTCTCCTTTACGAGACTCCGTCATTTGTTTCCATACAGAACCTTTTGCTTCTTCTCCGCCTTCAATACGCTCTAATGCTAGACGCGCTTGCATCGCCACTTCAAACTCTGGATCATCTTGCGCTGCTTTTAATGCAGGAATCGCACTTTCATCTCCAAGTTCAAATAAGAACATCGCTGCACGCCAGCGTACTAATTTACTTGAATCTTTCAGAGATTTAATCATAACGAACATCGCTGCTGGATCACCTACATCTGATAAGCAATCGCCCGCTGTACGGCGAACACTTACTGAACGATCTAATAACGCTTTATATAATAACGGTAATACTCCATCACCTTTTACCATACCTAAATACGCTGTTGCTAAACGGCGGATCGAAACTTTTTCATCATCTAACGCCATCTTCAACACTGGCATATCTTCTTCAGTAGGATCCATTTGTTCTAATGCTGCAAAACGGTTTTTCCAGTCAGCATCTTTCATCATCTCTTCTGTTACTTTATATGGCTCACGCTTTTGAATCGTTACTTCAACAGCACCTGCCTGGTTTAATAATTCTTTAACCGTTTCATTTACACGTTCCTCTGAATAAGCAGCAACAATCTCTTCCACTACTTCTTTCCCGATTTCTTCAAAATTACCGTAACGTGTACTTTGTTCCACCCATTTACGTTCTTTTACGACGTTTGGTGCAGACATTTGCACTTTCATAATTGATTCTTTAAAACGATCAGGTAAGCCAACACGCTCTTCTGTTGTTCCATCTGTTAACTTTACTTGCATTGGAATTGTAAAGAACATTTGAACAAACACTTTCACTTCCCCAAAATGAGCAAGTTGTTGTGCTTCACTTTCTTCTACTACCTCTTCACCGAAAACAGCACGAACTTGTTGTAATAAAACTTTCCAGTCATACTTCGCATTTCGCTCCACTGCTAAAAAGTCGGCTACATGATATACACCTTTAATGCCTTCAATTTTCAAAATTTCTTGCACTTGCATTGGTGCTTGTTCTTTATTTTCATTTGTATAATTATTACGCGCTCCTGATGGTAATACTTCATTCAAAATAACTTTCATTGTATTTGGACTTGGCGTTGGTTCAATTGCTTTAATCTTCACGTAAAAAACTCTCCTTTATTGCATGTTCTTAGCTGTATTGTAACACGTTATCACTCTAGACTCCTACTCGGACGCTTAATTTTGCTAATTCCTTTTCTACATTTTTTAGAAGTTCCATTCATTCTATTTTCACCTAATCGTTCCATAACTATAGTTAAAAGTATAATTGACAATTACATAAAAAGGGATTAACCTTAATTCATAAAATGACCATAGTCATTTTATGATCGAAGTCATTCAAAGGTGGAGTGATAACAAATGAATAATGTCATAATTATTGGTGGCGGTATTGCTGGACTATGTGCAGCAATTTCCTTACAAAAAATAGGAATAGAAGTAAAAGTATATGACAAAAATACTGAACCTACTGTTGCTGGTGCAGGTATTATCATTGCTCCAAATGCAATGCAAGCACTTGAACCATACGGAATTTCTGACAGAATTAAAAAATTCGGCAACGAAAGTGACGGCTTTAAGCTTGTATCCGAAAAAGGAACCATTTTCAATAAATTGATTATTCCAGCTTGTTATCCAAAAATGTACTCTATTCATAGAAAAGATTTACATCAATTACTACTTTCTGAACTACAAAAAGATACTGTCGAATGGGGAAAAGAATGTTTAAAAATAGAACAAAATGAAGAAGACGCCTTAAAAATAGTATTTCAAGATGGTAGTGAAGCAGTCGGTAATATACTGATTGCTGCTGATGGTATTCATTCTGTCGTTCGAAAACAAGTAACACAAAACGATAATTACCGTTATGCAGGATATACATGTTGGCGCGGCGTAACTCCTACTAATAACCTTTCTTTAACAAACGATTTTATTGAAACTTGGGGAACAAACGGTAGATTTGGTATCGTCCCTCTTCCTAACAACGAAGTATACTGGTATGCGCTCATAAACGCTAAAGCTAGAGATCCAAAATACAAAGCTTACACAACAGCAGATTTATATCATCATTTCAAAACTTACCACAACCCCATCCCAACTATTTTAAATAATGCATCGGACGTTACTAAGATTCATCGTGACATTGTGGACATTACACCAATGAAACAGTTTTTTGAAAAGCGCATCGTATTTATTGGGGATGCAGCTCATGCACTTACTCCTAATTTAGGTCAAGGAGCTTGTCAGGCAATTGAAGATGCGATTATTTTGGCTGAATGTATTAAGAATAATGCCCATTATCGTCAAGCATTCATAGAATACGAACAAAAAAGACGAGATAGAATTGAAAACATCTCAAATACTGCTTGGGAAGTTGGAAAAATGGCGCAAATAGAAAGTAAGCCTTTAATTATAATAAGAAACCAAACAATGAAACATGTTCCAAAATGGGTTTCTGATAGACAAGCACATGAACTATACAGTTTTCATTTATGACAAACTCCAACGAAAAGCCTGAACGGAATTCTCTCTATCCTTCTTTCAATTGTATGAAACTTTATAAAACAATTAACTTAATTATGAAGTAAGATTTTATTTGAGATTATCTATTAAATAGATATAATTGTTTGTGTTAGGAGTAGATAAAATGCTTAGAGAAACGAGAAAAAAAGAATTAAAAGAACTTATATTCCTAAAAGCAGTACAACTCTTCCAAGAACGCGGGTACGAAAATGTAACGGTTCAAGATATTACTACTGCATGCGGGATTGCAAAAGGAACTTTCTTCAACTACTTTCCGAAAAAAGAAAACATATTATTATTTTTAGGGGATTCTCAAATTGAGCTATGGAATGACAGTTTAAAAGCATATGAAAATGTGGAACATCCAAAAGAAAGAATCAAACTTGTTCTAGGTGACTTACTGGACCGCTTTACTGGACATGGTGATTTAATGAAGCATGCCGTCTTTGAAATTATAAAGTCTAACTTCTTAGTAGAAAATGAATTAAAAAGTATACTACAGCTACACGAAGGTTTGTCTTCCATTATTGCAGAGGCGAAAGAGACAGGAAAATTAAACAGTAAATGGGATATACATATTATCACCTCTACAATTATGAGTACTTATTTTTATACATTAATGTCCCATTCACTATTACATGCTAATGAAATAAACGCGAAAAATATACTCAATCAACAATTAGATGTTGTTTGGGAAGGTATAAATCAAAAGTGATAGAGGGCTATACTACTAAGCCCTCTTAATTTTTTATACTCTTCTCCTCTTATTGTGGTGCCCCCTCCCGCCTTCTCTCCAAAAATGTAATGCTCTCAATCAGAACTTCCGTTATATATATTCTCTTTCCTTGATCATCCTCGTAATTCCTCGTATGAATACGTCCAGTAATTCCAACAAGTGACCCCTTCTTACAATATTCAGTTACATTCTCAGCCGATTTTCTCCAAACGACACAATTAATAAAATCTACTTGTTGCTCACCTAAACTATTTCGAAAACCTCTATTCACCGCAACACATACTCGTGCATACGCGACGCCTTGCTTCGTGTAGTATAATTCTGGCTCCTTTGTCAATCTACCGATTAATACAACTCGATTCATCATAAGTTATACCACCTCATATATTTTTCTTCATTGTAAAGAAAAATGTTTGAAGGGTAAAAAGCGTAAAATAATATTTTTTATAGTAAAAATATTATTTTTATATCTGATATAAACAAAAAAGAAACCTTACATATTTAAAACATGTAAAGTTTCAAAATTTATCCCGCTTTAATGGGCAGTAAGACCCCCACCTCAAAATTCAGCGAAAGCAAAGAATTTAGGTGGGGGATCAACTGCCCATAAAAGTCCGATTGGTTCAACTAATAATCAGTGGGGGATATGTAATATCCACCGCGAGCCATCTTTATTTCAACGCTGTACATTACATTTTCTAAGTAAAAAGTAATCGGTTTAACTTTACTCTCAAATTTTAGACTTTCATTGCATTCAGCCGCATATCCCTCTATTTGCTGAAGTAATAACTTCTGATGATGGATACGTTAAAGCATCTTCTAGTTCTATGAAAAAACTTTTAGAAAATAGTTTTTTCATAATCCCTTTCTTCTCTTTCATCATATTCCATCCCCCTTCAATTCGAGTTACCTACAACCATATTATACCATTTATGAAATTAACCTGCATTAACAGGCAGTATAAGCCTCACTGATTAAAATTTCACTCTACCTTTGAAAATAAAAAAATCCTGCATTTTTCATGCAGGATTTTTTTATTAGTCATTTTTCGTAAAGTAAGAAACAAAACGAAGAATTTCTAAGTATAACCAAACTAATGTAAACATTAGTCCCATTGCAGTGTACCACTCCATATATTTCGGAGCTTGACTACGTACACCATTTTCGATTAAATCGAAATCTAGTAATAAGTTTAATGCAGCAACTACGATTACAACTGCACTAATAATAATGCCGATTGTACCACCTTGGTGAATGTACGGAACCGTTACACCAAACATGTTTAGTAGAAATACGACTAAGTACATAACCATAATTCCAAGTGTCGCTGCCATCACGCCTGTACGGAATTTATCCGTTACCTTTACTACGCGCGTTGCATATAACACTAACATTGCAAATAGAATTGAGATTGTTAGTAATACAGCATTTAAAACGATAGAATCGCCAAACTTCATTGTATAAACAGCTGAAATACTACCTAATACAACCCCTTCTACCGCCGCATAGATTGGTGCACCAAAAGGTGAAATACGCGGGAAGAACATAGACGCAAATGCGATGATTGCCGCAACGATTAAAGAGCCAATTAAAACTGGCATTTTCATCGTACCCTCTATCATCTGTATGTATGAATAGACAGACGTTGCAAGTAGCAAGATAAGCATAATAAACGTTTTGCCTACTGTTCCGCCAATCGTCATCGCAGAAGCACTTGCTCCCTCTTTACGGAATGCCTCTTTTTTCAACATTGGATTAGATGTTCTCATTTTTTCCCTCCTAAAATAGGTTCTACCAATAGTGTAAAGTTTTTCTCTTTACTTTTCAATATATGCAGCTTGTTTTTATTTTAATCCTTCAACGATGTCTGATAGTTCGCTCCATCTTTCCATCGTTTTTTCTAGCTCTTCTTCTGTTTTCTGCTGTGCTTCAGATAATTCTTGTGCCTTTGTGAAGTCAGATCCAACTTTCGCAAGTTCTTCTCCAATTGACTCAATTTTCTCTTCTAGTTCGGCAATTGTATCTTCAATTGTTTCCCATTCACGCTGCTCATTGTATGAAAGTTTACGTTTACGTTGTTGTTTCGGAGCTTCTTCTACCACTTTTTTCTCTTTTTGAACTTCAGCCTTCTCAATCAGTTCTTTCGTCTTTTCCATTTCTAAAAAGTCCGTATAACTACCTAGGAATTCACGCACTTCGCCTCCACCACTAAAGATGAACAATTCATCTACTACTTTATCTAAGAAGTAACGGTCATGCGATACAGTTAAAACGACACCTGGGAAATCTTCTAAATAATCTTCCAGTACTGTTAATGTTTGTGTATCTAAATCATTCGTAGGTTCATCCAGTAATAGTACGTTTGGTTCTCCCATTAAAATACGTAATAAAAATAAGCGTCTTCTTTCACCACCAGATAGTTTACCAAGCGGTGTACCATGTGAATGCGTCGGGAATAAGAAACGTTCTAACATTTGAGATGCACCAATTACTTTTCCATCTGTCGTATGAATAACTTCTGCAATCTCTTTAATGTATTCAATCATACGCTGATTTAAATTCATCTCTTCATTTTCTTGCGTATAATAAGCAACTTTTACAGTTTGTCCTACTTCAACTTCACCACTATCAGGAGATAGCTTACCTGCAAGCATATTTAAAAGAGAAGATTTCCCGCTTCCATTCGCTCCGATAATCCCAATACGATCGCCCGGCTTCACTATATGATTAAAGTTGTGTAATACTGTTTTATCACCGAATTTTTTCGTTACATCTTTTAACTCAAGTACTTTTTTGCCAAGACGACTCCCGCTAAGCGCAATATCAACTGACTGTTTTGCAGCTGGTCCTTCTTGACCTTTTAACTCATCAAATCGTTGAATACGTGCTTTTTGCTTTGTCGAACGAGCTTTTGCACCACGTCGAATCCATGCTAGTTCGCGACGGTATAAGTTTTGACGTTTTGATTCTTGCGCAATTTCTTGTTCTTCACGAAGTGCTTTCGCTTCTAAAAATGTACTATAGTTTCCTTCGTAACTATATAGTTTACCATTGTCTAATTCAAAAATACGATTCGTCACACGATCTAAGAAATAACGATCATGGGTTACAAGTAATACGGCACCATTATATCTTGCTAAATATTCTTCCAACCATTCCACTGTCTCATGGTCAAGATGATTCGTAGGCTCATCCAAAATTAATAAATCAGGTGTTTCAATAAAACATTGCGCCATCGCAATACGCTTTTTTTGTCCACCAGATAGGTTTCCAACAGTTGCTGTGAAATCAGTAATTCCTAATTTCGTTAATAACGATTTTGCATTCGCATTTGCTTCCCATGCACTCATCGCATCCATACGTTGCTGCACTGCAAATAATTGTTCCTGTACTTTTTCATTACTTGGATCTTTTTCGATATTTAATAACGATTGTTCATAATCACGAAGAAGACGAATTAAAGGTGTATCACCATGGAACACTTGCTCTAATACTGTTAGTTTTTCATCAAACTCTGGTTGCTGTGATAAATAACTAATTGTATACCCACGTGAATGCGTCATATCACCTGTATCAGGAATTTCTAACCCTGCAATAATTTTTAATAATGTCGATTTACCAGTACCGTTTACACCAATTATTCCAACACGTTGTCCTTCTGTAATACTACATGATAATCCATCAAATAACGGTTTTTCTCCGTATGATTTCGATAAGTTTTCCACAGTTAACATTTTCATATTTGTGCATTCCACTCTTTCATAAATTGTTCAATAAACTGTTCCATATAACGATGACGAACTTCAGCCTCTTGTTTTGCTGCGTTCGTATTCATTAAGTCTTTTAGTTTCAAAAGTTTTTCATAAAAATGATTTAAAGATGGATCGTTATTTTTTCTATATTCATCTTTCGTCATCACTTCACGCGGAGGAATAGTTGGATCGTACATTAATCTCCCTTTCGCTCCACCATACGCAAATGTGCGAGCTATTCCAATTGCTCCAAGTGCGTCTAAGCGATCCGCATCTTGAACAAGCTTCCCTTCAAGTGACTCCACTTTACCGCCATGACCACCTTTATAAGACATATTGGCAATGATATGAAGAACATGTTTACTTTCCTCTTCTTCCACATCTAATTCTTCTAACCAATCAGAAACTTTTTTCATTCCTGCTTCTTCACTTTCATTTAACTTCTCATCTGCCACATCATGAAGTAATGCTGCCATTTCAATTATAAAACGATTTCCTCCTTCTTGCTCGGATAAAGAAATCGCCAGTTTATGTACGCGTTCAATATGATACCAATCATGCCCACTCGCATCTTTTTCTAAAATATGTTTTACAAAAGTAATTGTTTTTTGAATCTTTTCTTGTTTTGTCATTTTATCTTCACCCAGTTACTTATTGTAACACGCCCGCATTTTTTCATCACATATTTTCTTGTCCGCCCATACACTGAGTGGTAAGCATCATCATGAAGGAGGAATAAATATGTTCTATAATAATCAACCGCCTTATCCACAACAACCATTTTACCCTCAGCAACAGGACCAACGGTATGAAGAACAATATGAGGAATATGGGGAACAAGAACAACAATTTCAACAAAATCCATACGAAACACCGCAAAATCAAGAGCAACAATATGATCAAAACGCATACGACGCACGTCCAAATTATGATTACCCTCAAAACCCATATGCAGCACCGCAAAATCAAGAGCAACAATATCAACAAAATCCATATGCAACACCACAAAATCAAGAACAACAATATCAACAAAATCCATACGCAACTCAGCCGCAACACCCGCAATACCAGCCGCAAATGTATCAACCAAACTATGGCGCGCGTGTTTCACCACCGGCACCACAAACAATTGATCCGACACAACCACAAATTTTACCACCGGGACCAACACTTGATATTACACAACCGCAAATCTTACCACCAGGACCAACATTTGATATCACACAGCCTCAAATCTTACCGCCTGGACCAATTACAGAACCAACACAACAACAAATTCAACAAGTTGTCGGTACACAGTTTTTACCTTTAAAGAAACCTGTACTAGATTTCGTAAAACCTTGGGTAGATTACGGTTTAAATGAAGCAAAACATACATCGCACAAACACGCTTTAACAGAAGTTGCGGCGATTATGTTTTTAGTTGGGAAAGGATTCAATCCAACGATTGCACATTATATTGTGGAATCTTGGGAGAAGAATGAGCAGTTTTAAGGTTATCCATTTCATTTTAAATAAAACAAAAAAAGTGTCACAAATGCGTAAGTTATAAGCATTTGTGACACTTTTTGTTTGTTATATTAAATATCATTTCAATACTGAATTACTGCAGTTACCTTTTCTTTCTAGGACCAATAATTAATTTAATCGCCGTTCTTTCTTGATCATTAATAGTAACCTCTTGAAACGCTGGAACAAAGGCTAAGTCAATACCACTTGGAGCAACAAACCCTCTTGCGATCGCAATTGCTTTAATTGCCTGATTTAAAGAACCTGCCCCAATCGCTTGAATTTCTACATTACCACTTGTTCTTAGTACACCTGCAATTGCACCTGCCACTGAATTTGGTTTTGATTTTGAAGATACCTTTAATATATTTTCCATGTAAGTTGCTCCCTCTATTATTTAATCGCTCTTTTGTTACCGTTTAAAATATTTCAACGTATCTTTTACTACTATTCACACCAAAAGCAAACAATGCTACATATGTACATTCATTCGATACTTTTCGTCTTCTTCCTGCCCCACTACGTAAATAAAGTGAAACTTTAATCAGCCCTCACCAATCGGACTTTTATGGGCAGCCCGACCCCCACCTAACTTCTTTGCTTTCGCTGCATTTTGAGGTGGGGGTCTTACTACCCATTAAAGCGGGATAAAGGCAAACAACCATAAACTCTAATATACAAACATTTTAAAAGGCAGGCATTCGCTTAAACGATCACATCATTGCAACTGAGACTACTGGTTTTATTTTTACATGTGAAAGTAAAATATGCGTTCCCGCTCCACTTCAATCCCCCAAGATATTCCACTTGTATTTTTATCAAATCATTAACTTTTTTTCTTCAAAAATGGTTACAGCTTCTATTCTATTACTATATTTCATCGTATTAGCACTTTATACTCCAAATCTATCACCTTTTATATAAGACAGGCATAAAATACTATGAGTATACACTTCATTCATAATAGGAGGTAATATATTGGGTTCGTACTATCATTCTTCAAACTCCAATAAAAAATGTTCATGTAAATCTTCTTCTAGCTCATATAAAAAATGCTCATGCAATTCCTCTTCTAGTTCCTGTAAAAAAAGCTGTCCGGCATACGGCACTTTTTGGCAAACAGAGTTTATAACTGTTCCTTTTGGAGATCCTTTTCCATTTAATCACGTTGGCCCTATAGCAGGAGGAGTTTCCTTACTAAATCCTACTACTATACATTTTAGTCAAGCTGGTGATTATAGAGTTTCTTTTATTTCTACTATAAACACTACTTTAAATCCCGTATTTCCACATATACCAGTCATGACTATATTTTTAAATAATAATCCACTTGCTAATAGTCAAGGTGACTTTGCTTTTCAAATGAATACTTCATCAAATGACGAATGCCTTCAACTTGCAGGCGAAACGATTGTTACAGTACCAGCTAACGCAACCCTTCACCTGAAAAATAATAGTGGTTTTAATCGTCAAAGTATTATAACTTGTGATAATGGTATCAATGCAGTTGAATTAACAGTTATAAAACTAAGTTAATAATCATCTTCACATTTAGATGCTATTTCAGCATCTTTTTTTATTGAATACTGTTCTTTTGATTCCCATTATGCTTTTCTGTTACTCTAATAAAGTGAACCTATATTCAGTGGGGATTTTACTCCCCGTTAAGGCCGGATAAACATGAAAAAAGTACCGAACTCTTCTACTGCAAAAGTTCGGTACTTTTTATATTAACAACATCTCATTCTTTCTTACTTCTCCACATAAACCGACTTAACAATTGTACGATTGTATGGTTGTCCTTCTTTATTCATCCCTTTTATATCCATCGTAACGTTGTATACTCCTGGTTGCTTTATGTCCTTTAAAGCACCAGTAAATGTAGTATTATTAACATTTTGTAATTCATTATATTCAGAGACTAGCTTTCCTTCTTTATTAACTACTCTTACTGTTATGGAAAGATCCCCTTTCATTTCAGGCGCCACAGGTGATTTTTTCAGTTTATACTCAGATTTATTCACTTTAACTTTTGTAGGCATTTGGAGAACAAATGGCGCACCACTATAGTAATCGCTTACAATTAAATATGCATCTTTCGACTGCTTCGCCATCATTTTAACTTTCCATTCTCCTACATCCATTTTATCAAATTTAAATGTTCTAATTGTCGCACCATTAAAGAAAGATTCACCTTCACCAGCAGTTATAACGCTATCTTTATTTGTATACATTTTTCCTTTTGGAGATATCATTTGTACTTCTACATCAGAAGAAGCCGTTAATATAGAAACGATTCCTTCAGCTTTTTTATCAACCGCAACAGTTTGCTCTATCCACTGATTTTGTGGCAATTCTCCGCCTAAAATATTTTGATTTGAAGTTGTATTTAATTGTTCTATATTTTCATTTGAACTAGTGCTGGATGCTACTAAAGCTGGTACGGCTACATTTGCTGTCCGTAAATATGGTTCAATTCGCGCGAAAACAGCTGATCCTTTTCGTATATTATCATGATCAAATCTGGAATCTGTAAATAAATGCGTTCCATACGGTAACTTAGCACTCCACTCATTTACTAATCCATCATTTGAACCGTATGATGACAAATAGAACCCGCCCATAGATAAAGCAGAAAATACTGGTCCCCAGCTAGTCCCGGTAGCCGTATAGTAACGGTTTAATTTAGCTGCTGGATTATTATCAATCGTTGAACGAAATTTCGCCATTTCCCCCATTTGTAATGAGTACCTACCATCATCTTTTTGACCTAATATAGAAGCAAGCCATCCTGCCCACCAACTATATGATAAATCCGCCAAGTTTGATCCATGATGTGGCGTCGCAAGCGTAATAACATTTCCGACAAAACGATTTGCACCATATCCTACTAACGCAGCCTGTGTATCAATACCACCTTTACTATGTGCTACAATATTAACTTTTTTACCGAAATGATTATATATTTCTTCTAATTTTTGTGCTAATAATTTTCCGTTGTCCCACTGACTAGCTGATCCTTTTCCAGCAGCATCATATAATTGTATAAATACTGTTTGATAGCCCGCTTTCAAAGCATAGTCATACATATCATTTATATCGTGATACACTGTCTTTCCATACCAACTATCGGCATTCCCATTCCTTCCTTGTACAAAAAGAATTGGAGGTTTATTCTCATCATAATTTGCAGGTTTTTGACCTAAAAACCATTCTCCAGGTGTAGCTACTTCTTTATCTGGAAATCCCGTTTTAATTTCTTTTACTTCCTCCGCCTCTACCTTCGTACTAACTGCCATCGGAGTCATAATAAAAAATGCGAGAAGTAATAACATACACCTTTTCAAAATCCTCATTAACATTCCCCCTTTTTTGAAAGGAAGTACTATTTTTACTCTAGTTATTTCTTACTTATTTTTTAGATAAAAAAATAGTAACTGTCCTTTCTTATGAAACGTTATTCTCTCAACATGTATTCATTCCTTTTCCTATTAAACTCATTAAAAATTTCTCAACATATTTCTAACTAAAAAGCTGCGTATAAAAGGTTTATACCATAACCTTTTATACGCAGCTTCTTTCTTATAAATCAATGATATACTCATCATCATATTTATCATATTGGAGCCCTGACCCTATTTCCGATTCCGTAACTTGATCTCTTAAAAACGGTGCAGCTTCCATTTTACTAGTTGCAATTTCAATTCCATATTTTTTCGTTAAATGGGCTAATTCTATTAAAAACCACTCTCTTCGCAATGTAACTGGAATATCAAATGTTCTTCTTTTCATATATAATAGCACCTCTTTAATTTTCATAACTTAAAAAACATTATAGTATATGCATGTCCATTTTAAATGTGCTATTAATAAAACATAATTTCAGTTTACATAAAATTATTATGTACTAGTAGAAAGAGGCTTGTCCTCCTCTTTCTACTGTAGAGATTTAAATTACGAACATCTTGGTACACCTAAAGCTAAGAACAAACCTGCTACTCCCGCAGTAATCGGTACTTTTAACGTAATAACATCGTCTACTTTCGTTACTAAAAAGAAAGCATTACCTTCTTGTAATATACAAGTTACCAATAATTGAAATTCCATTTAAACCCCCTCCTTTCAATCGATATATTATACTTTATGAATTCTCTTTAAAAATGTAATAGGGAATACATCTATTTTTTCCTCATATACAAAATAAATGTTTATAAGTCTATTAAAAATACTAATTTTCTAAATTTATATAAAACGTGTAATTACCAATAAGTTCCTATATAATCAATAGTGAAAATCTTACAAATGGAGGTATAAAAATGGCGATTTTGAGTAATATTGGTGCAGCTTTATTTTTTATTGCTTTTATTCTTTTAATTTTATGTATCATTTCATTCTTTAAGAAAAATGGAAAAGCAACACAATATGGTCGTCCTGCCGTTATTCTTTTTATGATTTCGATTGTATTAATAATAACTAGTGCTGAGACTTCTAATAATCCAATTGTTGAATTCTTTTCTATTTTAAGTTTTGTTTTATTTGTTTTCTTCCTTGTGCTAGCAATCTTATCTGTAATTAAAAAGACAGGTGTAGCAAAAAAACAATTTATTATCACTGCTATTTTATTTGTCATTTTTGTTGCATTATTAAGTATTTCAGCTCCTTCTTCTGAAAAGACGACAGCAACTAGTAAAAAAGTTGCTTCTAACAATGCAGAACAAAAAGAGAACGAGCAGAAAAAAGAACTAGAAAAGAAAGAAGCGGACGAAAAAACTCAAAAACAAGAAGATGAGAAGCGTCAAGCCGAAGAACAAGCTCGTAAGCAAGAGGATGAAAAACGCCAAGCCGAAGAGCAAAAACGTCTAGCTGATGAACAAGCTCGTAAACAACAAGAGGAGCAAAAACGTCTAGCTGATGAACAGGCTCGTAAACAACAAGAAGAACAAAAACGTCTAGCTGATGAACAGGCTCGTAAACAACAAGAAGAACAAAAACGTCTAGCTGATGAACAGGTTCGTAAACAACAAGAAGAGCAAAAACGTTTAGCTGATGAACAAGCTCACAAACAACAAGAAGAGCAAAAACGCCAGGCTGATGAACAAGCTCGCAAACAAGAAGAGCAGAAAAAAGCACAACAAGCTCAAACACAACCAGCTTCCGGAAATACTAGTAATACATACTACAAAAATTGCGCTGCAGTTAGAGCTGCAGGAAAAGCTCCATTATATAGAGATCAGCCAGGATATAGCTCTCATCTCGATCGTGATGGCGATGGAGTTGCATGTGAAAAATAGTAATAAAAAAAGAAGCTTCTAGTAAGCTTCTTTTTTTATTACATAGTATTGCGACTAATTACCTCCACTCCCTCTTCCTTTTATAAAACTCATTTTATTATTCTCAAAATTGACACATTATAAGTGATTTCAATCACCACATGGTTTTTCATTTATCGCTATTCTTAATTTAGATATTACATTTAAACTTTATGGAGGCATTCATATGAAACATACATTTACTGAAACTTCAATTGTTGGTGAGATTGTTACACAATTTCCGAAAGCTAGTGATTTTTTCAAGTCATATAGAATAGATTTTTGTTGTGGTGGTAATAAGCCACTTATTGATGCAATTCATGAAAGAAATTTATCGGCTTCCGAAGTAATTACAGAGTTAAATACGCTTTATCATAATACGAAACGATTAAATGAATCTGAAATTGATTGGAAAAGTGCTTCTTATCGTGAATTGATTGATTATGTAATTAATAAGCATCATCGTTATTTAAATGAAGAGTTACCACAGTTAAGTCCATATGTGACGAAAGTATTACGCGTTCATGGAGCAAATCAGCCTCATTTAGCTCAAATTCATAAGCTATTTCATGAACTTAAAATGGAATTAGAACAGCATTTAATTAAAGAAGAAACGGAAGATTTTCCATTAATTTTAGAATTTGAACAAAATCCAACTGATGAAAACTATGCAAAGTTACGTAAAGTAGTAGATGAACTAGAAAATGAACACAATCATGCCGGAAATATTATAAAAGAGCTTCGTAAAGTGACAAATGACTTTACTCCTCCAGAAGGCGCTTGCGGCACTTATCGACTTGTTTACCAACGTCTTGAAGTGCTAGAGTCTGATTTATTTGAGCATATTCATTTAGAAAATAATGTTTTATTTCCGCGTGCCATTACGAGAGCATAAATCAAGTGCAGGACATGAGTGTAAATACTTATGTCCTGCTTTTTCATTTTGCGAAAAATATCCATGCCCCCTCACACAAATCCGAATTTTAACAATTTGTGAATCATTATAGAAGTGTGATAAATATCACATCTCCCCCTTTTTTGATTTTCTATAATAGAAATATAATCCTTTGTTCAACATTTCACATAAAAGGGGAAATGAAAATGAAAAAACGTTTAGTTATGATCGGAAATGGTATGGCGGGCATACGCTGTATGGAAGAAATATTAAAACATGATAGTGATTCATATGAGATTACTATTTTTGGAGATGAACCGCATCCAAACTACAACCGCATTATGCTCTCTCATGTTTTACAAGGCAAAACAAATATGCAAGATATCATTATGAATGAATACAGGTGGTATGAAGAAAACGAAATAACTTTGTATACGAATGAAAGAGTTCAAAGTATTAACAGAGAAGAAAAAATTATTATTACAGAAAAGAATCGTATTGTTACATATGACAAACTCATTATAGCAACAGGTTCTAGTGCTTTTATTTTACCAGTTGAAGGTTCCACCCTTCCTGGTGTAACAGGATTTCGAACAATTGAAGATACACAATTTATGATGGATACCGCTAAAGAAAAGAATAAGGCCGTTGTTATTGGTGGTGGGTTACTTGGTTTAGAAGCAGCAAGAGG
This sequence comes from Bacillus cereus group sp. TH152-1LC, assembly GCF_027710505.1. NCBI lineage: Bacteria > Bacillati > Bacillota > Bacilli > Caryophanales > Bacillaceae > Bacillus > Bacillus cereus group sp. TH152-1LC. Next base: position 371,759 of record NZ_JAQFNK010000002.1, on the reverse strand, counting down.
TCTTATTGACTTAGGAATGGACGTGCATGTTGTTCATTTAGTGCCTAGCTTAATGGAGCAACAACTAGATACGAAAGCAGCTTCTCTTCTGCGTGAAGATTTAGAAGCGCAAGGCATGAAGTTTCTAATAGAAAAGAAAACTGTAAAAATTATTGGTACAGACTATGTTGAGGGCATTCAATTTGAAGATGGTGAAGTTGTAGGTTGTGATTTAATCGTAATGGCTGTCGGAATACGACCAAATACGCAAATAGCAAGAGATGCTGGTCTCATTGTCAATCGCGGCATTGTAGTCAATGACTATATGCTAACAAATGATGAATCCATTTATGCAGTTGGCGAATGTGCGGAACATGATGGTATCGCATATGGACTTGTTGCCCCTCTTTATGAACAAGGCTCAATATTAGCGAAACATATAACAAATTTACAAACGAATGGATATACGGGCAGTATCGTCGGTACGCAATTAAAAGTTGCTGGTTGTGATTTATTCTCTGCTGGTCAAATTTATGAAGATGATCAGACGAAAGCAATTTCAATCTTTGATGAATGTAAACGTTCCTATAAAAAAGTATTAATTCGTGATAATAAAGTCGTCGGTATCGTTTTATATGGTGACACAGCTGATGGTACACGCCTCTTTAGCATGTTAAAGAAAGAAGAAGACATACAAGAATATACAACCGCTTCCCTTCTTCACAAAGCTGGTGAAGAAAGTGAACTTGATGTTGCTACAATGAGTGCGGATGACACGATTTGTGGATGTAATGGTGTTACGAAAGGTACAATCGTTCATGCCATTTTAGAACAAGAGCTAACTACTTTTGAAGAAGTAAAAGGATGTACGAAAGCCGCTGGTTCTTGTGGTAAATGTCGTCCGCTTGTGGAACAAGTTTTATCTCATACACTCGGAGATGCTTTTGATGCTTCTGCGCAGTCTGCTGGTATGTGCGGATGTACAACTTTATCACGTGATGAAGTCGTAGCTGCCATTCACGAGAAAGGTTTAAAATCTCCAAAAGAAGTACGAAATGTTCTTGGTTTTGCACATGAAGACGGCTGTTCAAAATGTCGCCCTGCTTTAAACTATTATTTACGTATGGCGATTCCAGAAGAATATGAAGATGATAGATCATCCCGTTACGTTAATGAAAGAATGAATGGTAACATCCAGCACGATGGTACATTCTCTGTTATTCCACGTATGTACGGTGGCGTTACAACAGCAGATGATTTAATGAAAATTGCAGAAGTTGCGAAAAAATATGATGTTCCACTTGTGAAAATTACAGGTGCGAGCCGAATCGGCTTATACGGTGTTAAAAAACAAGATTTGCCTAACGTATGGGCTGACTTACATATGACTTCCGGATATGCGTATTCAAAATCACTTCGTAATGTAAAATCGTGCGTCGGTTCTCGCTTCTGCCGTTTCGGTACGAAAGATTCATTAGGACTTGGTATGTTACTTGAACAATCGTTAGAAATGGTAGATACACCACATAAAATGAAGATGGGTGTAACGGGTTGTCCTCGTAACTGCGCGGAAGTACTGACGAAAGATTTTGGCGTTGTTTGTGTCGAAAATGGATATCAACTTTATATTGGCGGAAATGGTGGTACAGAAGTACGCGAGGCTGATTTTGTAATGATTGTCCCTACTGAAGATGATGTCCTTCGCATCGCTACAGCTTACATGCAATATTATCGTGAAACTGGTATTTACGGAGAGCGTACTGCCTACTGGACAGAACGTTTAGGCTTCAATCATATAAAGGAAATACTACAAGATACAAATATGGTTAGTACGTTAAATGAACGTTTCCAAACAGCTCGTAGCACATATACGGAAGCATGGGGACAAACGCTAGAAACGAAGTCATTAAAAGCGATGTATGAAGTAGAAACTGTGAAATAAGGAGCTGTGATCTATATGATACAAACGAAAGAAAAAATAAAAGTTATGCGTGCGAAAGACCTTCCTATTCAAATCGGTAAAGAGGTACAAATGAAAGGTTTGTCTATCGCTCTATTTCGCCTTTCAAATGGTGATATTCGAGCTGTAGAAAATCGTTGTCCTCATAAAAACGGACCGTTAGCAGAAGGAATTGTATCTGGAGAATTCGTCTTTTGTCCACTGCATGATTGGAAAATCTCACTAATAACAGGTGAAGTTCAAAAACCTGATGACGGCTGTATTCAAACGTACGAAGTAGAAGTTATTGAAGGTGACATTTATTTATACATGTAATTTACGAAAGGAAGCCTCCTCTGGCTTCCTTTTAAATAAAAATTGATGAGGTGCGATGATGAACGGATATGTATATTTAGTTGGTGCAGGACCAGGTGATGAAGGGCTTATTACAAAGAAAGCGATTGATTGTTTAAAGTATGCAGATATTGTCTTATATGACCGTTTATTAAACCCTTCCTTTCTTCGTTATACAAAAGAAACATGTGAACTTATTTATTGCGGAAAAATGCCAAAGAATCATATTATGCGACAAGAAATGATTAACGCCCAACTCCTTCAATTTGCGAAAGAAGGAAAAATCGTTGTCCGATTAAAGGGCGGAGATCCCTCTATTTTTGGCCGTGTTGGTGAAGAAGCAGAAACTTTAGCAGCAGCGAACATTCCATATGAAATTGTACCAGGTATTACATCTAGCATCGCCGCTAGTAGCTATGCAGGTATCCCCCTCACCCACCGTAACTACAGTAATAGCGTCACTTTACTAACTGGGCATGCGAAAGGTCCTTTAACCGATCATGGAACATATAATTCATCCCACAATAGCGACACAATTGCCTACTACATGGGTATAAAAAACTTACCTACAATTTGCGAAAACTTACTACAAGCAGGAAAGAAAAAAGATACGCCAGTAGCAGTCATTGAATGGGGTACAACCGGAAAGCAGCGCGTTGTCACAGGGACACTTTCAACCATTGTTCCTATCGTCAAAAACGCTAATATTTCAAATCCATCCATGACAATTGTTGGTGATGTCGTTTCCTTACGAGATCAAATCGCTTGGAAAGAACGTAAACCATTACATGGTAAAAAAGTTTTATTTGCATCCTCAACAAATAAAACAAGTTCAATGATGCAACAGTTACAAGAATCCGGTGCAGAAATATATCAAATTCCTACCTTCAAAAAAGCAGAATATACATTAACACTTGAACAAATCAATGAAATTTCCAACGTTAATCGCCTTGTTTTTTGTTCATCTGAAAGTGCAGAAATATTGATGAGATCATGTAGCAAACACAAAAAAGATATTCGTTCTTTACAGGCGCAACTACAACATATGAACGTTATCACTCAAGAAAAACTTATGCAATATGGCCTCCTAAGTAAACAAGCAGAGTTCTCTTCCAATACTACTGTTTATTTAGGCAGAAACATTAATCGAATTGCTTTTATACAAGAGAAAATTGGTGCTGGCTCCTACATGATGACTCATGCGTATACTATTGATCATCGTTTTGATGAAGTCCATTCTCGTATGCTTTCTGAATTCTCATGGGATAGCATTGTATTTGATGGGCGTGCCTCTATTGATACATTTTTATCAGAAATAACACGACTTGGCTTTAGCGATATTGTTACTCTCCCCTTCTCGTATACCGACATTCCAACTTTACACTATGCGAATAAAGTCGGATTTCATCATATAGATGAGCAATTACAAGACATGATTATGAAGAAAGATTTGGTGGTATGATGAAAGGTATTGTATATGTTGGACACGGGAGCCGCTTGCAAGAAGGTAATAAACAATTCATTCATTTTGTTCAATCTGTTATGAAGGAACGTAACGAAAGGATTCAAAAAATAGCTTTTCTAGAACTAACAACACCTACTATTTCGGATGCAGTTACAGAAACGATACTAGAGGGCGCAACTGAAATAATGATTGTACCTGTTTTATTATTTGCAGCAGCTCACTATAAACGTGATATTCCTTTTGAGATAAAGAAACTACAAAAGAAATTTCCACAAATAACATTTTCAGTTGTATCACCCTTTAGTACGCACCCATATATGGTGGAACTTGTCGTAAAAAGAATACGTGAAGCTATGCCAATGCAAGGTAGTAGTATTTTACTCGTTGGACGAGGCAGTAGTGATCCGCAGCCGATACATGAGTTACAACAAATCGGAGCAACTGTCGAACGAAAACTCGGTATGCCAGTTTCGTGCTCCTTTTTAACGAAAGGAACCCCCTCTTTTACTGCTGAGCTGAAGACTATAACATCGACTGCATCCCATGTATATGTCATGCCGTATCTTCTATTTACCGGACTGTTGCTTCAAAAAATTAAGTTGTATACAAAAAAATATGATCACGTTACAACTTGTAACTGCCTACAATTTGATACATATATGAAATTAACATTATTAGAACGAATGGAGGAATGTGTGTATGTATAACATGTACCCTCTTATGTTTTATCTAAATAAAAAAGTTGTCGTAATTATTGGTGGAGGTAAAATCGCATATCGAAAAGCGTCTGGATTAAAAGATACAGGCGCTTTTGTCACCGTTATCAGCCCAGAAATTTGCGAGGAAATGAAGGAACTTCCTTATGTTACTTGGAAGCAAAAAACTTTTGCTAATGATGATATTAAAGATGCTCACCTTATTTATGCGGCTACAAATCAACATGATGTAAATATGATGGTCAAACAAGCCGCCCATGATTTTCAATGGGTTAACGTAGTAAGTGATGGTACAGAATCATCGTTTCACACACCGGGTGTCATCCGAAATAATGATTATGTTGTCACGATTTCAACTTCAGGTAAGGATCCATCGTTTACGAAGCGTATGAAGAAGGAACTAAAATCTATATTTCCTAAACTTATACAAAAGATTTCTCGTACATATAAATCATAATCTACCTCTTATCTAACTATGTATTTACTTTGGACAAACGTTTGTTAGAGGCGTTTGTTCTTTTTGTTTTGGTTCCTTCTTTGAATTAAGCCGCTTGATTATTAAGCATGTTACAATTGTAAACGACATCTAATATCGATGGGATTTCCGTCCATCGTTTACCGCCTCAAATCTATTCGCTTTTAAACATATATTCAAAACAAAATATGTGACAAATAAATAACGACAGTTACTGTAATAATGCTGAAAAGTGTTGAAAATAAAACGATTTGTGCATGTAATTCAGGCTCTATTTGATACTCCATAGCAATGGTTGATGTATTTCTTGAAGTAGGAAAAGAACTTGCAATAAATAATGATTGTGCAACAATACCACCAATGTTTAGTAGGTAGATCATGGCAAGTGCTAATAATGGTCCCATCAGTAACCTTCCAATTAAAGCCCATGTTATGACTCGATGGAAAAAATTCAGCTTAATGTTGGATAATTGCGCTCCTAGTAATATGAGTGCTATTGCAACAAAACTATTCGCAAGCTGATTAAGAGGTAGAAAGATAGAATTAGGTATTTGAATTGTAAAAGATTGAAAGAGAACCCCTAATATGAGTGCATGAAATACAGGCAGTCTTAGAAATGATTGAAGAATACTTCCTATTGTTTTTGTTGCTGATAGTAAGTTATATATCCCATACGTATAAGTTAAAATATTCTGAAAAATAACGATAAAAATTTGAATGGAAACCCCCACTGGATTGTGACTGAAAATCAATTGACTTACTGGTAATCCATAATTACCGGAATTCATTAACGAAATGCTATTTTTTAGAGCTGCACTTTCTCCTTTTTCTAACTTTAATCTTTTTGAAATGAAATGACTTACTATCATCACACTCATACTGTAAAGCATTAAATAGTAGATTATCTGGAGCAACAAGCCTGTTTCTATACTAATATCATATATATTCACAAATACAGCCGCTGGCATCAAGCAATAAGTAATAAGTGTAGATAGCTGCTTTAAGTTAAATTGGAACTTTCTTTGTAAGATTGCACCAATTAGCATCAATATTAATATTGGTAATATTACGTCTAATATAATAAAAATAAACATTTAATACCTCATTCTACATATATTTTAGTTGGATTAAACGCTCTCTTTTCCTTAACATATCAAATATGACTCATAAAGAAAATTAGGGATTATTTATACAAATTCATAATTTTATCTTATCAACCTAAACTGTATTCTCTATTTTAAATGTACTTTTTCACAATATCCATTAGCCTTACCAAAAAATCTGGCCCTAAAAAAGATAGCAATAAAACATGCCGAAGTCTATTACTAAAAGAACCATCCTAGATTACTTTAGGATGGTTCTTTTTCTTTATTAATGATTCTTTAACATCACTAACAGTTTTTCTTGACTATACATCCATACTGTAATGATTAAACAAGCAAGTGCGACTTCTGATAATGCCATAAATCCAATTGCATAATGACCTGTTAGTTGGAATAGTAAAGTTAAAATTAGCGGCGGGAAGAACCCTCCTAGTCCGCCTAAAGCTGAAACGAGTCCGTTTACAATCCCTGCTTGCTCTGAGAAGTACATTGGAACGAGTTTGAAGATTGTACCATTACCAATCCCTGCACAAAATGCGACTAGTAAGCAACCAAATGTATACACGTTCATACTAGGCATAAATGATAAAATAATACCTGAAAGTGTTAAACCGATAAATACGAAGATTAATATTTTAAATGGGTTAAATTTATCACCTAGCCAACCACCAATTGGACGCATCATTGTTGCTAATACGATGAATCCGGCTGTCCGCATACCTGCATCCACTTTCTCTAATCCGAAGTGAGATACTAAAAAGTTTGGTAAATATACTGTAAATGCGACAAATGATCCGAATGTTAAAAAGTAAAAGATACATAGAAACCAAAGTTTTTCATTTTTATATACACCTTTTATTTGTTCCATTAATGGTGTATTCACCTTTTTCTCCTTACGATCACCTAATAAAAAGTTCATAAGTGCAAATGCTGCAAGTAAAACTAAATAACACTGTACTGTCGTTCTCCAGCCAACTGAAGTTGCAATGACAGGTGCTAAGAACGAAGTAATTGCTGTTCCAGCGTTACCGACACCGTAAATACCATTTACAAAACCGTGACTCTCTTTCGGAAAGTATTTCGGTAAAGATGTTACCCCTACAGAGAATACTGCGCCACCGATTCCGACAAATAATCCACCAATAATTAAATCCATCATTGAATTGGCAACACTAATATAAAAGACAGGAAATAATAATAGAATAAAACTAATAAAGAATAATTTTCTTGCTCCGAAACGATTTGTCCAATAACCAATTGGAATGCGAAGAACAGAACCTAAAATAACCGGTACTGCTGTTACCATAGAAATTTGTCCCGCAGTTAATGGAATATCCGCTTTAATATAAGGCATTAATGATGATAAAATGACCCATACCATAAAACCGATAACTAGATTAGAAGTTTGTAAACTTAATTGAAAATTAGGACTTTTCATCCTGTTCCCTCCTATGTATGCATAGTTATATTCATTCCCTCCAGCCTAATCACGTCCTAACATGATTAGGCTGAAAAGAATCAACCACCACTTACTGGCGGAATCATTGCTATAACATCGCCAGTTTGAATGATGTCATCCTCTAGTGCATACTCTTCATTGATAGCGACCATGATCTCACTTGAAATCGCTACGTTGTATTTTTTAATGAGCACTTCCTTTAGTTCAGCAACCGTAATATTTTCACAATCTATGTGTAATGCTGGCTTACTTACTTCTTCTTGTAAATGTGCAAATAATAGTACTTCAATCATATTCTCATCTCCTTTCCAGGCTCACCATTTGCATACGCTACCTTCTCTAACTGATCACCTATCCATGACTCATCATCTTCCCAAAACTCTTTCTTCCATATTGGAACAATTTGTTTTATACGCTCCATAATATATTCGTTCGCCTCATAGGCAGCTTTCCGATGTGGTGTAGAAACAGCGACGACAACAGCAAGATCAGAAATTTGTAATGTACCAATGCGGTGTGTAATGGCGACATTTGTCCCAGGCCACTTCTCTCCTACTTCGGTGCCAATTCTCTTAAGCTGTTTCTCCGCCATTGACTTATATGCTACATACTCTAAATATAGCGTACGACGGCCTTTCGTAAATTCTCTAACAGTACCAATGAAAGTCGTAACTGCACCACACTCACGATGAATTACTTTGTTTGTAACTTCTTCAATTGAAATAGGTGTATCAATTACTTCATAATAAGTATGTGTCATCTTGCACCCCTAATTTTTGTATAAGTTAGCAATCTATTTTTCTATTACTTATATGATTGAAACTGTTCTTCCCACGGCCACTCACTTCCGGCACTTGATTCTAGTAACAGTACCGAAACAGTTATTCCTGCTTTAAATCCTCTCGTTCCTCCCGGCAGGACGATACATGCATTCGTCTCTGCAAGTGAAGAAATTGCACTAGATTTGTCTAAACCAACTGGTGTAGCTTGCAATGTTCCATCTACAATTTCCACTTTCCCTCGTACAAAACGAGTAAATGGGTTTGCTTTCGAAAAATCTTTCTGTAAAATTGCGTCTGTACGAAATACGTGCGGATCTTGTCTATGCAAGTATGTTCGAATGACTGGCCGAACAAATAATTCACAACCGACATAACAAGCAGAAGGATTACCAGATAGACCAAATAGTAGTTTTCCTTCTACCTCAGCTACAGTTGTCACACTCCCTGGTCGCATCGCTATTTTGTTAAACAGTACATTAGCTTGTAATCTCTCATAAATAGCAGGTAAATAGTCATAGTCTCCTACCGAAACACCACCAGTTGTAATTAAAATATCGACTTCTTTCATCGCTTTTTTTACAGTGTTATAACACATCTCTAAATCATCAGCGAATTGTCCATAATACTGTACAACCCCGCCCGCTCGTTCAATTTGAGCAGCGATCATATAGGAATTACTATTTCGAATCTTGCCTGGTTTTAATTGTTCATGTACTTCAAGTAGTTCACTTCCTGTCGTTACAATTCCAATAACTGGTCGTTTAACAACATATACTGCATTATAACCAAACGTAGCAAGAAGCGCTGCTACTCCAGGGTTAATAACAGTCCCTTTTCTCACAAGAATGCTATTTTGTTTTACATCCTCTCCTTTAAAAGAAATATAATCCCCCGAAGAGAAAGAGCGTTTTAATTTCATATAAGACTTTTCGTTTCCTTCAAATCCTTCCGTTAGCTCTAACATAACAACAGCATTACACCCGGCTGGAATTGCCGCACCTGTCATAATACGGACAGCTTGAAATGGTTTCACTTCTTCTGCAAAAACAAAACCTGCTCCAATTTCGCCAATCACTTCAAACTGAATGGAATTACTGCTACTTGCTTCTTTTGTATCTTCCGCTCGAATTGCAAACCCGTCGTACGGAGAGCGATTAAAATGTGGGACATCATGATCTGCAATAACATCTTCTCCAAGCGTTCTACCGTAGCTTTCTATAAGAGAAACCTTTTCTATTTCACCTAGGTAGGCATATTCCATTACACGCGTAACTGCTTCTGCCACCGGAATTGGTATACGTTTTTCTAACATTCTTTTTTCACCTCGTTTTAATAAGGAGAACCTTTCTTTCTCTTTATCCCATATATTTTACGTATAATCGTTTTGCTATTTTCACATCATTTGTCCCATGGATAAATGCCCTACCGTCTGTAAATAAAACGAAACGATATTCATCAATTAGAAATGATAGTAAGTACGGCGTTTTTTTGACACGTACACTTTTTTGTAATCGTTTTTGAATTTCGGTTAAATTAAGATCTCTCTTTATTCCTGAACGGATTTGAACTGTATTCCGTCCGCATAACACTTCCGTTTTCATCTGCGTTTCAAATGTTAAACTTGGATACGTTCGTGATTCCCCACAAGAAGGACATGTACTTTTTTTCTGTCTATTTACTTTTAATGAGAGATGTTGATTGTTCCAAATATCCAATGATAACATCGTACCTCTTAGCGACTCATAATCACCCACCAATATTTTCATCGCCTCTGTAACTTGGTGAGCAACAACCATCTGTACAGCTGGCTGAATGATTCCGGCTGTATCGCATGTCGCACCGCCCATAGGATGATCCATCAGACAGCGAAAACATGGTGTTTTCCCAGGAAGAATTGTATACGTTACACCGTAACTCCCAATGCATCCGCCGTATATCCAAGGTATATTCTCTTTTTGTGAAATGTCATTTATAAGTAGACGCGTATCGAAATTGTCAGTCGCATCTATTATGAGATCCACTTCTTTTGTTAACCCTTCTATCTCTTGCATCGTGACATCTGTTACAACTGGTACAATTTCCACTTCAGAATTAATCTTTCTTACATGTTCTGTCGCTGCAATTGCTTTCGGTTTGCACTGATGTGCATCTTCTTCTGTATATAACTGTTGCCGCTGTAAATTACTCCATTCGACGTAGTCACGATCGGCAATTGTCAATTTCCCAATTCCCATCCTAACGAGTGCTTCGGCATTCGCAGCTCCTAGTGCACCCGCACCGATTAAGAGCACATGCTTTTCTCTTATTTTTCTTTGTCCCATTTCACCAATTCCAGAAAACAATACTTGCCTTGAATATCGATCTTTCATAGAGAATCCTCCTTTCACTATCCGCCAATGTAAGACATTTCAACTTTTGGGCGTGTACTTGTACGTTCCACCGTTCTTTCATCTGAATATTGATCTGTTCTATATCGCCATGTATGTTGTAAAATTTTTAATAGTGATGCATCAGAAATATTTTCTCGAAGAAGCGTTCGTAAATCCGTTCCTTTCGTTCCAAATAGGCACGTAAAAAACTTACCGTCTGCCGAAATACGAGCTCTCGTACAAGAGGAACAAAATGACTCAGATACTGAAGTAATAAATCCAACTTCTGCATCGCTCCCTACATATTGATACAATTTCGCAACTTCGCCAAAGTAACGAGGTTGAACAGGCTCAATCGGATATACACGATTAATCTTCTCTATTAATTGTTCCTTCGTAATAACTTGTTCAAAATTCCATCCGTTCGTACTGCCTACATCCATAAACTCGATAAAACGGAGCTGAATTTCTTGTTCTTTAAAATAACGAGCCATATGAAGAATTTGACTATCATTCATTCCTTTTTTTACGACCATATTTACCTTAACTTCTAATCCTGCAGCCTTTGCTGCTTCAATTCCTTTCAGTACAGGTTTTGTACTTACATTTCTTCCGTTAATTTTTTTGAAGACGTGGTCCTCTATCGCATCTAAACTAATATTTACACGTTTTAATCCCGCTTCTTTTAATGCCTCAGCCTGTTTTGCTAAATGAATTCCGTTTGTTGTGAGCCCAATATCTTTTAAACCTTCTAACTTTGTAAGTCTTGCGATTAACTTCGGTAAGTCTTTACGCAATAACGGTTCACCGCCAGTAATCCTAATTTTTTCAACTCCCATACTTATAGACAATCTTGCTAATCTTTCTATTTCATCGAACGTTAATAAAAGCTCTTCTTGTAAAAAAGCGTAATCAGGTCCGAACACTTCAGCCGGCATGCAGTATGTGCACCTAAAATTACAACGATCAATAACTGAAACACGTAAATCTTGAAGTGGTCGTTCTAAAGAATCTTTTATTTTTTCGTGCATCTATATCCCTTCTTTTCTGCTGCAATCCTTAGTAAGCTATCGTTTTTTTATTTGCCTTCATTATAAAAAAGAAGCGACATATTCAATGTGACTTTTCTCACATTACTTTCCCCATTCAAAAATTCTTCACAAATCTGTTCGCATTTTGTTCACATCTTCAATCCCTACTCCTTACGGTCATTGAAATTTTACAACAATTTTGAAATAGCTCTTGCATTTTCAGCATACTTACACTCAAAATAGGAAATGTATTGCTTATAAGAAGAAAGGTGATTGCTGTGGCAAACAGTATGACATTATCTCAAGATTTAAAGGAATTACTTGCATCTGTTGAATATAAAATGCAGATTAAAAAGGGGAGTTTTATTTTTCAAGAAGGTATGGAAGCAAAAGAACTCTATATCATCCACTCTGGAAAAGTACAAATTAGTAAACTAAGTGCTGACGGACAAGAATTAACACTCCGTATTTGTTCGGCATACGACATTATTGGAGAATTAACATTATTCACGGACAATGCGAAGTATTTATTAAATTCAAAATGCCTTGAAGATGTTGAAGTAGGAGTAATCAAGCGTGAAACCTTAGAAAAAGCATTACTCCAAAAACCCGCACTTGTATTTGAATTTATGAAATGGATTAGTGAACATTTAAGAAGAATGCAAACGAAGTTCCGGGATTTAGTATTACACGGCAAAAAAGGTGCCTTGTATTCTACTCTCATACGAATGACAAATAGTTATGGTGTGTTAAAGGAAAATGGTATTCTCATCAATTTACCATTAACGAATCAAGAACTTGCTAATTTCTGTGCAACTTCACGTGAAAGTGTAAATCGAATGTTAAATGAATTAAAAAAGCAAGGTACAATTTCTATTCATAAAGGAAAGATTACAATACACGATTTACAATTTTTAAAACGTGAAATTGCTTGTGAAGATTGCTCTGCTTCTGTTTGTAGCATTGATTAGCATTTTATTGAGATTTATACCTATAAAGAAAGCCGAGGTCTCCAATTAGATCTCGGCTTTCTTTATAAGTTACTAAACATATAAAACAAAATTATTTTTTCAATTCATTTGGAATACGTCTTCTGTAAATCACATAACTACGGCTTAAATATTTAATTGGGGCACTAAATACATGTACCAGTCTAGTAAATGGCCATACTGCGAAAAGCCCCATCCCTGCAAGAATATGAATTTTAAACCATACAGGCACTTCCATCATATATTCGACTTTCGGTTGGAAAATAAAGAGACTTCGGAACCAAGGACCGATCGTTGTACGATAATCAAACCCTTTTGAGTCGATGTTTAAAAAAGTTGAAGAAAGTCCTGCTAGCATTACGATAAGTAATAAAATAAGCGCAATATAATCTCCCTTCGTACTCGTTGCAATGATGCGTTTTACTGTTACACGGCGGTACGTTAATATAATTAAACCGATGATAGAAGCAATACCTGCCGGAAGTCCGAAACTAATTGCTATTATGTGATACATATGTTCCGAAATACCTATTGAACGATATACAGCCTCTGGAATTAAAATCCCCATGACATGACCGCCAATTACGAACATAATCCCAAAGTGGAATAATAGACTTCCAATTCGTAGCATTTTCTTTTCTAATAGTTCACTAGATTTTGATGTCCATCCAAATTGATCATAGTTGTATCTGAAAATATGTCCACCGATAAAGATCGCAAAAATGATATAGGGAAACAATACCCATAGAAATTGATCCATCATTTTGACAACTCTCCTTTCTAATTTGTCTGTACACCCCATGTATCGATAGCGAGTAGAACAGCCGCAAGAATCGGTTCATACATACTATCTGCTTCTTTTAACTGAACGTGTAATGCTTGTATGTTTTCCTTGTATTTACTCATAATTGGTTCACTGTCTTGCTCATTTGCATTTGCAAAAAACTCTAGTAAAAGAGGTAAATAATCAGGTAATTCTTTATCTGTTACTTCAAAACCAGATTTTTTATAATGCTGCTTTAACTCTAGTAATTCAATACCTCTTTCTCTTTGTTCACCGGTGTTCATATAAGTAAGATACATATTTGTCTTCTTACCAAAATCAAATGTATATACGTAACAGTCAATTAATTGATCATCCATTTTATCAAGCGCTTGTTTTATAAACGTTGTAAGTGCCGCTTTAACATCTTCCTGTTCAATCGCTTCAACCTCTTCTTGTAATTCAGTTAAAGCTTCTCTCCACCCTAGTTCCGGGTAGGAGAGAAGAAATGAAGAACATGAAAAAGCTGTTTGCAAATTTTGTTTCATATGTTTCCGCCCCCATTATTTAAGAAATTGTCGTGCAAGATCCTGGGCCACCTGCAAAGGATAAACCACAGCTTCCTTGTTCGTTATATAAATCTGCAACTTGTTCGCGGTGAGACGTTGGGATTACGAAGCGATCTTTATATTTCGCGATAGCAAGAAGACGATACATATCTTCTACATCCTGTTTCGTTAAACCGAGTTCTTTTAATACCAATTCATTTGGTTGTTTATTAATTTGAAGTGCTCTCATATTTGTTCGCATAACAGCCATTTTTTTCAATGTAAGACGAATATGTGATTCATCTCCTGCAGTAAGTAAATTCGCTAAATATTGAATTGGAATACGCATATTATCAATAGCAGGGAAAATCTCTTCTGCTTGCCAGTTACTACCTTTCCCCTCTACCATGTTCATAATTGGGCTAAGTGGCGGGATATACCAAACCATCGGCATTGTACGATACTCTGGATGAAGAGGTAGAGCGATTTTCCAATCGATAATCATTTTATAGATTGGTGACTGTTGTGCCGCTTTAATCCATTCTTCAGGAATCCCTTGTTTTTTCGCTTCAGCTGCTACTTCTGGATCATTTGGATCTAAGAAAACCGTAAGCTGAGATTCATATAAATCTTTTTCATTTTCAACAGAAGCCGCTTCTTTTACTTTGTCAGCGTCATATAGCATTACCCCAATGTATCGAATACGCCCTACACATGTTTCCGAACAAATTGTTGGCATACCAGCTTCAATACGAGGGAAACACATTGTACATTTTTCAGCTTTATTCGTTTGCCAGTTAAAGTACACTTTTTTATACGGACAAGAAGATACGCAAAATCTCCAAGCACGACATGCATTTTGATCCACAAGAACAATCCCATCTTCTTCACGTTTATACATCGCACCAGATGGACAAGAGGATACACAAGATGGATTCATACAATGTTCACATATGCGCGGTAAATACATCATAAAGACATTCTCAAAATCCGTTTTAATTTCTTCTTCCATTTTCTTTACGTTCGGATCTTGTAATCCTGTTATATGTCCACCAGCTAAATCATCTTCCCAGTTTGGACCCCATTCAATTTTATCGATAAATTCACCCGTTATTGCTGATTTCGGACGAGCAACTGGCTGATGCTTACGCTGCGGACTATTTGTTAACGTTTCATAATCATAGTTCCAAGGTTCAAAGTAATCATCAATTGTTGGTTGGTCTGGATTGTGGAAAATATTCATAAGGCGCTTCATTTTCGAGCCTGATTTCAGCTGAATTTCACCATTTTTCAATTCCCAGCCACCTTTATATTTCTCCTGATCTTCCCATTGCTTCGGATAACCAATACCAGGCTTCGTTTCTACGTTATTGAAATACATATATTCAGCACCTGGACGATTTGTCCAGGTGTTTTTGCACGTTACGCTACAAGTATGGCAGCCGATGCATTTATCTAGATTCATTACCATTCCGACTTGTGCTTTAATCTTCAAGCCAATCTACCTCCTTCAGTTTGCGAATTACAACATTTAAGTCACGCTGGTTCCCAGTCGGACCATAATAGTTAAATCCATAACTTAATTGACCATATCCACCAATCATATGTGTCGGTTTTACGTGAATTCGAGTTGGACTATTATGCGTGCCCCCGCGATTACTTGTTAATTTCGTTCCAGGTACGTTAATGTGGCGATCTTGCGCATGATGCATAAATGCCATTCCTCTCGGTATACGATGCGTTACAACAGCACGCGCTACAACAACACCGTTACGGTTAAAGCACTCAATCCAATCATTATCTGCAACACCAGCTTCTTCAGCATCCTCTTTATTCATCCAAACGGTTGGACCACCTCTAAACAGCGTTAACATCGGTAATGAATCGAAATACATACTATGAATTGACCACTTATTATGCGGTGTTAAATAGTTCAATGTAATCTCTTTTCCTTCTACTTCAGGCCGTGATTTACGGAACGGTTTATGTTGCAGAATTGGTTTAAATGTTGCCATCGTTTCACCAAATTCTTTCATCATATCGTGATCTAAGTAGAAAGATTGTCGACCCGTTATCGTTCTCCAAGGAATAAGACGTTCCACATTTGTAGTGAATGGTGAATAACGACGTCCACCTTTTTCTGAACCTGTAAAGGCCGGTGAAGTAATTACTGTTTTTGGCTGCGCTGTAATTTGTTCAAATGTGAAGCATTCTTCTTCACGTTCTTCTGCTAAATCACGTAGTTTTAAATCTGTTTGTTTTTCAAGTGCTTCCCATGCTTTTACAGCCATATGACCGTTTGTTGTAGAAGAAAGCGTTAATACCGCTTCAGCAGCATTGATTGCTTCTTTTATGTCTGGGCAACCTTTCGCAATAGAATCCGTTCGAACGACTCCTAATCGGCTCTTTAATTGCTCATATTCTTTTTCTGCAGACCAAGAAATCCCTTTCGTACCAATCGGTTGTTTTCCAGCATTTGGTCCTAGCGCAGTCATTTTGTCATAAATCGTTTTATAATCCGTTTCGACAACATGAATTTGTGGCATCGTTTTACCTGGGATTGGTTCACACTCACCTTTACTCCAGTCTTTAATTTTGCCAAGTGGTTGTGCTAATTCTTGCGGTGTATCGTGAAGAAGCGGTGTTGCCACAACTTCTTTCATCGGTTCAAGATCAATTTTCTTCGCTAAATCAGACACGGCTTTAGAAAGAGAAGTGAAAATATCCCAGTCAGAGCGCGCTTCCCACGGTGAACCGATTGCTGGATTAAATGGATGTACAAATGGATGCATATCTGTACTACTTAAATCATGCTTTTCATACCAAGTTGAAGCAGGTAAGACGATATCAGAATAAAGCGCTGTTCCAGCCATACGGAAATCTAAATTAATGAGTAAATCAAGCTTCCCTTCTGGTGCTTCTTCATGCCACTTAATTTCTTCTGGTCGTAACGAATCACTATCATCATTCATTAATCCGTTCGTTGTACCTAACAAATGCTTTAAGAAATATTCGTGGCCTTTACCAGAACTTGAAATTAAATTTGCACGCCATACGAATAAGTTTCGCGGGAAGTTATTTTTATTATCAGGATCTTCAATCGCAAATTTCAGTTCTTTATTTTTTAGTTTTTGCGCAACGTATTTTCCTATTTCTTCTTGCGTTGTTGCACCAGCAGCAACAGCTTCTTTATATAATTCAATCCCATTTTTCTCGAATGTCGGATACGAAGGCAACCAGCCAAGTCGTGCCGCTAATACGTTGTAATCACCATGATGTTGATAACGAGAGTTGCCTTCCACTGGTGATGCTAAATGTCCCACTGGTGTATCTTCATAGCGCCATTGATCTGTTACGAAATAGAAGAAAGATGTACCGTTTTGTAATTTTGGTGGCCCTTGCCAATCTTTTGCCATCGCGATCGTTTGCCATCCTTCTGCTGGACGTAATTTCTCTTGACCAACGTAATGCGCCCAACCACCGCCGTTTACACCTTGCGCCCCAACGAGAAGAACAAGATTTAAAACAGCGCGATAAATCGTATCAGAGTTAAACCAATGGTTAATACCAGCTCCGACAATAATCATTGAGCGACCATTTGTATCAACAGCATTTTGTGCGAACTCACGAGCGATTTGAGTAATAAGCTCTCGTTTCACTCCTGTCATTTTCTCTTGCCATGCAGGAGTAAACGGTACATCATCATTGAAGTCTTTCGGCTCTTGTCCGCCAAGCCCTCGGTTCACACCGTAATTTGCTAACGTTAAGTCGTATACAGTTGTAACGAACACTTCGCCTTCTTCTGTCATAACCTTTTTCACTGGAATTGTACGTTCTAATATTGTATTTCCATCATCAGAGAAGTACGGAATTTGCACCGTTTCAACACTATCTTCCATTCCAAGTAAAGAAAGAAGCGGATTAATCTTTTCACCTGTTTCTTCATCTTCTAAACGTAAGTTCCATTTCTTTTCGTTATCCCAACGTGATCCCATTGTGCCGTGAGGTGTTGCAAAATCGTTCGTGTTCTCGTTCCAAAGTACAGGTTTCCATTCTCCTAACTTCGTTTCACGTCCAATATCAGAAGCATTTAAGAATCGATCAGCAACGAATTGGTCTCCTTTTTGTTTCAATGTGACGAAGAAAGGAAAATCAGTATATTGCTTCGCATACTTTGTGAAGTATTCCACTTGATTATCTACGTAAAATTCTTGTAAGATTACGTGACCCATTGCCATCGCAAGTGCACCATCCGTACCTTGTTTCACACTAATCCAATCATCTGCAAACTTTGTAGATTCAGCGAAGTCAGGACTAACAGAAACGACTTTCGTTCCTTTATATCGAACCTCTGCTAAAAAGTGTGCATCTGGAGTTCTCGTCATCGGTACATTTGAACCCCACGTCATAATGTAACCCGAGTTATACCAATCACTACTTTCTGGTACATCTGTTTGATCGCCCCAAATTTGCGGAGAAGCTGGTGGTAAATCTGCGTACCAATCATAAAAACTAAGCATCGGTCCACCCATAAGTTGCATAAAGCGACTACCAGCTGCATGACTTAACATCGACATAGCTGGAATTGGTGAGAAACCAACATTTCGGTCTGGACCGTATTTCATTACTGTGTATAGTAAAGAAGCTGAAACGAGTTGTAACACTTCATCCCAATTCGCACGAATGAATCCCCCTTTACCACGCGCCTGCTTATACGTACGTGCCTTCTCAGGGTTTTCCACAATGCTTTTCCAAGCGTCTAGTGGTGACTCGTTATTTTTCAACTCCTCTTGCCACATATTCCAAAGAACACCACGTACATACGGATATTTCACACGAAGTGGACTGTAAATGTACCAAGAAAAGCTTGCTCCACGTGGGCATCCTCGTGGTTCAAAATCAGGCATATCAGGACCTGTAGTCGGATAGTTAAGCTCCTGTCCTTCCCAAGTTACAATTCCATCCTTCACATATATATTCCAGCTACATGAACCAGTACAGTTCACGCCGTGTGTAGAACGAATTACTTTATCATGCTGCCAACGCTTTCTGTACACATTCTCCCATTCGCGATCTTCATATGTTTCTTGTGTATGATTATCGTTATAACGATCTATTGGTGAAAAATATTTTAAACGTCTCATTAGTGCTGAAGGTTTCTTCTTCATACTGTTCACTCCTTTAATACGTCTCTCTTACATACCCTTACTATAAAAGAGGTTGTAAAATACAGATGTGACATTTCGCACAGTTCAAGAGATTGTCAAAAATTCAGTAGAAAATAAGTTTGTGAGAAAATCCTTTGTTCCGTTGTGAAGATTTATGGTTAATCTTAATTATTAGGAGAATAGTATTTTGGGGTATCGACTATTTTGCAAAAGAAAAAACGCAGGAGACATTCCTACGTTTTTCTTTATAAGTATATTGAGAAGTTTTTTATGCTTTTTTGGTAGACTCTTTTCTCACGTTCTATTCAGCACCTTCTTCTAATTATTCTAATTTCACCTACTAATATTGAATGCTCAAAGGATACGTTTGTTATACTCATTTCCTTTTTCCAATGAAAATTATTATCTTTCAAAAGTCATCTACGATGGAAGAGAAAAGTTTTGATGAAAAAAAACTAGCTAGAGATATAGCAGGTGAATTGACAGGTGAATACGATATTAGACGTGCTTGGGATGGCATTGATCCCTCTACCGGTGAAAAGCTTTCCACTTGGGATAGAATATTTGCTGGAGGAATGGCGGTAGCTGGACTCACACCTTTTGGAAAACTTGCTAAAGTCGGAAAAAGCGTGAAGATGACTACTAATGCGTTAGAGGGTATTAAGAATGCCGATAGAGCGACTGAAGCTTCTAAGGCAACTAAGAGAATTACACAAGCTGAAGAGGAAATGGTCACTTATAGACGTGTTCAAGGTGGAACACCTCCAAATGCAAGTAGAACTAGGATAACTGTAGATGAAAATAGTAATGTAGAAATACCTAATAAGAAAGCTAATTTAAATGTAAGTACAGGTAATGATGAGCATGCAAAATATTTCTTAAATAAAAGAGGAAGTAATGCAGAGATAGTTGAATTTGATATACCTAAATCGTTAGATGATTTTATAAATGAAAATGCAATACCTCAAAAAGGATATAAATCAAACCCCCTAAATCAAGGAGGAACTGCACCGAAAATAGTTGACCCAACAACGCCAGGAAATTCTTATGAATTGCCAGCACCTTGGATTGAATGGATAGAAGAATACGCCAAGAATGGCAGGACTATAAAGTAATAATAAAAGGAGTAGATTATGATATTAGAACCGCTTTATGCAGAAAACATTATAGTAGCCGTCATATATAATAATGAATTTAGATGGTATGTAACAGATAAAGAACTATGGTTTTTGGATTATAATAAGTTAAATAATGCATATAAAAATTTAGGTGTAAGCATTGAAGATAATGACGAAACTGAAGAAAGAAATGGAATAAAAGTATTAGACAATGAAAATGTAGAAGTATTTTTACAAAGGATTAATAAATATAACACAACTAAAGAGGAATTAAATTATTTACTACTTGAAAATATTAAAAGTAAACATGCAGGAGAAGATCTATTAGATTTTAGTCCGGTGTTATTAATTAACTTTGATGATAAAATACTATATTCAATGTTCCCAGAACTAGCATCATATGAAGAATATATACCAAAAGATTGGAATGGTAAATATGAATATTTCACTAAATTAATACCTAAATCAGAAAAATATTGGATAGATGAGTTTAATAACAATCTATTTTCACTATAATTTAAACGGGATAAGGATGATAATAGTATGAGTAATAAAGATGTAGTAACTATATTAAATGAGGAATTCGAAAATGAGCAGACTGGTGAAAAGTTACAAGGGTTAACAATTATAGTTGATGGAAAGTTAAAGCAAGTCATGGATATAATAATCGACAAAAATGATAATTATAGTAATTATACTGAAGTAGTCAAAGATGCACTATTTGAGGGGATAAATAATATCATTAATAAAATTAATAAATGATAAATACTAACTACAAAAAATTAAATACTTAATCTAAATAATGAGGTAAGGTGTAACGAAAATAAAGCACAAATATATATCATAATAAATAATAACGAAGGCTACTACTAATATAAAAGGCGTTAGTCTTCGTTATTATTTTTTTTAAAATGAAAGGAGTTCAAAATACAACGAATATACTCTCGACTTCAAGCCCTAAAATTTTAAATTTTGCGCCGCTGTTTCAGGCACCTGGCAAATACAACTTCCGAATATCTCCTCCGCCCTTAAAGAAAAAAGCCGGTATCTATACCGACTATATTTTGAACGTTTTTAATTTGTCTTCGATTTGTTCTCCAGTAATTCCAATGGATCTTAACGTTATCGAAGGATGACTCTGATTTAATAAGGAATTTATTTTCTCCAACGATACTATTTTATATCCAGACATATTTTACATAAAACTACAAATCATTATTTACCATATTGTCCAAATTTACGGAAACAATTATACTAGATGTAATCAGAATAAATAATCTGAATATTCTTGGAATTAAAGATAAAATCTTTACTGCCCGCAATTAGATGGATACATTCTATTTTCCACTCAATAGATTAAAAAACGATAATAACATTAGGAGGATTACGATGCACCAGCTTGATTCATTACATCCCATTATAGAAAAAATAATTAATAATATTGAAAAGTTAATGGTCGGAAAGCGAAAAGAAACGATCTTAGCTTTGACAGCTCTCTTAGCTGAAGGTCATGTACTATTAGAAGATGTTCCTGGCGTTGGGAAAACAATGTTAGTACGTGCTCTTTCTAAATCTATCGATGCTGATTACAAGCGCATTCAATTCACACCTGATTTACTGCCGTCAGATGTAACAGGTGTTTCTATTTATAATCCGAAAGAGCTCCAATTTGAGTTCAAACCTGGACCAATCATGGGGAATTTTATACTTGCTGATGAAATTAATCGTACATCTCCAAAAACACAATCTGCCTTACTTGAAAGCATGGAAGAAGGCAATATTACAATAGATGGCAGGACAAGACCGTTACCAAAACCATTCTTTGTAATGGCTACACAAAATCCGGTCGAATATGAGGGAACATACCCTTTACCAGAAGCACAGCTCGATCGTTTCTTATTGAAACTAAAAATGGGATATCCTACACAAGAAGAAGAATTTGAAATTTTAAACCGGATGGAAAAAACAAATCCCCTCTCCCATTTACAAGCTATTACTACAATAGAAGAATTACTTTATTTACAACAAAGCGTACGGGAAATAAGCATGGACAAAGCAATCAAGCATTACATTGTAAAGCTTGTTAGTCAGACTCGTTCTTATAGTTCTATACAGCTTGGTGCAAGTCCACGTGGCTCGATTGCTTTAATGAAAGCTTCACAAGCATATGCATTCATCCATGGTAGAAATTATGTTATTCCAGACGATGTTAAATTTTTAGCTCCTTACGTATTGGCTCACAGACTCATTCTAAAAATGGAGGCAAAATTTAAAGGAATTACAGGAGAACAAGTTATCACAAAAATCGTTGCGCGAACTACCGTACCTACTCAAAGGAAGATGAACCTTTGATGAAACGGATACTACGAGCACTCTATCATTTTACTAAGTTATCACTTATTCCGTTATGCCTAGTCTTAACATTTGTATACGCTATGCTTCAAGGAGGATTTGTAAGTTGGTTTTTGTTTTACAGTATGATTCCTATTGGCCTTTATTCACTACTGCTTCCCTTCTATGCTTTACGGAACGCCGAGGTAAAACGAATAACAAATCAAGACGAATATGTAGCAGGAGAACCATTTTTAAGTACGATTACAATAAAAAGAAGTTTTCCTTTTCCCTTACTTTATTTAATTATAGAAGATGTACTGCCATCACAATTTACAAATTGTAAACAAACAAAGATGAATAAAGTAATACTCTTTCCAGGATTGAAACGAAATGTTTCGTTTCAATATGCAATTGACACAATCCCTAGAGGAGAGCACTCTTTTTCAAGCGTACGTGTCAAAACTGGTGATTTATTCGGTATGATGGAGAAAGAAATAACTTTTTCAGTTCCAGATACATTTTTAGTCTATCCCCAGTATGTAGATATAACATATCGACAAATGGACAATCATTTCGAACAAGGAGCGCTTTCAGCAAATATAAATTTAGTAAAAGACTCTACCATTTCTGTCGGTGTGAGAGACTATAAACCTGGTGACCGCTTTTCATGGATTGATTGGAAAGCAACTGCCCGAACAAACAACATTATGACGAAAGAGTTTGAACAACAGCGCAGCCATAATATTATGATATTCATGGACAGAACCCCATCCCCTCTATTCGAATCAGTCGTCACATTTACTGCCTCTATTGTCAGGTCTGTCTTGAAACAAAATTCACCAGCGTCATTCGTATCTGTCGGAAAAGAACGAACTTTTTTCCCTTTAGACAATGGAGATAATCAGTTGCATCAAATCTTTTGTCATTTAGCGAAAGTACAAGCAGATAGTGTATTCCCGCTCTCCCGGAGTGTAGAAATGGAATTAAGAAAAATTTATGAGCCCGTCACGATTATACTCGTAACAAGCGATCTTTCTCCCGATATTCAAAAGGCGGCTGACTTTGCTGCTATAAAAAATAGAAAATTAATGGTGTTTGTCGTAAAAGAAAAAGCAAATCAGCTCTCACACCGAGAACTAAGTATTCTAGAAACTCTACAAAAACGAAAAATATTTGTAAATGTGGTTTATGGAAACCAATATACAAACGTGTTTTTTGAGGTGAGCAAATGATAACATTACAAACAAAAAAACAATTGAATATGAACAGATTTTTCATGCATGCATGCGCATTTCTACTTTTACTAGAATGGCTAAGGCCTCTCATAGGTATTACAAACGTAGGTAGATTAGATATTTTTGTAATATTTATAGGGATTTGCTTCACTCTCTCTTTTTTTCAAACAAAGTGGCAGATGCCAATAAAAATCGTCACGATTTTATTCATCATTCATTTCCTATATTATAAAAATGCTTTTATAAATCCATCTTGGCTAACGAAATTTTTTACTGATATTTCTCGAAATTCCTCCCTGTTATTTCAGGGGAATTTGCTAGATATTTCTCCAGTTTTTACAGCATTTTTATTTTTTTTATCATTTTGGTTTTTGAGTGCTTTCATCTCTTTTGGGATGATTCATAAAAAACGCGGTTTGTTATTTCTTATATTGACTATTATTTATATCACCGTTTTTCATAACTTACATTTATACAATGCAAACTACGCTATTATTCGTACTGTTGTCATCGGCTTTTTTATGCTTAGTCTTCTTCGCATAGAACGAATAAAAGAGATCGAACACTTACAAAATTATGCTAGAGAAATCTCAAAATTACTTAGACCTCTTACAATATTTATTGTATTGTCAGCAACCATCGCATACTTTGCGCCAAAATTTGGCCCTCAATGGCCAAACCCAATGGATTTTTTAAAATTCAATACATCCGAAGCAAGTAAAAAACAAGAAGTTTCTAAAATCGGGTATGGTTTAGATGACTCGCGATTAGGTGGTCCTTTTAAGGCGGATCCTACAATTGTTTTCACAGCACAAACGCAAAACAAACAATATTGGAGAGTCGAAACGAAAGATTTTTATACAGGAAAAGGCTGGGAAATTTCTGAAAATCAAAAAAGGTTTCTTTTAAAAATAAAAACGATGTCGTAAGCTGGTACGAACAAAATACAAAAACAGAGGCAACTGAGGCAACAATTACCATGCAAAAAAGTTATCCTCACCTTACCTATCCAGCAGGATTAATATCAGTTGAGGCCTCTTCTGATGTATCATACAGCATTGACCCATTTACAGAAAAAATCTATACGATGGACGGAGACTCTTCTACTACTTTACATTCATATAAAGTAACATATGGGATCCCGGAGTTTTCCATAGAAAACTTGAAAGCTGTAAAAACGAATGAAGGTCAAGAAACAAATCCTTATTTCATGACAAAATACACGCAACTTCCCGAATCATTACCACAGCGAGTAAGAGACTTAGCTGTTAATCTAACAAATGATAAAGACAACCGATATGATAAAGTATTAGCTATTGAAAAATATTTCACCGATCATTCTTTTGTATATGAAACAACGAATGTATTGTTCCCTGCCAAAAATCAAGATTATGTTGATCAATTCCTTTTTGATACAAAAAGCGGCTACTGTAATAATTTCTCGACGTCTATGATCGTGTTACTTCGTTCTGCCGGGATTCCTGCTCGCTGGGTAAAAGGTTATTCAGAAGGAACTCTTGATAATACGCTTGCCTCTGCAGAAGGTGAGGATGTTTATAAAATCGCGAACGATAACGCACATTCTTGGGTCGAAGTATATTTCCCTGGATACGGATGGATTCCATTCGAACCGACAAAAGGATTTACGAATCCCTATAATTTCACAAATAATGCTCCTGCTCCTGCTCCTACTATACAAAATAGCGAAGAAACTAATTCTCAAAACGCGCAAATGCACCAAAGAAACAATGAAGCAAAGCTCAAAAGTTTAATAGAAGATACAGAAGAAGCTCCTACTAAAAAGATTACAAATGCTAAAAATGGATTTTCTTGGTGGTACCTATTCCTCTCTTCGATACTAATTAGTATTATAGGATACACTCTCTTCGCTACTAGAATGAAATGGATTACATTTTTTATCATTCTTTTCTACAAATACCGAAAAGATGATGCTGTTTATAGCAAAGCTTATGGCGCACTTTTGAAACAATTTGCGAGAATTGGCATACCACGAGGGGAAAGTCAAACATTCCGAGAATATGCTCTCTACATCGATACACTTTACAACTCGGCCGATATGCAACAACTTACTTTCAGTTATGAGAACGCTATGTATCAAAAGGGACAGGCTGCAGCAGAATGGAAGAAATCCGTACTCTTATGGGAAGTACTTATGAAAAAAGCAGCTTCTCCGCCTAAATCAAATGACTTCCATTCAGCGATTTAATCTTGATAATGTGAGTTAAAAGAAAAAGCCTCAAAGAACAACATTGTTCTTTGAGGCTTTTTTTAATAAAGTGAAACTTTAATCAGTGGGGGTTTTGTTCATCCCCCACTGATTATTAGTTGAACCAATAGGGCTTTTACGGGCAGTTGATCCCCACCTAACTTCTTTGCTTTCACTGAATTTTGAGCTGGGGGTCTTACTGCCCGTTAATGCGGGATAAAGTGAAACTCCTAGTTATTCCCCAAGTACCTTCTCAATCTCAACCTCTAAATCCACCGGCTTCGTCTGGGGCGCAAAACGCCCTACTACTTTCCCGTCTTTTCCAATTAAAAACTTAGTAAAGTTCCATTTCACTGCTTTCATACCGAGTAAACCTGGTGCTTGTTCTGTCATGTATGTATAAAGCGGATGTGCCTTATCACCTTTCACATCAACCTTTGCAAACATCGGGAAATTTACACCGTAGTTTAATTCACAAAAACTAGTAATATCCGCTTCTGTACCTGGTTCTTGTCCTCCGAATTGATTACAAGGGAAACCGAGTATTTCAAGTCCTTGGTCTTTATATTTATCATATACTTCTTGTAATCCTTTATATTGTGGCGTAAAACCACATTTGCTAGCTACATTTACAATAAGAAGTGCTTTTCCTTCGTAATCTTTTAACGACTTATCTTCTCCTGTTATCGTTTTAGCTGAAAAATCATAAACTGTCATTATCCTTGCTCCTCTCTTCACTATCATTCTATGTTTATACTATACTACATTCGTGAATATACAGCTCTTATTACGTACTTGCACGCTAAAATGATAGCGCTTTATTTCCATTCAAAAATTCGACACAATCTACTAGACTTTTATGTTGGAAAGTTTTACAATTAAATTATGAACAAAATGTGACAGTTTATATTCCATTATAAAAGAGAAGGATGGTGTTCATTATGAAAACTGCACAACATGAAACGATTTCAAATCGCGAGTTTTATTTCGTACTATATATGATGTTATTGTATGTGATTGGCTGGGTAATCGATGTAAATGGTTTATTTTTAAGCTCCTACTTTAATTTAGCAGGAGAGATTATGCTTCCAATCGTTGGTGGCATTGTTGGACTGTTCGTAATGTCTATCAATAAAGAACAAACGAAATAAGAACATTACAAAAAGGCAGAAGACGAGCTTTCGTTTTCTGCCTTTTGTATTTTAGCGTATAATAGAAACATGCAGTAAATAAGGAGTGGTAATGATGAAAAAAGTAGAGCAATTATCTTCTCACCTATATCTTATTGATGATTTTGATTTACAACATAATGAAAGAACTGGTACGTACGTTTTATTAGGTGACGATATTACTTTAATTGAAACTTGTGCAGCCCCTTCTCTTCCGTATATTTTAGACGGCTTACAACAATTACATATTGATTTAAACGATGTAAAAAACATTATCGTAACACACGTTCATTTAGATCACGCCGGGGCTGCTGGTTTAATGATGGAAAAGTGCCCAAATGCTACTTTATATGTGCATTCTCGCGGTGCTCGTCATATGATTGATCCAACAAAACTCATTTTAGGCGCAAAAGCTGTATACAAAGAAGATTTCAATAAACTTTTTAATCCAATTCTTCCTATAGAAGAAGAACGTGTTCGTATTGTACAAAATGGTGATACGTTACAAATTGCCGAAGATCGTACACTTACATTTTACGATACACCGGGGCATGCTAAGCACCATATTAGCATTCACGATTCATTAACAAACGGCATTTTTACTGGCGATACAATTGGCATTTATTATAGAGAACTCGCAGACGTTGGTATAGAACTATATCTCCCATCAACATCTCCTTCACAATTCGAACCAGATTCGATGATTGCTTCTAAAAATCACATTCAAAGTATGAATGTAGATACTATTTATTTCGGTCATTACGGTACATCATCCAATGTTACAGAAGTATATAACCAGCTTGAACATTGGTTACCTATTTTCGTTCATACTGGTAAAGAGGTCTTTGAACAGTATAATGATTTCGATGAAGCGACTAAAGCTTTACAAACTGTATTAATGGATAAGATCTCTTCCCACCTTACAAAGTTAAACGTTCCATCAGATCATTCCGTTTATAACATTTTACATCTAGATATAGAAATTAGCGCGATGGGCATTATTGATTATTTCACGAAGCAAGAAAAAGCAAACTCCACTATTAACTAACCGTAAAAGAAGAGATATACAACAGTAGTTATTGTATATCTCTTTTTTCTTTGAATATATCTTTAATAAAGGATGGTGGAATGCAATGCAAAAAGTGATGTTATACCTCTGTTTTACATTATTTATCGTCTTATTATTATTTGTCGGAGTGAAAATTCAATTTTATTTAGATACAGATGCGCAGGCAAACTTTAACGTGTATCCAAGATTATTCTACTTTACACTCTTCCCTCTTATCGTTGGCATATTATTACGATTCCTTCAATCGATTAATCGCGAAACGAGTAAACAAAGCTGGAGCTTTCAACCAGATAAATTTATCGCAATTACAGTGCCTACAATATTAATTTCCTTTTCTCCAGCTCTACTCTTTTCACCGCTTGGCCAATATCTACCTTATTTAGCTAATATTATTCTTATAAATACAACCTTTGTTACGATAATTAGTTTAATAGCTGGTTATTCCCTTTTAGATTGCTTTATACAAAAAGATACTGCAAATATGAAAAAATATAATTGAGTACTCTATTGAATCGTGCAAGCCAAGGTTTGTACTTCCTTGGCTTGTTGTTAGAATAATTGCATTTAGCAAACAGTGCGACAGAGCCAAATAATCAATTTTTAAGTGTCGTTGGTTACGGTGGTTTATTTATAAGTGCGATATTACTTGTAAGAGTCGCTATTCATGCGGTAAGGAAATTTAAATAATAATAAAACGAGTATACAATCACATAGATTTTATACTCGTTTTTTATTGTTTATATATTCAATATGTACTAGGAAATTTATGTTAAACTAAAGAAAATCGTGTACTAAGTTAAATAACACTTCAACTAAGGGAGCATTATTATGTATAAACTTTTTGGATTTTCGTGTCTAATGTTTCTCGCAAGTATATGTTCTTTCTTTATTTTAAGAGGGCCTCATGCAAATTTAACCTTAATTATTACGATTCTAGCTATACTTTCATTACTCGGTATTATTTTTGCAATCGCATCAAAGAATTGGTTATTCGGAATAGTTGGTACAGCATTAAATGGCGTAATATTAGTAGTTGTATATTTCTTATTGCTAGCAAAAGGAATAGGTGGTTAATATATTTACGTTTCAATAAGAAAAGCTCAAGCTTAAGCTATGAGCTTTTTTACTTATCTCACCTTTTCATCTACATACTCCATAAACTGCTCTGCTTGAATAAATCTTTCTTTGTACGCCTCAGGTACGTCTTCTACTTTCATTCCACCAGTTGATTTTGTCTTTACTTGTACGATTTCATATGTCATTAAAGCTTCCACATAACGGTCAAACTCTTCTTGTGTTAATACTTCTTTACTAGATTTATGACCATTTAATTTATCAAAGTATGGTTGAAGCCCCATACTTACCTTCTTCATCTCTTCTCTTTTTGCTGGTGATAATTGATCATAATCAATATTACCGTTCGAATCTCCGTATACCAGCTTTGCATTTGTTAATTTTTTTAGTTCTTTTGTAAACTCTTCATATTCCTTCGCACCCATTTCATCTTTCGCTTCTGATAATTTTGCATTCAAACGCATATACGCTTCTAATGTCATCGCTCCGGCATGTTTTTTTAAATTCTCAAAAGACCCGTATATACCATCCGCCATAATAGATTGATACGCAAAACCAGTCGTCGGGATTAAAAAAGCCGCTGCAAGCACTCCTGCGATAAGACGCTTCTTCCTTTTACTTCCCCCGCTCTTCATTTTTATTTGAACAATTACTTTTTCTTTTAACTCCGGCGGGGCAATAATCCCCTTCGCTTCTTCTTGTATAGATTCTCTAACTCTACAATCTAAACTCATTTCACATTCCCTACCTCTCCTAAAAGGATTTCTTCTACTTGCTCTTTTTGACGTAGTTTTTTTAATGCCGCGTGAATTCTAGATTTCACAGTACCGATCGGGATATGTACTATTTGTGCTACTTCTTCTTGTGAATAATCGTGTAAGTATCTTAAGATAATAACTTGTTTCAATTTATACGGTAATTTATGAATGAGTTCGATTAGTTTTTGGTTTGATATTTTACTTACAACATCGTTAGAAAAATCAATTTGTACTGGTTTTCTTTGCTCTTCTGCTTTTTTTATAATTCGTAATCGCATCCACCTCTTTCTTCTATAAGAGTGAATTTGTTTAATCGCAAGTCCAATTAGCCAAGGGCGAAATGGTTTCTTGCTATCATACTTACGAAGCGATTCATATAGCTGTATGTATATTTCTTGAACGACATCATCTACATCTGTTTTATCATCTATTAAAAAATGTGATGTTTTATATACTTCTTGAATCGTTTTATCATACAACTCTCTATATGCTTCTTTATTGCCTGATAAAGTTAAATGGATTAAATTTATATACACTGTTTCATCCTTCATATACCACCCCTCCTTTGTCTTACACTATATATTGGCAAGTAATTGATATTTCGTTCGATTTTTTTAAAGGTTGTTTATATAAATTAATATAATGATTCAATGAGTTCATAAGCTTCACTTTTGAACTACTCACCACTTAACGTCCTTACGGACTGTTTGAAGTGGAAGATTCCTAAGTACAGAAGCCTAGCGGCTTCTAATTCATTAGGCTATCCCCGTAGTTCCTACGGTTAGAAGCCTTAAAGCTTCATTTTTAAGATTGATACTTGCGTTAATATCTCTGTCGTGATGACTATTGCACGCAGGACAATCCCATTCACGAAGATTTAGATTCTTAACGTCTTTATTTTGATACCCACAACAAGAACATAATTGGCTTGAAGCAAATGTTTTGGATACCGGAATGACTTGCTTTCCATACCATTTTGCCTTGTATTCTAGCATCGTTCTAAATTGTGACCAAGATACTTCACTAATCGCTTTTGCTAACTTATGATTTTTTAACATATTCGATACTTGCAAATCTTCTATACCGATAACATCGTGGTTTTTGATGATTTCAGTTGAGATTTTGTCCAAGTAATCTTTTCTAGCATTAGCTATGTGTTCATGAATTCTAGTTACCTTTACTCGTTGTTTATTCCAGCGAGAAGATCCTTTCATTCTTCTAGAAAGAACACGCTGTGCTTTTGCCAACTTCTCTTCCAATGAGCAAAAAAATTTAGGGTTTTTATAGGTTGTTCCATCTGACAAAATGGCGAAATCTTTTAATCCTACATCCATTCCAATATAAGAATGTGTTTTCGGAAGTTCTTGCACTTCTGTTTCAACTAACAATGACACAAAGTATCTGCCAGAAGGGTTCCGTCTAACCGTAGCATTTAAAATACGTCCCTTTACTTCACGACTTTTTGCAAATCGAACAAGACCTAGTTTCGGCAATTTCATTTTGTTCCCCACAACAGCAATGTTTTCATTTGTTTGTTTTGTCGTATAAGATTGTATGTTGTTCTTTTTAGATTTGAAACGCGGGACACTGTTTTGTTTTTTAAAAAAGCGTGTGTAAGCATCCGCAAGGTTGCGAACAGACGCTTGAATAGCAATACTATCCACTTCTTTTAGCCAAACAAACTCTTTCTTCATGGCAGGAAGTTTGGCAGAGCATGTACCATATGTCAAACCTTTTCCTGTTTCTTTGTATGCATTATCCCATAGAGATAGGAAATGATTGAATACAAAACGAGAACAACCAATCGTTTTATTGATCAGAATCGCTTGTGCTTTATTTGGATAGATACGAAATTTATACGCTTTATTGATCATCCTTCGTTTCACCTCCATTTCGGTATATGTCTATTATACACCAAACATATATTCTATTTATAGTGAAGTGATTATGACAAATTGTCCGGTAACACTTTACATATGTCGAACAATTAAGATGACTTCCTGTCATCTCTTGTTCGAAGCCAATTCATCTCCCACCTACTCGCTGGGCTACGTCCTTCACGCTCCTTGAGGAAGGAGTCTTCTTGGCTAAATTGATAAAGTCGCATAACTATTATATAATTTTCCAATTCAAGATGCAGGGAAAGCACAGGAATGGGTCGAAAGTAGAAAAAGTACAGGGAAAGTAATACTAACTGTTCAGTCCCCTTCCTGAAATGAATACTTGGAACCGAGGTGTCATTCATGGGATCACGAATTATGCATGCTATTATCGCTAACAGGATTGCCGAGAAATTATCTATTCAAGATAAAAATTCTTTCATACTTGGAGGTGTAGCACCTGATGCTGTTCATTCAGCAGCAGAAAAAGGCGCTTCACACTTTTACGCTGGCACAACGAAAAACTATACGAGAAGGATAGATTTCAATTCTTTTTTTCAAAAATATAAAGTTCATATGGATTCCCCTTTTCTCTTAGGCTATTACACCCATCTCATTGCCGATGATAATTGGCTAAGTGGTTTTTTTCTACCTTGGCTAAAAAATAGAATAGAAAATGACGAAACTATCGCACCTATGTACTATAACGATTTTAAATTATTAAATGCAAAGTTGCTTCATCATTACGATAAAGAACAGCAGCTCTTCTCTCTTCTCAATCAAGAGGCTCACATTGTGGATATTGAAGAGGTTTCTAAAGAAAACGTTTTAGCTTTTCGAAAGTATCTTTTTGAAGATATGTTGTATCCAGAGCAACATTTGCATGAAGACTTACAAGTATTTACGTTTGATCAAATCGTTGGTTATATTGAAACAGCTATTGAAAAAGGCGTATTTTTTATTAATCAACTCTCTAATGAAAAATCCACTTCAAACATGTAACCCTCCTCAATATATTTGAGGGGGGTTTTTACAAAGCAATATTATTATTTGTTCTTTTCCATAACCGCAAAATAATTCCCTTCACTATCAGCAAAGTTAAACACTTTACCAGAAGGCATAGTTACCATTTCTCCAACAGTAACATTTTTATTTTTTAAATCTGTATATAGTTGATCAAGATTTTCTGAGAAGAACATTAAGGACGGTATACCAAGATTTAATTCTGGGTTCATTTTCGAAATCACTTCTTTATTATGTAATATAATGCTCGTTTCTGCACCGTTAGCCGGAGCGATTTCAATCCATCTCATTCCTTGCTTATTACCTTCCTCTGCAACTACATGAAACCCTACCTTTTCCGTCCAAAAATTTACTGCCTCATCTTGATTATTTACATATAACATAATTTGTCCAACTTTATGAATCATTTCATTTCCCCCTAATGGTTTTTATATTCTATGTAGCTTTCTACAGATGCTATTATTATTCCTTTTTCATTCAATTAAAAACAAAAAAGACGCAACTACAAGTAGTTACGCCTTCCCCATTATTTATCTAGGCTTTTTCTTCCCAGTAAACGCTGGTTTCTTTTTCTTTGGTGCTTTCGGTTTCGTTTCTACAAATGATCCGTTGAACATTTCTTGCTTCGTAAATACGATACCTAGTTTTTTTGCAAATTGAAGTAATTTACGCTCTTCTTGTTGTGTTACAAGAGAAACGACTGTTCCTTCTTTACCCATACGTCCTGTACGTCCTGAGCGGTGAATATATTGGTCTACTGTGTCTGGTAACTCCAAGTGGATTACATGTGTTAAATCATCAATATCAATACCGCGTGCTGCAATATCAGTAGCAAGTAGAATTTCTAATTTCCCGCCGCGGAAAGCACGCATCGTTGCTTCACGCTCTTGCTTACCTGCTTCTGCATGAAGAGCTGCTGCTTTCATTTTACGGAACTGCAATTTCTGAGTAATTTCATCTAAACGGAATGGGGCATTTAAGAAAGCAACTGCTTTTACATCGCCCATATGCATAATTCTTCTTACGTAATCATTTTTTTCGCGTCGCTCACAAATGATATACGTATGCTCAACTAAGCTTTTTGACTCTGCACGAGTTACACGTACCACTTGTGGTTCAACTGCTAAATCACGTGCCGCGTCTTCTGCAGCTTTGGTAATTGTCGCTGAGAAGAATACTAATTGACGGTCGCGCATCGTTGATTTAATTACATCTTGTACTGCGCCCATCATCTTTTGTTTTACAATTTGATCAAACTCATCAAATACAATTGTTTTCACTTCATGCATTTTTAGCTTTTTCATACGAATTAATTCTAAAATACGTCCTGGTGAACCGACAATTACTCTCGGGTGTTTCTTTAATTTTTCAACTTGGCGCTTAATATCTGCACCACCAATTAAAGATGCACCTGAAATTTCAGTCCCTGCTGTAAACTTTTGAACCTCTTCGTGAATTTGCATAACAAGCTCACGTGTTGGCGCTAAAACAACAACTTGTGGTTGTTTTACTTCAGGATTAATTTTATGTAAAAGGGGTAATAAGTACGCTAATGTTTTTCCTGTTCCAGTTGGAGATTCAGCTATAACGTCTTGTCCTTCTAAAATAGTTGGAATCGCTTGTTTTTGAATTTCAGTTAATTCTTTAAAACCAGCCTTCTCCCAAGCTTGTTGTAAAAATGGTTGCATATCTTTTATCATTTGTTTTTCTCCTTTATCTCTATTTTTGAAGAAAATGTTGTATTGTTCGCACCGTTTCTATCATGTGTGAAATAACAGCTATTAAATCATCAACATGGTCTTCTGTAATCGCTTTTTGAAATAGAACCTCTACCTTATTATGATATGAAATCGCTTGCTTATTATATTCGTATGAAAGTTTTTGCGTAATCATTCTTTCTTTTCCCCATATAGAATGCATGAAAGTTTCAATTTCTTCGCACACTACCTCTGGCTTTTCTATCGGGAATGAAAATGCTAACTTCATTTCACAACCTGGTGTAAATTGTGGTACTTCCAATATTTCACCAGATAAGTTCTTTGCATCTACAGATAGTGAAAATGTTGCTTCTACTAACTGTTCGAACGGCTCTGTTAATTGAAATGAAATATTGTATATACGACTTAATGAGGCAAGGTCCATCATATCTTTTCGATCTGTTACAAGAATATCTCCATGTAAATCAAAATCATATACAGCACCTTCTACGATTACTTTTAAATTATCAAAAGCAGTTGGATCAAACATAATTTCCTCCAAAAAACAGGCGCCTTTCGATAGAAAGGCGCCACTTGATGTATATATAGTTTACAGATAAACGAGATGAATTACAACCTTTTAGAATAAACCTACTGCTTTTCCATCTTCATTTACGTCCATTTGTAGTGCTGCTGGCTGTTTTGGAAGGCCTGGCATTGTTAACATTGTTCCTGTTAACGCAACGATAAATCCTGCACCAATTGATGGTTTCAGCTCACGAATTGTAACGATAAAGTCTGATGGACGACCTAATTTTGTTGCATCGTCAGAAAGAGAGTATTGTGTTTTCGCCATACAAATTGGTAGGTTACTCCATCCTTCTCCTTCATATTGAGCCAATTGCTTACGTGCTTTCGGAGCAAATTCAATATCTTTTGCGCCGTACACTTTTTGAGCAATTGTACGAATTTTTTCTTCTAATGGTAATTCTAATTCATAAAGTGGTGCGTATTTGTTTTCACCTTTTTCAATTTCTTTTAACACTTTCTCAGCAAGGTCAACTCCGCCTTGGCCACCTTTCTCCCAAACTTCAGTTAAGGATACTGCATAGCCACGCTCATTGCACCACTCTTGTAAGTATGCAACTTCTGCATCTGTATCTGTAATAAATTTATTAATTGCAATTACGAAAGGCACACCGAAGCTTTGAATTGTTTCAACATGCTTCTGTAAGTTTTCCATACCTTTTGCTAATGCATCTACATTTTCTTCTTTTAATTGATCTTTTGCCACGCCACCATGCATTTTAAGCGCACGAATAGTCGCAACAATAACAACAGCTTCGGGTTTAATGCCAGCTGCACGAGCTTTTATATCTAAAAACTTCTCTGCACCTAAATCAGCACCAAATCCAGCTTCTGTAATAACATAATCACCTAATTTTGCCGCCATTGTTGTAGCGATAACACTGTTACAACCGTGAGCGATATTCGCAAATGGTCCACCGTGAATGATAGCTGGTGTATTTTCTAACGTTTGTACTAAGTTTGGTTTTAATGCGTCTTTTAATAATAATGTTAACGCACCTTCTACACCTAAATCTTTAACCGTTACAGGTTGATTTGCAAAGTTATAAGCAACTACGATGCGAGATAGACGCGCTTTTAAATCTTGAATATCTGTTGCAAGGCAGAATACAGCCATAATTTCAGATGCTACTGTAATATCGAAACCGTCTTCACGTGGTACACCTTGAACTGGTCCACCAAGACCAATTACTACGTTACGTAGGGCACGATCATTTAAGTCAACACAGCGTTTCCAAACGATTTTACGCGTATCAATTCCAAGTGTGTTTCCTTGTTGGATATGATTATCAATAAACGCCGCTAACGCGTTATTAGCAGTTGTGATCGCATGGATATCTCCAGTAAAGTGAAGGTTAATGTCTTCCATTGGTACAACCTGTGAAAAACCACCACCTGCTGCCCCACCTTTTAGTCCCATCGTTGGTCCAAGAGATGGTTCGCGAAGTGCGATTACTGTTTTCTTACCAATTTTATTAAAAGCTTGACCTAAACCAACTGTTACTGTTGATTTTCCTTCTCCAGCTGGAGTTGGGTTAATCGCTGTTACTAAAACAACTTTACCGTCTTTCTCGTTCTGTAAGCGCTTAAAAATGTCAAGAGATAACTTACCTTTATAATGCCCGTATGGCTCTAATTCATCTTCTAAAATATTTAATTCAGCTGCAATTTCTTGAATCTTCTTCATACTCGCTTCTTGCGCGATTTCAATATCGGATTTAACTGTTGTAGTAGTTGTCATATACCCTAGTCCCCCTTTAATTGGTTCTGATGATATTGTATCAGTTTTTTGTATTTTCTGCACTTATTTACCTCCTAAAAATTCTATCATTTCTTTATATGTTTTTTAACATAAATACCCATAAGAATGTTAATGATTGTTGTAACTCTGTAGGTAGTTGACCTAGCATCTTCTCATTTACTCCGCGCTTATATACACCGATGCCATCTACAACTTCAAAACCTTGTTCTTTCGCTAACTGTTCAAACTCCCAAGGCATCATCGTATTACAAACAACGTCTTTGCCGTATAAACGAGGATAACTGTTCTCTCGAGGCTTGGCTGTCGGTCCTAAAATTGCAATACATGCATACCCATCTCTTTTTAAAACGCGCTTTATCTCATTTAATGCTCGCAATGGCTCCTCGGTCCATTCTAAAGAATTAATTGCCATAATTGATTCAAATTGCTCATTTTCAAATGGTAAAGAAGAAAGATCCCCTTTTATAAAAGATAAATTCGGTCCTTCTCCGCGTTCCTTCCCTTTTTGAATCATCACTTCTGATAAATCTACTCCAACTGCTTTATAGCCCGCGTGACTTAATTTATATGTACCGTATCCATCTCCACAACCAACATCGAGTACTTGAGCTTCTTTCTTCACATACTGTTCAAAAAATGGAATAATTGTACTTCTGCTCCCGCTGTCCCACATCTCCTGACTATTCTGAGTCCAAAATTCTGCACTACTATCCCATTTTTTCTCTGCTGATTCATGCCAATTAAATTTCGTCATACATTCCCCTGCCTTCACGTTTTATCACTCATTTCATTCTACATCATTTTCCAAAATCCCTGTTTATCTTCATTAGGAGATGTACAAGCTAATAATGGAATCTTTATTCTCCAATTTTTGCTTTACTTGGGTTTAACTCATACTCATGTTCTTCTCTTTATGTAAGATACTATAGGTACACCCAATTGAAAGAGAGGGATGTACATGCGAAGAAAGAGAAATCATCATTTTAAAAGTGGTGAAAAAAACGAAGAGTATGCAGCTGAAATATCACCAGCTGGCATTCCGATTAGACATAACCGTAAAGAAATTGCAAATGAAGTAGAAGGTACAAATACCGGTGCAATGGTAGGCTATGTCGCTTTATTTCTTTCGCTTTTCTCAATTGCATTTTATCCGGTTACACTCGGCTCTCTTGCGATTTTAGTCGGCTTATTAGCTGTCAATTTCGGAGCAAGAACACTTGGATATACTGCGATTGGTTTTGGTAGTTTTTCTGTTTTATTTACTTTACTCTATCCGCTTGCTTTGTCAGCGTTTTAAAAAAAACACACCAAGTTATACTTGGTGTGTTCATTCGTGATACAACATAATATGTCCGCATCCACAGCAATGTTTCGCTGTAATTTCTTGAAACACTGGATAATTCTCTTCATCTCGATGCTCAATAAACACCTTTTCAAATCGATACATATTTTGTGCATACGCCCAATCTTGTTTCGTACGTGCATACAAAGTTGAAGAAAAAAACTCCTCACCACCGCAAACGATACATGTCTTCTTCATTACTACCCCTCCTATGCTTGTCTTACTTCATCTATATGAACATAAGCATAAGAAAAAGACCTTCTATTACTAGAAAGTCTTTTCTGAAACAAAAAGAAATGTACCAAACATTCCTACTCCGCTATATTCTTTCGTAACACCAGCTTCTGTCTTAAATGTTTGCTTTACAGTCATAAAAAATACACCATTTCGTGCATCTGTACTTTCAAATTTTAATTTTTCTTTTTTACCATCTACATTTTGTGTGCATTCAAAACTACTCTCATCACATTTCAACGCATACTTATCCTCTACATACACTTTAAAATCTGATTCTTTTGGACAAGTAATAAGTAAAATCGCCACGAGAATAATACTTATCATACCCACAATTGTATAATATTTCTTCATTTGTACTCCTTTCAAATGACAAGAAAACTTGACTTCATGCGCCAAGTTTTCTTAGTCCACAACCCATTGCCATTCTTGTTCTTTCTTATCAAAAATGAGCCAACCTGTCTCTGTTGCTTCTTCTTTCAATTCATCAATATTATCTAGCACCTCATCCGTACTTTCATACGAACCAACTACATATACCGGAATTTCAAGACCCCTTCTTGACTCAATTTTCCCTGCTAGATCAATATAAAGACCGTCTTCCATTAATGGAATAAGCCCCATGATCAATTCTTTCGAAATTGCTGGGAAAATTTTTGATTTTTGGAACAAAGAAAAACGTTTCTTACCGAAAGCACCGAGTTTATAAGGAATGACTTTACTTAACATGCCTACAAAATCAGCAATTCTACGATAATACACTTTGTTGTACCATCCATCATCATGTGAAAAATAAACAAATCTATTTTTCAATAGCGGAAAGAATGTTCTTGCAAGTGGTTCTTTTTTGTGAGCCAAATATAAAAGCTCTGCAATTTCTTTTGGCTCTAACTCATCTAAATCGCTTGCATCATCAAAATCTACCCAACAAAATTCATCAAATTCATCAATCTCTGCTTGAATTAGCTTATGTATATTTTCTTCCTCAACATATTCAAATAAAGTATGATAATGAAAATCTGTCCATTCAAAGTTATGCTTCAAAAGCAACACTTGATGAAGCGGTGAAGGGATGTTACTTGCAAACTCTTTAAACGTAATTCCTGATGTAATAAAACAATGACCTCGACGATTACCATTAATATATATCATATTCTTTACTTGGTCAGATCCTCCAGACAAAGCACCTAGCCACCTTCGTTTTATATGTTTCAATTCTATAGCATATTTTAACATGAAAAATTTTAGAAACATAGAAAAAAATTCAAAAACTATTTACAATTTCATGTGTTTTATTACATAGTGATTACAAGAAAAAACACCTGCTCGTGAGCAGGCGTTTTTAAAGGATTTCATCTGGGTTTTGAGGATGATGATTTCCCTCTTTCTTTTCATCTTTTTGGAACATCGATTGAATTTTATCAATTGTTTGTGGAGCTAATTCAATCATTTTTTCTGCTAAATGTGTCGCATTTTGTAGATGCAGAATATTTACTCCATCTTTATTCACTACAAGAAATGCTACTGGTGTAATAGAAACACCACCCGCGCTACCGCCACCAAATGCAGGGTTACCGTTCGCTCTTTGTCCATCATTCGTTTGGAAATCAGAACCTCCTGCTCCAAACCCGAACGCTACTTTAGAAACCGTTAACACTACACCACCGTCAGCCGTTTGAACAGGCTCTCCAACAATCGTATTTACATCGACCATTTCTTTTAAATTTTCCATTGCCGCTTTCATTAACCCTTGAATTGGATGATCCACCGTTCATAACCTCCTTTGTCATATCTTTCCTAGTTTTTCCGAAAGTTGGTGAACTAAACATAAAATTTTATATTGATTTCAAAAAACTTAAGTTGTAATACTCAGAAAAATAAGAAAGAGGTCAATTCTTTATGATGAGAAAATTAACAAAGAAAGATTATGAACAAGTATTCGCTTACCTAAAAGAAGAAGCAATCCTTAACTTGTTTATTATTGGAGATATTGAAGCTTTCGGTTATGACACAGATTTTCAAGAATTATGGGGAGCATTTAAAGAGAGCGGATCTTATTTGCAATTCAGGATACACTCTTTGTAAATACGAAACGTACTCATTTTCTTTCCTCATTCTTTCCCCTCTCCCGTTCAAGCTATCGTTCTCACTTCAAGGTCATAATTACCTGTCTTTCAACAAAACCAAACTCTTCGTACATCTCTTTCGCAAAATTCCCAGCAAATACATTCAAACGAATTTCTGAATAATTCTTTTGTAATTCCTTAATACCAACCCCCATTAACTTTCTTGACAACCCTTTCCCGCGGTACTCTGGAAAAACATACAATTCGTATATAAACCCTAGTTTTTCACGAGAAAAATAGTCCGTATTTCCTCCTATTAATATCCACCCCATTACATTGTTTTCTTCTTTAACAACTAAATAATATGCTCCCTTTTCTACAATCGGCCTTGTAATTTCAATTGCTTTCTCTGTACTTAACTGACAATTCCCTCTCGTGCCCTCAAAAAGCGATTGAGCTGCATACTGTATTATTTCGTCCGTTTCTTCCCGATTTGCCTTTTCTATCATTTTTCACAACTCTCCTCTTTAATAGGCATTAATATCGCTCGTTCAAGTTCCTCCGACTCAACCACAATTGCCATCAATCCCTTTTCCGTACTCGTTTCATGAAATTCGCCCTTCTCCCAAAACACAGCTTGTCCCGCTTCCACCTTCACTTTTTCTTTATCTTCTCCGCATACATATCCTTCGCCGCCCACAATAAGAAGCAGTTGCGATACAACTGCTTCATGATATCCAATTATTCCATTC
Source organism: Bacillus cereus group sp. TH152-1LC (assembly GCF_027710505.1). Classification (NCBI taxonomy): domain Bacteria; kingdom Bacillati; phylum Bacillota; class Bacilli; order Caryophanales; family Bacillaceae; genus Bacillus; species Bacillus cereus group sp. TH152-1LC. Next base: position 330,291 of record NZ_JAQFNK010000002.1, on the reverse strand, counting down.
TCTTGTAAATGCATGGCACCGATATGTACATTTCCTTTATGGTTTAATATTTTCGACATTATGAAATTAGATTGAAATGCTGAGATTTGCTTTCCTACTTTTTCACTAAAATCAAAAATCTTCATTACTGGTCCTCCTTATACGTATAAAACCATCCTTACTGTCTGCATCATATGTCCTTCAAAATCTTCTTCAAATTCCTCTAATTGTGCAAAACCTTTCGCTTCATAAAAACGTTTTCCTTTTTCATTCGCTGCTTCTACATGAATATATAATTTCCGAATTCCTTTTAATGCCGTTAACCCTTTTTGTAATAAAGCACTTCCTATCCCTTTCCCTTGCTGATCGGGTAACAAATAAATCGCGCCTAATTCTGCTTCGTTTTGCAGTCTAACAGGTGAAAAATTCACAAAGCCAATTACTTCTCCCTCTTCTTCCGCAACGAATAAATGTGTATTTTCGAGACGATATTTCATTTTTTCATCAGAATAAGCCTCGTCTAAGAAACTGTCTTGAATCTCTCTCGGAATAATACCTTCGTACGTATCATGCCAAGCTATTTTCGCTACTGATTGTACAGCGTGAATGTCTTCTTGCTTCATTTCTCTAATTACATATGTCATCTCGATGTCTCCATTCTCTTAAAATTATATTCTGCTAATATACTAGAAGAAATGGCAGAACCATTTTCATAATTCACTTTAATTAATTTTAATTTCTCAATTGAAGCTGTTGCGTAATTAAATTTTCCATAAATATATTCCATTGCAATTAAAAACTGATTTACATGTAGCTTATTTGCAATTGTACAATGCGGAACCCATTTTCCAGGCACATAATATGAATTTAAATAATCATGATAAGAATGATGAAGTTTTAACAATTCATCTGTAATGGTCGGTGCTAAAAAGATCGTTCCGTTAGTAGGAAAAGTTCCAACAGAAGGAAAAGTTACCTCAGCCATATTCTCTTGAACTGCTACAAACTCCTCTAATTTACCCTTGCATAAATGAACGTCTAACTCATGGTAATCAGCTAATGTAATATGAGGTTCTACTCCTGCTAATTGATTTGTGCCAATGATATTTGTTATTTCATTTTGCAATTCTATAATTTTATTAGTAAACACACGATCAAATGTAGCAATAATAGCGTACATACTTCCTCACCCCTTTATTACATATAGTGCTTCCCATTCTTCACGAATCATTCCCATTCGAATAGAATCATAGTATGTTCCGTTATAATAACGGCATTTGCGCATTCTACCTTCTAAAGTCATTCCTATTTTCTCCGCTACTTTCATCATTCGTTCATTACCAGACCAAGTCGTGATTCCTACCCTACCAATTTCCATGTTTTCAAATAGTAAATCTCGATATAGCGTTAACGCTTCTCTACCGTAGCCACCATTCCAGTAATTTGGATTATAAATAACAATCCCCATCTCCAACCAACGCGTCGGTTTATACTCCCAATAAAACCCAATTGTTCCTATAATTTGGCCGTTATTTTCTATAATTAATTTAGATAGAGGTTCTTCTTTTAAATGTGTTTGCATCCCCTCTTTATAAGATGGGTATTCTTGCATTGAAAACGAAAAATACGGTGCATCCCATTTTTTCCATTCTGGATTTTCTTCTTTAAATACGAGATCCCATAATGTTTTTATATCCGACTCTTCAATTGTACGAATTGTAACTTTATCCCCTTTTACTATTACGTTTTGCATAATTACCTCCTACAATCCTCTTTATTTCATATATTATTATAATGTTTTTTCAGAAAAATCAAAACAAATATTGATTATAAAAAGATAATAAAAAAATAGAAGGCTCCATACCTCCTATTTCATCCTTTCTATCTCAACTAAAATACCTTTCTCTATCCAGCCTTCTACTCCATCTCTTTTAATTAAATCATATCCTGAACAACTGCCATCAATGAGAGAAACAATGTCCCCTTTTCTTACGCTTATTTGTGCACAAGAAATATCGGTTTTCACTGTGCATTCACCTGAATCAAGTTGCCTAATATATTCATTTTTCACAGAGAATAATTTATTCGTTTCTCTTTGCTTACATATCGTATAATCTTTCAATTTCTCCATAGGCTCTATGTAATAATACGGATATGTCACCCCGCCCTGCATTTCTGAGTTCGCATTAAAATCTGCTATCACTTCAAACTCTGGAAAATAGTCTACATATGTATAAGAAAACGTATCACCTGCTCTTGTCCTCTGAATGATAAATGCGTTTAATTGTCCTGCTTCTTTAATCGCATTTCCACCGTCAATTGCAATAATCTTTTTCTCCTTATCAATAACTGGATTGTTTGATGGTGCGTTGTCTGAATAGTTTACAACAGGCCAATGACCGACAACTACGTACTTATTTGCTCTATGTGATTTATTATAAAACTCCGGCATTGCTATCGCATTTTTCCGTTCTGTTTCTTTCCAATCTTCTCTATTTTCAAGGCCAGCATGTACAAAGATATAATCCTCAGTTTCAATCGCTGTTGGCAATTCTGTTAGCCACTTTATTTCTTTTGAAAAATGGCTCATCAGTATGTTTTTCACTTCACAAATATCACTTTCTCCATTAACAGTAACGTTCAATTGCCCTAGCCACTCATTAAAAATTGTATTCTTTCGCGTACATAAATAATGTATTAGCGCAGGGTTTTCATTTACAAGCGCTTCAACTACAACTTCACAATTCCCTTCAATTACATAAACGTTTGGCTTGCTAACTATAAGGTCCATCACATAATTTACGACGCCAATGCTATTTCTTCCTTTCTCACAAAGATCACCATTAATAATTAAATAATCTTCATCTTTAAAATGAACTTTATGTAGTAGTTCCTTAAAAAGATCTAATTCCCCATGAATATCAGAAATAATGATGACTCTTACATCATTTGGTATAGATAATTTCTTTATTTTTTCCAAGTATAAACGCTCCTAACATGCTCTAAATTCAACATTTCCTTGTTAAATTCTAATATTCGACAAATTATATTACTAGACCTGTTCCTAGCTCAAATCTGGAAAAGAAAATAGGCTCCATATATTTTCACACACGGAACCTACTTAGTATTATAACTCTTTATAAAAAGAATAGCTTACCTTATCATAGCCCTCTCTTTCGTAAAAACGATGTGCTTCAATTCTTTGAAACGCGGATGTTAGAACGATAGAACCGCACCCTTTTTCTCTCCCCCATTTTTCTACATAGGACAGCAGAACCTTACCATAACCTTTTGATCTGTGAGCTTCCGCAGTTACAAGGTCATATACGAAAACATGTTTCTCATTATAAAAATTCGTACAAATTGCTACACCGGCCAGACTCACAGCTTCATCCTCTTCATTACGTAACGAGAGTAGTTTATAATTTTCTTCTTTCATTTTTTGAAATAAAGAACTCGCTTCTTCTCTTGAAAGCTTCGTTCGTAATTGCTGTAATACTGGGAATACATCATGTAAATCTGCCTCTGTTACTACCGCTCTAATATTCATTATGAATCTCTCCTTACTATTTATAAAATTTTCTAAATGTTATATCATCATTATAGAAAACCACTGCCCTTAACTTAAGTGACAGTTCTATTCTTTTTTATAAGGCCAGTATAAAGAGGAGCGTCTACGAATGGATCTTACTATCCCATTACAATCGCAAAGTAAAACACCCATTTACATACAGATTTACGAATATATGAAACGAGAAATTTCTCGTGGATCACTATGTGCCGGTACACGCCTTCCTTCTCACAGAAATTTAGCTATGCAACTTAATGTGAGTCGTATTACAGTTGAATCTGCTTATCAACAATTACTAGCTGAAGGGTATGTAGAAAGCAAACCGAAACGCGGGATTTTTGTTGCAGAAGTTGATATCGATGTCATTCAAAAGACACAGCAAATTGCGTCAAACAGTGCTAACAATAAAGAAAATGAACAATATGATTATGATTGTAGTCAAGGACTTATTGATCAAAAAGCTTTTCCGATAACAAACTGGAAAAGAGCAATACAAGAAACTTTATTTCAGTATGAAAATGAATTATTTGCTAAAGAAGATCCACAAGGTGAGCTCGTTCTACGAGAACATATTTCAAAGTATTTATATCATGCTCGCGGGGTACATTCTTCACCTGATCAAATTATTATCGGTGCAGGCACGCAGCCTCTTCTTTGGCTACTACTTCAACTACTTGGTTCCAAAAAGGAATATGGAATCGAAAATCCTGGATTTCACCGTATCCCTGCTATGATTCAAAGTTCTGGCCTTCCCGTTCACCCTATCCCTTTAGATGATAAAGGGATTCATATTTCCGCTTTACGTGAATCGGGTTCCAATGTAGCGTATGTCACTCCATCTCACCAATTTCCACTTGGAATCATTATGCCGTTATCTAGAAGACTCGAGTTATTAAAATGGGCGAATGATTGTAAAGGCTATATTATTGAAGATGATTACGACGGGGAATTTCGCTATATAGGAAAACCTATTCCTTCTTTACAAGGGCTAGATTCAACTGAACGTGTTATTTATATGGGAACTTTCTCGAAATCTTTTTTACCTTCTTTACGAATGGGATATATCGTTTTACCACCTCATCTATTAAGTGCTTATCAAGAACTTGGTGGTATGTTTAAACAAACAGTCTCTACGTTGCAACAACTTACCTTTGCTACCTTTATTCAAAATGGTGATTGGGAACGTCATATTAACCGCAGCCGCACGTTATATAAAAGAAAACATATTTCTTTAATTAAATCTATTACAAACGAAATGGGTAATAACATTCGTATACTCGGTGAACAATCCGGACTTCATATCGTACTTCACGTTCATAATGGGATGAATGAACAAGAACTTATTCATGCGGCTGCGAAACAACGTATTAAGTTATACCCTCTCTCCACATACGATTCTGTTCATAATATAAGAGAGGAGTCGTATGTATTACTCGGTTTTGGCAGTATTCCAGAGGATCGTATCGAAACTGTTGTCCAATTACTGAAAAAAGCCCGGTTCCCTAAATAAGAATAGCTCCACGCAAGTTATATTTACGTGGAGCTATCTTCATTCACTATTTTTCTGATTTCGCTGTTCTTCCTGGTCGTTTAACACCTGTTGTTTCTGTTGAATAGGAAGCTTCAATGATAGCAGTTGGATCTACAGAGAGAACGAGATCTTTCATTTTCGGATAAATGAAACGGTTTGTAATACAATAAATAATTCTCTTTTCTTCTCCTAAAAAACCACCTTCTCCATGTAGATACGTAACAGATAATTGCAATTCTTTCATAAGTAGATCGCCTATTTCTTTATTTTTACCAGAAATAATCATAACGCTCTTTCCTTGATTTATACCATCTAATATGAAATCAATCATCTTCGTAACAATATAGAAAATTGCTAATGAGAACATCGCTTGTTCGATTGAAAATAAAATCGCTACAAATGTGAAAATAACTGCATTTACAGCAAGTAAAAATGTACTAATCGGTACTTTAAAGTGTTTGTTCATCCAAACTGCTAACATTTCTGATCCGTCTATTGCTCCGCCCATTTTGACAACAATCCCAACGCCAATTCCAAACAATACTCCGCCATAAAGTACAATTAATAGTTCAGAAGTTGTAATCGCAGGAAATGGTTTTAAATAAATTAATCCGAGTGTTGTAACTACATTTGCATAAGATGTACGGATGAAGAACTTCTTCCCCATTACTTTTGCGGTAAATAACAGGATAGGAATATTAAGTCCTAAAAACACTCCGTACAGCGGTAATCCAGCAACTTTATTTGCCATGATAGCAATGGCCGTTACCCCGCCATCTACTAATCCATTAGGTGCTAAAATAAGCTCTAATGAACCCGCTACAATAATTGAGCCAATTGTTAATAATATGTATTCAAATAACCTTTTCATTCATTACCCCCAAAACTTATATATTTTCTTAGTATTATTTTAACGTAATTTTACTACTAATTCAAAGATATGAGTTTATATACACAAAAGTTTCACCTTTACAGTGATTTTTTATGTAATTTTTTTATAGAAACACACTTACATATTACAGTAAGTGTGCTCCAAACATTTATTTAAGTTTTGAGTATGAATTCATTTTTAATATTTCATCAACTGCCCTCTTATACCCACCAGCATTTCGAAGTGACTCTCCAACTTTACGACTATTCCCCTTAAACGTTACATCATCCATTACTTTCTCTACGGCTTCACGTAACGATTCAGAAGTTAAATCTTTACGATCAAGCCTTATTCCAGCCCCTACTTCATTCACTCGTTTCGCAACTAAAGGCTGATCTCCTGTTACCGGAATTACAACTAACGGGACACCATAATATAGTGCTTCACTTGAACTATTCATACCACCGTGTGTCACGAATACATCAGCGTACTGTAATACTTCTAATTGGGGCACATAATTAAACAACTTAAAGTTATTCGGAATGTTTTCAAATTGACTTATATTTATCTTCTTTCCAACAACTAATATGACTGTCGCTTCTACATCTTTAAACGCTTCAAAACATTTTTCATATAGCTCAGGTTGTTCATTAAAAACTGTTCCCATAGAAATGAAAATCAATTTTTTATCTTTTAAATCTTCCATAGGAAAACTGCCTACTTCTTTACGCGTAGCAATGGATGGGCCGACAAACTTATACGATTCATCGAATACATCTGAACGCGGCTGATATTCCTTTGAAGTATATACAATCGTAATATCACCAGGATGGTTCATAATATCATACATACTATTACATTTCATTCCATACTGTTTATTCCAATTTTCTATTCCCGCTAAACAAGATTGATACAATGGATTCGTTTCATCTACTTTTCTTGATTCATGTTCATCGTTAAAAGTAATATATTGATTAAAAGCAAACGTTGTACAAGAAGAAACGCTAGGTAATTTTAAAGCATTGGCTATAATACGTCCTACCGGAAAATGATTATCGTATATCATGTAATCGTACTTTTCCCCTTTTGTTTCTTCTACAATTTGAGTAACAATACGTTCTGATGCTTCAATCATATGAGATAGCATCGTCAAAGGACTCCCGCCTTCATTTACTCGCTCCATAATATTAATTTGAGAGAGGAAATTCTCAAACACTCGGAATTCTGCACCTGTTGCTTCAATCTTCTTTCTATAATCTTCAATACAATACGAAACAACTGTCTCTCCTCGCCGAATTAACTCACTTACAATAGCTAAAGTCGGATTTATATGACCTTCTCCAGGGAAATTTATTACGAGTACATTTGCCATCATATTCTCTCCTATCTAATATTATTAATAATTAATTATATTAATTAATTTAAAACTATTATAAAGGAATCTATTCTACTTCTTCATATATTTCTCTTCATTTTATTATTGAGAAATATTTTTCATAACCTACATTATAACTCTCATAAAAACACGATTAACTCTTCATTTACTGAAAAATACGAGATTTACATTCGGGCATTTTTATAGATTTATCACCGGAATATTATTTTGATAATTCATACAAAACTAGAAAAATAATATTTCCATACTGATTTCTCACTATAAATTTATTTAAGTTCTATGTTGTCCTCATCATTATCCACTTGGAACATATTCTGTTATATAATGAATTTATAGAATTTACAGAAAAAGGAGTAACTTCATGCTACAACAACTATTCACTTCACCTATTTTATCTGTTCAAACTTTACACCCAGGTTATGAAGACCATGCAAGCGATGTGTTTCTCGTCCGAACAGAAGATGCAGAAGTTATCGTTCGTTCTTCTAAAATCAATGAAGAACCAAATAATGATTTTTGGTGGGGATGTAAAAACCTATTTGGAATTGATCCAAAGAACGTACATCATTTAGAAGCTGTGCATACATTGCTGCAAGAACATACTAACCTTCCTATCCCAGCAATATTAGAAAAATATATTTTAAATGGGCGTGAATTCGTTGTAGCCGAAAAGTTAGTAGGTAACACAGTTCAATCTTTTATCGGGCAACCAGATTCTATTTTATTCAGTCTAGGAAAAGGGCTAGCCGAAATACATAAATTTAAAGCTGATTACATCGGAAATGTGTCAGGTTCCTTCCAAATTACACTAGATGAATTCCAATCACACATTTTAAATGTGAGTAAAGAGCTTGTGAATATGTTTTATTCCGATAATGAATGCATACAAAATGTATTTCCTACTTTCGAATCACAACTCTCTTCCTTACCAGCACCAAAAGAATCGACGCTCGTTTTAATTGATATGGACCCTACTCAGTTTTTAACAGATGGTACAACTATTACGGGATTAGTAGATACAGAAGCCTATGCAGTTGCTCCAAGGGAGTTTGATTTTATCGGCTTAGAATATATATTTACTGAAAAAGAGGCTCAAGCTTTTCAACAAGGTTACGAAACCATTATGCCCATTCCTAATCTTACAGAATGTAGACCGCCCTATCGATATTTGTACCGGTTATTATCTGTTCAGGGCAGTGTGGAGTTAACAAAATGGCTAAGTCATCCATCCTATTTTTAAATATGAATGCGAGGGATTATGAAATGAATATTGAACGAAAGAAATCTTTAACAGCGAACGAAATTCAGCAAATGAAAGATTTAGTTCACATTTGTGGGCAACACGATGAAATTGATTACTCGTCAGATTTACATGTAAACTTTTTAACTACACGTAATAATGAAGAGATATATGATCTCCTATTTTATGATAATACTAAATTAATTGGTGCATTAAGTATGTATGACTTTGAAAGACCGACAAAATTGGAGTTAATAGGCTTTGTTCACCCGAACTATAGGAAGCAACATATAGGCACTACTCTTTTACAAACCGCAATGAAAGAAATACGAATAAAAGGGGCAGATGAAGCTCTTATTATTATAAATGGGGCGTCTGCTTCTGGGAAAGAATTTACAAAGCATATGAAGTTACCTTATTTATATAGTGAATATAGTATGGAGTTCAAAGCAAAAGAAGTGCAAAAAACAACAAAGAATACTATACAGCTCACTCTTGCATCTTCAGCATCACTTCTTGATCTTATTGAACTTTCCAGTAAAGCTTTTGGAGATTCAGTAGAAAATACCGCTACATGGTTACAAAAGATGATGAATTCACCTTCCCATCAAGTTTACAGTGCTCTTATCGACGAAAAAGTGATAGGAACGATTACAGTTTCTGAGCAAGAGCAATCTACTACACTATCAGGCTTCGCCGTTCATCCTTCTTATCAAGGTAAAGGATACGGAAAAGATATTCTTAGTTATATGGTATATACCCTTATTTCAGAAGGAATATCAACAATTGAATTAGACGTCGAAACGAAAAATAACAATGCTTTAAAACTATATACACAATGTGGTTTTGAAATAAAAACGAAGCATGACTACTATAATGTAATGAATCTTGATGTGAATACATATGTCTAAAAAACTAATTTATTCTAATTATGATATTTTTGCAGACATCTATAATAAACATTGGGGGCATTATGCTGAACACTCCTATCTACTTTTGGAAAAACTCGTTTTACAATATGCACCACCACATTCTCATGTTTTAGATCTTTGCTGCGGGACTGGTCACCTTACTAAGAAATTAATTGATAATACTTTTGTAGTAACTGGTATAGATGGTTCTGCTCAAATGATTGAATACGCACGTCAAAACGCGCCAGACGCAACATTTATCGTCGATGATGCTCGTTATTTCAATATAAATAAGCATTTTCACTATGTTATCTCTACTGGCGATAGCTTAAACCATATTTTAAAATTAGATGAATTAAAAAGCGTTTTTCGTAATGTTTACTCCGTATTACATAACGAAGGTACATTCGTATTTGATATGAATATGGAGAAAGGTTTTCTTGAAAATTGGGTTGCTTCATTTCATATTTCAGCGGAAGAATATGTTTGTACGATTGATTCTTCCTATGATAATGAAAATAAAAAAGCAGAAATGAACTTTATACTATTTAAACATGATCTAGATAACGCTTGGACAAGAAGTGACTTTTCTTTTGAGGAAGCTTGTTATTCCAATGAAGAAATAATTTCTTCATTGGAATCTGTAGGTTTTAAAAACATTCAAATACACGGTACAAATAGAGCATTTTTCATTTGCCAAAAATAAAAAAACTGAATCATAACGATTCAGTTTTTTCTTAGTATATTTACGACAGCAGTCGTTTCATTATTTTCTTTATACACTCGCGGGATTCTTCTGTCTAACATACATGTAACTTCATAGTTAATGGTACCTAACATATCCGCGATGTCTTCTACTGCAATATTTTCTTCGCCTTGTTTACCGTAGAATACTACTTCGTCCCCAACTTGTACTGGCATTGCTTTTGAAACGTCTAACATAAGCTGATCCATACAAACACGGCCAATAACAGGTACTCGAACTCCATTTATTAATGCATGCCCTTTATTAGATAACTGACGATTATAGCCATCAGCATAGCCAATCGGTACAGTTGCAATCCATTCTTCACCAGTCGTTACATACGTATTCCCATAACTTACACCACGATTCTTCTTCGCATGTTTAATGTGAGCTATTTTTGATTTTAACGACAACGCAGGCTGTAAAGAAACAACTGAATGATCTACCTCTTTTGAAGGGTACATTCCATAAATTCCAATACCTACTCGAACCATATTTTGAAATGTATTGCTTAGTTCCATTGAACCTGCACTATTTGAACTATGAATATATGGAATATGAATTCCTAATTCTTTTGCTGCATTGACAGCTTTCTCAAATAAACTTGTTTGCATATTCGTATATGATTTATCAATTTCATCTGCCGTAGAGTAATGTGTAAACATTCCTACTACCTCTACATACTCCATACGGTTTAATTCTTCTAAAAATGGTTTAACCTCTTCTTCTTGTAAACCGATACGACTCATTCCTGTATCAATTTTCACCTGAATTTGCGCTTTCTTTTGAAGACGGTTTGCGATTTCATTTATACCATGTAAATCTTCACTTCTATAAACAGTCATCATAACGTCATATTGAATTGCCTCTTCAGCAGCTGCTACTGATGTATAACCTAAAATTAAAATCGGCACGTTAATTCCTGCTTCTCTTAACTCTATCGCTTCATCTACAAATGCAACTGCAAGCTGATTTATTCCTGCTTCAATAGCAGCTTTCGCAACTTCAACTGCCCCGTGGCCATACCCATTTGCTTTTACAGCAGCCATCATTGCAATATTTTCATCATTCACTCGTTTTTTAAATTCTTTTACATTATGTTTTACTGCATTTAAGTCAACTTCAATAATTGTATCTCTTCCATATTTCAAACTCATTGGTCTAACTCCTAACTCAATAATTGCATTCCATTCTATTTCACGTTTCATATGACCTTTTACAATATAATACTTTTCAATATGCTAGTCAAACTACTAGAATTTTCGGAATTTTGAGTATGATATAATACCCTTAAGAAACTATTATATACGGAGATGAGGAGAATTACAATGTTTGTAGAATCTGCCTTGCATCAACTTAAAGTTGCTGTTGATACTTCTATTCAAATGCTTAACCAATGTAATGAAGAAGAATTAAAAATACAACCCATTCACGCAAAGCGATCTTTATTTGAAATTTGTGCACATCTTTCTCTTATTTGCCATGCAGATCTCCTCATTTTAAATGGGATTACGGAAAAACAACTACATACTTTCTATAAAGAACAAACACCCGAAACAATTACGCAAATACAACAAACGATGATACAGGGCTACGATTTACTTTCTAAAACTTTTTTATCCTATTCCAATGAACAATTAGCAGAAATTAAGACTGCTTATTGGGGTATTTCTTATTCACGCTTTGAATGGTTGCTTGAAATTGTTGCACACTTTTATCATCATCGTGGGCAAATTCATATTTTATTATGTGAGCATACGAAAGATCCTCACATTGCTTTATTTGAGTGATTTTCCACTCATTCATTATCCAGTACACTTTCGTTGTTTATAAATAGAGAAGCGATAAAACCAATAAAAAGTATCATTCCTAATAAAATAAACGTTTGAGCATAACTTCCTATTTTCATAAGATAAATAGAAATGACGGGTCCTATACTAGTGCCTAAAAATAAAATAAAAGTATAAATAGAAACTGCTATTCCCCTTGCTTTCCCTCCTAGTTGGCCAACAAGAGAAACTAAAGACGGAACGGATATAGCAATACCTATTACAAAACAGACACTCATTATGACAAGAAGAGGCAAATACGAAACAAAGCCCATTGCACTTAGACTAAAAATAGCGACCAGCAATCCACCTTGAAGAACTTTCCTTACTTCGAACCTCTTCGTTAAACGACCCGCAATTGGTGATAGAATCATACCAATTAGCCCCGCTAAGCGAAAATAAAGAATTTGTTCTGAAGTTAAATTATAAGTAGGAGAGCTCAAATAATTCCCTAAAACAGTATACATATTAACAAAAGCCATTAATAAAACAAACGCAATCATATAGCCCAATACTAAGCTTTTATGTGTAAAGACTTTACCCATCTGTTTAATCGGTCCCAAAATATCAGTATAAGATTGAGATATCTCCCCTTTCGGAAGAGAATACTGAATCCATACAGCAGTAATCATATAGACAACGCTAAGAAGAAAGAACACCATATGCCATCCAAAATGTTGACTAACAACCGTACTTATTACCTGACCTACAATTCCAGCTACTAGAAAACCGGTACTAACAAATCCTATTGTTGTAACCTTTTTTTCTACCGGAAACATTTCTACAACGTATGCTAACGCTACCGGAGAAAATGTAGCTGCTGCAATACCCTGTAAGCCCCTAAAAATAACAAGCCAAAATATACTATCCACAAATCCTAAGGAAAACGAAATAATCGACAGAGCAAGTAATCCAATGAAGATTACTTGCTTCCGCCCATATTTATCAGAGATTGCCCCAAATAACAAGCAACCTATAGCAAAGCCAACAGAAAATATACTGCCTGTAGCTGCAGCTTGTGCTAGTGAAACATTAAAAAGGTCTGAAAATAGTGCAATTAAAGGGATTGTTACATATAAGCTAGACATCACTACCATACCCGACCAACATAATACAACGGTCATTATTGTATAATTCTTTTCACTATTTATTTCCTTTCCTATTTCCATCATAATATCTCTCCCTTATTACAATTTTTTATCAATTTAAAACCTCTAAAGCACGCTTACTTATTTTAATTACATCGTAAAAAACATGACAGATCATGAAATTAGTTAAACATATAATAAGGTAAGCTAATTATATTTCCAAATAAATAAGTTGACCCTTATAATCAACTTATTTACCTACCTTCTCCTAATTTCACCTGCATATTTACTTGCATTTTATTTAATAACCTTTCTAAAACTTGACGCTCTTCTTGATTAAAATCGTCAACTAACGAAGCGCAAGATAACCAAAAAGTTGGTAAAGAGTGCGTAACTAATTCTTTTCCTTTTGGAGTAATTTTCACTTTTAATCTTCTTCGATCTTTAGAATGATGGAATCTTACGATTAACTCTCGTTTCTCCATCCAATCTAATAGACCAGTGACAGAAGCACGTGTTATCCCTAATCGACTCGCAATATCAGAAGGGCTCATATTCACTTCTTCCCCATTGGATTCCATTTCACGTAAAATAAACAACAGTAAAAAATCTAATTTACTTTCCGAAATACCAAGCGGAGCTAAATCAACGTCAACAGAATCAAGAACATTATCAGACGTCCATAACATTAACAAACCAATTTTTGCTGCGATTGGATCCGTATCCGCTGATGCTGTCTTTTTTATTAGCTCAGCATACGGCCCAATCCCTAAAGGAAGAGAATCTTTTTTTGAATCCATTCATCTTCACTCTCCTTTCTCTTCAATTAATTAGCTTACCTAACTACTTTTCATTATACTCACATTTTTCCTTTTATTGCAAGAATATTGTTAGACAAAAAAATCCTGTAATTAAAACAGGATTTTTCAAACTGACTAGCTATTATTTTTAAATAAGACGAAACTCCTTTAAGGCAAAGGAAATACCACCTTCACTCGCCTTCTTTGTAACGAAATCAGCTCTTGTTTTTAACTCTTCTCCGCCATTCCCCATCGCAATACCTAATCCTACATACTGCAACATCTCAATATCATTTCCACCGTCGCCAAATGCAATCGCTTCTGATTTACAAATGTTTAAGTGATCTAATATCTTTTGAATTGCAGTTAATTTTGATACTTTACTATCTTCCAATACATTTATAACGTAATTATGAAAACGGTCAAACGTAAGTAATGGATATCTTTCAATAAACTTTTGAGCTTCTGTTTCATCAGCATACAGACATAAACAATAGATTTCTTCTGACAAATCTCTGCTTTTTTCAGGATACTTCTCTAAATTCAACGTCTCGCTAAGTGCTTGCATTACACGCTCATTATCCGAGTCTATTCCGTTCATTGCAAAATCCTCGGTAAAATAAGAAATACCGTAACCATGTAATGCAGCAAATCTCGAGATATCATGAACGATTTCACTAGAAAGTACCGATTTATGTAGGACTGTTTCTCCACACTTAATATGTGCACCATTTGCAGAAATAAACGTATTTATGCCTAGTTCCATAAATTGCGTACATAAGCTATATGGTCTCCCTGTTGTAACAACTACGTGAATCCCTTTAGCTATTAATCTTTGTATCGCTTCTTTTGTACTTTCGTGCATACTTCTATCAATCTCACTTAAAAGCGTACCATCAACATCAAAGAACACTACTTTGTACATAGGTCTTTACATCCCGTCTAAATGACTCGTATCATTAATGAAATGTACCGTTTTTTGTTCGCCATCAATTTCAATTAAACTTATTCCCGTATCTCCCATTTTAAAATAATAATCCATTGAGATTGGCATTTTGAAAAATGCACGTAATAGACTATTTATTACACCACCATGTGCAACGATTGCAATTCGGTCATATGTATTCTCTGTCACGATTTTAGAAAAGATTCCCTCTATTCTCATTCTAAATTCAATAAATGATTCCCCGTTTTCAAAACGGTCATGAAGAAACTTTGGCTCTGGATATTTCTTTGCTTCTTCAAAAGATAAGCCAGCTTGCACTCCGTTATTAAACTCCATTAATTCCTCTTCTAGTTGAATTGGGCATCCAATTCCTTCAGCTAACGTTTCACCCGTTTCACGAGCACGTTTTAACGTACTTGCCCAAATGAAATCTGGCGAAAAATCTGCTTTCACTTTCTGTACAAGCCTTTGCACTTGCTGTCTTCCCTTTTCTGTTAATTCAAAGTCAGCTCGTCCTTCATGTACATGTAAAATATCTGCTTCAGATTCTCCGTGGCGTATTAGTAATATTTGCAATCTTATTCCCCCTTCTCTCCTTAAAACCAAGGTTAAATTTTAACATATTATTTAAATTTTTCAAAATAATAAAGCAATCCCCATCAATCTAAGAATGAACATTGTAATCTATAAAAAATAAAAAGAGAAATGGCATCCCATTTCTCTTTTTCACTCTTATTGTTCTTTTGGTGTATCTGAAGGAGGCAATTTCTTCGCTTGTTTTTCTTTAAAGATTTCTCCAATTGCCCCGAGAGTACCAAGCGTCTCAATTGCATTAGACGGAATAAAGACTTTATTTGCTGGTCCTTTCGCAACCTCAATCAATGATTCAAATGATTTATAAGCAAGTACGCGTTCATCTAAATCTGCTGCACGAAGTAATTCAATTCGATTTTGTTCTGCTTTTGCAATTTCCTCAATCGCTCTTGCTTCCCCTTGTGCTTCTAGTTCCTTTGCTTCTTTTATACCTTCAGCTTCTCGAATACGTGCTTCTTTATCCCCTTCAGCCATTAATATTTTACTTTGCTTTTCCCCTTCAGCACGAAGGACTTTATCTTGTTTTGCGGCTTCAGCTTCTAATATGATCGCACGTTTATTACGTTCTGCTTTCATTTGTTTTTCCATTGATGCTTGCACATCTTTTGGCGGATTAATATCAACAACTTCAACACGTTCAATACGAACGCCCCATTTTTCTGTTGCTTCATCAAGTGCTAAGCGAATTTCTGTTGAAATTTTTTCACGACCAGATAACGTTTCATCCAGTTCCATTTTACCAATAATTTGGCGCATCGTTGCAGAAGTAATGTTACGAACACCATATTCATAGTTCGAAATACCATATGTCGCAAGTTCTGGTTCCACAATTTGATAGAAAATGATTGTATCAATTTCTACTTGTACATTATCTTTCGTAATTACCTTCTGCGGTGGTACATTCGTTTGTTGAATACGTAAGTCATGATATACACGAACGCGGTCTACAATTGGTATTAATAAATTTAATCCCGGCTCCATAATACGCTGAAACTTACCAAATCTTTCAACGACTCCAACTTTTTGCTGTGGAATAATTTTAATTGTTAATGCGATAAATGTAACAACAATTAGTGCGAAAATAATCGTTAATGTCAATGCTACTGCCATATTTATTCACTCTCCTTTTTCACTTGTAATATAGTACTATTCCTCTTTATAACAATAACTTTTTCTCCAGCATCAATTGGATCATCTGCAATAGCTGTCCAAGTATCTCCATCCACCTTCACAATACCATTCGCTTCATTTGTAATCGCTTGCATAACAATCCCTTTTTTACCAACTAGCAAATCTACTGTATCAGTAAAACCTTTTGCTTCTCGAAAGTTTTTTGAAATTCTTTTTGTAAAGAAAGTCAATGTTAAACTTACAATCGCACCAGCAATAACTTGTAACAGTAGTGCATCAGGAGCAAATAAAGCAATTAGACCTCCGACAACAGCTCCAATTCCAAGCCAAAGCATGTAAAACGTAATCGATAACATTTCCGCAATAAATAAAATACCAGCTATTATAAACCAAATTACCCAAGCAGCCATATGCAACCCTCACTTTCTTTCTCATTTTCTATATGTATATGAAGAAAAGAATGGTTTATCCGCCCTTTCTTATACATGGGCGCTTACTACAAGCTATTGTACCTATTCACTGTTATAATGAGTATTTTTAAAATACTATATTAATATATTCTTTATTATACATGAAAATCCCTTTCAAAAAGCGACAAAAAATGAAATTCTTTCGAAAATTTAACTTTCAATTTATACTTATTTTAACTACTAAAATATTATTTTTTAGGAAGGTGGTGTGCTTGTTGCATAGTCGTTCATTAACTTACTATTTAGGATCAAAAATATGCATTACTCTCGCTGACATCGTATACATTATGATTATTACAACCCATATGTATATCACAACGAAATCAGCAACATTAACTGCTCTGTTTCCATTACTCCAAGTCATAACTACTCTTATAGCAAATACATCTGCACCACTTATCATGAATCGTTTTCCATCTTATTCATTACTTTTTACACTACAATGGACAAAAACTGCTCTATTATTTTTATTAATGATATTATTCCCATTCCTGTCCACAAACGTTGTAGCACTATTCATTTTCATTTTTTTCATTTCATTATGTAGCGGCTGGAGCGCACCATTATTATACAGTATCCTGCCTCGCCTTACACGAAAAGAAAAATTAGTAAAAGTAAATAGTATTTTTTCCTTTTCCACACAAATTGCGCAGGCCGCTGCTTATTCATTTACAAGTGTTATTGTTCTTCTAATCGGCGCCACTTCTACACTTATGATGAATAACATATTGATGATTTTTGGGTGTGTTGCACTACACGTTTCATTACGTTCCATACATAATGAACAAGTAATAGAACCTTCTTCTTCAAAAGGCACTGCTTTATTGGAAGGTTGGAAACTCTTATTTCAGAACCCGTCTCTCCGTATCGTTACATGTATGGACTTAATTGAAACTTTCGCAGGGACGATATGGATCGGTGCTATTACGATGGCTTATGTAACGACTGTCCTTCATAAAGGCGAAGAATGGTGGGGATATATTAATACAAGTTATTATGTGGGGACGTTAATTGGCGGGATATTAGCGTGGAAAATGAGTACATACATTCAAAACAATTTAATACGCTCCATGGCGATAGGCTCTCTTATGTTTAGTATTCTTACATTTTTATATGGAATGACAAGTAGCGGGTTTATTGCGCTTTTTCTATGCGTTCTAATGGGGCCATGTTATCAAATTAGAGATATTTCTCAAACGACAGTGCTACAATCAAGTGTCGCTCCTACTTTATTATCAAAAATGTATACAGCTCATGGTGCACTCCTCTCGACAGCTTCTGGTCTTTCTATGCTTAGCGTTGGAATTATTACCGATTTATTTGGTGTTCGTACGATTTATATCATCGCTGCTTTTCTTATTTTATGTTCCGCTTGTTTATCTTTTAGCCTATTAAAATATAATCAGACCGACCAGAAAGATATTTCGATGTAATCAATAAAGTAAAAAGGACAGGAACTCCTGTCCTTTTTACTTTATTCTATTTATGACAAACCCGGAATTTTCCGGTGTTTTGTCGCTTGTTCAAAAGCATATGCTAGTTTAATCAAGATCCCCTCAGAAAAAGCCGTGCTTGCAAGAGTAATTCCAAACGGTCTCCCGTTATCCATATATCCCGCCGGTATTGCTATAGACGGATAACCTGCTTTCGCACATATAGTGGAGCCGATATAGGAAGGGAATAAAATTGCATCAAGATTATATTTTTCCAGTGTAAAGTCAATACCTTGTTCTTGCGAAAAATATATATCTTCTAATCTTGCGTTTATATATTCAGGATTCCTTAACGTATTGGGAAAATCTTTTCTTCTTTCTAACTTAGTTTGCCCATATTTCAAAGCTCTTTCTGCTATGTTCTCGTTAAACTCCATTAACTCCGAAATTGAATGCACCAGAATAGTATGAGATAATTTCGAAAGATAGTTATCTAAACTATGCTTTAGTTCATAAAGCGGTACTCCCCAGCTCCATTCTCTATGAAAAGACGGAATATCAATATTTTCTACTACTACCGCTCCCTCACTACGCAATACTTCAATTGTTTCCTTAAACAATTTTTCATCATACTCACCAGATTCATAATAATCTTTTGGCGCATTGCTATATACACCAATCTTTGCTCCATGTAAGCCATTAACATCAAGATATTTTGTATAATCATGTTCTGCTATACCTTCACTTTTATGAGTAGCTACATCCTTCTCATCTACCCCAGTTAAATTCCCTAACAAAATAGCGGCATCTGTTACTGTTCTAGCAAATGGACCCGCTGTATCTTGCGAATACGTGAACGGAATAATGCCTCTACGACTAATTAAACCAACAGTCGGTTTAATACCGACTACAGAGTTTTGAACAGCTGGACTTAATATAGAAGCATCTGTTTCCGTTCCAACAGATAATACTGTAAAGTTAGCGGCAACTGCTATCGCAGATCCTGTACTTGAGCCACCAACAAACATATTATCCTCACCTGTACCGTAAGGGTTTATTGTTTGTCCACCTCTTGCACTATATCCAGCCCACATGTCAAAAGACATTGCATTTGCTAACTCTGTCATATTTGTCTTTCCTATTATGATTGCTCCTGCTTCTCTCAGTTTCGTAACGAGAAATGCATCCTCACTACTAATATTTTGTTCCAAGGCAATCGTACCTGCACTTGTATGCATGGAATCATTCGTTTCAATATTGTCCTTAAGTAAAACAGGTATACCATGTAATGGACCTCTTATACCTTTTATCTTTCTTTCATAATCTAACGCTTCTGCAATAAAAACGGCATCTGGATTGATTTCTAAAATAGAATTAATTTTTGGTCCATCTTGATCATATTTTGCAATTCTATGAAGATAATACATAACTAATTCTTTTGAAGTTAATTGTCCAGCTTCCATCGCTGCTTGTATATCATGAATTGTTAATTCTTTTTGTAATTGTGCATTGAATTGAATCTCCATCGTCATTCTCCTTCTATAAAGCCTTTTATTGATATCATGTATCTATTACTTGTTCATTTTCTCCGCTCCTCGTATATACAAATACAATCCCTGTAAAAGAATTCAACTTGCCAATGTAAAAACCTTTTATTTCCTGAAAAATAAAAAAAGTCTGAAACGAGTTCACCTTCGCTTCAGACCCTATTATTATTGCACGTATACTTCTTCTAACAGATGTAAAAACTCCCCTTGTTTCCCAGCTAATTCAGGGCATTTTGCAATATCAATCCATTCGTAGCAAAATACTAAACCTTCATCTTCCTCACCAGCACTTACAATATGTTCCCAATCATCTTTTACATCTGTTAGTAACGTTACATGGAAGAAATGGCGCTTTTGATATTCTTTTTTGTCTTTCACAAGTATGATGTAATCGGCTAGGAATCTTTCTATGCATAAATGGCGTAATCCAGATTCCTCTTGTACTTCACGTAAAAGTGCTGCTTCTAACGTTTCCCCTGGTATTTGTATACCAGCTTCAGGTATATCACGATGTTTAAAAACAAGCAGTTGCATAACTCCTTCTTTTTCTCTTGTTACATATGCGTGTACTTTTTTCTTATATAACACCGTCATAATCCTTCTCTCCCCTCAATTTTTCACTGCGTTACTTCTTCAAGTGTCAGTTGATTTTCATATAAATATGTAGCTTGTGGATTTCCCACATACCTCACATGCCATGGTTCATATCGATAACCTGTAAGCGATTCTTTCTCTTTTGTATATCGAATGACAAAACCAAATTTATGGGCATTTTCAGAAAGCCACTGCCCTTCTTTCGTTTCGCCAAAAATTGTCTCTAATTGAAACTTAGCAGATTGAGATGTAATATCCATAGCTAGACCAGTTTGATGTTCACTCGTTCCAGGAACTGCGCTAGACATCGCTGTTTTTGCTTCTCCATCTTGTTTTTTATACATCGTATTTAATGCTTTTTGTCGATCAAAAGACCTAAATCCAGAAACCGCAAAAAGAAAAACGCCCTCCTTATCAGCTTGCTGAAACATTTCCTCAAGCGCTCCTGCTGCCTCTTTTCTCATTTTTTTCTTTTCTTGATCACCTTCACTTGAGTAACGCACTTTCGGAATAACTAAATCTGGCGGTCTATACCCATCTGGTAAACGCCTATTTTTATTTACAAGCACAAGCATCGAATTTGGATTACTAATTACCGCAATATCTCCATCCATATTCGCAATCGTTTCTTTCGCTTTCGGAAATATGTTATTTACATTTACCTCACGCACCTGCTTATCCTTATACATTTTATAATTGATTCCTGCTACTCCAACAATGAGTATCATCGCTACGATACCAAGTAGTGTCCATCTTTTTTTCATATAACGACCTCTTATTTTAATAATTTGGCCATTTCATACTCATCGATGTTCTCGCCATCGATAATAAGAGCAGCTCTTTTGACACCTTCTTTCTCAAATCCAGCTTTTGTATATAGTGTCTGAGCTCTTGTATTGTGGGCCATTACCGTTAATTCTAAACGCCATACATCATGTAATCTTGCCCACTTCTCAGCCTCTTTAAACAATCTCGTCCCAATACCCCGCCCGCTATACTCTTGCAAAATACCAATTACAATACCTGCTACATGTCTTTTTCTTTGAATATGATTTCCATTCACTAAAATAAACCCTACTATTCTCTCATCTTCAACTGCTACCAATATTGTTGCATACTTATTTTCTATAAAGCGATGAATCATCTGTTCTTGTTGCTCGTCTGTAAATTTTCTTTCTCCTGGTTCATATAACATAAATTTCGTTTCCTCATCTAGTTGCTTACTTAATTGCAAAAATGGTGCTGCATCTTCTATTTTAATCTCCCTAATCACTTCAATCACCCTACCAATTTCATAATAAAAAGTTTTCCTTGTAAAAAGATTTTCTCCACTTTCCTGAAAATCCCTTTGTAAATCTCCCAGTATAATTTGACAATTTTCGATATTACTATAACAACGACAAATTATGTCTATTCTGTGACGTCTCATCATGACAAAAAAAAACGTAAGTATTACACTCACGTTTTTTCAAACTCTTCCACTCATTTATGTTTCACTTTATCCATTCACTTTTTCTGCTTGCCAGAAATATTCACCAAACGCTTTAGCAAGGGCATCAATCGATCGGTTTAGTTCTTCCTCTGTATTATCTACGCCACCAACTTCAATTAATATCGCTTGCCCGGATAAGTCTTGATTGTAGACACCATTTCCTGTTTGGAATCCTTTTTGAATGACACCACGACTCACTCCTGGATACTTCTTGCTAATCGTCTCATGTAAAGCCGTTGCTAATTGCAAGTTTTTTTCATAGTTTTTGTTGCCTTTCCCTACTACAAACGCAAGCTTCGCATATGATTTATCACCAATTGTTTTTGTCGTAACATCCTTCCGAGCACTATCACGGTGTAAGTCAAAGAAGTACTGCAGTTCTTTATTGCTCGTCATTGCTTCTTGTACAATTTCCCGTGACATTTTGTAAGAACTATTACTATTTAACCCTTTACTAATCAACTTTTGACCGACATCAGTCTTGTCGTTAGTAGCTCCTATCCCTTCACTTACTAATTGTTCACGAAATCGATCGCCAACTATTGAAATATTTGTGACAGAACTAGTCGCTTTATTTGGATTGGGGTCATTTACTAAATTTAGTAACGGCAAATAAGATTCCCAACTATGCGAATGATAAATAAACGCAACTTGTCTTTTCCCTGTCGTTTGAGCCGGTTGCTTTTTCTCTTTGTTCGTATCTGGCTTTTGAGCCTGTCCACCTTCACCAGTCCGTTCTTTTACTACTTCTTCAAGTGGAACGCTCGACTCTATCGGTAAGTTAGAATAATTTGTCCCTTCACCCGCAATTACAATTTCTGTATCGTACTGACCAAAACCAGGTAGCTCTTTGCCGACAAAACTGCGTACATCGTTAAAACGAATATTCGTAGCCATCGAAAAAAGAAAAGAAGAAATCGAAAAATCCTGATTTAAATTTCGATACTCCTGTGTAAAATAATGATTCTCTTTCCCAAGAACGTACATGTAACCATTCATAGATAGCTCATTTAACCAATTATATAAATACGTTGACTTTGTCTCTCTCATAGAAGTTACCATCATACTAATAAGAAAAAAAGTCGCTAGTACTGTAGCAATAATAAATAAAACTAACTTACGTACACTTGTGAATTTCACATAAAAAAAGCCTCGATTCATACTATCACCCTCTCTATTTCAAGTTATGTACAAGCTCTAGAGAATAGACCGTCTAAATTCCGGCTATATTGTTAATGAGGTGAAATGAATTGAAGCTACTAATAGGAACATTACCCGTTGTACTATCATTTATTTTTTACTGGCTTGCTAAGCATCCTACAATCCGTGTTGCGTTACATATTTCAGCGTACTTAGCACTTTATGTACTCGGTACAATTATTTCTATTCATATATATGATGTTTTAATACAAGATTTAGTTTTCATGACAAGCATTCATGGTATTTTACTAAATCCATTTTTTCTTATATCAGGAGCATATATAGGGATATATACTTTATACTTACTTTTGTCTTACATGATTATAAATATGAAACCTGGAGCGTAATGAAATGCGACCACCATTCATCTGTCATATATGCAAAAAAAGAATTACGCGAAAGAAAGATCTTATTACTACGACATCTTACTTCCGCTTATATTTATTTCACAGTGATTGTTTTAAACGACAGCAAGTGTTCATCTCACGATTTATTCCCGTGAATACGCTTTTTAATTTCTTTCTTATTATATACGGACTTATTTTTGGCAGCATTCTTATGATTACAGAATCCTCTATTATTTGGGTTATTTTCTTATTCCCCATTTTATATCGGTTTCTTTCCTATTATTATGTGGAACGTTTTTTCTCTACATAACGTGCAGACTGTCCTCTCGGAATACTTAGACATTCCCACTCATTTTCTTTTAACATTTTCCCAATGTAAATAATCTGTCCAATATGCAAAGCATAATGAGAAATTTGTCTTTCAATTGCTTGCATAACAGTCTGTGCTTCACTGCGAATATATACCGTCTGTAATAAATGTTCTGGCGTTAGGACATTCATCGTTTTAAAAACATATTCCCATCCTTCATTCCATGCTGTGAGAACCTCTTCCTTAGAATGATAGCCACCTTCAAATTCAGCATCTCGGTTACGATCTATTTTTTCACCATCAGACGTTAAAAAATCCGTCCATCTAGAACGCATATTACCGTGCAGATGCTTAATTATAATTGCTATGCTATTTGTTTCTTCATGGGAAGACCATTCAATTTGTTCATATGATAATTGTGAAAGCACCCGTTCCCCTTGCTTCTTTGTTGCTTTAAAATTCGAAATGGCACATTGTAAATACTCTCGTCCAATATCCATGTTCCCCCGCCTTTACACTAACTAATTTTCGTTCCATTTGGTAATTCCATATTCGGCTGCAGTAATACGACATCACCAGCTTCAGGTACTCCTCCTAAAACAAGTACTTCTGATTTAAATCCAGCTACACGTTTTGGCGGAAAATTTACAACAGCAGCGATTTGCTGACCGATTAAATCTTCTGGGGTATATCTCTTCGTAATTTGAGGACTTGACTGCTTAACTCCAAGCTCTCCAAAATCAATTTTCAGCTTAATCGCTGGAACTCTCGCTTCTTTAAATTCCTCTGCATGTATTACAGTTCCAATTCTTACATCCAAAGTTAAAAAATCTTCAAAATTAGCCATTTTATCATTCCTCCCATTTATTACTTAGACAAAATATAAAAATCACCTTTAAAAAAAGAAAGGCGCCTAAGCACCTTTCTTTTGTAGTTCACTTGATTCATTTGATTTATAGAAGAAGAAACCGAGAA
Organism: Bacillus cereus group sp. TH152-1LC; assembly: GCF_027710505.1. Classification (NCBI taxonomy): domain Bacteria; kingdom Bacillati; phylum Bacillota; class Bacilli; order Caryophanales; family Bacillaceae; genus Bacillus; species Bacillus cereus group sp. TH152-1LC. Next base: position 305,291 of record NZ_JAQFNK010000002.1, on the reverse strand, counting down.
TCCCGCCAATACATGATGGGATTAACCACCCTATTCCTTCTTTATATAATGGTAACATTTGTAATACGTTAGAAATCGCGTCAATTTTAATGTTCGCACTTTCTAAACCGTTAAAGAAACTAATTAACAATGCACCTAAAATAGCTCCAATATAAATGGTATTACGCTTCCCAATCCATTTATGGAAGTAAGAAAGAACAATTAATACAATTGCAACTGGATAAATGATCATTAACACTGGTAAAGTAACTGCGATTAATTGTGTTAAACCTAGGTTAGATACAATTAAACTAAACAGACATACCATTGTTACGATCGTTTTATGCGAAAGTTTTGGGAATATGTTTGTAAAGAAGCCCGCACAAGCTGATGTTAATCCAACAGAAGTTGTTAAACAAGCGAGTATAATAACAAGTCCTAATAAAACTTTACCACTTGTTCCATATAACTCATTTACAACATTCGTTAAAATAAGCCCACCATTCTCTGATACACCAAGTGATGTACTCGTTGAACCAAGATAAGCAAGTGATAAATAGATTAACGTTAAACCAAGTACAGCAATAATACCTGATACTACTGTTATTTTTGCAACTTCACTACTCTCTTTTATCCCTTTAGAGCGGATAACTTGTACAACAACAATTCCAAATACGAGAGCACTTATTGCATCCATCGTTAAATATCCTTGTATAAATCCACCAAAGAAAGCATTTTCTTTATATGCCGCTAGCGGCGCAGCTGGTTCTCCAATTGGATCAATAATTGCCTTTCCGACAATAACAGCAACAATCAATACTAACAATGGTGTAAGAAATTTTCCAAACCAATCCACTAATTTAGATGGATTTAATGATAAATACCACGTTATTCCAAAGAAAACTATCGTGAATAAAAACAGCATGTACCATTCTGAAACCAATGCTTCTGATAGAAATGGCTTCATACCCATTTCAAATGAAACGGCTCCCGTACGCGGAATCGCGAAAAATGGTCCAATCGCTAAATAACTAATCAATGGAAAAATAAACGCAAATATAGGGTGAACTCTAGAAGATAGCGCTTTCAAGTCCCCCTCTACAAACGCGACAGCTGTTACAGCTAATAGGGGTAATCCGACTCCCGTTACAAGGAATCCAATTGTAGCAACCCAAACATTCTCTCCAGCTTGTTGCCCTAAAACTGGTGGGAAAATTAAATTTCCTGCTCCTAAAAATAGTGCAAATAACATTAAACCAATTGCTACCGTATCACCTGGCCTTAAACGTCCCTTCATACTTTTCATTTGCATAGCACTTTTTCATTGTTTATCTCTATTGTCACAATATGCTATGCATCCTCCTCTCTGCTCAAGATGATAAAATATGCCCCTTACAAAGCAGTGTCTTTCTCCATAATTTCTCCATTCCCCTTATTCTTACTCTAACTATTAATTTTTGATTTTTTTGAATTTTCAACTCATTAGAGTGGTATTGCGTGGAGTATAGTTGTCAGACCTCTTTGTTTTTATCACACATATAGTAACATATTTAGTTGAAAAATAAAAACATATTTTCAAATTGATTTTTTTGAAAATCAAAATTATCTACATTTTTTATTCTTTTACACAAATATTGTTACAATCTCACCTTTTATCCTATCATTATTTTCAAATAACTTTATGCACGTAACATAGCAAAAAAGCCATCCAACATAATTAGATGGCTTTTGCATGTTACTCTATCGTCTCAACTTCACGTGGATTTTTCATCTCTTCCACATACACAACTCTAAATCCGTGATCTTCTAAATCTGTCAATAACGTCTCTAATTCACCGTCGTTAAACTCTTCTCCTAATGTAAACATAATTCTACGAACTAATAAGGCATCATTATCAAAAGTCATTAAACTTTGGATACCTGTATATTTTTTTAATACTGTCGATAATTTTTGAATGGCCCCATTATAATCCTGTGTCCCAATCATGACAGAATATTTACTAGAATGAACGCCCCAAGCATCTTCTAACAACTCAAAAACTTTTTTATGCGTTAAAATTCCAAGGAAAACTCCTTTTTCATCAACCACTGATAAATAAGGTAATTTTTTTATTGTAAAAAATACTTTAAAGAACGAAGAATCTTCTCTGACATACCCTTCTTTATCGTTTAATAATTGTACTACACTCTCTTCCAGCGAACCTTTATATTCTAAAATATCTACTTTATATATATTCCCTAAATATTTCTCTTTTTTTTCATCTAAAACTGGTACACAACGATAGCCAGTTTTATTTAAATGCTTCAGCGCTTCCCCTATTGTAATTGAACTTGAGCAAAATAGAACTTCCCTTTTCGGCACATAATTCCCTTTAATCCTCATAAACAGCCTCCTTATGTTAAAATACTTTCTGTGCCATAACTATATTATATTTTCAGAAAAAAATAAATAATTTATTTTACTTTTCTGAAAATTATTCATTTTCTTGTCATAATTTATTCACGTTTCATTCACTTATATCCCCTACAATACTAAACTTCTTTAAGAAAAATATATTGTAACTTACACAGAAAAAAGCTAAAATAAGAATAAGAATTTTCTGAATATTCTAAGAGTAGGTGATTACATGTCTTTATTGCGCTCACATATATGTAAATTTATTATCGGTGTTCTCATTATTTTTATCATTAGTCCTATTCCTGCTTTATTCATTACACATAAATACTCATACATAACTGGCTTTATAAGCATTTTTCATAACTTCGCACAACTTTCTTCTATGACAATTCCAAAGATTGATTGGATGAACGAATCTATCTTTTTCTCAGCAAATCAGATGGTTCATACTTCGAATCATTCAACACCGTTATTCCCTTACATATGGGAAATATATTTTGTATCGATTGTTCGTTTTACCTTTACTCTTGCGATCGGATTCTTCATCAGTCTAGGGATCGGTCATTTATTTTTTAAAGCACCTCATTCGGTTAAGAAGTTCACTTCTTTATTAAGATGGATACCGTACTCTTTTTGTACCGTATTATTACAATGCTCAGTCTTATTTCTACTCCTATACATCGCAAAATTTATAAAACTTCCCTACTACTCATCTTTCATCATCGTTTGTAGTACTTCCATGATTATCGTTATGCAAGCAATAAAAAAGTGGGTCCCTTTCTTAAGTAACAGAAATGAATATGAAATAAAACAATCTTCTTTCCTTGTAGATACATTGTTTTTGGCGCTTACTTCAAATCATAAATCTATTCTAGGTTCCATTATTCTTTCATTCGTTTTTATGGAATGCGTTTTTCACGCAAGCGGACTATTACAATTTATCGTTCAATTCGGCGGAAATGCACCTGTAATTGTCACAATTAGCTTACTGCTTTTGTATATCCCGTATTGCATACTCTCTTTCCTTCAAACGCTATGGACGACAAATCACGTTAAACAACAATCATACGCTTTAACGAGAAGTATTCCAAAACCTTAATTTGAAATAACCCTCTAGAATCTGAAAGTGGAGGGTTATTCCTTTTGTATAGCGGACAAAATAACAGCAAATTCAAAAGCTATTGCAGAAACATACCAATATTTACCCTTTTTCTTTGACTATTCTTTTCGTTTGGATTTATTATAAAAGTATAACATAATTGCAGGAGGTGACATCTTTATTCCAAACTAGGGAATAGAGAACACACTTGGACATATTAAATATTTTTCTCATCTTTATACTTATCCTTATTTCAGGCTTTTTCGTTGCATCAGAATTCGCTGTTGTAAAAGTACGAAAAAGTCGAATTGACCAGCTTGCAAATGAAGGCAATAAACAAGCTTTAGCTGCAAGAAGTGTCCTATCTAATTTAGATGTTTATTTATCAGCTTGTCAGCTCGGAATTACGATTACTTCTTTAGGACTTGGTTGGCTTGGTGAACCGACTGTGGAACATTTACTACGACCGCTCTTTGAAAAAATTAATATTACTGGAACAATGGCGAATACTTTATCCTTTATTATTGCTTTTAGTTTTATTACATTTTTCCATGTTGTATTAGGTGAATTAGTTCCAAAATCTTTCGCCATTCAAAAAGCAGAAGCAATCACACTTAAGTTTGCAAGACCGCTTATTTTATTTGATAAAATTATGTATCCATTCATTTGGCTACTCAACAGTACGGCAATCTTTTTCACAAAACTACTTGGTTTAGAGCCTGCGAAAGAAAATGAACTTGCCCATTCAGAAGAGGAACTACGACTCATTTTAGGTGAAAGTTTCAAAAGCGGCGAAATAAACCAAACCGAATATAAATATGTAAATAATATTTTTGAATTTGACGACCGGGTCGCAAAAGAAATTATGGTCCCTCGTACAGAAATGATTTGCTTATCTACTGAAAATACGTTAGAAGAAAATATGGATATCGTCGCAACTGAAAAGTTTACACGCTATCCGATTATCGAAAAAGATAAAGATGATATTATCGGTATGATCAATACGAAAGAAGTGTTTCACGATCAAACGAAAGGCATTCATAAGCCACTTGAATCATACATACATCCAGTACTAACTGTATTTGAAACTGTTCCAATTCGCAAAACACTTGTACATCTACAAAAGAATCGTGTTCAGATGGCAATCGTTATGGATGAATATGGTGGTACTGCTGGACTTTTAACAATGGAAGATATTCTTGAAGAAATCATTGGAGAAATTCAAGATGAATTTGATGCGGATGAATCACCTATGATTGAAAAACGTACGCCGAAGCTTACTGTTTTAGATGGGAAAGTACTCATTTCTGAAGTAAATGATATGTTTGGCCTACATATTGATGATAGCGATTTAGATACAATTGGAGGCTGGCTCCTCTCTCAAGCAGTGGACTTAAATATTGAGGCTGGTTATTTCATTGAATTTGCTGGTTTTCAATTTAAAGCACTAGAACTTGATGGACATCAAGTGAAAAAAATTGCGGTACATAAATTAGACACGAAGAAGGAGTTATAAAGTGACAGTATTATTAACAATCTGTATCATTGCCTGTTTCATTGTTTCATTTCTCGCCTTTATTTATCCTATCATTCCAGGCATCCTTGCTGTATGGGCTGGATATTTCATTTACCATTTTGGTATAAATGGCGGAGAATTGACAACTTCCTTTTGGATTATTCAAGTCATTTTCACACTTTTCATTTTCGTTGCTGATTTTATTGCGAATGGATATTTTCTAAAGAAATACGGGAGTTCTAAATGGGGCGAACGTGTCGGTATGATTTCTATCATTGTTGGGTCTTTCTTCTTCCCACCATTCGGTTTAATTATCATACCGTTCTTATCGGTATTTATTACAGAACTCATGCATAAAAAAGCGCCAAAAGACGCCTTTCTAGTAGGAGTTGCTACTGTAGTTGGTTTTTTAAGCAGTACAGTAGCGAAAGCCATTCTCCAAATTATTATGATTATCATATTTGTATGTTATATCATCTTTTAACCATCCCAGTTTCGGGATGGTTTTTTAATAGGAAATACCTACTCGACTATTCTCATATTCGTTTTCACTACATAGATTCCACGTAAATTGCGCTGTATCACCAACCGTTATTTTCGCTCCACCTTCTGGTAATACATCTTTTTCAGTTCGATATACCCCTGTCGCACCCCCGTCTATTAAATGCGTCGGACAAACGACCGTCCAACATAAATTACTACGACTAAGTATCTTATATGCAGCTAAATGATCTTCTGCTGCTGTTGTCGTTTTCCTTTTTGATTCAGTTGATTGAAAACGATATACATTTAAATTTATTCTCGCTTGTAAAATACCAGCTGTTCCTATTGTAATGATTTTACGAACTCCTTCTTCTTCCATTTGCTTTATAATTTGTGGCATACTCTTCGCTAATGTCCCATTTTGATCCGTTCCAAGTGCACTAATTACTATATCACTACCTTTTACAGCTTTCTTTATATCATTTTCATTCCATACATTACCTTCTATCACTCGTAACCTTTCATGATGTATTTCCATTCTATTTACATCACGCGCTAATGCAGTTACTTCCGCTAAATCCTTTAATGCTAATTTTATTATGTTTGAACCTACTCGCCCAGTTGCTCCCAATATACATACTTTCATTTGTTTCCCCCCTATTTCATTCTTTCTCTATTTTTCAATAATCTCACTCAATTTACAACAAAAAAGCTTCCTCATTTATAAGAGGAAGCTCTATTATTATTTTATTTCTTTTCTTTAGAATCCGTAGACTTCTCAGTTCCACTTGTTTCTTTATCCTTTTTGTCCTCTTGTTGTGTTGTTGTATCGTCTTCTTTCTTCTTGTCCTCACCTTTACTACAACCTACCATTAATAAAGAACTTGCAAGTGCCATAGCAGTTAATGATTTAACCCATTTGTTCATTTGCGTTTCCTCCTTTAGATAGAATATGTACAATCCCATATTACTCTCTATTTTTAAAGGAAAGATTGAAAAATAGTAAATAAACGGTAAATGTTTGTAAATTTTCTGATAATACACATAGCCCCCTATTCTTTTTTCTCCATGAAAAGTAAAAAACTAAGGCGCCTATCTTTCCGCCTTAGTTTCTTATGCAAACTTCTCATTTTCATATACATGTTTAATCTTATACTCTTTCTTCACAACATATTGCCATACACTATAGGCATAACGGTTCATTTTCAGGAAGCAATTTTCTAAAAAAGAGCGAAATTCTGGATTCGCAACTTCAACTGCCACTTGAGCAAACTTTAGTGCTAACCGTTTTAAATGCGAAATATAACAAGTTGCAATATGGACATCCCCTGTATATTTACTATCAGTTTCCTTTTCCATTTCATGAAAATGAAATGAAATTGGTTCACAAGTTATATGCTGTACATTCTCTCCTTCTTGAAAATTTACTTGTTCATTATATGCTTGCAGCATATAAGGTAAATGCTGCTGTAATAGCTCCTTTAATTCTTCGTCTCTTACCTTTCCTGTATACTCCCCAATCTTATATATAAGCATATAACTATACCTCATTAATTCTTTCATACAATCCATGAAAGTACCTCCCTTCTCTTTTGTATATACACTATAAATATGATGCTATAACATTTGCTATTCTTGCTAAAAACCAATCCCATTTACTAATTTTCTCAAAATCTTCTTCCGAAAATCTTTTTGATTTATGAAAATCTACTTTTAATCGGTTCCATACGTCAGCAACAACTTTTTTATCATATATGAGACAATTAGATTCACAATTTAAATAAAAACTTCTATTATCAAAATTCGCTGTACCTATATCGACAATTTCTCCGTCAATGATTGTTACTTTCCCGTGAAAAAAACCATTCCGATATTGAGAAATTTCTGCTCCAGCATCGTTCATATCTTTCAAATACGGATAAGCCGCTTGTTTTAACAATACCGCATCACTTTTAAATGGCACGAGAATTTTTACATTGACACCGCGATGTAATGCATCTTTTAACTCACCCATCATTTCTTTACTTGGTACAAAATAAGGCGTAGCAATAATTAACGACTTTTTAGCCTTCTTTAAAAACGCTCCATATTTCTCCCATAAACCTTTTCCATCTGAAAATAAATATTGATATTTCACATTCCCTATTGCAGATAAACTTTCATGTACAGGCATTATTTCTCCTGTATCTTCTTTCCAATCAGCAGCAAATTTTCTTTCCATATCCGTAGCACCATTCCCATTGATTCGTACATGATAATCACGCCACGGACCAAATTTCGGATCTTGTCCAAGGTACTCCTTTCCAATATTAAAACCGCCGACGTATGATACCTTCCCATCTATCGTAACAATGCGTCTATGATTCCGTTGATGCAATGAATAGAATACATGTTTCAGTTTAAGCTTTTTACTAAACGTAAACTGGACACCGTTTCTTTTTAGTTGACGAATTACCTTTTTCTTCAGCTTATATCCACCTATTCGATCAACTGACAATTTCACTTCTACTCCACTCGATGCCTTTTTCTCGAGTAACTGCAAAAATTCTTGGCTTATTTCATCTTTACCTACAATATAAAAATGGATATATATGTACTTTTCAGCATTACGTATATCCTCAAATAAATTCTTATATAACTCTTCGCCGTTCGTATATAGTTGAAAATCACCTAATCGAACTTGTCCTAATTCATATTCACTAGCCATTTTTTTCCCCATTTCCACATCGATGTTCATCCAAATGAATACACCTACTAAAAAAAGGAGTACAGCGAAAAAGTGTTTCATGGATATTTTCCTTTCTCCACTTACTGTTATTTCTATATCTTCCCTTTTTTAATACATTATCATTCAAGAAAATATGTCATTACATGATATATGTCCATAGCAAACGATAGCTCATTTGCATATTGTATGTTGTATCTTAAAATAAAAGGAGGAAATAACAATGGGCTTCGCACATGGTAATGGATTCGCGCTATTAGTCGTATTATTTATCCTCTTAATCATCGTCGGTGCTGCTTGCTTCTGCTAAGTAGTTATCGTCATATGATATGTGGATGAAAAAACTATAAAAGCGGACACCTATTTTTAGGTGTCCGCTTTTCATATGAAAAACATTTCAGTTCGTTATAATACCGTTAACAACTACATATTCAACTCAAAAAGTTAGTAATGTGGCTACTTTCTTACTCTCTGCTTTACGTATATGACGTTGTTCTGCACGCAACACAGCAATGCGATGTAATTCTTTCTCTTCTTCTGTTTCAGGGATTACTCGAGGAACTGGAACCGGGTTATTCTCCTTACTAAGTGCAACGAATGTAACAAATGAAGTTGCTGCTATACGTTTCTCACCTGAAATTAGATCTTCTGCTACTACCTTCACAAATACTTCCATAGAAGTTCTACCCGTCCAAATTACAAAAGATTCATAACTAACACAATCTGAAGAGCGAACAGGATGTAAGAAATCTACCCAATCCATAGATGCAGTGACACATTCTTTTCTTGCATGCCTCGTTGCTGAAATAGAAGCAACCATATCCATCTCGGCTAATATTTTTCCACCAAATAGCGTATTATGATCATTTAAATCTGTTGGAAATACTCGGCTCGTTTTAAACACTCTGGATTCATTAGCTGTTTTTCCCTTTACTTCAGTCATTATTATCACCTCTTTGATTATTTAATCCACTATTTGCAGACAGTGAACTACCCACCACAAAATTCGGCTGGAGCAAAGAAGTTCGGTAAGAGTTCCATTTCCCATTAACATTAGAACAGTATGAACTTACTATCACTACACGTTTAATATTAACAACATTCAGAACTCTTAGTCCACAAAAAAGAACCGATGTGATCAATCGGCTCCTCTAAATACATATTGTTCTTTCGGCTGTTCAACTTTATTCCATTTCGTTACTTCTAAAACAGGGATGTTCGCATGGAACGGCTGATAAAATTCCGTTGCTATTTCTCCTTCAACTTGAATCCAATCATCATTGTTCCATTCTACCCCTTCTGGTTTTTTCACTAACATACCATATACACCAGAATCCGCTACACAATGTATAATACCGAAACGGAATAAGAAATATTGTTCTTTTTTAGAAGAATCATCTTTGAAAACAAACCCTTTAAAAGATAATTTTTTCCCAGTAAACTCGCCAGGATAATTATAAATTGTTTCCATCCCTTTTAGGAAATCTTCATCTTTTAAAGTAATACTATCTTTCGTAACGAACTCTTTTTTCCCTTTTTCCATTACACCACGGTATCCTTCTTTCCCATAATAAATGCTCGTATCAGGTCTTAGAAATTGCCTTGTCATAAATGGATCTTTACTTTCTGCTTGTGCCACTGGAAAATGAAACCCTTTCGCCTTAACAATATCTGAATCTAATGTTGCAATTGGGAAAAACAATCCTGAGACTATCGGAAAACAAAACAATGTGTACGAAAATGCTTTTTTCCACCATGTATTCTCATCTTTTGAATGATCATGCCCACAATGGCTATGATCGCAACCACAATTGTGCTGTTCTTTTTCTTTTTCTTTTTGATGTTCTTTTTGGAAAACGATAATAATTTGAACGACCGTTAAAAAACCTAAAATAATAGCTGCTGTTTTTGATAAATAGGCATACTTCATATTGATATACTTCGTAATATTACCTGAAATATGAAGCTGCGCGATTAAGATTGTAAACCCTAATAATATATATGCTCGAAACATAACCTACCACCCCATCGCATAAATGAGTAGTGAGCTTGCATAAACAACAAGTGTAACTGTAACTGTAACGACAATTACAAATTTCGTTTTAAATGTTGCAAGCATCATAAACATATTTTTAATATCCACCATCGGTCCGTATACGAGGAACGCGACAAGTGATGCTGTTGAAAATGTACTTTGGAATGACGAAGCAATAAATGCATCCGCCTCTGAACAAAGTGATAAAATGTAAGCAAGTCCCATCATAACAGCTGGTGAAGAAAACGGCCCTTGTCCTATAGCAAGCAGTGTTGAAGTTTGTACGAACGTTTGAACTGCAGCTGCAATTAACGCACCTAATACTAAATATTTTCCCATCGAGAAAAATTCCTCAACAGCATGCGTACATACATCCCACATTTTTTTACGTAATGGACGCTTATGATTCACTTCTGGGAAGTGATCATCTCTTAATTGATGTTCTTTAAACTTAAATGATAATATAATTCCAACGATAATTGCTACGATAATCGCTACAATAGAACGATACCATACCATGTGCATACTACTTCCAAAGGCAACATATGTTGCAAATAATACGACCGGATTAATAATCGGCCCAGTTAACATAAATGCAATCCCGGCATATGGTGGAACCCCTTTTCCGATTAATCGTCTTACGATCGGAACAATCCCACATTCACAACCTGGAAACATCATACCTAAAAAAGTAGCCATTAAAACAGACAGAAAACGGTTTTTCGGCATCCATTTTGCTACCATATCCTCTGTCACAAACATTTGAATGAATCCTGAAATAAATACACCAATGAGCACAAAAGGAAGTGCTTCGATCAAAATAGAGATAAAGATTGTATTCATTTGCAGGAATGCTTTCGGTAATTGAAACAATTCCATGATGTATTTCCTCCAACTTTTCATTAACAATATGTAATTTTAACCCCATTTTATTAATTGGACAAGACTTATACGGAATACACCCCCTTCCTATACATTACATTTTATAAGTTATATTCTATTCAAAACTTTGGATTTCATAGCAAAAAAGCTGCTCTAGCGCAGTTACACAACTATGCTAGAGCAGCTTTCTTCTCGTTAAAAGTAACGTTTCTTCCAAAAAACAAACGCTAATGTGAAAGATAGTGTTACACATATTATGAGTACAATTACAAAACCATGTGCTTCCCCTTCAAACGGGACCTTTACGTTCATTCCAAAGAAACTAGAAACCATCGTTGGTAACGATAAAATGATTGTGATAGATGTTAACAGCTTCATAACACTATTTAAATTATTTGATATAACGGAGCTAAAAGTATTCATCATTCCACTTAAAATGTGACTATATATTTCCGCCATTTCAATAGCCTGTTTATTTTCAATTAATACATCTTCTAACAAATCTTGATCGTCTTCATACATTTTTAAAAATGTACTGTTACGCATTAATTTTTGAATTACAATTTTATTCGCCTTTAATGATGTTGTAAAGTAAACTAAACTCTTTTCAAGGCCTAGCAATGTGAAAATCTCTTTATTTTTCATCGACTTATTTAATTGATGCTCTAAATCGATTGTTTTTCTGTTAATTTGCTTTAAGTATCTTAAATAATAAGTAGAAATCGTATATAAGAGCTGAAGTGCAAAGCGTGTCTTTTTAAACGTATAAAATTCTTTAATACGTTGATTAATAAAACGTTCAAAAATTGGGTTTTCTTCTAAACAAATTGTCACAAAGCAATCTGGCATTACAATCATACCTATTGGAATCGTGTCATAAATCGAATTTCCTTCTTCATCATGTCTAACTGTTGGAATATCCACGATTATTAAAGTATTATTGTCTTCCTTTTCAATACGAGAGCGTTCTTCATCATCTAAAGGGTCTTTAATGAAATCTAAGTCTACATTTAAAGTTTGTACTAGATATTGAATTTCTTCTTCCGTTGGATGAAGTACATTAATCCAGCAACCCTTTTGCATTTCCTCAACCTCTTGTAGTTTTCCGTTTCGGTCTGTTAAATAAATATTTAACATACTATCACCCCGATTCTTTTTACATGTAGGAATCTACCTCTCTTACATAACAGTTTTTGAACCGCCATTCTCAGCATATGAAACATACGTTTAAATTTCAATAGAAAAATTATTTTGAAAACGTTTTTATAAGAAAAATATTCTAAACAAAGAAAAAGACAGAGTGCTCTCTGCCTTAAAAAGCTTATGTTGCCTTTATAACATATTTAGAAAGCATCCACAAGTTAAAGCCAACTGAAATCGTATAACCAGCGTATGTTGAAATGATAAAACTTACATAATCGAAATACGGAAGCAATACAATATTTAAAACTATCTTCACAATAATACCAATCACTAATCCTAGCACTGTTTTCTGTTGTTGATTAATTCCTTGTAACATCGCAGCTGTTACTGTAAAAAGGGAAAATAGTATACAAGCAGGAGCGTAATACTGTAAAATAACTCTCCCCATCTCCGGGTCATTGCCGGCACCAAATAAAAGAGTATATACTGGTTTTGCTAGTAACATCATCCCAATTGCTGCTGGTACCGTAATACCTACCACTAATACATTCGTCCTCGTAAAATGTTTGTACAGTAACTTCACATTTCCTGCTGTATAGGCTTTCGTCATCTCAGGTACGAGAGACATACTAAAAGCAGTCGCAACGGAAACTGGGATAAGTACAACCATCTGAACAAGACCAATTATTGCATTAATCTTCTCCGCTTCTCCTTGCATATATCCTATTTGTATAAGTAGTTTATTAATTGTAAATGTGTCAATCGTCTGATACAACGGAATTGCTAAACCAACGACAACAAACGGTATTGAATATGTAAAGAGCTCCTTATATAGCGAGAAAAAAGATTTCGTTGTTTGCGGAATACTTGCCATTTCTTTTTTCTTTAAGTGCTTTCTCCTTCTAATGTAATACGCACTTAAAACCGTTAATCCACCTATCGCTCCCATAAAGGCACCGAACGTTGAAATACCAACAGCTAGAGAGATAGAAGCTTTTAAAATATATAACACGACAAAGCTTCCTATCAAAATGGTTAAGACTCGGAAAAATTGTTCTACCACTACACTTAAAGCAGAAGGCCCCATCGATTGGAATCCTTGAAAGAAACCCCTTAATAAACTCATTACCGGTACAAGTATTAACGCAAAGCTTACAATTTGAATATTAGTTGTGACCGCCGCTACACTATTCCCTGTTTGATCATTTCCGTCGATTACGAGTGTAGCTAAATGTGGAGCTAATATATATAGGGTTAAACATGAGATTACTCCCATTATTAACATAAAAAAGATGCCACTCTTTAATACTCTCTTAACTGTATGGTAGTCATTTAGTTGATCATATTTTGATACCATTTTTGAAACTGCAAGCGGTAGTCCCATCGTCGCAATACTGAGCATAATCGTATACGGACGATATGCATAGGTGTATAAAACGTACCCACTCGTACCGACCATGGCTGTAAATGGTATAACATATATAAATCCTAACATTTTAGATATCATCGTTGCCATCGTTAAAAATATCGTTCCACGTATAAACGGTGACCCTTTCATCACATTCCTCCGCTACGCTTTATTATTATACATTATGGACAACTCTGTTTTTTTAGAACCGAAAACAAGTCAACTCCCCCTGAATTGTTGGGTTTCACCCGTAACACAAATCAGATGGAGTCTTCTTGCCGAAACAAATAAAAAAGCCAATGAAAAATCATTGACTTTAACGCGCTGCTTTTTTCTTTTTGAAATACTTTAAACCGAAGTATAAAGCAACAAAGAGAACAGCTCCTATAATTATGTAATGTGTGTAATCAGATGCATACTCTTTAATGTGTCTCCAATTTCCACCAAGCTTTTCACCTAAGTATATAAATAGTATTGACCATGGAATAATCGCAACTACAGTATACAGTGTAAATAGTTTTAACGGCATTTTAGCTAATCCTGCTGGAATAGAGATTGCGTGACGTACGACTGGGATAAAGCGCGCAGAAAAGATTACTCCTGCTCCGTAACGCTTAAACCAACCTTCCGCTATGTCTAAATGGTGTTTATTAATAAGTAGATATTTCCCGTATTTCTCTACAACTGGACGTCCTCCATAGTATCCAAGCCAATATAAAAATATTTGAGCTAACGTACCACCGATTGTTCCAGCAATGACTGCACCGACAAAGCTAATTTTACCATCTGCAACTAAAAAGCCCGCATACGAAAGTACAATTTCACTCGGGATAATTTCAATCATTAAAGCTAGCGCTACTCCAAAGTAACCTAAGCTTGCAAAAAATTGCAATAACTGATCTATTATGCTTGCTAACATTTTATTTTCTATCTCCTTTTTTCTTCACATACCATCCCATTATTACATAAAGGTTGCATTCTGCCAATATCTTCATTCCAACAATATTATCTATTAATCTAGTAAAGTTTCTTTCTGAGGTTCTTTCATGAAGGAAAATATTTCTTTAATTTGCTCTTCTGTATTTCTAGCAATCGATAAATTAGGCAATTCATTCTCGCCAAAGAATTCCACATCTTCTGTTTCAATACTCGTTTTCTTTTCGCCACCAATAATCTTACAGCTAATAAAAATTTTATATACATGTGTTGCTGAAGGTGATGGTTGATGTTTTTCTTTATCAAATATAGCGAGTAGTTTAAAATCATCTACTTCATAACCCGTCTCCTCTATAACTTCTTTTGCAGCTACTTCTGTCGGCGTATAGCCGATATCAGCCCATCCACCCGGCAATGCCCATTTCCCATCACTTTTTTCTTTCACAAATAATAACTTTTCATTTTGAAAAACGACTGCTCTTATATCAACTTTTGGTGTTTGATAGCCTGTCTCATTTGCAAATAACTTCTCTACAACTTCCCAATCTGTCTTTGTATAATGTGACATTATCGAAATGGAAATATCCCGTAATTGTTGGAAACGCTCTATATCATACACATCTTTAGAATACGTTAAACCCGCTTGGGCTATAGCTTGTATTTGTTTTACCCAATCAATCCATTTTACCGTCATGTTTCCACATCTCCCATCCTCTTTTAATTGAATATTAAGCCAGTTCTGTTGATACATCTTTATTATACAAAAAAAGAGATTGATAATGTCCCAATCTCTTTCAAAATTAATCCAATTCATGTAGGTGGTCATGTATATACTTTCTTCTTTTATTTATATATTCATAAATCATTTCAGCTTCTTGATCAAATGTTTCTAATTTGTCTTTCATATATGGATCTTGAAGTAAATATGGACGAATCGATTCACACAACCCTTCAACTTTCGGCGTCATAAATGAAACGGTAAATTGTTCTTCTAATATTTCTTCCAAAATACCTCGGTATTGTTTTCTAAATACAGGTATATCTAACAATCTTGCACTTAACGTGTTATAGCCTTGAATACGAATATACTCATGATTTAGTGGCCTTCCTTGTACATCACGCCCCCAAGTCGCATCATAATCCCACGGTATCACTTCAAATAAATTCGTTTCATCATTATGATATAGCGCATAGTTATGAACAAAACCATCAAAGTTTTGCGTAAAAATAACGCCCGCTAACCACCTTAAATATTTATCAACATGTAGAAACTTCCCAATTTCTTTTTCATAAGCTTCCCTCGACAAAGCATTCGCTTGAAATACAAATTCACTCAGTTGTTCTTCACTATTTTTATTCGAATGTTTAAATTCATAACCCGCAAAGAGCTCGGTCTTAACATCTTTATCTCTCTCACTCATTAAAGAAAAATTCGCATCATCATCGATCGCATAATAAATAGAACCATTTGGTAATCCTCTATTTTTCAAAAAGTTTTCATCTACTGATTCTAACTGTAAATATACACCCTGAATTTGACCATTAATTTTTATAAATACATGTTGTGATTTTGGTGAAAGTACACCAATATCATGAAAAAAATCTAAAGATAATTTATTTCGTATGAGAGACGGATCCATAAACTCAGAATTTAAATGAAACTCTTTTGCACCTTGAAACTTTTTCGGTTTATAAAATATAACATGATAAGACTTTTTCTCGAATTCACGAATATGAGCCCCTCGGTATACGATATCAATGTCATACTTCTTTTTTCCATAAGTTAATTTTGCTGGCACTGGACTATCTGACCAAATGTCTTTTTTTAATTCCACTAAGTACATTGGATGAATAAAAAAATCATATGAAGGTAGCATATTTTCTCATCCCTTCTCAGTTCTCTTCATTCAATGTATGCACCTTGCCTTGTCCATACATCCGCTATCATCTATTTATATAAAATTACACTCTTGTCCTGTTCAGAAAGACGTCATATCTCATATCATGTTAAGGAAAAAGAATACCTTTTCACCTGAATACATGATAAGGAGGATTTCTATGAAACGTGATATTAGAAAAGCTGTCGAGGAAATCAAAAGTGCGGGGATGGAAGATTTCTTACATCAAGATCCAAGTACATTTGAGTGCGATGATGATTGCACAACAAAAATAGAGTGTAGCGAAGATTGTAAATGCCCAAGAACAAGGTGTACTCGCGTGAAACATTGTACGTTCGTTACAAAATGTACTCACGTTAAAAAGTGGACATTTGTTACGAAATGTACTCGTGTCCGCGTTCAAAAATGGACGTTCGTTACGAAAGTAACACGTAGAAAAGAATGCGTTTTAGTTACAAAACGTACTCGCAGAAAGCATTGTACATTCGTTACAAAATGTATACGCTTTGAAAAGAAATTTTACTGGACAAAACGATGTTACTGTAAAAAATGCGAATTCTTCCCGAATGGACACGGTGGCTCTTGCGACGATTCGTGTGATGACGGAAAGAAATGGAACGATTGCAAAGATGGCGGACATAAATTCCCATCTTGCAAAAACAAGAAATTCGATCACTTCTGGTACAAAAAACGTAATTGCTAGTTTTTCATATAAAAAAGGCCGTTTTCACGGCCTTTTTTTATATTTACTGAAAATGACTTATATCTGCAAATTGCTTCACTTCACCTTTATCTTCTTCAAATTCTATTATACTAAGACTAGCACTATGCATAAATGGATCATTCCAAACATTTTCTATTTCAATACCCGCAAAATGTCCTACAAGTAGTTTTGCCGCTGCCGCATGGGAAACAATTAATATACTTTCTCCTTTATGCTTTTCTAAAAGAAGCTGTATCCCCTCAATTACCCTTTTATAAACAGACTCAAAATTTTCTCCTGATGTTGACTGAAAAAGATGTGGCTCATACCAAAACAATTGTATTTCGTCTGGGTATTGCCTTTCTATATCATCGACTGTCTGTCCTTCCCATTTACCCATGTTAATTTCATAGAAATGCTCATCCGCAATTATCGGTATATCACGATCGCCCTTTATTAGCTCTGCAGTATGAAGGGTTCTTTCACTCGGACTACTATAAATCGCATCGATAGATAAATCTTTCATTCGATCTCCTAATTGCTTAGCTTGTAGCATACCGTTTTCAGTTAAAGCAGAATTTTTCCGTCCTTGCATTCGCCTCGCTACATTCCATTCCGTTTCACCATGCCTTGTTACATATACAGTTGTCTTCATTTCTCATTCCCCCTTACCATGTTGGCCGCAATTCCCACGGTTCTACTCGTCCTACAATCGATTCATCACATTTACTCTCAATTCCTTTTATTACCCCATCCGATATTTCTTCATGGGTAAGCCATCTCCCGTATGTATCTTCTAATATAAAACCTAATATTATTCTATGGTAGCTACATCGCGTACCTCCTATTTTTTGTGCGGGCATACGCGACGCTTTACTACCTAAAATATGAAAAACGTTGTATGTTTCAGACGATAAGTCTAATTCTCTACAAATGAGTGATAACGTACCCTTCGCACTTGCGTGTATCCATGCGATAACTACTGTTATTAGACCATTCCTCTCAATTGTGCTTTTAATAGCTAGCTTTACATCGTCATCATTATGATAATCTAACGGAAGACATGTGATACTTTCTGGTGCAGCACTCTCTCGCTTAACATTTTCTAATTTCACTTCATCTCGTCCAATAATAGAAACATGAAATCCTTGCTCACAAAGCCACATAGAAACTCTCTTTAGCATTCCTGTCCCGCCAATTACTAACACATGCAACTTCTTTCCTCCCTTAGTAAAATGTCATATGAGGTTTATCTTCTCTATAATAATTAAGTCGGTCTTGCAATGTCCCTGAATGAAACTCAAATTTGTGGCCGTCAGGATCAACAAAATATATAGACTGACAATCTCTTACATCCCGTTCTCTTCCTTGTAAAATATAAACATCGTTTTCTTCTAATCGCTGCAGGAGGCGTTCAAAGTCTTTCTGTTCAACTGAAAACGCAATATGCGTATAAGATTGATGAATCTCATTTCTCGGAATATGTGTTTCTTCATTAAGTGCTACCCATAACCCACATATATTGAAATATGCGAGTTTTCTCCCTTTAACTAATAATTCCCCTTCCAATACTTTTTCATAAAATGTAATAGAATCTTTTAAATTAGATACTGAAAAACAAAGATGATTGATTCCTTTTAACAACTCTAATTCCTCCTATACAAATAAAAGATGAGCGAAAATTCACTCATCTTTTATTATACTATTTCTTTGTAATATATGCCCATTTATAACTGAAGTCCCCACCAAACGTATGATTCGCAATACCTTTCACGTATGGTTTTTCTAAATATGCCGTACTTTGTTGGTACGTAGGAGAAATAGCAGCATCTTGACCAATTAAGATTTTTTCAGCTTCTGCAAGGGCATTCCAGCGTGCTTTATCATCTTTTAATAGCTCTCCTTTTGATTTCGCTACTAAATCATCATACTTCGGATTAGAATAATCCATTTCATTAAATGAGCTTCCCGTAACAAACATATCAATATAAGTCATTGGATCCGGATAGTCCGGACTCCATGCGGATAATGAGAATTCATATTCAAATTTCTTTTCTAACTCTAGCTTCTGCTTATATGGTTGTTGTTTCAAATTCACTTTAATACCAGGTAAATTTTTCTCTAACTCTTCTTTAATAAAGTCGCCCACTTTTTTACGGCTACCGTTATCATCATTTAGAAATTCTACTGTAATTGTATCTTGACCAAGCTCTTTTTTCGCTTCTTCCCATAATTTTTTTGCTTTTTCTGCATTATCTTTGCTGTCACGGAAATTTTTATTTACAGTACGGAAATCTTTTCCATCTGGTCCTGTCGTAAATTTCTCAGGTACTAAGAAATATGCTGGTAATGATCCGTCATTTAAAATAACATTGGCAATTCCTTTTTTATCGTATGCCAGATCAATCGCTTCACGAACTTTTTGGTTTTTAAACGTTGCATTTTTTTGGTTAAAACGTAAGAAATACATACGTGGATCTAACTTCGTTTTAAATTCATCTGGCTTATTCTTTTTATATTTATCAACGAATTCAGAACTTAAAATAACTCGATCTGCTTGATCACTATCATATAAATTTACTCCTGTGCTCGTTTCCTTCACAATATTTACATTAATTTCTTCTAACTTCACAGTATCTTTATCCCAATAATTAGGGTTTTTCTTTAGCTGATAACTTCGTTCATGTTTCCATTCACTCATCGTAAATGGTCCATTGTATAATAGTTTATCTGCTTCTAATGCATATTTATCCCCTTGTTCTTTCACATATTTTTCATTTAAAGGGAAAAATGTTGGGAATGAAGTAAGCTCAAGGAAATATGGTGCTGGTTGTTCTAATTCTACTACTAACGTTTTATCATCCTTTGCTTTTACTCCTAATTGATCTAACGGTAATTCTCCCTTATTTACTTTCTGTGCATTTTTCACATCAAATAAAATAAATGCATACTCAGCTGCCGTTGCTTTATCTAATGCGCGTTGCCATGCA
Organism: Bacillus cereus group sp. TH152-1LC; assembly: GCF_027710505.1. NCBI lineage: Bacteria > Bacillati > Bacillota > Bacilli > Caryophanales > Bacillaceae > Bacillus > Bacillus cereus group sp. TH152-1LC. The sequence continues at coordinate 285,096 of NZ_JAQFNK010000002.1, read as the reverse complement.
TATACAAAATCTTGCGCTCGAACTGGATCCCCATTAGACCACTTTGCATCTCGTAATTCAAATGTATATGTCGTTTTATCTTCACTAATCTTCACATCTTTTGCCATACCCGGAGTTGGTTTATTATCCTTATCTAAACGATATAACCCTTCCATTGCATTGACAAAGGCACGGAATGATACAGAGTCTGTCGATTTTGACGTATCCATTGAAGGAATTTCTGCTGCTTCTAGTAAGTTTAAAACTTGCTTATCTGCTGCTCCCTTACCTGCTTCTTTCTTCGTTGTAGATGCCTTCTCCCCATTTCCGCAACCTGCAACTAATACACTTGTCGATAATGCAACTGCAGCAATCGTTGTTACCTTTCTCTTCATTCTTCCTTCCCCCAATCTATATGTATAAATGAAAGCTAGCATAATACATATTATTATACAAAAGATTCAGATTATTTCAAATATTATTTTTGTACAGTAAAAAAAGAAGCGGATAGAACGCCTTTCTATCCGCTTCTTTTTCTATTCCTTTTACTTGTAATCCATCCTCTATGTCAAATGGATTTTGAACTTTAAATATTTCGTCCATTATCTTCAAAAACTCTTCCTCATTTTTGGATTCGCCATTAATCGTCAATGAGTACGGCTCAATTTCGCCCAATTTATAATCAACAACAAATTGGATTTCCACCTTTTTCCTTGGCATATCAGGACTAACCCCTTGGAATTCTACTAATTCTAATCCTTCCGTTCCACGATAGTATACCCACCTTGGATTTTTAAAGTAACTTTCAAACGATTCACCAATGGATAAGAACGGATATTCATATAGTGAGCTTGCACGAACCTTTTGTATAATATCTCGATCAGTCGGGAAAAAGAAATGGCTGAAAAAGATACTAGCAACTGCTAAAATCGTAACAATGGTTGCTCCCATTTTACTCGTTCCACCACTATCACGAATGAGATACTTTTCAACCGATTCATCTTGAATTTCTCGTGCTTTTATTCGGTATATACGCCTTTCTGCAAATTGATAATATAACCCATTCGCAAAAATCGCCATTCCAAATAAAATAAAAACGAGTAACAAAAACGTAAGAGGTACCATATTAATGATCGGAAGTGCTACGTTGAATCCCATATAATAAGAAAACGCATCGCATGCTAATAATAACAATATAAATAAAGCTGCAGGCAAATAATACTTACGATATCCAAGCCAACCTACATTAAAAATAGCTGCCCAACCATTCCAACTCCACCTAGCAATCCGCTTTTCCTCAAGCTCCCATTTCCTTTTGTAATTCGGATATTGTCTCCCTACATATACTTCTAATTCCTTGTCTATTTGCGAGCACCCTTCACCTTGTTCATTATGCAAAGTCCGCTGGCAACTTTCACAATTCAACTGATCTCCCTCGCAAAGTTGCCCACAATTTATACATTTCAAAACAATCCCTCTTCCCATCCATACGTCATTTCAAAATACCTTCGTGTTTTAATAGCCACTCTTTCCTCCATAAACCACCCGCATACCCAACAAGCTTCCCGCTCTTTCCTATTACACGATGACACGGAACGATAATTGAAATTGGATTACGACTATTCGCTCCTCCTATCGCTCGTACAGCTTTCGTATTTCCAACCTTCTCTGCAATATCTAAATATGAAGCACTTACGCCATAAGGAATAGTATAGAGCGCATCCCATACATTTTTTTGAAATGATGTTCCCTCAGCAGACAGCGGGACCGTGAACTCTTTTCTTTTCCCCTTAAAATATTCATCTAGCTCATTTATACATTGATCTATCGTTTCATTTTTATGTTCTTCTTGTCTCTCATCAACAAATATAACAGACGTAATTCCTTTATCGTTCGCTGTAATTTCCAGCAAACCTAATTCACTTTCATAATAAGCCTGGTACATATGTCATCCTCCAATTTAATTCATATTAATTATTGTAACACGAATAGACAAAATTTTTCGTATAAGCGTTTTATTAGGGAAACAAAAGCGAGAATGATACAATGTAAAAAAATTCAATCTAGGAGGCTATTGAATGAATCCCGAACTTTTTTCATCTTATACAGTTAAGGATGTTACATTTAAAAACCGGATTGTCATGTCACCTATGTGCATGTATTCATCAGAGAATGAAGATGGTCAAGTAACTAATTTCCATCTCGTTCATTACGGAACAAGAGCTGCTGGTCAAGTTGGTTTAGTTATGATCGAAGCAACAGCCGTGTTACCTGAAGGGAGAATTTCTAATAAAGACCTAGGTATATGGGATGATAGCCTAATTGAAGGCTTACATAAAACGACAACTTTTATACATGATAACGGTGCGAAAGCCGCCATTCAACTCGCTCACGCCGGAAGAAAAGCAGAATTAGAAACGGATCCTCTCGCCCCATCAGCAATTCCGTTTAATGAAACAATGAAAATACCAGTAGAAATGAATATACAGCAAATAAAAAATACTATATTAGCTTTTCAGCAGGCTGCAATACGTTCAAAACAAGCTGGATTTGACGTTATTGAAATACATGGAGCCCACGGTTATCTTATTAATGAATTTCTTTCTCCACTTTCTAATAAGCGGACTGATGAATATGGGGGCTCACCTGAAAATCGCTATCGTTTCTTACGTGAAATTATTGACTCCATAAATGAAGTTTGGAATGGACCGTTATTCGTTCGTATTTCAGCAAATGACTATCATCCTGATGGGTTAACGGTTCAAGATTACGTTCAGTATACAAAATGGATGAAAGAACAAGGGGTAGATGTAATCGACTGTAGTTCTGGGGCTGTTGTACCGGCACACATCGATGTATATCCCGGGTATCAAGTACAATACGCTAAACATATTAAAGAACATGCTAACATTGCAACTGGTGCTGTTGGATTAATTACGACTGGGGTGCAGGCAGAACAAATTTTAAATAATAACGAAGCAGATTTAATTTTTATCGGACGTGAGTTACTTCGCAATCCTTACTTCCCAAGAATAGCCGCCAATGAACTTGGCTTTGAGTTACAAGAACCGTACCAATACAAGCGAGCACCAGGGAAAATCCATACGAATAAATAAAGTGAAACTTTAATCAGTGGGGGTTTTCTTCATCCCCCACTGATTATTAGCCCTCACCAATCGGACTTTTGTGGGCAGCCCGACCCCCACCTAACTTCTTTGCTTTCGCTGAATTTTGAGGTGGGGGTCTTACTGCCCATTAAAGCGGGATAAAACCAAGAATATTATGTACGACTACTTACGGAGAAATTAAAAGTATACTACAAGACTATATTTGTTATTTTATAATATCATTTTAAGGTATATCAACATTTTGCTTGATACGCCTATTTTTTTGTTTTTCACCGCCCTTTTGTCATCACATTTAGTATCACAGCGAAAAAAAGTTATATAAACTCAATTAAATTTAATGAACAAAACAAGCATAGTCACACTCTAAATATGCGAGAAGGTTACAATCCATATTCCATAATGTGGATCACAATTGAAGTAACAAAAAAAACAATTTCTCAAATCAAGTGGGAAATTGTTTTTTTATTATAATAGTATACTGTTCTAAATTCGTTTGTTATTCTATCGTTGTAATTTCATTTGAGTTATAAAAATATATACCCGTTTCTTCTCGCAATGCAGTGATATACATCCCTTTCGCCACATCTTTCGCTGAAATTGGTTTATACTTTTTGAAAGCCCCTTTAAATATAAAAGGAATGATACGAGATAACTTTTCAGCCATTCGTTCACCAAAACGAAATTCTTGTCGATTTCCTACTAATAAAGATGGCCTAAAAATGTGAATACCACCAATCACTAACTTTTGTAATTCCTCTTCCATTTTCCCTTTAACTTGCGAATAAAAGAAAAACGATTTAGGATTTGCTCCCATCGAGGACACAACAAGGAAATTTTGCACCCCTTGTTTTTCAGCTAAACAAGCAGCTCGTAACGTATATTCATAATCTACCTTTTTAAAATTCGCCTTTGTTTTTGCTTTTTTGATTGTTGTTCCTAGACAACTAAATACGTCATCTACAGCAAAAAACTCTTTATATTCCTCTAACATCGAAAAATCTATTTGCTTTTGCTGTAACTTTTCATGTTGCCATTGCATTGGTTCCCTTACAAAAATAGTAACCGAATCGTAGTAATCTGATTCAAGTAATAGACGCGTTATCTCTTGTCCAACTAAACCACTTGCACCAAGTACTAACGCTGTTCGCTTATTCATATATGCATATACCTCTTATTTTACTTTTCTCTCCTTCAGTAACATACAACTTTTAGGAGTTTCCTTCTCTCATTTTACCACAAGTAAAGCACTATGCGTACGCATAGTGCTTTACTCACTCTTTTTTCTCATCTTTCTCTCGCAATTTTGTTACTGATGATGCATCTCCTAAATTACTTATTAATCTTCTTAAAAAAATTAAGACTAAGGCTAATGGTAATACTACCGCTAATATCAATAAAATAGCTTCCATTAAGTAACCCAAACACTCATCCCCCTCTACCCTCCTTTCAAATATATGAACGTGGCGTTGTCACATATGCATGTATTCCTAAAAATAATACATCCAAATTTGACAACTTTATAACAAAAACAAATCGGAATGATTATTATTTATTGCAACTTTATAAAAGATGTATTATACTAAGTTCGCAAACTAAAACGTAATTATTACGTTTTGCATTAAAATGATATTTTTCTTCTATAATTGGGGAAAATATATCCGTAAAAAAGAAAAGAGGAGAACTTCATGCCTAAAAGATTGACTATATTTTCATTCTTACTTATTTTCACTTTAATTTTTACTGGCTGCTCAAATAAAAAAGAAGGCAAGGCCAAGAAAGATGGAAAACTAACTGTTTATACAACTATTTTTCCTCTTGCTGATTTCGCAAAAAAAATTGGTGGCGACTATGTAACTGTTGAAGCGATTTACCCGCCTGGTGCAGATTCTCATACATTTGAACCAAGTCAAAAACAAACCGTACAAGTTGCAAAAGCCGATTTATTCGTTTATAACGGTGCTGAATTAGAACCATTTGCTGAAAAAATGGAAAAAGCATTACAAAAAGAAAATGTTAAAATTGTAAATGCATCAAAAGGTATTGAACTGCGTACTTCTACAGAAGAAGAGCATCATGATCACGGAGACGGCCATAAAGAGGATGAACATCATCACGATAAAGACCCGCACATTTGGTTAGATCCTACTTTAGCAATGAAACAGGCAGAAAAAATTAAAAATGCACTTGTAGAATTACAACCTGACCATAAACAAGAGTTCGAAAAAAACTTCGCAGCACTTCAAACAAAATTCACTGATTTAGATGATCAATTTAAAGCAGCTGTTGCGAATGCAAAAACGAAAGATATTTTAGTTTCTCATGCGGCTTATGGTTACTGGGAACAACGCTATGGCCTAAAACAAATTGCTATCGCGGGTATTTCAGCTTCTGATGAACCATCTCAAAAACAGCTTGCTGAAATTACAAAAACAGTAAAAGAACATAATCTACAATATATTTTATTTGAAACTTTTTCTACTCCAAAAGTAGCATCTGTCATTCAAAAAGAAACGGGTACAAAAATTTTACGCTTAAATCATCTTGCTACTATTTCTGAAGATGATGCGAAGAACAATAAAGATTACTTCACTTTAATGGAAGAAAACGTAAACACATTGAAAGAAGCTACTAACTAATCATTTTTTTAAAGAAGCTGCATATGTCATGCAGCTTCTTTTTTACTTGTTCTTACTTGACTTGACCAAAATAACAAGTAAAATTATCCATATTAGCTTTTACGCTATATTAATTTAGAAGGTGAGTTGGAATTATGACTCTTCACATTTGTGAAGTAACAGAAAAAAATTGGCGTTCGGTAGCTGCTTTAAACGTCGCAAAAGACCAGCAGCAATTTATTGAAAGCAATGCGTTTTCTCTAGCAGAATCATTATTTGAAGGAAACGGAACGTCAGTAGGTTTATACGATGGAGAAACACTTGTAGGATATGCAATGTACGGATGGTATTGGGAAAAACGTAAAAGCGTATGGTTAGATCGCTTTATGATTGACGAGCAATATCAAGGAAAAGGATACGCAAAACGTTTCCTTCGCATACTCATTCAATTCTTACAAGATAAATTTGAATGTAAAATAATTTATTTAAGTTTACATCCAGACAACAAACTCGCAATGGGATTATACGAGTCATTTGGCTTCCGCTTAAATGGCGATATTGATGACGAAGGCCCAGTTGTAGGTGTTGTAATGGAGTTACTATTAGATGAACATACAAGCCTGTGAAAACGGGCTTTTTATTATCCTTCGTTTTTTGCAATCTAGCATTTTTCCATAGAGTACTTAGTTAATTCCAAAAAATAAGCCTGCAATATATGCAGACTTATTTCACACACTCCTCAAAATGTTCTTGGAACCATTCTTTATTAATATCTTTTCCGATAAACACGACTTCACTTACTCGTTCTTCGCCCTCTTGCCACTCTCTATCGTATGATGCAGCAAACAGTGTATGCACACCTTGGAAAACGATACGTTTATTTACTCCATCAATCGATAAAATTCCTTTGTAGCGATATAAATATTCACCTAGTTCTTGAACGACAGCTGACATCCATTCATTTAGTTTTTGTAAATCTAACGGACGTTCTTCACGCAGTACAAACGATTTTACACCTTCTAGATGATTATGCTCTGTATGAGGATAAATTTGTAACGTATCTTTCGTTTTAAACGTCTGAATTTGTAGTAACGATTGAATATCCACATCACAGTTAGTCGCCTCAATTAACTTTGCAGTTGGGTTAATACCTTGCAGTTCCTGCAAGAGATTTTCCTTTTCACTTTCATCCACTAAATCTAATTTATTTACTAAAACGACATCAGCAAATGCAATTTGTTCCTTTGCTTCTAGTCCTTTTTCAAAATGTTTATGTATATGATAACTATCTACTACTGTTACAACACCGTTTATTTGGTATGCAGATTGAATAACAGGATCTAAAAAGAATGTTTGAATAATCGGACCTGGATTTGCAAGACCAGTCGTTTCAATTACTAATCCATCAAAATCCATTTTCCCTTCTGCTTTTACGTCCAGTAATTGTTTTAAAGCGACGAGTAAATCTTCACGTACCGTACAACATAAACATCCATTCGTCATCTCCATAATCTCTTCTTCGACATTCATAATCAACTGATTATCAATACCAATTTGCCCTATTTCATTTACAATCACTGCTAATTTCTGACCGTGATTCTCTGATAAAATGCGATTTAATAATGTCGTTTTCCCTGATCCAAGAAAACCAGTTAATATTGTTACTGGAATCATTCCTTACATCTCCTTATAGCTATATGTTTCTACATTATAGCATATAGAGAAAATCGTTTTTGTAGCAAAACATATTTATTGTATGTACGACACTGTAACTATATAATAATACATAGCAAGAAAGCCTTTTCAAAAAATTATTCATTCATCAAGGGGGTACTTATAATGGAACGAGTTCAAATGGCCGAAACACTAGAATTTTCTCGTATTATTCAAGGTTTTTGGCGTTTAGCAGAATGGAATATGACAAAGCAAGAGTTACTTTCTTTCATTGAAGCTTGTATGGAAATGGGAATTACTACTTTCGATCACGCTGATATTTATGGCGGGTATACGTGCGAAGGGTTGTTCGGCGAGGCATTAGAACTTAAGCCTTCCTTACGCGAAAATATGCAAATTGTCACAAAATGTGGAATCGCTCCCCCATCACCGAAATTTCCCGAGCGATATGTTGCGCACTACAATACGAGTGCTGAACATATAATAAAAAGCGCGGAAGACTCATTACAAAACTTACATACAGATTATATTGATGTATTGCTCATTCATCGCCCTGATCCATTTATGGATCCAAATGAAGTAGCAGAAGCGTTCTCACGCTTAAAACAAGAAGGAAAAGTCCGTCACTTCGGTGTATCTAACTTTTTACCTTCACAGTTTAATATGTTAAGTTCCTATTTAGATTTCCCGCTCCTTACAAATCAAATTGAAGTATCAGCGATGCATCTTGAGCATTTCGAAAAAGGAACAATTGATTTATGCCAAGAAAAACGAATCAATCCTATGATTTGGTCGCCTCTTGCTGGCGGAGAAATCTTTACTGGTCAATCAGAACGTGCCGTACGTGTACGTGAAACTTTACAGAAGATTGCTACTGAACTAGGTGTTACTAGCATCGATACAGTTATGTATGCATGGCTGCTTGCTCATCCAGCTAACATGATGCCAATCGTTGGATCTGGTAAATTAGATCGTGTTAAAACAGCCGCTCTTGCCACAAAAGTTAATTTAGATCGTCAACAATGGTTTACAATTTTCGAAAGCTCTAATGGACATCCTGTACCATAATACACAAAAAGAAGAGCTGTTTCTTTACAGCTCTTCTTTTTCATATGTATTTCTAGTCATGGCAAATACACACATATCCCTTAATCCATTTCCATCTACCGCTACACTCGCACTTTCCAATGTACCCTCTAACTTAAAGCCTAATTTCTCAGGTATAGCCCTACTCTTCTTATTTAAAGAATCACATCGAATTTCTACGCGGTTTGCTTTCAGCTCAGAAAAAGCATAATCCGTTATCCCCTTTGCAGCCTCTACCATATAGCCTTTTCCACCAAACCTTGAATCAATCCAATACCCAATTTCAAATTGAGGTATATCCCAATTAATACGATGCAATCCAGCAGATGCAATAAATTCACCTGTTTCTTTCGAAAAAACTAGTAATCTTAAATCCTCACGCTGCAAAAATTGAATATGCGATTTTCTAATACTCACTTCTACTTCTTCCTCTGTTTGCTCTTTTTGTGCAAAAACCATCCATGGTTTTAATTCTTGCATAGAAGCTCCAATTGCATCGTATACAGCTTTACCGTCACCTGGTTTCGGCATTCGAATAAATAGCCTTTCAGTATAAAATTCAGTAGGAAAATCGAATAATAACGGATTCACTTTCAACACTCCTTTTAATTCTTTTATATATAATAATATCCATCTCAAACTATACAGTAAAGAAATTTCTGAATTTTACACATTTTAATCATTCACCTCTACCGCAACACGAACGCCCGATTCAATTGCACCTTGTATCCATCCGTGATATAACGTTGTATGATCACCTGCAAAGTATATTCTCCCCTCTGGTTTTATAATTGCTGGTTGTAGTTCGGATTCTTGACCAGCCTGGAATAGCGCAAATCCTCCAAGTGCATATGGATCCAATGTCCAACTTTTTGATACTCCAGACATGAACTCATCATATACTTGACCACCTAATATCGTTGCTAAGTTGTGTAGTGCATAATAAATACGATCTCCCTTTGATAACCCATCCCATAACAACGCATCATAAGACCATGTATAGCTGCCTAACATCATGGCAGGTCCTTTCTCTCCAATTCCGTGACTTGGATAATAGGCATAACGAATTGGCAAATCCGTTATAATCCTGCCACCTAATTGTCCTTGTTCTTCCCAAAATCGACTTTTAAATTGAATTCCTATTTTCGTTGCTGGCATATAATGCAATTCACGAATTGCTTTCCATTTTTCATGAGATATAGAATCAAATGGATCTACTTCCACAAAGCGCATTGTCGAAAATGGAATTGTGATAATAACTAAATCCCCTATAATACTACTATACTCAAAAGTTTGCTCGTTTCGATAAAAAGCTGTCACACCGTTATCGTGCTGATGTAGCTTCATCAATTTTTGATTATATATAATATTTTCTTCTAATTGTGGTAAAAAGGACTTTGGTAATCTATCATTCCCACCTACAATTTCACAAAATCCACTCTCCTCTTGCATAATATATAAAAAGCGTAGCGTCTCTACAAATGACCTTTCTAAAAAACCTTCTAAATCTAATAGAACACCGATCATCTCAATCGTTACTGGTGAAAAGTAAGTATTATATTGATAAGGATGATACTTTAAAAATTGACCTGTAGAGTATCTCCCAAAATCCTTTACTACAATATCCCAATTTTTCTCTGGGTTCTTTTTTATAAAATTTATAATTGGCTGTACCGCTAACAATAATAGTTCCTCAGACGTTTTCCCGACTTCATTCATTTCCACAGGATACTTTAATATACTTGGGGCTTTTTCATATTGTTTTAATGTCGTTTTCCGGCCATTTACGTAAATAATATCCGTCTCATTCCTATTAATAAAAGGGCTTACCTGTAGCCCAAATTTTCTTATATACGCCATCGTTAATGTGTGCGAATATGGAATTCTCATTGCCCCTACATCCAAATATAATCCGGTATCTTCCATTCTAACTGTCTCTATGCGGCCACCTACCCGGTTGTTTGCTTCAAAAATCTTCACATCATGTCCTGCAGCTTTTAATAAAGATGCCGAAACTAATCCAGCCATGCCTGCGCCTACTACAATAATTTGCTTCGGGCGCGTCGTCTTCTTTAATCCTTTATTTATAACTTTCAACACTTCATCCATCTTAGTGTTATACATTATATCTTTCTGCACAATTCCACCCCTTACTTCATAAAGTGAAACTATAGTCAGTGGGGGATCTTCCCCTACTGACTATTAGTTGAACCAATCGGGCTTTTATGGGCATTAGTGGTTTAGTGCATTTTATTCATAAATTCCTATAAACATAACAACATAGCAAGTGGAATATTCACTAAAAGTACATAAGAGATAGCTCTCACATATCTTCACGCTTCATATAATATAGCAACAACAAAAAAGGAGTGGTTGAAAATGAAACAAACTTACAACTACCACGATACAAAGAAGTATTTAGAAGAAAAGAAACAACAACTATGCAACAAACTTAGTAGTATTCATCTATCTAAAAAAGAGCGTGAACAATTAAACCTTGAGATTGATAACTATGAATATATTTTAGACTTAGTCGAAATGAATCATTATGAACGGGGATTTTCTCGTTAGAAGTAGATATAGGATGTATCCACTTCTTATTTTGAGCATTTTATTACGCATTTTTCGTAAGTAAATATATAATAGGATGTACATTAAGATTGAGAGGTATATTCTATGATCAAATTAAGTGTATTAGACCAATCACCTATTTCAGATGGTAGTACAGCAGCCCAAGCTTTTTCTCATACAGTTACACTTGCACAAGAAGTTGAAAAACTAGGATTCACACGTTTTTGGGTATCTGAGCATCATAATTCCGTCAGCCTTGCTGGTTCAAGTCCTGAAATACTTATTTCTCATATTGCAGCAAAAACGGATCGTATGAGAGTTGGTTCAGGTGGTGTTATGTTACCGCATTATAGCCCGTATAAAGTTGCCGAGAATTTCCGCGTTTTAGAAGCTCTTTATCCAAATCGTATTGACCTTGGTGTCGGCAGAGCACCTGGTGGTATGCCAATTGCAACTCGCGCACTACAAGAAGGAAAAATGGTCTCACTTGATCAATATCCAGAACAAATTGCAGATGTTGCAATGTACTTACATGATCAAGTACCAGAAAACCATCATTATGCAAATTTAAAGGCTACTCCTGTCATTCCAACATCTCCTGAGATGTGGTTACTCGGTTCTAGTGGAGAAAGTGCTATGATTGCTGCAAAACAAGGTGCTTCTTTTGCATTCGCACAGTTCATTAACGGATACGGTGGCCATGAAGTAATGAAAGCTTATCAAGAACAATTCCAACCTTCCTATTTAGGAGATAAACCAAAATCAATCGTCTCTATTTTTGTTATTTGCGGGGAAACAAATGAAGAGGCAGAAAAAATTGCTTCTAGTTTAGATTTGTCAATCTTATTACTAGAGCAAGGAAAGCGTACAACTGGTACTCCTTCTATCGAAACTGCACAAAATTATTCATACAGCGCTTATGATTTATTCCGTATAAAAGAAAATCGTCAACGTATGATCGTCGGTGATCCATATTCTGTGAAAGAACAAATCATAAACTTAAGTAAAGCATACAATACTGATGAATTTATGATTGTCACAATTACTCATCGATTTGAAGATAAATTGAATTCTTATCGCTTACTAGCAAATGCCTTTCATTTATAATGATAAAAGGGAGATCCATCAATTATGATGCATCTCCCTTTCTTACTACTTATTACTTTTGTCGTTTATATATGCAATAGCTTCTTTTAATAACTCATCAAAATCTTCAGGATAATCATGGTTTAAATTAGGCACAACTTTATACTTATGTTCTATATTTTTATCTCTTAATAATTGTACAAATTGTTGCGTACATTCAAAACAATCTTCATCTTGGTCCCCGCACACTATATATCCCTTTATATTTTTATCGTGTAGCACTCCCAACAACTCATTCCATTCTTCAATCTCTGGAAGCCACGGCGCTACAAAAATAAAACCATCTACATCTATATCTTTTTGTAAAATCGTATACAAAGCTACTCTTGCTCCAGCAGAAAAACCACCCATTATTAAACTTTCTACTGTATGATTTTCTGTAAACGTAACGTAATGCTCTTTTAATTCCTCTTTCCCTCTATGTATATCATCCCAAACAAATCCATCTGAAAACTGAATTTGCGAAGATTGTGGTAAAGCCAACGTATAATCTTGATCCAAAACAGATTTCCAATATGGTTCTACTATTCCTATATTTTCTTGATCTCCGTGCATTGCAATAAATAATTTCTCTTTTTTCTTACCTTCAATACATTTCACGTCTGCTCGTTCTGTTTTCTTTGCTAATTCTTCTCTTTCTTTACATAATTGAACCATTTTATGAAACTCTTCAAATTTATGGAGTGGTTTTAAATCATCGTCCGAAATTAAATACTCATTTCCGTACCAAAATCCATTGTCTATAATAGCTTCCTTCATTAGATGTAACGCTTCTTCTTCAAGTCCTGCTGCACTCGCTAGTGCATATTTAAAGTTATATATTTGCGCTTCATTCCCAACTACACCTTTCGCATGCTCCATTATATAAGTGTACGCTTCCGAACTCCCTTTATTTGCGTAACAATGTAACGTTTCATTTAATAATTGAATGTAAGTCGTACTATTTTTCATACCCCTATTCCCCCGTAACCTTTTATCATATTTATCTTTCAAACCTTTGTACCATTCTGTAATCACTGTATATAGCTCACGCAAACAATACTTAATCATTACACTTCTTCGTCCAATAAGCTTATTATAAAATTGAATAGACTGAAAAATCAATATTTTTATAAACAAAAAAAGACAACAATATATTTATTGTTGTTCTCAATACATCTACCCACTCTTTTGTTTTTTCCTGTCCGGTTTACTTGAAACTAAATAATGTTTTTCTGAAATATATAAGTCTCTTTTTAATATACGCTTTAAATATGGCCCTAATTTTATCCCGCATATAAGACGCTCTTCACTACCTTCAACAAGTGGAAACATTTCTTTTTCTGTTACGTATTGATCTACTGCTTTTTGTACGGTATCAATTTCTTTAACTAGGTTTAGATTTTCTTCTGTATGTTCAAATACCTCAAGCGTTTCCTTCGTAATAAGAAAACTATTTGTTGGAAATGCAAGTAAATACGGCTTTAACAAATCATAATTTACTGTATAATCATCATTTACTAATACTGTATAAACGATATTAGCATTCGTTTCTAGAAACTTAGCCATCGCTTGTTCTAATTCATCCTTCGTAATTTCACGCTCTTCTTTTCCAGTTCTGAAAAAGCGAAACATAGCATCGCCTCCTTTTTACTATATTATAGCATAAAAGAAAACTGAAAAATTACAAAAAAAGTCATTGAAAGAATTTTTCGATGACTTTTTTCTTTATATACTTATATTTATTTTAAGAACGCGCTTAACATCCATACATGTTGTTCTAATGTTGTATGAATCGCTAACAACATGTCCGCTGATGTTTCATCGCCAGCTTCACCAGCAACTTCCATACCTTCTTTTAATTCTTGAATAAGTGCAGAGTAATCATTCACTAATGTTTGCACCATTTCTTCTGCAGATTCCTTGCTTGTCCCTTCATTCACACTAGATGTTGCAAGATATTCTTTCATTGTCGCTAGCGGTTTACCTTCCAACGCTAAAATACGTTCTGCTAATTCATCAATATTTGTTCCAGCTTCATTGTAAAACTCTTCAAATTTCTCATGTAATGTAAAGAAGTGTGGTCCTGTCACATACCAGTGATAATTATGTAATTTCACATATAACACATTCCAGTTTGCTACCTGCTTGTTTAATACTTCAACAACATTTGTTTTCGTACTCATACAATCCACTCCTCTTATCATTTCATAATGTTTATCTTTTAATAACCTAGTTACATGTTACCATACATTTCCTATACTTTCGAACGATTAGCCCATATGTAACAAAGTTTTAACACCTTTAATACTTCCCTAATATCTTGTAATTCATGTATGTTTTCAAACACTTCATACGTCTAATTGTCCAAGCTCATACATATGCATAATAGTAAATCAAGCTCATCGTAGTAGAAAGAGGGATAACATGGACAATCAACAATGGCAAGTAGCAAAGAAAGTCGCTGCTACTTATATTGGAACAGTCGTTGGAGCTGGATTTGCTACTGGACGAGAAATTGTTGAATTTTTTACAGTGAACGGATTTTATGGAACAATTGGCATATGTGTAAGTGGATTTTTTTTTATTTGGCTTGGCACAAAGATGATGTTACTCTCATCACAAATCGGTGCATTTTCAGCGCAAGAGTTTAACAAATACTTATTTGGGGATGTAGTTGGAAATGTTGTAAATACACTATTATTACTCGTATTATTTGGTGTAACAAGCGTTATGTTATCAGGAGCTGGAGCGGTATTTGAAGAGCAACTTCGTTTACCAAGACAACTCGGTATTTTCATTACAGTGATTGCCTGTCTCATTATAGGTAGTCGCGGATTACAAGGGGTTTTTGAAGTTAATACACTTGTCGTACCTATTATGATGATTTTTATTATCGGACTTGCTATTACAACTTTTTTTCACGGTACAACTCCTCTTAGTAGCACTATTCCTGCAGAAAGCTGGAATATGAAGTGGATTACTAGTCCTATCACGTATGTCGCCTTAAATCTTTCGCTCGCCCAAAGCGTTCTCGTCCCGTTAGCCAGTGAAGTAAAAGATCGAAAGGCCATTTTATGGGGCGGTATTTTAGGTGGTGCAGGACTATCTTTAATTTTATTATGTAGCCATTTAGCTATCTTATCAGTCGATCAATTTTATCAATATAATATCCCAATGGCTGAAGTCATAAGAAAATTCAATGCAACTTTTCACTTTTTCTTTGTTCTTATCATTTTCGGTGAAGTGTTCACAACTTTAGTTGGCAATGTGTTCGGAATGACAAAACAAATACAATCCATCACCGGTTGGAAAAGTAACAATATTATTTTCTTTATTTTACTAATTAGTTATTGCTTTAGTTACATTGGTTACAGTGAATTACTCCACATTCTATATCCTATAATTGGATGGGTTAGCATCATTTTACTTCCAATTATTGCTTTTAAACAACTTCAAAAAACATAAAAGAAGCATCCATGTTATTGGATGCTTCTTTTATGTTCATTCACAATCATCACATACTTCCCAGTATGGCCCCATTTCGAGTGCTAAATATGGCTTTAATTGCAAGCGAATCATCCGACTAGGCATACGTTCTAAAACGAATTGAATCCCTTCTTCCTCTTCGTCTAATTCCACTTTTGAAATCGCAATTCTTTGCATAGTAGAAATAGGCATTTCATCTTTATATAAAGTGATTTTCACCTCATCATATTCATTAAAATACAACTCAACACTCATTTGATTTTTCAACATTTCATCAACAATTTCATATTTATCATTTCGTTCCTGGATTATATATTTCCAGCCGCCTCTACCTTCTTCTTTCGGAACAGCTTGAAATAATGTCATCAAATCCTCGTATAGCATAAGATAACCCCTCTCTTACTAAAAAACGATGAGTATTTTATATACCCTTTATCTCTATCACTATCCATATGTATTGTACCATATATCGCCGTTATTACCGTATTCATTTGCTTCATAACTGTATGTAAAATACCTGATTCTCTTCATTATTATATGAATTATCTCTGATTTCATTTCTTACTATTCTTCTAAAATTTTCAAATCATATCAAACTTAATGAAATTGCTTTCTTTGTCCATCCTCCACTTATTATTTCCTTGCAACAACAAAAAAGAAGAGTGACTTATAACACTCTCCTTAAAAGAATTTGCCAGTAGCTGCTAACGCTAATACTAATATTAAAATTGTAAATAATAATGATACAATGAAACTAAAAATAGGTAATGCTTTCTTTTCATTCTGCTTAAAGAGTAACTTTAAACTAAGAAAGATGTTTACTGGTACAAGTATAAAATAAAAATATTTAACAATTTGCACCGAACTATTCGAAAGTGTTTTTAAAATAAACACTTCAATTAGAAAAACAATAAAAAATGAAATACTTAACCAAAATGAGACATAACTAAGCCAAGAATGTCTTTTGGTACCCCAATAAACTCCCATAGTAATCTCCTTTATTTGCATTCTATATGATTATAATTATACACAAAGTTAACAAATACCTCTATTTTTCGACAAATATTATACAAAATATACCTTTAAATATTATAAAGATACTCTCTATCTCATTTAATATTACATAATAAAAACAGACTACTCCAATAGCACACTGCCATTTTGGAGATAGTCTGTCCTCTGTTAAACTTTAAATCTTTCAATTAACCCTTGTAACTCTTCAGCCATTTGAGATAATGTACCAGCCGCCGAACTAATCTCCTCAATGGACGCTAGTTGTTCTTCTGCTGATGCTGCAACGTTTTGAGTACTCGTCGCATTATTCTGTGCTGTCATTGCAATTTGACCTACTGAAATAGACACTTCATTTGCACCTTTCGACATCCCATTAGCCGTTTCAACCATCGTTTTAATTTGATCTGCAATTTCATTTGTAGATTGTAAAATCTCAGTAAAGTTTTGCTTCGTCTCATTCGCAATAACAAGTCCAGATTGAACTTCTTCATTTACATGACCCATAGATTTTACCGTCTTACTCATGTCATCTTGTATTTCACATATTAATTTACTAATTTCACTAGAAGATACGCTAGACTTCTCTGCCAATTTACGTACTTCATCTGCAACGATTGCAAATCCTCTTCCATGCTCTCCTGCTCTTGCAGCTTCAATTGCTGCATTTAAAGCTAGAAGATTTGTTTGATCTGCAATATTTTGAATTACTTCTAGTATGTCACCAATTTGTTTTGATTTATTATTTAATAACTGTATAACTTCATCTGATTGCGATACAGATTCTGCAATAGACTGCATTTGATTTACTGTTTTTCCAACTAGTTTTCCACCATCTTCTGCTTTTTCACGAGTATGAGCAGAAGCAGTACTAATTGATGATGAACTATTTGCTACATGCTGAATTCCTTCTGTTACATCAAATAGTAACATTGCACCATTTTCTACACTTGTCGTTTGCGTCGTTGCCCCGCTCGATATTTCATCCATGGCCATTGTAATTTGCTCAGTCGCTTCACTCGCTTGTCTTACACTTGCTGTTAGCTCTTCTGATGCTGCTGCAACATGTCCAGCCGAAGTATTAATTCTTCCAATTAACGTTCGCAATGCATCAGTCATCTCATTGAATCCTTTTGCAAGTTGGCCAATTTCATCATTAGAATGAATTTCGATTGTTTGCGTTAAATCTCCCTCACTTATTTCTTTAGACGTGTTAACTAATCTTTTTAATGGCTTCGTTATAGAAAGTGTCACAAAATAAATAAGTGCTCCGCCTATAACTAATGAAATGATCATTACAATTAACATATTATAAAATACAGGTTGCGCAGCTTCAATTACTTCATTGGAATACATCGTCCCACCGATTTTCCAACCTGTTTTTACATTTGTAGCAAATACCATTTGCTTTTCGCTACCGTCATACGTATATGAAAAAGCACCATGATTATCTTCATAAATTTTCTTCGCCCAAGAATCAGCTGCTTTTTCTCCTGATTTTTCTTGAGGATGTGCAATTATTTTTTGTTTTCCATCTAAGATGAAAGCATACCCTTTTTTACCGATATTGATTAACTTTGTTGTTTTTAATAAATTATCTAAACTTAAATCTACTGCTACAACACCGTTTTTATCTTCTGTTTGTTTTGCAATCGTTACGACAATATGTCCATTTCCTTGTGCCTTATACGGCTCAGTAATTACAATACCACCTTGTTTTGCCACTGCATCTTTATACCAAGAACGTTCTGTTGGATTGTAGTCTGCTGCCATTTGTATATTTGGTTCTTGCACAAATTTCTTATCATTCCCAGCGACGTATACTTGTTCAACATCTTTATTCAAATTGATATATTGAGATAACATTTTTCTTAATTCATCTTGATTATCCCCTTGATACATATTACCTTGAATCACCCGTGCAAAATTATTCACATCATTAAATTTTGCATCAATCATTTGATTGATTAAATTATCTAATATTTTTATATTGTCGTGAGCACTGCTCGTAATTTGTGATTCAAAATTCTTTTTAGCCGTTTGATAAGACATGCCCCCGATAATAGAGACAGCCGCAATTAAAATGACAAAAAATGAAATTAGTAGTTTTTTTGCTACTTTCATATCACGAAACCAATTTAATAGTCTACCCATTACAAACCTCCTGCTTTTCAATTTCACAAGTTAAATCTAGTGAATTATAAATATTTCCCATTCCCAAATTATTATTTTCATAACCTATTATGATGAATACTTTGTAAAGTTTAAACAATTAATTTCCCTTTGTCCATATATATGAATAATATTATTATAAAATTTACAAAAGCAAAAAACCAAAGGGAACCACCCTTTGGCTTTTTACATTTTTTTATGCTGCTTAGAAAGTTTTTTCCACTTATCACGCTCTGCTCTTGCAAGAACAGCATCTTGTTTTCTCATAAAATACGCCAGTTCTTTTTGTAGTTTTTTATAGCTTTGCAAACGATTTATCGTAATAATTCCGTTATCAATTGCATGATGCACTGCGCATCCTGGCTCATTTTCATGCTTACAGTCCCTAAAACGGCACGTTTTTGCTAATTCTTCAATATCAGAAAATGTTGTTTGAATTGCATCGCTACCTTCCCAAAGTTGCAGTTCCCTCATACCCGGAGTATCAATAACTAAACTACCACTCGGTAATCGGAACAATTCACGATGAGTTGTCGTATGCCTTCCTTTACTATCTTCCTCACGAATATCTCCCGTTTTTGCTACTTCAATTCCTATAAGTGCATTTAGCAAAGTCGATTTTCCAACCCCGGATGATCCGACTAGAGCAATTGTTTTCCCAGAAGAAACAAATTGCTGCAACGAATCAATGCCAGTATGTTCTAAACTATCAACGATGAAGATCGGAACACCCATTGCCACGGCTTCCGTTTCTACAATTTTCTGTTCCGCATCTTCACATAAACTACTCTTCGTTAAAACAATAACAGGCATTGCACCACTTTCATACGCTAATAGTAAATAACGTTCCATTCTTCTTACGTTAAAATCATGATTAAGTGCATTCACTAAAAATAGATAATCTACATTTGCTGCTATTACTTGTTCTTCCGTTCGAGTACCAGCCTCTTGTCTAGAAAAAGAACTTCTTCTCGGAAAAATACGATGAATAATTGCTTTCTTTTCATTCTCTATTTTCTTTATATATACCCAATCGCCAACCGCTGGATAATCTCCCTTCGTTACTGCTTCATGTCGAAACTTTCCAGACAGCTCTGCCATATATTCACCATCATTACAAATAATTCGATATATATGCTTATGCTCAAGTAAAATACGTCCTACTTCAAAGTTCTCTACAGCTTGTTCCTCAAAAAAAGTATCCCAGCCGAACGATTCTAAAATATTTTGATTCAAATTGATATCCTCCCTAGTTTAAGCTAAGCGGAAGGATCGTGCGCTAACTTATACAGTCTCGCCCTTTCCATCCACCTTTGTATTTGGTTTATTATTTATATAAGTTATTTTCGCCATAATACATCACCCCGTTCTCATTTTAATTACTCTCATTATATGGAATATTGATTTAAAAAGCTACTTTATTTAACGTAATTTTCAAATAATTTATTTTTCATCATTCTAATTTGCCCACGGTGATTAATCTCATCTTCTAGCACATGAAACCACAGATAGTGCTGGTTATACGCTACATCGTTAGGCCACTTTCTTTCTGACATAAGCCATTCATCATCTTGTTCAATCAAATACTTCAGAGATTCTTCTCGAACACTTTGCAGAAGTTGTACATAATACTGTATTTCATGACCATGGATTGTTCTCCCTGCTTCCCCTAAATACAGTGCGTCTTCCCATATTTCTAATTCTTTTTTTGTAAAGTCGCGCTCTTGAAATGAAATAAGTTGATGAGCTTTTTCTATAGCTGCTATATGTTTTAATAACGCACCGATGGAATTTCCTCCACTCGGCATAATTAAATCTAATTGCTCAACTGATAGATCTTTTATTTCCTGTAATGTTACAGCCCTCGTATGCTCCAGCATGCTTACTAATTCCCCTATATTTTTTGTATAACCATCTACACTTCTTATTCGATAATCTATATTCATCTCACGCGCCCCTTTCTACATTCATATTAAGGAATAACCTCTTCATATAATAGACTAAAATATATCAGATTTTTCTGTTATAATTAAATTGAATATAAAAAAAACCCAAACAAACTTTCTCAATATGCTTATATGAAATATTAAAAGGAATCAATATAAAATAATCGAATCTTATTCACTAAAAGGAGTGGATTCGATGGAAATGTATCAATGGCTAACTGCTGTTCTCGTTGGTGGCATTACTGGTTTCGTTTCCCATCTTATCAATAACCAAGGCAAGTTATTGCTTCCACGCCGTTTGAAAACTTTTTTTCACTTTGGGTTTTTGACTGATATTTTCACTGGTAGTCTAGCTGCACTGCTTGGACTCGTTCTATTCGATGTTACCTTAATAAAAGAAATTATAAAAGTATCCATTGTGACTGCTATTTCTGGTCAGACTTTCTTACTACAACAAGCGCTTGGTGGTGAGCAAGCTAAAAATACACAAATTAGGAAAGCTGATGAGAAGATTCAAGAAATTGACAAATTATTACGACGTTAGTGTATACTTTCTTTAAAAATTATTGCTATAATAAACAATAAATATTTTTTATTGCGTCGTTTGTCAGAAGAAAGGGTGTTTCGTATGACAAAAAAGAAAATAGAAGATTTCTTAACAAACACTGAAAAAGAGGAACTGCTAGAAAACTATAAATGTTTACGAGAAGCCCGCACAAAAAGCGAAGCTAATTATTTTGGTGAAGCAGTAGACCATCTATTAAATAAAGCAAAACAACGAATTATTAAAGATGCAGGCATACATGATGAAAATGCAGCAACAGTTCAATCAAAGAGAAAAGCACTGTTTTAGTTCATTAGCTAAAACAGTGCTTTTTATTACGGTATTTTTCACATTACTTTCACATCTATTTCACAAATATAAGTAGTCCGATATGCTAAACTAAGTATATCCTTTTCCAAGGAACTATATGCCGATATATAAATCCCTATCTTTATAGGGATTTTTTATTTTTGAATTCCTCATAACTTTGTTACAATACATTTCTCCTACTATTTCTATAATTTTAGTAACTACTTGTAATTAAAAGCACATTCATGTATTCACACTCTTATTAATTCTGATTTGCGAAATATTTATACAGGCTTTATGATGCAATTCCTGTTTCACTATTTTCAGTAAGTTTTTCACTTTTTCTAAACAAAAATAAAGCTCCTATATATAGTAACGCAGTAAAACTACCTATAAGTATAAAATTGTGAGATGCTGCAAATAACATTCCTGCCACAAAAAATAAAACAAAGAATAATAGCTCCACAAATACAATGTTCTTTACATGAGGAAGTACTACATATAGCACTGCTGTAAATATAATTCCACCATAGAAAGAAAGGTTATAACCAATTTTATTTACGATTCTTGGGCCAAAAATATTCCCTGTTAAATTTCCTAACCCTAATACAAGCATAGCTGTTCCTATTTCATGAACTTGTAAACCAAATTGAATGGAAAGCCATACACCAAAAAATGAAAACGCAGCAAAATTACCAGTTTGAAAAACAAAATATGCAAAATAAGAAAGTGAAACCTTTGAATCTGTAAGTAATTGTTTATAGCGCTTTAAGATGTTTGTTTTACTTCCACCTATATGAACCGGTTGTATTTCTGGTAATACTACATAGATAAGAACGACAAGTAGTGCTGATAATATACCAATGACGAAGAATGGTGTTGTATAGTGTATCATTGCCAAATACGATCCAACTGGCAGCCCTAAAATTTGAGAGATTGCTAACCCTGCTGTTGCAATTCCAATTGCCTTTACAATTTGCTCCTTCTCTATAAGGAGCGGAATAGATGCCCACACTTGTGGAGATACAAAGGCTGCACCTACACCTGCTAAAAATCTAAATGCTAGCATCCATAGAAAACTCGGTGCCATTCCACATAAAAACGTACTTAACGCAAAAAAACTCATTCCTATTACCATCACTTTTTTTCTATTTAAGCCATCTGATATAGGACCAGCAATAAGTGCAAATCCAGCGTATCCTAAAGCATATGAGCTCACCATCCACCCTGACAGCTCAGTTGAAACATGATACACCTGTTGTAATGTCGGTAAAAGTGGTGAAATTAAGAAAGTATCTGTACCTATCATAAACATGATCGTAAAGAATACAGCTAGTACTCTTTTCATTTTAATCTTCTCCTTTTATACAAAAAGAGGGAATTATCCCTCTTCTCAACTAATCTTCTAAAATAGATTCAATTACTTTCATAACCTTTTCATTCAATGAAACTTCCAACGCTCTTACACTTTCTCTTATTTGCTCCGCTCGTTTCCCACCAGGAATAACAGTATCAATTCCTTTTTGGTTTAATAGCCACACTAAAGCTAAATGCGATACTTCAAGATTCATTTCTTTAGCTAAGCCTTTTAACTTTTCAACTTTTTTAAAGTTACTCTTATATGTATTTTCTTCAAATAGATTTACACTTTGACGCCAATCTCCTTCGTTCAGTTTAAAATCTGCTGTATATTTTCCGCCTAGTATCCCAAAGGCAAGAGGCCCGTATGGGATAAATGAAATACCTGATTCTATACAATATGGCAAAAGTTCTTCCCCAGCAGCACGATCCAACATATTATACGGTGATTGTACAACATCTATTTGTCCGTGCTGATTTGCTTCTTGTAATTGCTCTACGTTTACGTTGGATATTCCAATTGAACGAATTTTTCCTTCTTCTTTTAGACGAGTAAGCTCTCCAATTGAATCTATGTAACTTGTTTCTGGATTTGTAAAATGTAAATAATATAAATCAATATAATCAGTTTGTAATCTTCTTAAGCTATTTTCCACAGCATTTCTTAAATAGCTTCGTTCATTATTAATATAAACCTCTCCATTTAATAACGGCTGTATTCCACCTTTTGTAGCAATTACAACTTCATGGCGTTTTCCTTTCAATACTTCTCCTACCAATTCCTCTGATCTACCGAAACCGTATGAATCCGCTGTATCAAAAAATGTAATCCCTTGCTGGATAGCTTCTTCTATTAATCGTTTTCCTTCTTCCTCATTCACATCAGCATATAAATTATGCCCCCCTACAGCGTTTGTTCCTAACCCCAACCTTGAAATATGTAGTCCTGCCTTTTGTAATTTTGTATACTTCATTTTTTCTCCCCCTATATTTCTATTATTCGAATATATTCGAACAATAGAAATATACCACTTTATATGTTATAGTGCAAACTATATGAACTTATACAAGTAGGTGAAAAAAATGCGTACTCTCTATCATCCAAACCGAGAAGAAATTCAATTCTCTTCTGTCTTATACGCACTTAGCGATCAAATTCGTTTACAAATTGTAACTATGCTACTAGAGAAAAATGAACAATCTTGTGGCGCGTTAAACATTCCAATTGCGAAATCAACTTTATCTCACCATTTCAAGGTTTTACGTGAATCCGGTGTTATGTATACACGCCTTGAAGGAACACAGCGCTTCATTTCAATTCGTGAAGATGACTTACATGCTAGGTTTCCCGGTTTATTAGACGTCGTATTACATGCGACAGAACCATCCTAAAAAACATCTCATATGAATATGGGATGTTTTTTTATTTTTTCTATTCTTTTTATAAAGTGAAACTTTACTCAGTGTGGATTTTGTTCTTCACCCACTAGAAATATAAACGCTTCATTCTTTTTTACTTTATTTTTGTACTGGATCCTTTGGACACTTTAATTATTTGATTACATTTTATACACATCATTAATATAGGGCCACCTATCTGTTTCAATTCCTGTAGTTGCTTATGCTCACATTTCCCCATATTATTACCTCCCTTATCATATAATTAGGTCATTTGGTAATTATTATAACTACTAAGTCCATTCTTAATTTAAGGTCTGAATAAAACGTTTAAACGCCGATATTCCTTCGTCATCTCGTTTAAAAACACCAGCATCTTCAAGCGCCTGTATAAATTTCCTTCCCACTTCTTCTCTTATAATCTCCTGTACATTTTGTTCATGTATCCGATTGTCATATTTGATTTTTAATTGTTCTGCCCATCGTATATGAGGCGTTGGAATATCACTTGGAATGTTAAGTAAGAATTTTTCCACTTCCTGAAGTTCTGTTTTTAAACGCGCAGGTAGTACAGCTAACCCCATTACTTCAATCAGACCGATATTTTCTTTTTTAATATGTTGTATTTCCGCATGAGGGTGAAAAATACCTAGCGGATGTTCTTCACTTGTACGATTGTTTCGCAAAACAAGGTCCAATTCGTACATACCATTCCGATAACGGGCAATCGGCGTAATCGAATGATGTGGAACATCATTCGTAAATGCAAATATTTTAACGGATGGATCACTATATCCCTTCCACCTCTCTAATATGTAATCCCCTGCATTTACTATTTGTTCTATGTCGTTACTTCTTAAGCGAATAACTGACATAGGCCATTTAATAATAGAACATTGCATTTCTGGAAAGTTAGTGAGTTCAAAAATGAAGTCATTTGATGAATTTGCCATAGCAAATTCATAACTACCACCTTGATAGTGGTCATGTGTTAGAATAGATCCTCCTACAATTGGCAAATCTGCATTCGAACCAAGGAAATAATGCGGGAATTTTTCTACAAATTTTAACAAACGTAAAAAGGTTTGACGGTCAATTTTCATATCACGGTGTTCTGAAGACAATACAATGCAGTGTTCATTGAAGTAAATATACGGTGAATACTGTAGAAACCAGCTTTCATCTGTAAGATTCATACGAATGATACGATGATTCGAGCGTGCTGGATGTCCAATTCTGCCTCTATATCCTTCATTCTCAATACAGAGTAAACATTTTGGATAATTTGTACTTTCCAATACTCTCTCTCTAGCAATTTGTTTCGGGTCTTTTTCCGGTTTTGATAAATTAATTGTAATATCAATGGGTCCATATTCCGTATGTACTTTATAATTTATATTTTTGGCAATTTGCTTCATCTGAATATAGTTGCTGTTTTTACTTAATTCATAGAAGTAATTTGTTGCAGCCTTCGGATTTTGTTCGTATTTTTCATAAAATAGAGAATTGATAATGGACGGTTTGGACATAAAAACATCCATAATTGAACTTACTAAAATCTCTTTCTCGTCCATTACTTCCTCAATGACTTTATGCATACAAGCATATTCAATTAACTCTTCCAATAACTCCGAAATTGCTTTCTTTGCGGGCGCGGGCGCTGACGCTTCCACTACAAAGTCATCTAAACGAAGTAAAGAAAGAATTTTATTCCTTGTATATATTTCATCTTCTTGTTCAATTAATTGAACTTCAATAGCCCGATCAATTAACTGCTGGATAGCTTGATATATCATCAGTATATACCTCCTTTAACCTTATAGCGGTTTATGTTGTTACGATGCCAGTTTTATATACCTTTTATCATTTTATGAACAGACGTATGGGATAACCACTATTCTAATATACATTTTGCTTTCTCCGAAGGAGCTATTAGCATACTTGAATCGCCCGTTTAGTAAGCTATTTTGTTACATTATACGTACGTAAAAACACTTCTACAATCAACATCTTGTCGTATTTTTTAGACATCTTGCTTTTCACTTTTAACATCTCACTAAAAACATAAAAAGGAACATTTTTGAAGAACGATTTAATGAACACAATGAGGCCTATCTCCCCTGAGATAGGCCTCTAATTTACGATATTACACTAGGCATAAAACTCCCTTTATCTTAACTCGAGATTTTTATCTCTGTGCCTCTCTCCCCTGTAGTCACCTTTTTTCAATACGTAAATTATCTAAAATAAACGTACCTGCTCCTGTATCACCGTTTAAATTCGTTCCATCACTGAAAATTCCAACATAAGTTTGACCGTTCTCAGAACCTGTCACAGTAAACTCTGCTGTTTTTGTGTCAGTAGATGCAGTAAGAGTGTTATTCACACTCAATCCCTTTGCACTCGCAATGTCTCGAACATCAATTTCTTGATCCCCTGAAATAAAGCGGAATGCATTTGCTGTTGTTTGGTAGTCAAATGATACTTTATAAGTTACGCCTGGTTCGAAACGATAATTTTGAGGAATCGTACGGTACAGCAAACCTTTATTTCCAGTGTTCACTTTAACGGACCAATTCCCACCTAATACATCATCGACTAGTTTTTTACCTGCCCATCCTTTTTGCGTATATGGAGCATGCAGTTCAGACAGATGAATTCTGTTGTCTTCTACTCCTTCTGTGTTACCGATAACGAATGGGTAAATACCTTGTACTACCGATTCAAAATCTTGTTTAAATTCCGTTGGTGAGACATAATTTTTTAAGGATTTTTGAACAATCCGAATATCATCAAATTTTGTGTTTCCTTTTCCAGCATCACGGCTGAGAGTTAATTTAGCTTTATTCGTTTCAGCTGTAAAGCTCACTTGCATGATTTGCATTTTGCTATTGTATCCATCATTTGAAGCATGTGAATCTGCCTTAACATAGTTCTTTTGCAGGCTGCGAAGTGTGTAATTGTTAACGTCTTCTTTCCCACCTGTTACTGTAATTCCGGCCTTTACATCACTATTGTTTTCAACATATACCTCTGCTACATAATCTTTACCTGGTTCCAAACCAGTAAGGACACGGGAAACAGTTGTATCTTTTGACGGACTATCAATATTTAAGTAGTAATCTCCACTACTTACATTGCGGTTGCTTCCAGTTTGATTCGTTCTAACGGCGCTTATAGCTTTGTTATCCCCCTCAATAGTTGTATATGCACTTACTTTTCCTGTATTGAATCCCGCGTCATATATATGAGCACCCTTGCTCCAATCATAGTCAATGATTTCCAAACCTTTATCTCTTTTTGGTACAACAACATAAGGAGTTGCCGCACTAGCTGTCAAAGTTACCTTATTATTTACGACCTTAACTTCTTTCATATCTGCTCTACCACGATCTGTCAGTTTGTATACATATACACTAGATGCACCTTTATATTCATCTGGAAGTGTCCAAGTAGTTGTACCACCTTCCAAATTCCAGTGATATAGTTTTTCAGAATTAAAAGTTGGATTTTTAAAATCTTGTTTCACCCAAGGAATTAAATAAGTGTGTCCATCAAGTACAACGTTTCCATTCAGTGTAATAACACGTTCCCTAGAATTGTCTTTTCTAGTTACATTGACAACATCTCCATTACTTGGGTCTTTCAATTTTATTTCCTTTTCTAAGTTTGTCTTGCTTTTATCCCCTTCTACAGCTGTCCAATTCGTTACATAATATTTTTGTAAGAACTTAGTAGGTAAATTCGTATCAAATGTCATGCGAATAAAATTATCAAAATTCTTATCAGATTGCCATCCTTCGAAACCAGCTAATTCAAATCCACCAAGTAACGGATAATCAGCAGTTCCTCCTACTTCAGGCCAATTCAACACCCAAGAATCTCTTTGGTGATTGCTAATAAAGCGTAGTACTTCTGAGTTGATACCTTTACTTTCCGGTCCACCATAGTTTTTATCGGTAGCCCAGTGTTGCCACGTTGAATTATTGGCCATAGAACCACCAAATTCCGTTGTTAGTCTCCAGCCCCTATCTTTAAATTGATCTGCTATTCTATTTGATTCCCATTGATTTTGATACCATACATCTAAATAAATAAAGTCAAGGTTTGGAACAGCAGTTTTCAATTCATCTAGTCTTTTCGCACGTGCTCCAGTATACAAGTCTTTTAATTTATTAATTGTATAAGATTGATCTAGCCATCCCCATCCTAAAGAATTTGGACGATCAATAAAATCATTGTTGAAAGCTTTCGCTTCAGGATAAACTTCTTGTGCATTGATATGGACACCAAATTGAGTATTATACTTACGC
This sequence comes from Bacillus cereus group sp. TH152-1LC, assembly GCF_027710505.1. Classification (NCBI taxonomy): domain Bacteria; kingdom Bacillati; phylum Bacillota; class Bacilli; order Caryophanales; family Bacillaceae; genus Bacillus; species Bacillus cereus group sp. TH152-1LC. The sequence continues at coordinate 256,377 of NZ_JAQFNK010000002.1, read as the reverse complement.
CCCTCTTTAATAAGAGTATCCAAATCTTTAACGCCACCCATACGCTCACCTACATTACCGTAATCCGGATGACCACTGTCATGCCCTTCGTTTGCATATCCTTTTAATAAAACAGCCTGCCCCAATTCATCTGTAGCAAGAGCAACCTTTTTAATATTATCTGCTGTTTTTAAGAATGGTTGTTGTGCTTGTGATCCGAAATTCATTGCAATTCGCATTCCAACATTATTGTTTACATCTTGATATCCTTTAATGTCTTGCATAATATCACGATATGCAATCGCCGCATCCTGCCAATCTGTCTTATTATCAGTATTCAAATCTTTAGCGATAGCTATTTTAATAGTTGGTTTATTTTTTTGTGGTTCTGGCATAAAATCTCTTTGGTAATAGAGTGCACTAGAACCTATCCCCATTGCTTTAGCACCATTTTTATTTACATATCGATTTGCAACTAAGTTTTTATAGCCATCCACTTCTGAACTAGACCATACACCCGCACTCAATTCGTCAGTTGACAAAAATGCAGTATAATTTTTAGTAGATGTGCCTATTTCCCCCATAGAAGAATCTACGCTTACATCCACATCTCCTGATTTCCTAACATCAGTACTAATATTCGTTAATTTAGCTTTTGCACCTTTTTGCTCCGAATTTACTGAGATTACGTTCATATCAGCAAACTCAACTGTTTCAATTTTTGCACTACCATTATTTTCAATCTCATCGAAGCTATAAATAACTTTATTATCATTTACTTTCAAAGATACTTTAAATACAGCATCAAGATTTTTCATTTCATCCACAACTTTTAATGTATATAGCGCTTCACTATCGCTTAACTTTTCAAAGCTTACTTTAGGATAGTATAGTGCACCATTTACTTTCAATCCGTAAACAGGTGATTCTTGTCCATTCATTACTTTATCGCCAACTTTGTATTTCACAACTCGCGGGAATACTTGGTCAATAGTAACATCCATATACTTTGACTTTAATGTATCTTCTACTGGTGGAGTATCTGGAGGCTTTGGCGCACTATATTCCTTGATTTTGATATTAGAAATCATAGTTTCGGCAGCACCTCGGCTTTTTTCAAACCCAAGTCCCCCCGCTTGATCTACACCACCTGTTAAAGTCCAAGAATCTACCTTTTTACCATCAATGTATAACGTTGCAACATCGTCCATGAATACTAAACGTAAATGGTATGTTTGTTTTGCTTGTAACGGCACATTTGAAGTCATCGACGTCCAATTGTTGATAGGACCAAATGTTTCACCAAAATACTGATCGTTCGTATCCCCTGTTCCCACATATGTGTATGCAGATGCATTTTGAACACGATAGATTAATCCAAAGCGATTCATCTTATCAGTATTAGTAGTTACATCAGCTTCAAAAACACCATTTTTAATCGCTTTCATTTGGTTATAGACAATTCGATTCTTTTGGGTAGATGTAACACCGAAAGTTGCTGAACCATCTGCATTATAAGTAACTTTTCCGTCGCCTGAGATAATTTTAAAGTCGCCTTCTTCTAATTTATTATCCGTAATGTCGACAAGTTTTTCATCTCCTGGATCCGTGCCTCCATCACCAGATGCAGCTCCTAATTCGATGAGAACTTGACTTTTTTTATCTCCAAAAGCACCGAGTTTAACTGCTTCCTTACCTGTAAGGAGGTTATTTACATCATTAGGTAAAGTAACCGGTCCAAATAAATCCTTTCCATCTAATGTAATGTTCATAGTGGTTGCATTATAATCGATTTTTATGGAGTGTGAGGTCCCAACCTCTGGAAGTGCAACATTCGGTCTCGTTTTTAACCAATCACCTTTTCCTTGATATTTGTATTCATAGAACCATCCAAGTGAGTCGTAGCCTACAAAAACGAAGTTATTATTGTCAATATAATGAGGATAGAAACCAAATCTAGTATCTTCTCCACTGGTTTCTGGAGTAAAGGTATACGCCATCGTTCCCGATTCTTTAGCGATTTTATTTTGTTCTTGAAAAATTGCAGCTTTAGCCCCGTTATCGTTTCCAGCACCTGCTCCAAGCCTTACATAGGACTTCCCATTTTGTTCTATTATTGCATTGATTTCGTTTCCTCCTGATGAAATTGTGACCCACGGATTAGATACATTTGCCCCTACATGTAATGGTACAATCATACTAACTAAAAATGTCGGCACAATTAGCACAAGTGCAAGAAGGGTATTAAAAGCTCTCTTGAAATGCTTACTCTCCAATTCTTCTCCCCCTTTAAAATTTAAATTCTAGTTAAAAACAATACCTGCACATTCCTTTTTAAAACATACTAAAACCTGAAAGGTACCGCTTTCACTTATGTTTAGAATAGTTTTTTTCATGTGCCCACTCAATAAAGATATTGTTTCTTTTTTTAGTTATATTGTCTTTTTAAAATGCTTACAAAATAAGGATATTGTTACCTTTTCAAGTATGTTTTTTACTGAATTTTACTACGTTCAATCGATTGGTTTTTATACGATAATTAGTATTACGGTTCTTCTCTCTCCTTTTAGTCATGATTACTGCTCCCTTAACTGTTCTGAGCGTTTACTCTAGAATTTGTGGTCATACTGGACACAACTAAAAAAATGAGCAGACGAATGTCTACTCATTTTTCTTCATTCCATTTAAAAACAGAAGAAAAGATATTATACTAACTTTGAAGCTCAGCTGTTACTTTTACTTTAGCAAACCATGAGTTAGCTGTCTCTCTCAATACGAGATTCAGTTCTTCAGTATTCCTTCTACCAATATCTTTTAACCAATCACGCCCTGCTGGCTCACCGCCTATAGCAAACGGCATAACACCGTCTTTCCAAGTTGCCCGACCACATAACACTCCGTTAAAGGTAGAGCCAGAGTCTTTAGCAAATTTTAATGTTTCTTGAAATAATTTTGCGCTTACTCCTGCACTCAGGAAAATAAATGGCAGCTTAGTTGCTTCACTTTGTTCTTTGAAATAGGAAGCAGCTTTTTCTTTACTATAAACAAATTCACCTTCTGTATATCCTTCTACATAGTTCATATCTACTGGAACTTCTACTTTTAATACATCTACTTTATATTGCGTTTTTGAGAACTCCTTCATGGCCTCAATCACTTTATACGGTTTTATTTTTGCGTATGCTTTACTTTTCACATCATCACTGTCAGCATCATACGTAACAATCTCTAAGAAAAATGGTATGTCTTCAGCTGCACACTCAGATCCGATACGTTCCATATAGACATGTTTATAGTTATTAATTTTTTCATCTTCATTGACATCATAGTAGAGTAAAAATTTAATAGCATCTGCACCTGCTTCTTTTAATCGTTTCACTGACCATTCTGGTAATAAATCCGGCAATCGGCCTACTTCTGATGCATCGTATCCAGTTTTTTCATACGCTACGATTAAGCCCGATTCTTTATCGCGGACCTTAGCCGCCGGCAGACCGTATTCAGGGTCCAAAAGAATCGCTGTAGCAAATGGTGTTAATTCCTCAGAAACTAATTCTTTGAAACGGATAATGCCTTCATCTCCAACATGACTTGCACCGCCAGACGCAATCATTTTTTTCAATGAACCACGTTGGTCAATAGCCAATGCTCCAATTATGCCATTTTCAGCAGATAAACGTTTTAGAGCTTCCAATTTATTTTTGGTTAGTTCTAACATCAACATTCTCCTCTTTCAATCTATTTTTCCAACTTTAATGAGATCAAAGTAATGTTTAAACTTATTCACATTAATATGGCCCGTTCCAGCTTCCATCGTATTTAACATTCCAGTAGTCATCGCTGTTTTAAGAACGCTCTCGACCTTTTAGTTTTGATGTAGTGCCACAGCTAATCCTGCAACTGTTGCATCACCAGACCCTACAGGATTGACCACTTCTATTTTCGGGATCGTAACTCTGTAATAGTCCTCGCCGTGCTTAACAAATGCACCCTCACTACCCATTGACATGATAATCCACTCAATCCCAGTAAATAGTTCATGGTTTAATACTTGCTTTAGATTTACCGCGTCCATGTTAATGCCTAACAGCTGAGATAATTCCGCTTTATTCGGTTTGATTGCGAATGGTTTTTCTTTATGAAGCATCGCTTGTTTCAAAGATTCCCCTGACGAATCCATAATTACTGGAATTCTATGTTTATGACAGATTTCTAACATTTGATAATAATAGTTAGTCGGTAACCCTTTCGGTAAACTGCCCGAAATTGTCACAAGTGAAGCTGTTGTAAGTAGAAATTCAAACTTTTCTAAAAAACTAAGCCCTTCTTCTTTGGATAATGTTGGTCCAGATTCTAAAATCTCTGTTTGCATCCCTTCATGAAGAATGGCAATACAATTTCTTGATTCTTTTTTGATTTTCAAAAAGTCATTTGGAATATTGACTTTATTTAATTCTTGAATAATGTATTCCCCAATCGTACCACCAAGCACACCTGTCGCTAGGACACCTTCTTCCATTTGAGCGATCACTCGCGCAACATTCAAGCCTTTTCCACCAGCAGTTTTATGAACCGCTTCCACACGGTTAACAAAATCTAACTTTAATTCATGAATCGGATAGGAAATATCGACCGATGGATTCATGGTGACAGATAGTATCATTGGTAATCCCTCTTTCAGAAATTTGTTTAAGCTTGAAAACGGCATACACCGTCAAGATAGGTAGCAGTTACATCCATCTCTGGCGTCATCACAATAAAATCAGCATCATATCCCTCGGCAATTTTTCCGCATTCGCCCTCAAGCTGCATACTTTTAGCTGGTGCCGTACTCGCCATATAAATCGCTTCCTCAGGTGTGGCAATTCCCCATTCGACGACATTCTTGACAGCATCTTTTAATTGTAAAATGCTACCTGCTAAACTTCCGCTTTCCAAACGAGCCATCCCCTCTTTTACTTTCACAGGAAATTCTCCCAGTTGATAAGTTCCTTCAGGCATACCCCCAGCCATCATACAATCGGACACCATTACAACCTTTTCTCTGCCGCGGACATTCATCAAAATATTTGAGGCCACCGGATGTACATGATGTCCATCACATATAATTTCGGCAAAAACACCTTTTAAATTCATGGCCGCTCCGACCATCCCTGGCTCACGATGATGCAATGGACTCATTCCATTGAAAGTATGAATAAAAATGGAAGCTCCTTTTTCTACCGCTTGCTTTGCTTCTTCATACGTTGCGTCACTGTGAGCCAACGCCACTGCAATCCCTTCCCCTACAGCATATTCAATACATTCCGCTGCCCCTTTCCTTTCAGGTGCAATCGCGATTTTTTTAATAACGTTATTTGATAATTCCTGCCAACCTTTCAACATTTCAACTGATGGGTCACAAAAATATTTCGTGTTTTGTGCTCCTTTATGTTTTTCAGTAAAAAACGGTCCTTCTAAAAAGATCCCTTTAATTTTTGCGCCTTGCACTTTCTTGTAATTGGCACCAATCATTTCAACGACGTTATTTAACGATTCTATTGAGGATGTTAAAGTTGTCGGTAAAAAGGATGTAACGCCGCAAGAAAGGAGTCCTACCGAAATTTGGTTCAGTCCCCCAAAACTATTGTCCATAATGTCATGATTTCTAAATCCATGAATATGTGTGTCTACTAGGCCAGGAGCAATCCAATTTCCTCTATACTCAATAATTTCCGCCGTTTCCTCTGGCCTGGCTTCTGAAAAAACACCGAATTTTCCGTCTTTTACTTCTAAAAATCCAGGACCCGTAACCATCTCCTCAAGAAAAAACTTATCTGCAAAGATAAAAATAGACATGTATGTTTCCCCTATCCTAGTTACTCATATTCGTAGATCGTAACACCTTTAACGACACGGTTTACGGTTCCTGTCGGTGAAGGTGTATCCGGTGTATTGCCTACTTTTACTGAAGCTAACAGAGAGACTGTTTGCCCAATCATGACAAAAGGTAAAGCTAAGTAGGCATCTGGTACAGACTGAACCTCGCTGCCGAATACAAATCTGTTCCCAGCATACTTAGTTTCTCCCTCAACCTCGATGGCACAAATATAACTGGCAATGTCATCCTGCTGCATTTCTTTTAACATATCTAAATCATATTGACGTGTATAAGGATGGTTAGAAACAAACACGAAAACTAATGATTTTTCGTTTACAAATGATTTTGGACCGTGTCGGAATCCGAGTGATGAATCAAATGCGGTAACAATTTTCCCAGCTGTCAGTTCTAATATTTTTAATTGTGATTCTTTCGCAAGGCCTTCTAAACTACCAGAGCCCAAGTAAATAATTCGATCAAAATCAAAATCTACTATCTTTTGAATGACCGCTTCTCTTTGAATGACACTTTCACCCATTTGATGGATTTTTTTCACTATCTTCGATTTTTCTTCTGTCGATATAGAATCAAAAACGAGTAATGCCGTTAACGCCATGCAAGTATAACTTCCTGTCATTGCAAATCCTTGATCATTTGATTTTTCAGGCATCAATAGCAATAAATTCTTTTCATTATTCACGGCCCGTTTGGCTAATTTACCGTCTTTCGCACAAGTAATCGTTATTTGATACAAATCCGTTACTATTTGCTCAGCTAATTGTACAGCAGCAACACTTTCCGGACTGTTTCCGCTTCTAGCAAATGAAACGAGTAAAGTCGGAAAATCCTTTTTGAAAAATTGGTAAGGATTTGAAACTAACGTTGTTGTCGGAATGCTTAGTACTTCCCACTGTTGTTCATCGGCTTTTTCTATTAAATAAGGGGTGACTGTATCACCGACATAGGCAGACGTTCCAGCGCCTGTAAAAACAACTCGAACCCGGTTGTGTTTCGTTACTATTTTTTTCAAAAACTCTTCTATTCCCTCGCTTTTCTCCATATACAAAGCAAAGGTTTCAGCCCATAAATCAGGCTGCCTTCTTATTTCCGCTGTTGTTATCGATGCACCTAACGAAGCTAAGTTTTCTTGACTTAATGTAAACATATTCGTCCACTCCTCTACCTATTTGCCATCATTCTCTCCATAAAAGAAGACCGGCGCCACCTCATTGCATACCTTCAAATACTCGTAAGCCTGCACCAGTAACTCCATTATTTTGCGCCAATGTACTGATGCTCATCTGCTCAAAAAGATGTTGTTGCTCTGGAAGCTGAAACCTTTTCAGATTCTCTTTAATCAACTCCAGTAAAAATGGATTTTTCACAATGACACTGCCACCAAAAACCATTTTATGCGGATCTAATAAACAGGAAATCTTATAAAGACCTTGAGCTAAATAATCAGTTACCTCATTGATGATAGACTGATATTCTGGTACCCCATTTATATAACTAGCAAAAACATCCTTTGTTGAAATCGTATCTACCTGTAAGTCCCTTTCGGCTATTCTCTGAATCCCTGGCCCAGTAGCAATTTTTTCCAATCGTTCATTGCCCCCTCTCGAGAGGACAGGAATCAACCCCAGTTCTCCAGCAAATCCTGCCCCCCTAAAAAATGAGCCTTTATGAATGATAGAACAAGATATTCCCGTACTTATAGTCACATAGACAAAGGTTTCATCCTCTTTTACATGTGCTGCTCTCCATTCGGCATAAGCCGCCCATATAGACGTCATTGTCAATCGTAATTCGCTGAACACCAAATTTCTCTTGCAAACGGACCAAAATAGGAAACTGCTTCCAAGGTAAGTTGTTTTGAAAAATGGCAATTCCCTTCTCAAAATCCACTTTTCCCGGTACCCCAACGCCAATACCCTCGATATCAGCGATGGAAATCGATGATTTTCTGAGAACTTGTTCCACAGCTTCTACAACTCTACAAAACATTTTTTCCCGGTCTGAAGGATCACTTTTGATTTCCACACGTTCAAGCAGTTCACCTGTGTCAGAAATGACTCCCGCTGCAATCTTCGTTCCCCCAATATCAATGCCGACTGCCTTTTTCATTTGTCCGCACCCCTAGGTTTGTATTTGACGTATTGAGTAATTTTCTATAATTGTTATAGTTGAACATATATGTGCGATTCCTTGATCAATTCACTTGCCCTAATTGATTTATACGTATTTCCGATTGTAGTCATAAAGTAGCCCTAAGAGACCAGCTAATCCAATCAACATCATACTTAATTCGAATTTGCCAGCTGTCTTTTGGTAGATGATAATTAAAGACAGGCATACGATAAACACAACAATTTTAATAATGAATAAAATATTAGCCTTCATTCGAAAAATCCTCCCATCTGATTTCACTAGGTACCAACGTCACTTCTTTCCTGTTTCCTTGTCCGTCGTAGACAGCCGTTGTTTGTTCGATCATTGAATTGTTTACAATCGCCATTTTTTGAATAGATGGATATGCATGAACTTCACAATAAATGTTGCTCGCATGATACTTTTGGAATTCTCCTTCTTTATTGGCAGCATAGTATAACGCACGCATTAACAGACGTGTATTTTCTTCGCTGTATGGCATCCCCGCTATATAGACAGCTCTGCCTTCTCCGAACGGATGACTAGAAAGATGGACTTCTCCATTTGAATATTCGATTATTTCAGTTTTATCTGATAACGCATAAATGTTTTTCATTCCTTCACCAAAATCAAATTGAGTGCTGTCAGCAGAAATAAAGTGATTTTCAACAGGATTAATAAAATATTTATCTGTTGATAAGCTAAATCCTAATTCTTTGTCAACACCTAAGACGTTCGCCAATTGAAAATAATGTCCTTCATGCTGATAGGCTGTCGGTTCGCCAATACCTATGAAACCTCCACCGTTATACATCCAGGCCCTAATTGTAGTGACTAACTTTTCATTAATCCAATTAGCCCCTCCTGAGAAAGCTGTGCCTACATCACCGGCATTAATGATAACGTCAATATCCTCAGGTATCCCCTCGTTAATGACATCATCAAAACTAATGAACGAAACTTCCACAGCAGCCCCACTCAAAGATTCCAAAACACCTAAATAAGAATAAATTTGTTTATACCATAGAGCGTGAGCAACCATATGTGTTTGCCAAGTTCTCAACTTGCCCCAAGAATTCAAAATTGCAACTTTAAGACCGCTATATGGTTGAACACCTTTAATCGTGTCATGAATTTCACGAAATTCCTCGGTAACTTTTTCAATATAGGAGATAAATTCCGGGAATTGATAAGCTAGACTTAAATAACCGCCATAGCCGATACGATCAACAGGGTTCCGTAATAACGCTCTGCGTGCCGTTAACCAGTTTTCATTCGCTTCAATCGTCGGGTTGTTACCTTCGTAAAAAGTGTCCGGGAAGAAATAAGGTAAGAAACGCCCTTCTGTGTAACGAACATGTGGTATATCTGCAATCATACGTAATGTAGCTCCGCCGCCCACACTGCCTACAACTGCGTCCAATCCGATATTTTCAAAGTATTTCCCATATGGTTCTGTACCAATCCAGTTATCACCAAGGAACATCATTGCTTCTTTTCCACTTTCATGGACAATATCCACAAGTTTCTTTGCTTCTTCAGCAACGAACTTATGAACAAAATCTATATAATCTAAAAATGCGGTAGTTGGAATTCGAAACGAAGTATTATAATAACCTTGATCAACAATGTCCTCTGGTCTTAAGCGATAACCCTTTTCTTTTTGAAAAGCATCCAAAGCAGCAACTGAAACACTAGCACCATATCCGAACCAATCGACAAATTTCTCTTTGCCAAGATTATTGAACACCAGGGTAAAATGATAGAAAAACGTTGTGAACCTAACCACATCTGTATCCGGATTTTCTGTCAGCCATTGTTTTAAATAGGTTTTCATAAATTCATTGGAATGTGGCTGCCTGACATCAAAAGGGATATCATGTGGCTTATCACCCCAATTATTAGTAATATGATTGTACATTTGTGTTGGATCCCAAATCGCATAGACTAGGAATGAAACCGTGTATTCATGCCAAGGAATCGCATTCGTAATCAAGACACAATTTTTCTCTTCGTTTACTTCCCAATCATTAACGTCAACAATTTCTCCTGTCGTCCGATCGATAACCTCCCAGTATTTTTTAGGACTGTGAATGTAATCCGGCTTTAATTGTTCCTCAAAGTAGCCTTTCATAAAATCAATTTCAATGGTGTCAGTAATCGCTGTATTGAACAAGCTCATTAAATAAAGTTGCTGGCATTCATCCATGTGCTTCTCTGCAAACTCATTGTGAGCTCGAGCAACAAAATAGGTCGTATAAATTTTCGCATCTAATTGTTTAATATCATCGTCTAGTTTCGTTCCATCACTATCGCGAATCGCATCCGCACCCCATCGTTCCATCAATTCTTTTGTTTCCTTAAGAAAATTTTCTTCACTCGGTAAAGTAACACGGCCTTTTTTCTTTTTCATGTAAATCCTCCTTTAATCCTTTAAACCACCAAGGGACATTCCTTGTGTTAATTTTTTTTGAACAATGATGTATAAAATCAAAGTTGGCAGCATGACGAGAACCATTCCTGCATACATTTGACCATAGTTCGCAGCCGATTTCTGAGCTGCCATCAAGTTCATTAACCCAACAGGTAACGTTTTATTCGGCCCTGGGATTAATGTTAAGGCAATAATGTATTCGTTCCAAAAGGCAAGAAAATTAAATAAAATGACAGCAATAATACTTGGACGAGCTATCGGAATCATGACTGAAATCATTGTTTTGAAATATCCTGCACCATCGACCAACGCCGCTTCTTCATACGTAGATGGAAGTGATTGAAAAAAACTAGACAGCAAGTAAATGGTAAATGGTAACGCCGTCGCCGCATATACCACAGCTAAAACAAATAAATTGTCTAGTAGAAATCCATCACCCAATTGACCTCGTAAAAAGGTATCTCCGTCCAATAACATCAAGAAAATTGGAACAACAATGTAGTTCACATTGATGAACAATCCAGCTTTAAAAAAAGTATTTATTAACTTGCTTCCTCTAAAGGTATACCTTGCCAACACATAGGCTGCCGGTAAGGCCACAATCAATAAAATGAGCAGAGCCAATGTAGTTACCATGACTGAATTCAACATATAGGTACCCATGTTTGCTTTTTGAAAAGCATCGATAAAGTTTTGAAAATAGAAACTTTTCGGTATGGCCCAAGGACTTCCGTAAAATTCCGAATTTTGCTTCACTGATGCTATGAAAACCCATGCAACAGGAATAATAATAGAAATTGCTAACGTAATCAGTGCTACATATATAAAACAACGATATATTACTTCTGTAGTCATACCTTTTTGGGGCTTAACTATTTTTGGGGCTTTATAAACTGCTTCTACAATCATTTCTTTTTCGGTTTCCATCATTTTTGGATCTCGATAAGCTGTTTCTGTAGTCATCTTTTTTTGTGTTTCCATCATTTTGGACCTCCTTAATACTCCAACACTTCCCTTTTAGTGACACCGCTTATAATTGCAGATAATGCGAATGAGAATAGGAAAATGACCACCCCAATAGCCATACCGTAACCGTAAGAAGAATTAGTGTAAGCCTGCTTATACATGTAGCTTAAAAACACTTCCGTCGATCCGTCAGGTCCCCCGCCAGTCATCGCTTGAACGAGTAGAAAACTTAAATTAATCGTACTAATAACGAAGAAAGTTAACGTCGTCCGAATGTTATTCCAAATTAACGGTAACGTAATACTAAAAAATTGTCTGATCCGTCCAGCACCTTCCAAAGCAGATGCTTCATAAAAACTTTCCGGAATACTTGCCATTGCCGCCATATACATGACCATATAATAACCAATCGCTTGCCAAATGAGTGCCCCGCCAATGCTGTAAATGGCAATCTTTTGATTACCGAGCCACATCTTTTGAAGGTTTTCAAGGTTAAATAAAGCAAGTATATTATTTAACAATCCTGTAGTCGGATCATAAACTGCAGAAAATATTCCCGCGATAACTACAACGGATAAAATATTAGGGAGATAAAAAATAATTTGAAAGAAACTTTTACCTTTTATTTTTTCTCTCGTTAACAAAGTGGCAAATAAGATTGCCATCACCTCAGTTAATAAGTACAATGGTGAGACTAGCGATTCACCATTGTACGTAGTGAAAACTAAAAAACTATTTTATTTTAATGCAGACCGTAATTGGTCACTCGTTTTTTCAACGGATTTTTGCCAATCTTCCACTTTTTTATCACCAGACATAACACTGTCTATCGTTCTGAATAATGTATCTGCCATGCTAACACCTTCAACGGCTTTCGTTGCCGCAAATCCACCTGTCCCCACTTTCGCTCCGTTATCATAGATACCATAGAATAATTTATTACTACCTGTCAGTTTACTAGAAATGCCTTTGATAGGCTGTATCGCACTGGATTCTGCAAATTTTTCAACGGCTTTATCCGAATAAACAAACGTCAAGAAATCTTTAGCAGCTTGTTTATTTTTAGCTGCAGAAGGAATCCACATTTGTTCAAAATAAGTAAACGCATATCGGTCGCTGTTAGCATCAAAGCTTGGTAAAGTCATCATGCCCCATTCAAAACCTTTCGATCGAGGTGCTTCTTCCATTTCACCAACAACCCATGTACCATTTGGCATGAACAGCGCCTTATTATCGAGAATCAATTGTTGATTTTTCTTATAGTCTTTGTCATTGGCATTCGCAACAGTTGTTGGTTCTGTATATTTTGCTAATTTTCCGAAAATTTCAAAGATCTTTGTTGCTTCAGGGGTTTCCCAAATACCATTTTCATATTTCATAGCTTTATTGTAAAACTCCGGTCCCCCCATCCCTAATAATAAAGTATAGAAAAATGTATCAAAATAACCAGTAGTAGGATAAGTAAATAAAGAAATTCCTTCTGCTTTCGCTTTATCTCCCAAAGTCCACATTTCATCCCAAGTTTTTGGTACTTCCCAACCTTTTTCCTTTAATAAACTAGCATTATAAAATAATCCAGTTGGACTATAGAACATCGGGGCCATGTAAGTTTTGGCATCGTTATAAGGATTAGTTGCCAATGTACCTGTAAGCCCCGGTATTAGCTTATCTTTCACCTTAACCTCTTCACCATAAACGTTCCTATCTAAAACATCTGTAATGTCTTCTAAAGCTTTATCTTTAATCAATGTTTCTGTAAGCGCCTGTTTTCTCCCAGTTGCCAACAACACAACATCCGGATAGTTTCCCGCTTTCATATTCGATCCTATGACATCCTCAAGATTTTTGTCCACCGTCAATTTAACATCAACTTTTGGATTAGCAGCTTCATATGCGTCAATCACTTTGGTCCACATCTCTTTACCATAAGCCGATTCAAGTGCTGCCACATGAAGAACTTGTTTTTTATTAGAGTTTGTACCTTCCTTAGAATTATCAACTTTTGTAGTATTACTCTGACATGCTATTAAACTAAGAGATAACAAAGCTGTCATTCCAGACAACAATAACTTTTTTTTCATCTTTATCTTACCCCCATCTCCTAATCTGTCTTTCATAATTAAAGAATACAAAATAGACAACGCTTTCACAATAAACATCTTGTTCTGTTTTTTAGATATCTTGCTTTTTACTGAATATCCCACTAAAATCTTTATAAAATAGATAAAAAGTCTACGAAGGAGGGATTCATTTGTCCAATGAAGTATATGAGATTCCACAAATTCAACGAAACCATCTTCCAGTAAAGCTTCTTTATATAACAAAATCAAAATACGATAAAGATTGGCATAGTACCATTCATGCGCATCACTTTACAGAGCTATTGTATATTACCAAGGGCAAAGGAACTTTTATCTTTTACAAAGAAGAAATCCCCGTCCAAGAGCACAATTTGATTATCATCAACCCAAATATCGAGCACACAGAAAAGTCTGATATGAATCACCCTCTCGAATACATCGCACTTGGTATTCAAGGTCTGTCCTTTTCATCCATAGAAAATCCTAGTCCAGTCACTATCCATAATTATAGCCAGGATCAAAAAAACTTTCTCTTCTATCTTCAACAACTAATCGAAGAAGTGGAAAACCATCAGGAGGATTACGATTTAATTATACAAAATATTCTGGAAATATTACTACTTAAAATGATGAGGAAAAAATCTTTTAATGTAGAAAAAACATCTACTCAAAAAATCAATAAAGATATTGAATTTATAAAAAACTATATTAAGCAGCATTTTCACGAAAATATTAGCCTAGATACATTAGCACGCATTAGTCATATAAATAAATATTATCTATCCCATTCTTTCAGGAAATTCGTCGGCGTTTCGCCTATTGAATACTTAATTCAAACTCGTATTAGAGAAAGTAAAATATTATTAGAAACTACCAATTATTCGATTTCTAACATTTCAACTATTACCGGGTTTTCTTCCCAATCATTCTTTGCACAATCATTTAAACGAGAAACGAATCTATCTCCTTCACAATACAGAAACGCTATCAATTCTAGCAAAAATATGTCAGATTCTAGTGCGAAAATTTAAGGGTAGTTATTATTATTTTAGATTTAGAAAGTGGAGTGTTCCTATGATTCAACAATTAAAAACATATTATGGTGAGGATATAAAAATCAATGAAGCTGTGTTGTCAGAAGATTATAGCTGGTTTTTAGTTGAAGGAAACAAAGTCGGGATTCGAAAAATCCGATTACATCAAAGGGAGCATCAATTACTTTCATCCATCTTAACACCCATTCAGACTGATACATTTTATAAAACAGAAAAAGAAAAATTGTGGCATGAAGCACTATATAAAAATAACAATATCTCTATACTATCAGTTCGTTTTTTACACTTCTTCACAACACAATCTATTGTAGAAAGAGAAGAATTTCAAGATGCTTTACAATCTATGTTTTCTTTTACTACAACATTGATATGGGAAACTTCACAAGCTGGCGTCCTCATCTTAGAAGAAAACATAACGGAATCTGCATTGCAAACAGCATTAGATACACTAGAAACAGATTTTTTTATATCCCTATCCTTCTTTATTGGCAGACGCTATACGCAAACAGCTGAATTTGCTTATCTGTATCAATGGGAGAGAAATTTATTTTCTATTCTTTCTCCTTATTTATCAAAAAAAATTACATATATTGAACAACTGCTCCCTTATCAATTAATGATTTCATTACCGAAAGAAGAAAGAAAAAAATACACGAATCAATTATTGGCACACATTTCAAATGACAAAGAACTAATTGATAGCGTTAAAGTATTCTTCCAATGTAACTTAAATGTATCTCTTGCAGCGAAACAATTATATTTACATCGTAATACTTTACAATATCGAATTGATAAATTCATTGAAAAAACAGGAATTAATATAAAAACTTTTGAAGGTGCAGTAGCAGTTTATATGGCGTTTCTTTCTTTAGATATCTCATAAAATTCTCCTGAAAGACGTTACAATATTCATTTTCTCATACCATCATTGTTTTATGACTTTGAAACCCTTTTAACATATTTTTCTATGAGGAAGTAATACTTTCATCCCATATCTATAGTTGAAAGTACATCCTACATTTGCTTTTTCGTTTCTTAAATCTGTAAACTTGCATAAAAGCCTCTCATTCTTTTGTGCACAATGCCGATTTACTTACGCTTTTAATAATCTTATAATTCAATCAATTACAAAAAGGAGTGAATAAATATGACCGAACTAGTATTAGATCATATTTTTAAAATTTACGATAATAAAACCACTGCTGTTTCTGATTTTAATTTACATATTGAAGATAAAGAGTTTATCGTATTTGTCGGTCCTTCGGGATGTGGCAAATCAACAACTCTACGCATGATCGCAGGTCTAGAAGATATTTCCGATGGTTCGTTTTATATTGATGGAGAGCGTATGAATGATGTCGCTCCAAAAGATCGCAACATTGCGATGGTATTTCAAAATTACGCACTATACCCACATATGACTGTTTATGATAATATCGCGTTCGGCTTAAAACTACGCAAACTTCCAAAAGATGAAATTAGTCGCCGAGTAACAGAGGCAGCGAAAATCTTAGGGCTTGAAGATTACTTACAACGAAAACCGAAGGCATTATCAGGTGGACAACGCCAACGTGTTGCACTAGGAAGAGCTATCGTCCGTGACGCAAAAGTATTTTTAATGGACGAACCTCTATCGAATTTAGACGCAAAATTACGCGTCAGTATGCGTTCAGAAATCTCCAAACTTCACCGCCGTTTAAATACGACCACTATATATGTAACGCATGATCAAACAGAAGCTATGACAATGGCATCACGCCTTGTTGTTATGAAAGATGGGCTCATCCAGCAAGTTGGTACTCCAAAAGAAGTATATGATACGCCTGAAAACATATTTGTTGGTGGATTCATTGGTTCTCCCGCTATGAATTTCTTTACCGGGACATTACAAGAGAACTATTTCTATATAGAAAATATTCGCTTTAAAGTACCAGATGGCCAACTAAAAACATTAAAGAGTAAAGGGTATAATGGACAAAAAATCATACTCGGTATTCGCCCTGAAGACATTCATGATGAACCAATCGTTCTTCAATCTTCGCCTGAATCCACAGTCGAAATTACAGTAGAAGTTGCTGAATTATTAGGTGCTGAAACGATGATTCATGGAAAACTTTCAAATCAAAACTTTGTTGCGCGAATTAATGCTCGTTCCGAGATTAAAGCTACCGATACACTTCCATTAGCTTTTAGTTTAGCGAAAGCACACTTTTTCGATATCGCCACCGAACAACGTATTCGTAATAATTAATGGATGAATTTTTCTGATTTTGAACAAATTACTTCCTTATATCAAACTCTTCTTTTTTAATTATATGCATAGCTTCTATTTCAGAAAAAACAAATATAACTGTGCCCAACATTTCACGAAAAAGAATTAAATACTAGATTCCCCAATATATGCGACAGAACCATACAAAAAAACATCTCATATTCATATGAGATGTTTTTTCGTATTTACTATTCTTTTAATAAATCTATTAATCCATTTCCTTCAGATGTACGTTCATACCCTAAAGGTATAGTTCTTTTAATAAGTTGTGCATATATTTCTGGCTCTGATAACTTTCTACCATATTCCCTCTCACACTGCTTAATGAGCAATGCGAGCGCTCCAGCAATATGCGGTGTCGCCATAGAAGTTCCACTTAATACCGCATATTTCCCTTCAGGATACGTAGATAATATTTCATCACCTGGCGCCACTAAATCAATTTCTTGATTGGAATTACTAAAACATGCGATTTTCCGTTCTAAATTGACAGCACCGACTTCAATCACTTCTGCATACGCACCTGGGAAGTCTAGTTCTTCCGTGTTATCATTACAATCTCCATTATTCCCAGCAGCACATACGACGAGAACATCTTGCTTTACCGCGTTTTGAATTGCTTCATGTAATTCTGGAACATCTTGCGGACCACCAAGTGACATTGAAATGACTCTCACTCTTTCTTTATTAGGTCCCCTCCAATTTACAGCATAATGAATCGCCTCAATAATTTGCTCATAACTTCCAGAACCATCTCCCGCTAAAACCTTTAACACTAGCATTTTAGCAAGTGGTGCGACTCCTAAAACACCGACACCATTTTCAGTCGCTGCAATTGTCCCCGCTACATGAGTACCGTGTCCGTTATTATCAAGGTACATATTCGGATCCCCTTCATAATCTTTCGTGAAATTTCTTCCACCGATAATGCGATCCTTTAAATCTATATGATTTACATCACAACCTGTATCTAATACGGCAACAACAATATCTTTTCCTTTCGCACTCTTCTCCCATACTTGTGGAGCATGAATAAGTTGTACACCTGGTGGAATTTCATTTACTTGTTCAACCACCTTATCTACTGTAAAAGGAATCAATTGTATACCTTTTTGTTTATTCGCTGTACTACTATTCATCGTAATCCCTCCTGAAAATATATTATTTTCATTTCAGACCACTTTTGAAAAGGTTTAAATGTAACATTCGTTTTATTCGTTTCATTTTCCTTCCTTAAAAATATTTCTCAATATAGCTTACTAATTTTATACTACTCTTTGATTAATCTCGTAATTTTTAGGAACCAAACATCCGATTGGTACAACCAATAACAAAAATAAAAGGACCGATTTAATGGTCCTTTTATAGTTTTGAAAGAATGATATGAAATTTTAAAAATAATATAAATTAAGACTAAGCCTCACTCTTATTTAAAAACTTCTCTATTTCTTTTATTAAATGTTTCGCTCCATCTATACTAACAGTAATGTTTCCATTTGCTAATGATATGTTTTGATCTGAAACATCACCTGTTATTTGACAAGCATTGTAAGGTTGATATTTTTGTAAAATGATTTTTTCTTCTTCTACGAAAATTTCAAGTGGTGATTTGATTTGGATTCCTAATACTTCTCGTAACTCTTTAGGAATAACAATTCGTCCTAATTCGTCTACTTTTCGAATAATTCCTGTTGCTTTCATATTACTCCCCCCTTACTTTCTATTATTTTTTCCACCTCGCTCTTTCCGTTTTATCACTTTTTTGGTAATACTTGTCTCTTTTCGGAAAATTTTGTACTCAAGTTAAAATAACACAATTAACGAATACGTAATCTCTCTTTCAGTTGTTTTAAATAACGAGATCGTATCAGTAAGAAATATACAACTTGAATTCCTACGAAAATACTTAATACAATCGCATTTTCTTTAAATAGTGAGTACTCAAACATCTGTCCCAGTGCAGTTAACGCTACTGCCCCATGTAATGTTGCAACACCTATTGGAACGAAGAATAAAAGTGCCAACCTGATTGTAACTACTTTCGATAATTCCCCGCTCGTTAAGCCTACTTTTCGAATCATTTCAAACAAACGAGTATCATCCTCCAAATCAGAAAACAAACGGAAGTAAAGGAAGCTTCCTGCACATACGAAAAATACTATACCAATGAAGAAGCCTACAAATAAAATTGGTCCTGCGATTTGTAAACTTTGGTTTTGTTCGTACTCTTCTGCACTAAACGTTGCATGTTCTTCATAAGTCTTCATCTGATGCGTAAGTTCTTTACCAACTTCAATTTCATCTTTCGTTCCTTCTGTTTTGTACACATAATCTTTTTCCTCTTTAAAGCCATCTTGTAATGCATCATACTGAGTTTTAGAGATTACATAAACGTTACCTCGTAGTATTTTACTTAACGAAGAAGTATTAACTTTTTTCACTTTTAAAGCTTCATTCGTGTTTGGTAACGTAATTTCTTTTCTATCCTTCATCGGTGGGCCTGGTATATCCACCGCCAAAAATAAAGCTTCTTTATTTGCTACAGTTTGAAATGGTTCGCCTGTTAACTTCGCATATTTCTCATAATCTGATTCTTTTATGAAAATAGCACTTCTTAACGACTGCTCCTCCGTCTTTTTCGTTGAAATGTTTGTTTTAGAAGCTGCTATATTATATTTCTTTAATCCTTCGTCAATCATCTTCAAATGCTGTGATTCATTACTATTTCCTTGCTTAGAATGATACTGAAACGCAATTGGTCTCTCCATAATTCCTTTCGTCATTGATGCGAAACCAACTAATGTACCGATTGCTGAAAATGCTACAGTTGAAATAATAGTTACAATAAAGAACATTCTTGCGTTGTCTCTCATGCGGTAAGCTAAATCTGATAACGTAATAATATTTGTCTGTGTCCAATAGAAACGTTTACTTTTTTTACATAGTCTAATAATAAAGACACTTAACTGCTTGTACAGCAAATACGTACCAATAATGACTACCGTTGTAACAGGAATCATCATAACAAATACCATTGCACCATGTGACAGAAGCGCTCCTGCATATCCCGCACTAATCAATATGACTGCTAATATAGAAGAAATAATAGATGCTTTCGGTTCTGGCTTCGCTTCTGCTGATCCTCTAAACAATTTCATAATTTTATTTTTACGAACCATTCCTGCACTAAATAATGAAATAATCATAAATAATATGAAAAACATAATACTCGTTACAACAATAGCTTTCATTGGTATGTAATAAGCTAAAGTAATATCTAATTTTAATATCATCGGAGCTACAAATAGTAATATTCCGGAAAATAGCATACCTGCAAGTATCCCAAAAATAATTGCCCCTATCCCAATCATAATATTTTCAAAGAAGATAAGACGCTTTAATTGATATTTCGTCATACCTAACATCATTAAAATTCCTAATTCACGCTTTCTCGTTTTTAAAAACATTCCCATCGAATATAAAATAAAGAAAAACGTAAATAAGTAAATAATGGACTGTGCCAAAGACATACTTACGAAAACATACTGTCCCAATTCTCCAGCGCTTAATGCCGGATGAAACGCAAAAAATGAGTACACAAAAAAGGCCATAATTGCAAATGCACTACTTAAAAAATATGCTGAGTATGTTCGTCTATTTCGCGTTACATTCCTGTATGCGAGTTCTCTAATGTTCATATTACTTCTCCGCCCTTCTGCTAACTATGTTCTTAATATTAGTAAAGTACGGAAATACCTTCCATCGATTCAAATGACAAAAACCTTACATTATTGAAAGGTTTCAAAAAAATTGCTTAAACGAAGCAGTTTCATTATAATGACTACATTCATATTCATACACGCATCCTATTGTATATTCGTTAGTTTTGCGAAATAATAAAGGATAGAAGTATGTACCAATATACATATAAACTTATTTACCGCTTTAATATGAATAGGAGGAAAACATAATGACATTACAAGAACAGATTATGAAAGCATTACATGTTCAGCCTGTAATTGATCCGAAAGCAGAAATCCGTAAACGTGTAGATTTCTTAAAAGATTATGTAAAAAAAACAGGTGCAAAAGGATTTGTACTTGGCATTAGTGGCGGACAAGACTCTACATTAGCTGGACGTTTAGCTCAGCTTGCAGTGGAAGAAATTCGTAATGAAGGTGGTAACACAACGTTTATCGCCGTACGCCTTCCTTATAAAGTGCAAAAAGACGAAGATGATGCACAATTAGCATTACAATTTATTCAACCTGACCAATCTGTTGCATTTGATATTGCGTCAACAGTTGATACTTTCTCAAATCAATACGAAAACGTATTAGGTGAAGCATTAACAGATTTCAATAAAGGTAACGTGAAAGCACGTATCCGTATGGTTACGCAGTACGCAATCGGTGGTCAACAAGGGCTACTTGTGATTGGAACTGATCATGCGGCAGAAGCTGTTACAGGATTCTTTACAAAATTCGGAGATGGTGGTGCAGACCTATTACCATTAACAGGATTAACAAAACGCCAAGGACGCGCTCTATTACAAGAATTAGGTGCAGACGAGCGACTATACTTAAAAATGCCAACAGCTGATTTATTAGATGAAAAACCAGGTCAAGCTGATGAAACTGAGTTAGGTATTACATATGATCAACTAGATGATTATTTAGAAGGTAAAGCAGTTCCAGCTGACGTAGCAGAAAAAATTGAAAAACGTTACGCAGTAAGCGAACATAAAAGACAAGTTCCAGCATCAATGTTTGATGATTGGTGGAAATAAATAAAACATAAAAAAGAAGCTAATCTCATTAGCTTCTTTTTTATGTTAACGATACACCCCTACTCTTTTCTCTAGTAAGTCCTGTAAACAATCCTCATGTTGTTGATTAAACAATGGTGGCATTTTATTTAGCGGGAAAAACTTCAAATCTAACGTTTCATCACCGTCTATTTTTTGCTCTCCTCCGGCAATTGAGCATGAAAAGAATATTAAAATGGACTGGGCTTTGTCTCCATTTGGATACGCTTGAAAATATTTTGTATACACCCCGAGAAGTTCATTTATTTCTACATCATAGCCTGTTTCTTCTTTTATTTCTCGAATCGCAGTTTCTGCGGCAGATTCTCCGATTTCCATTGCACCGCCAGGAAATCCCCAAGCATTAAAGTCACCTCTTTTTTGCAATAAAACTTCTCCATATTCATTCAACACACAACCACCCGCAAAGTTTATAAGAACACAATCGTGTCCTACTTTTTCACGTAATTCTTTTATATAATTAGCCATCCTCTTCCCCTTTTCATACATCTTCTATCATTATTTCTTATCTTTTTCAAGCAATTCAATAATTCGCTCGAGCTTCTTATTCATATGAATTACATGTTGGTTTATTGCAGCGCTATTTTGCAATAACCTTCTAACAAACAAAGTAAATGATAGGAAAAACAAAACGATAAGTCCGATTACTAAACAAGTATATATCGATGTAAAAATATTACTTTCGAACAAATTCATTCAGATTCCACATCCTTCCTTTTTATATTTTATCACACAATTCTGTTTTTTAAAGTGATACATAATAAAAAGAGCACCTTTTACAGATGCTCTTTTTCATTGATTAATAGGTAAATGTAATTGTCGCTAATGAATAATCTGCCATCGCACTATAAGGTGCTACTTCATAAGATACACGCTTTGCACCTTTTGGCCAATTTATTTCATTTAACACTTTCTTTATATCTTGCATTGTTCCATCCATAGATTGCTTATATCGTACTTCTACCTTTTCTGGCTTAGAAGCGAATTGTTGCTGTAATTTCTTCTTAAATTCACTGTAATTGTCTGCCCCGTATTGTGCAGATAAGTATTTTAAGTTTGTTTCTTTTAACATTTGTTCATATGCAGTAGTCTTTGAACTACCCGCTTTTATTTTGCTTGTTAATTCACCAAAGTAACTTGTAGTTGCTGCTGGATATTTACTGCGATCCCATTCGTGATCTTTACTTAATTGCTCATCAGACATATTAAAATATGAATATGTTACGCGCCCAGCTTTATCCGGTACTGGATCATCGAATGTTGTATCAAGATGATACCATTTGTTTTCAATGTTCACTATATTCCATGCGTGAGCTTGTCCATTTCCTGTACCTGTTACAATATGGTTTTGGATACCCGCTTCTTTTAGCAATTCATATGTTAATAACGTATATCCTTGGCAAACGGCAGAACGATTCGCTAATGCTTCATATGCTGTATACGCTTTATAAGACGTATCATAAGATACATGTTTTACAACGTAATCATGAATCGCTTTTACTTTCTCATGCTCATCCATTCCAGGTTTTACAATTGAACCGATAATTGCTTTTGCCTGCGATTTTACATATTGTGTTTGCTCTTTTGATTCACGATATTTCACTTGCAGTGTAAACGTATAGTTTCCTGGTAACCCTTTAATAGAATATTTAGTAGAGGCTACATTATATTTTACATACTCATCTGCATCTACAATTTTATTAAACTCGCCATACAATTGGTCCATAACATTTCTAGCATTTCTATCTTTCGTTTTATATGTGATTGTAATATTTTCTTCTCGATTATCAACCTGTTTTTTTAATTCTTTTCTGAAATCATTTAATAGCTTTGTATCTAATTGTGTTGTCGCTACAGTCGGATTCGTAGCTGCATAAGATACTGATGACGCGTGTAAGCCTCCCATTACTATAGTTGAACAAAGCAGGGTAGCTGTCACATACTTACTTGTCTTTCCCATCTCGTCACTCCTTACATTCTATAACTATACGAAAAAAGTGTCGTATAGTTTCAGAGTATACAATACTTTTTCGTATAGGTCATATGAGATTATGCATATTTAACATTGTAAAAAGGTTGTTCTTTTTACAAGAACAACCTTTTTCATTAACAAGTTTGTAATACACAACATGTATTTTCAAAACGTCGATTTTTTAAGTCTTCATTTCCAATGCAGAAATAAAGCATACCTAAATCTCCCCACATCATATTACAATTTTTAGTATCTGAATCAATTTGGAGTAAAAGCGTCATTTGCTGCGGGTTTATATCCATATATTGTCCAGTCTCGTGCAATACTTCATCTTGTACAGAGAATGGCTCACCAAACATTTGATGGTTATCGTAGTTGTCTGGGATTAGTTCTTCAAGCAATTGTAAGAATCGATCTGAATCAGACTCATCTTCAATGAAAAGCTCTGGCAATTTATATGTCACTTCAAAAGTAATTGCACACTGGCTATAATTCGTTCGGAATCCCTCTGCTCTTCGTAATTGTTCTACTGGAACATCATAATAAAGTACACATCCCGCTTCAGTTGGGTTCACATCTTCTTCAAAATAATTTTCAATGCTAAAGAAATATAACATCCCCGTATTAGGAAGATCATGATCCATACCAACATTTTGTAAATCATTTAAATTAAATTGAGCGATAAACTGTAACGGATTTCCTTTTTGCATTGGGTATTCAAATGAATCTGGTAAATCAGGAACGCCTCCCATTTTCGAACTACCTATCGCTACTGTTTCCTCCTGCTTTGGCACAACTTTCACACACGGAAATACAGTATGAATAAGTTCCTCTTTCAAATGTGTCAGCCCATATTTATCAATTAATACTTCAATTTTATTTTTCATAAATTCTCCTTACATTTACATACTTATTTGTATCATCGCACAAAGATTATACTCCATTCTTTGTAAAAACAACAAGCCTTCAAAAAACGGGCTCTTCCATCATACGCGAACAAGTTTAAAAAAGCATAGTATACATTGTTCCTACAAACACGATAGTTTATTATTTCTTCCAGTACATTTTCCCCTCGTTCATTTTTATTTTTAATTTAAGGAGGAATTCCACATGGGTTACGGATATAGTTGCGGCGGTTACGGTTACGGCGGTAGTTGTGGTGGATGTGGTTATGGAGGTTTCGCTTTACTAATCGTTTTATTTATCCTTCTAATCATCATCGGAGCTAGCTGTTGGGGCGGCTTTGTAGGCTGCTAGTAAATTTAAAAACTATTGTAAAAAAGCACGTACAATACGTGCTTTTTTGCCATTTCCAAATCTTTTATTCGAAAGGAAGTATGTTTAATGAAAATTGATGGTGTTTTTGAAGGAGGCGGTGTACGCGGAATTGCGCATGTAGGGGCAATTTGCGCGTTAGCTGAAAAAGGCTATGAATGGGAGCGTGTAGCTGGAACATCCGCTGGTTCCATTATCGCTGCGCTCCTAGCAGCAGGATATTCTTGTTCAGAGTTAAAAACAATTATAACTGATATTGATTATAATAAATTTACGAAAAAAACCTTTATTGACAGAATTCCGTTTATCGGCAAAGGATTAAGTGCATGGACTACTCTTGGTATTTACTCTAATATTTTTATAGAAGAATGGATTGAAGAATTACTTCGAAAAAAAGGAGTTCACTTATTTACTGATTTACCTGATTTAAATAAGCTTAAAATTATCGCTTCTGATATAAGTAATGGTAAAATGGTTATCTTTCCTGACGACTTACCAAACTACGGATTTTTAAATTATCGCTTCTCTATTGCTAAAGCTGTAAGAATGAGTAGTACAATCCCCTTCTTCTTTGAACCGGTAAAATGGAGAACTCCAAAATGGAAGCAACCTTGTTATATGGTTGATGGAGGGATTTTAAGCAATTACCCAATTTGGATTTTCGACTCACCTTCCTCTCCTCGCTGGCCGACTTTTGGGTTTCACTTCGTAAAAGATGAGATTCAAGCTGATCCTGCTCACTATAACGAACCTATCTCGATGTTCAAAGGACTATTTAAAACTATGATGCAAGCCCATGATTTACGTCATTTAGATAAAGAATCAAAAGCAAGAACGATTACAATTCCGACTGGGTCTATTACAAGTACAAACTTTGAGTTAACAAAGGAAGAAAAAGAGTGGCTTTACAATTCTGGTTATAACGCCGCAAATAAGTTTTTACAATCTTGGAACTTCAGACAATATATTGATGACTATAGAAACGGAAATCAGGACCGAAAAACGAATCGTTATTTCCGTCAACTTGACTCATAATACTATTATTTTTCATACGAGAACACGTAACGCTTTCAAAAAAAATAAGCCTAGTAATATATGATATTACTAGGCTTATTTACTTTCTGCATCATTATTATACGTTTCTTAAGGATACGTTAACCCTTCCGCTTCCTCTGCAGTAATAACGGTGTATCGATTTCCTGTTCGTAATCCTAACAATTCTGCTTTTTCAATTGCATCCTGCATCGTTTCCGCATAAGCAGCTAAATATTTTTCTCCATTAATAATTTGGCAAATTACATATTGTTTCATTACGTTCCCCTCTTACTTTGTCATTAGTTGTGCAAGTTTTTTGATACCTATTTCAATTTCTTCTAACGTTGCGTATGAATAGGATAGACGCAAAAATTGATTTGCACTTCTATCATACAAAGCACCTGGATTTAATAAAATCTTTTCTTTCAATGCTTTGTCAAATAAGCTACGGTTCGAAACGGATACATTCATATGTAACCAAATATAAAAACCACCTGACGGTTCATACCAAGTTGCTATATCATGACAATATTTCTCTAACATTTGTATCATAAAATCTCTGCGCTTTTTCAACTTAGTTCTTACAAACTGTAAATGTTCATCATACAATCCATCTGTAAGCCATTCCGCTGCAATTTGTTGGGATATAGAACTTGAACCATAATCTGTTTGCATTTTTATATCTGCCAATCTTTGAATGACTGGCTCAGATCCAACGATCCATCCAATTCTTAATCCTGGACTAATGACTTTAGACATACTCCCGATATGTAGTACAATTCCGTTTTTATCATATGCTTTTAAAGGCTTTGAAACAGGTTCATCAAACCATAAGTCTTGATACACCGCGTCCTCTATAATAGGCAATCCAATTTCGTTACATATTTCCATAACTTCTATTCGTTTCTTTTCGTTCATACTAAAGTTCGTCGGATTATGAAAAGACGGGATTGTATATAAAATAGATGCATTAAATTGCTTCTTATATTTCTTAATATATGATGGATGTAAACCATTCTCATCCATCGGTATTCCAATTAAGCGCATTCCTGCTGATTGAAAAACATTAAGTGAATATAAATAAGATGGTTTTTCTAATAAGATCGATGCCCCTTTTGGAAGAAGCCCCATAGAAATAAGTTGCAAAGCTTGAATTGCTCCTGAAACAATTAATATAGAATCAGGAGTTACATATACACCATGTCCTTTTAAATAGTCCGCAATTTTCTTCCTTAAATAGAAATTCCCTTTCGGTTCTTCATACCCAAGTATCATGCTCGATTTTAAAAGCTTATTCATAATATCTTTCATCTTTTTTTCAGGTAAAAGACTTGGCGCGAGCTCACCTGTTCCTAAACGAATTACATGCGGATAAAATTCAGCTTGATTAATCTCTTGAATAGCAGGAAGGTTCGGATAATGAAGTCCTGTTTCTACATAGGACTGCCAATTAGGCGGGGGTGCATATGTAGAAGCACTCTCATTATTATTTACAACAATTGTTCCTTTCCTGCCATTCCCTTCAATGTATCCCTTTGCTACTAGTTCATCGAAAGCCATTACAATTGTACTCCGGTTCACACCAAATGTATGTGCCAAATCTCTTTGTGAAGGTAATTTCGTTCCAACAGTCCATTCTCCATTAACGATTCTTTCTTTTATATACGTTTCTATTTGTTTATACAGGGGTGTCGCTAGAGACATATTCGGTTTCCAAACGAATCTTTCCATCATATCACCTTGTATTCTTTTTGGTTGGTAACCACCCCAACCATATGGATGGATACAAATTTTCATTTCTTCTTTACAATATACACTATCATAATAAATTTAAATAG
This sequence comes from Bacillus cereus group sp. TH152-1LC, assembly GCF_027710505.1. Classification (NCBI taxonomy): domain Bacteria; kingdom Bacillati; phylum Bacillota; class Bacilli; order Caryophanales; family Bacillaceae; genus Bacillus; species Bacillus cereus group sp. TH152-1LC. The sequence continues at coordinate 228,631 of NZ_JAQFNK010000002.1, read as the reverse complement.
GAGGTAATATGATGAGTGAAGCAATTATTCATGGTATCATTCTTGCATTTGGGCTTATCATTCCATTAGGTGTCCAAAATGTTTTCGTCTTTAACCAAGGTGCGAGCCAACCAAACATTTGGAGGGCAGCTCCTGTAGTATTAACTGCCTCTATATGTGATACGTTACTCATATTAATTGCGGTGCAGGGTGTCTCCCTTGTACTCCTTACTTTTTCTTGGTTAACTAACACGTTATACATAATTGGATTTTTCTTTCTCCTATATATGGGCTTTGTTATTTGGAGAAGTAACCCTTCTAACGATATAAAACAAGAAAACAGTATGCCATTAAAAAAGCAAATCCTTTTCGCTGCGTCGGTTTCGTTATTAAATCCACATGCAATTTTAGATACAATCGGTGTAATTGGAACAAATTCTATTCAATACATAGGAAGTGAGAAATGGGCTTTCACACTGGCAACTATTATCGTTTCTTGGATTTGGTTTATAAGCTTAGCTTTAGCGGGGAAATTTCTAAAAAGAATAGACTCAACTGGAAAGACAATCGGATTATTAAATAAGTTTTCGGGTCTCATCATTTGGGGTGTCGCACTTTATATGTTAACACAAGTGATTTATTCTTAATGAACGAAAGAGAATTGCATGATCTATAAAACATCGTGCAATTCTCTTACAATTTATGAAGTAGGTTCCGGTTCCTGTTTTACGTTCTTTGCATCTTTTGCTGGTTTAATCCAAATGATTGCTATAACAGCACCAATACCAGCGAATATACTTGTTACATAAAACACTTCATGGTCAGCACCTTTCATGAAAAAAGAGTATAGAGGTGGCCCAGCTGCTACACCGATAAATCGCATAGAACTATAAAATGACGTAACTGTCCCCCTTTGCTCCTTTTCAATCCCTTGTGTAATTAAAGCATCTAAACATGGGAGTGCCATACCAATTCCGATTCCCATAATAACGAGACAAAAGAGTAGTAAATAAATTCCTTTTATAAATAAAGGAATAATGACTGAAGCAGCAGCCATTAAAAATCCAATATAAATACACTTCTTCATCACATTTTGATTATCTCCAATTTTTTTACCGGCCATATATGAACTAAGTGAGAGTACAAGTAACGGTATAGCGAGTACACACCCTTTCCATATACCATGAATGTCATACTTTGATTCCAGTATAGTCGACAAATAAAAGAGAATTCCGAATAAAATAAGCATAATAATTGCACCTAATACAAAAATGGCAATCAACCATCTTCCCTTTTCTCGAAACGTAGAGAGAATAGATTTTATAAACTCTTTAAGTGGAGGTCCTTCTCCTTCTTGTTTCTTTGCCTTTACTAGAACAAGTAATAAAACAATTGATACTACACATAAAACTGGAATCGCCCAAAATGGTAAGAACCATACAATGGCAGCAAGAGCAGATCCTAAAATAGGGCTCAGTACTTTTCCAAATGTATTGGATGTTTCAATGATTCCTAAACCTGTACTCACTTGTTTTTCATCTTTGTATAAATCACCAACACACGGTATAACAACTGGCATTGCACCAGCAGCACCAATACCTTGAATTGCTCTACCAATCAATATCCAAGTGTAGGGATTATCAACTTTCCAAGATACCCAACCAGTTATCGCTCCTCCTATAGCCGCAATCAGCAAACTCGGAACCATTACCATCTTTCGTCCCCATCTATCTGATAAATAACCAGCAATCGGTATAAGTAAAATGGCTACAATAGAGTAAATTGTAATAATCATGGATACTTGAAACGATGAAATATGTAATTTCTTTTCGATAGTCGGTAGGATTGGAATGAGCATTGAATTTCCTAATGTCATAACAAGTGGAACTGATGCAAGCGCAATTAAACAACAGTTTTCTTTTTTTAACATGTTGGCTTCGGAACCCTTTCATCGTATATTTCTTACCATATAATAGCCCTGGTGGAACGTAATTTTTCATTCCACCAGGGCTATTACATCTTTACTACTTCCCATTTACAACAAAAGAAATTGGGGAAAATATAGTATTATTCCTATTCTTTGAATCCAGTTCGCAATATATCCATACCAATTAATTGAAAAAAAAAGAAAGGAAGAATCCTTCCTTTCTCCTATAACCTTCTACAATTAGCGAGTATATCCGCCACCAAGTTGTTGTTCTGCCATCGCTACTAGACGTTTTGTAATTTCACCGCCTACAGAACCGTTTGCACGTGAAGAAGTGTCAGCTCCAAGTTGTACACCAAATTCTTGTGCAATTTCATATTTCATTTGATCTAAAGCTGCTTGTGCTCCATGTGATGCTAATTGATTAGAATTACGATTTCTAGCCATTACCAATCACCTCCTTATTTATATATAAATTGTGTTAAATTTCAATTTAAATACATGGTAATTTTTGGTTATTTTTATTTATAAAAAAAGAGTCTCTTCAATGAGAGACTCTTACATCATTTTATATTAAGAAGTTACTACTTCTAAATTTCTATTTCTTAATACTTTCATTTCTTCTTTTAATATATCTTTCGCATTATGCCCAAACCATTCGAGTGAAGCGAAATGGTCAGTATTTCTCACTTCCTGAATAATCTCATCATAATTTACGATACCTTCAAATAATGGAACCATACCAATTCGACTTCCCGCTGCTGCATATACATTGTTAGGTTCAAACACATGTAAATAATCTGCTGACGATATATTCTTAAAATGATAATGTTGTATCCACGGCTTTAGTCGATGGAAGCTGTCTATTGGATTTGCTCCCGACTCCCATATATGAAGAAAATCCAGGTTTATTTTCAAATTCGGATGATCTACTTCTCCTAATAATTCCAAAGTAGAAGGCAACGTATCCGTTAACGTATTTGGATGTGTTTCTAAAAGTACATACATATTATGCTGAGCAAATACTTCACAAATGATGCGAATACGATTCACATACTCTTTTCTCTCTTGTTCCGAGAAATCTTTGCTCCCCTTTTGTCCAGCAAACGTACGAATTTTGTTCGTTTTAAACCAATTAGCTAGTATTGCAAGTTGTTCACATTTCTCTATCGTTTTTTCAAAATCTGCCGTTAATGATATGTCTAAGTAATCACTTATCATCGTAATTTCTAAGTTTTTATTCTTTAAACAATTCAATTCTCGTTCTGTCGTTTCATACTCTTGCATATACAAATTTTGTGCATGAGTGCCCCACAATTCAATCCCTTCAAAACCGTTGTCATATGCAAATTGAACAATATCAGTAAATGAAATTAATTGATGACGAAAGGAAATAGTACATAATGAATATTTCATAGGTTCGAACTCCCTTATCTTAAATTCAGTTAGGTTTTTTTAATGCTAAGACAGACTCGTTTGTTTTCATTTCTTTCCATAATAAAAACTGTCTCTCTAATTCAGCCTTTATTTGCAGTTCAATTGCATTCATTTCATCCAGCTTTTCAACAATTGATAATAGCATACTTTTATTATTCGTCATTGCCATTTTAATTGCACGATACTGTACATTTGTAAATCCTTGTACAATATCTTCTACTCGATCACACCAATAATCAAATTCTTGCTCCGAATATTGCAACGTTTCACGGAAGTATGCAAAGGCATGTTCATAACTATATTTACGAATCGCAAGTACTGGTATTTGTTTTACTGCCGCTATAAGACCAGAAAGCGAATACCCTTCTTCTTCATTTGCCATTTTTATAATTAAATTTTTCAGCTCCATAGTCAGTTCATTGTCATTTCTTTTGAAAGTTTCTATGAAATAACTTGCTACCATTTCTTCTGTTGGTTCCTGAATTTCTTCTATATCAATGTAATATCCTCCACCAAATGGGTTATCTTGAACAGAGTGAATCACTTTTTCTCTTTCCATATTCCCTTCCCAGCGAAAGTCAGGATCTAGCATGAACCATTCTTCTTCTTTCTCCGTCTTTGATATCATTAAATAATGCGGAAACGGTTTTTGATGGAATTTATTTTCCCTCTCTGGCAATAGAGACATATCTACCATTACAATGACATAGCGATTCTCCGGCTTGTTTTCTACTAATTGTAAAAACGTTTCTACATTGTTATCCTTATCTTTTGCATGATCATACCATTCGTTCACTTTTACGCCATACAACTTTTCATACCATAATAAATAATTATCATGGTTAATATTTTCGGAGTGATACGATATAATACCGCCTTCCGTTATATCAAAATCACCGTCCCATAGTCCAAAATAAAAGGGACGAAAATCAATATCGCTACGCCTTTTTATAATTTCGCAAAAACAACTCACTAAACAGTGAACTTTAATTGAAGTCATATTCTCATCCACTTTCCTAAAGTTTAATTATTCACATTTACATCTTATACCGGCTGTAACTCCTCCATAAAATCAAGTAAAGATCCTACAGTAAGAAATGCTTTAGGGTCTACCTCATCTTCTGGAACGCATAGCTTTACATCCATTTCTATGTAAACTATAAGTTGTAACATCATTACCGAATCTATATATAAATCTTGGTTTAAACGCATCGTTTCTTCTAAATGCGTTACATTTTTTAGTTCCATTTTTTCTATCATAATTTTCAACACTTCATTTTTTAATGTTTCACGTCTCATGTTGTAACCTCTCCCATCTCTAGTAGCTTTCTACTTACTTTTCCAGTTTTATTTTTCGGAATTTCAGTTACACTTTCAATCTCATACGGAACTTTATAAGCTGGTAAATGCTGTATACACCATTCTCTTATTCGAACCGGATCAATATGAGAGATTACTTTCGCTTTCACTATTTCGCCCATCACAGGATGTTTCCCTCGATATACAATTGCCTCTTGAACGCCTTCTAGTCGAAGCATCGTTTCTTCTACCTCTATCGGAAAGACTTTTAATCCTGAAACGTTAATCACATCATCCATGCGACCCATAAAATGAAGCCCGCGCTCAGATTTATACCCCAAGTCTTTCGTGAAAATTTCTTTATCGTTCATTTTCACTACGATCTCTTCAGGCATATTTTCATCTGAACCTATGCTTATACTCGTATGAGATAGTGGGTTTCCTAAATCTAAATGGCTTTTCATATCATGACATATACTAATACAACCTGCTTCAGAACAACCATATTGTTGCATCATATATGTTGTCGTTTCTTTTAGTTTATAAAACAATGCTTCTGGTAAAGGTGCTCCGGATGTCATGATTTTATGAAACTGAAACGTTCCTTGTGGGAAACTCCCCATAATATGTAACATAAGTGGTACTGCATATATGATATGTTTTTCTGTATGACGAACTATATTTAATGCGAATTTAGGGTTTTTATTCGTAATGATGATAGGTTTGCTTCCCCTCGTAATTGCAGATAACGTACCACATATGAGTCCGTATGAATGTGAAACAGGAGCCATAACAATTGGTACTTCATCTACTTCACAGTTTAAAGCCTCATTATAAGCAGTAATTTCTGTATCCACTTCCGTCCATGCTCTACGAATCAGTTTCGGTTCACCTGTAGTTCCAGAACTATATTGCAATAAAGAAGGCTCTTCTAGTAAAGAGTTCACTACTTCTAATTTCGTAAAACCGCTAAATTCTCCATATAAAATCCCGATACAATTTGCACGCTTTGCCATTTCAATAGCTGTTTCTTTTGGTGTATCTTCATGTATAAGTAATACTGATGATTTCTTTTCTTTTAAGAAAAACACAAGCGTAATAATATCGAATGGATCTTTCAGACAAAGCGCAAATCTATTTCCTGCTGCTTCTTGAAAATGTTCCATTTCCTCATAAACTTGAAACCTCAAATCAAAATCACTTTTGCTATACTCTTCTTTATTAACGATTAGCATAATTTCCCCCTGTAACAACTGATTTTTGTTTGTTAAGTTGTCTTGCTCTATACAATGGATTTGGAACTTCATGAACGAGCGATTCCACATCCATATATAATCGACGCTTCGTTAATTGCTCAGCATAGAATGTAGGAGTGTATAGCTGAATACTTTCAAATCTATCTTTCAAGTGTGGATATTTTCTAAAATGATTTTCAATTTCTTCGACCACTATCATCCAAAAACTTTCTTCTTTCCAATCATATTCATCCGCAAGTACAAAAGCTAATTCTCCTACATTAAATAAGAACAGTGCATCTAATACCATCTCTTGTAAACATTCAATACGATCCATTTCAAAGAAATCATTCATTTTTCCATTCGCATACGTTTTATGCATTTTAGTAAAGTCCGGACATTTATTAACTTCTTTTAAGAATGGACGATAAAACTCAAGTCCTTCATGGAAATCCTTTAATGCAATACGGACAGGTAGCCCTTCTTTATGAACTAAAATCATATTTTGTCCGTGTGATTCTAACGCGATCCCATGTTCTACAACAAGATGTATAACTGGAATAATTGCTTTTTGAATCAGTAATCGTAGCCAATTTTCTATCCCATATTTGTTTAACCACGTATCAATAACTGGTGTGCCATCTTTCTCTTTTGCATATACACCGTTAAAAGGAACAGCATCCTCTTGTCTATCCAAATATTTATGAACACTTTCACGCCAAATGCACCCTAATGAACCATATGTGGCTTTCTTATTCGCATCATACGTTACACTCGAAAATTCTTTTAACAAAATGATGCGTGATTCATCCCTTAAATAAGAATCCCGACTTATGATATCACTTAACCAATTCGATATAGCTGGTGCACTCGCAACTGAATATGGTTTCAGCGTACGGAGTGTTGAAGTATTAAGTATGTTCAGTGATAACTTTACATATGGTCTCTTTGGATTCGTAACATTTCTTAACGTCCTCATCGACTGTTGCGCACAATAATCGTCCGCTGATTTTCCTAAATAAATAATATTTTTATCTTGTATATGATCAGCGTAATTGGGAATGATGAAATTTTCCCACTGCCAAGGATGAACAGGTATAAACACGTACTGCTTTGCATCACATCCCGTACTGTAAATTCGTTCCATATAAGCTTCTAATATAGGTCCGCCTATCTCACCTTTTAAAATATTGTCATACATCACTTCATTTTCATAACCTACAGTCGCATATTTCTTATGGGCTGCAATCCATATAAGTTTTATTGGCCTCATAAATTCATATCCATATTGAAAATTGTCACGATATTGAAATCCAATGCGCGCTTTATAGATAGGATGATATGGGTGGCCATCTACTAAATGGCTTTCGAAGTCATCGTATGATTTTTGAGTATATTTCACCTTATTATGTCTTTCATATTGTGCAATCGTGTCCTTAAATATCGTTTGTTCTAATTCGTGAATAAAAGAATCTAATTTCGTTTGTTCTACGTTAACAACTCGAAAAACTTCTTCCAAAAATCGCGAAACTGATTGTACTTCTTGTTTTTCCTCTTGAACTCTTACTATTAATGAATCTATAGAAATACGTCCAAATGTCATTCGTTCGCTTCCGTAACATTCGTACGTGACACTTTTGTTGTCTTCATTAAGTCCTTGTATAAGAAAAAGAATTTGTTCTTCGCTTTCTATACGAACTGGCGTAATGATTCCCTCATAAATTAACGATTCTACTAATTGACGTAACACTCTTCTTCGCACTGAAACGTAATCTTTTGATTCAAGCGCTTTCAATATTTTTGTATGATACATGTTCACTCTCATAAACCCCTCCACCTTATAAAAATACCATTATTTGTATTACGTGAAATTTTAACGTTATTTATGAACGGACAGCCACTTCTCTAACGAGCGGATTCTGTACCTGTACGTAAATTGCTTGTTCTAAAGGATTACTTAACTCGTCGACATCGAAAAATCTCGTTAATAAATTGGCTTTACATGCCAACTTATCCTCTTCTAACAATTCTCTTAAAAAGGTCGAAGGTTCACGGTTATAAGGAAGGAATGATTCCAGTACAGATCTTAATTCCGAGAGAAGAATTTCCTCCTTAATTAATCCAGCTGTACCAAATCCGTTAATGAGTCCAAACATATGATTGAAAATTAAATAGTAACGAAATCTTTCATCCACAATGTAATCGTCATATAAATTTCCAGTACGTTCTCCAATACCCGCTAACTCGTTATTAAGCATTTCTTTCATTGAATTACAGAAATAAAACCCTTGATTATCACGGAAATAATATTTTACTGGGTAACCGTCTTTTAGCTGCACAACACTATTTTGCTGATGAGCTTCTAACGCAACACCATAACGTAAGTACATCCATACCATTGGCTTTAAAGAAATATTCATATATCGTCTAAACCAATCTAAACTTACTTCTTCGCAGCTTCTACTTTCTACATCTGCTAGTCGATGAATAATATTCGATAAACGAGTACGTTCCCCAGGTATAGCATCTTGAACTAATCCAGCAATTAAAGTAGCGTCATTTGCATGTTCACCATAAAAAGGATTCTCTCGTATAATTACTTCAAATCCAGATTCTTTTGCCCCGTAATTTAATGTAATACATGCTGGATCACAAATAAAATCAAACCCTGGAAACTTCTCTAACACTTCACCAATTGCTGTATTTAGCATTTCCTTTCCTTCAAGACCACTCTCTAGTTCCTTCAATTTATTAATGCGCATTGAATTTGTTACTTTTACTGGAAATGAAAACTTAAGCATATACTTTGATTGGGGATGATATAACGTCCTAAGTGATGATGTTGCCATATAACACTTACCGGCAGGACCGATATATTCAAGTACTCCTTGATCTATCCAATCCTGTACGTGTGGTTGGTGTAATAGCCATTCTGCCTGAAGCGGATGTATTGGAAGTAATGAATATTCATCTTCCCTACAATACTTCGATATAAATTCTTTACTAACCATCTCATCATTACTTAGCTCTTCTTTTAGAATTACTGTTGTAGAATCTAATAATAATGATTTTTCCTTTACTATACTTTTATGTGCCCTAAAATAATGAAGCTGACATTCTCCTTTTAATTCTGGAGAATACATTGCACTTTTCCATTCCAAAATACCTTGTCTACTCTTTGGAGTTGGATGGGTTAAATGTCCAAATAATAAGGATTGCTCTGCCTCTATAAAAGTTGTATGGAAACCGTATAATGCAGATGTATCTTCTCTTCTCTCCCTAGTAAATTCTTCAATATTTTGACAACTACGAATAACTCGAAGCATAAGTTCAGCAGGATTCGTCCCTTCTCCGTAGTTGATAGACATCTCTTTTATTAAGAATGTAATAACTGTAACGTAATCTGCTTTTATAACATTCTTATTTTCTCCCATTTGATAATAAAATTGTTCTCCAAACAAATGGCGATCTGTTGCTGATTTATATATAACTTCTCCATACAAAGTAACGTTCTGCGCCGATAGCCGACAATATAAATATGTGGGGACTATATCTCTATTCAACGTATTACTGAAGATATTTTTCATTTTTTCATCCTCTGTAATCCATTCTCCACTCCCTGTTTCCCTTAAATAACAGTTTAAAAAACTTTGTAATGTTGCATGTTCTGCGATTTGTTTCGCATGCTGCATATTGGTCCTCCTCTTTATATTAAAGCTATCGAAATTTTATATACTAAACAACAATTGAATATCGTTATCAATTATGATTCTAATTGATAACGATATTCAATTCAATAGTATATTTCAGAATTTTTTTATCTAATTTAATTTTTCTTGTTTTCTCTCTTTTCTTTAATCTAGTTAAAAATACACGAAAAAAATACTCAATTCCAAACTACATACTTACTATTTTTCATTAGTAATCCATCCAAAATAGTTAAACAAAAGAGGTATACCTTAATTGGTATACCTCTTTCAAACATAAAGTTTACATAATAATATTATTTATATCTCTCCAACAATACGCTGTTTCTTCTATATTTAGTCTCTCTAAAAATTTCGTATCAATTTTTTCTGGATTAAATTTTTCATAAAACTTTTTAGAAGGATTATTCGTAACAACCCAAACTAAAAGTGATTGCATATCATTGTTTATACATTCCGATAGTAAAGCTTGAAATAACTTTTGTCCTATTTTCATTCCTTGATACTCTTGTAAAAGATAGATCGCATATAATTCCCCATCACAATTATATGCACCACTTCTTTCCACTCCCCCGTCGATGAATCCAATTATTGTTCCATCTAACGTCTCTGCTACAAATCTATATTGGTATTTATCTTCTTGCTGAAAAATGTTTTTCCATTGTTTTTCTCGTTGCTCATATGTTATATTTTCTAAAATTTCGTCAGCAAATATCCTTTTATACGTTGTTTTCCAGCTATCAACATGCACCTTTGCTATACCTGATATATCCTCTTTAATTGCTCTTCTAATATGTACTTCCATCATTTCTCCCCCTTGTTTATTCATCATTATATCAATTTATCCCCTTCAAAACCCAAATAAAAAAAGAGTGAATTTCACTTCACTCTTTTTTTCACAATTATCTACTTTCCACTTCAACTGAAACTACTCGATCAATCTCTTTTAGGGAACTATATAACTCTGTTGTATATAAATCTTCTGGAGCTAAAATAACCATCTCCAATTGCTGAAATGCTCCACCATCTATATCTTTTATTTTCACTCGTTTCACATGCATACCTAAATTTTTAATTTGCTTAAATATACCATCTAACTCATGATGCTCTTTTACAGTAATTTTTATAGATAAATCCTTTTGTCTTAATGAATACGGACCTGCAATTTTCACAAGTTGCGGAAGTACATTAATCGCTAAAATGATTAAAATCATAGCAACCGTCGCTTGTAAATAAAATCCTGCCCCAATTGCTATCCCTAAAGCTGAAGCAGCCCACACCATAGAAGCTGTCGTTAATCCGGAAATAACGTCATTACTTCTTCGTAAAATAACACCAGCCCCAAGAAAACCAATCCCGCTCACAATTTGAGCAGCTAAACGCATTGGATCCATATTTGTATGCCCTGGAACAGAATATACATGTACGGATTCAATTGAAACCATCGTAATTAAACAACTTGCTACAGAAATAACCATACTTGTTTTCACACCAAGCGGTTTATTCTTTAGCTGCCTATCTATCCCGATGAATAATCCTAAAAAGAGTGCTAAACCTAATTTGAGTAAAAATTCATATGACATATTTCCATTCTCCTTACTTTACAATGTTTCCCTTGGAATAATTCACTATAACTCTTTTATGATATCAATTCCAGTCTTTTCTATTCATTTAACGTAAAAAACCGAAAAAACATTTGTGACGATGTTTCTTCGGCTTTTTATTACGCTTAAAATTCTTCTTTATTTTTGATCTTTAATCTTAATCTCTGCATCTTTGTAGAATGCTAATTTACTGTCATTATACTCTTTTGTAAAATTGTTAAATTGCTCTTTTGATTTTTGCGCTTCCACAGTTGATTCATTAACAGCTTTAACTTTTTCACCAATTTCTTTTAATTTCGTTTCTTTTACTTTTAATTTTTCATACAGTTCTTTTTCAGTCGCTAACGCCTTCGTATAATTTTCATTCATCTTTTGGAATGCATCATAACGGTTTTTATACGACTCTTCTACTGTTTTCGCTTGTTTTTGTAACTTCTTATCTTCAAGCTTCTCTATATTTCCTTGCACAGATTTTGTTTCTTTCTGAGCTTTTTCCAGCATTTCTTTCTCCGTTTTTAATACTTTTTCACGGTCATCTACATTTGCAGTAGCTTGCTCTATCTTCTTCATAACAGCATCATTATGATCTTTACCTTCTTGTAAAATTTGAGAATATAGCTCTTGACCTTCCTTCTCTAACTTCTCTAACTTCTTCGCTTCATCAACTAATGATTTTTCTTGTGTTGCCGCTGTTTCAAAAGCTGTATAAAGATTTTCTTCAGGTTTTTCACCGAAACAACCTGTTAATAGCCCTACTGATAGTGCTCCAACTACTGCTACTTTTCCATACTTCAACGTTCATTCCTCCATTACATACGGTTATCATGCCAGAAATTCACTGGGAAGTGACTCTCTTCATGATAAGCTTCAAACTCATAACCCTTTTCTTTTAACCCTTTTAAAATTGCTGGCACAGCAGCAACTGATTGTGGGTGAATGTCATGCATTAAAATAACTTCCTGTGGTTTTGTTGCATTTGTTATTACATTTTGAGCAATTTGTGCTGCCGCTGCATCAACCTGCATTTTATTATATTTCCAATCTGAAGAATCAATTGTCCAGTCCCATACTTTTAAACCGCCCTCTACTACTTTATTGCGAAGGCCTTCATTTAAACCAGGGTTCGATCCGTATGGTGGACGTGTTAATTTAGGTGATTTCCCGATAATATTTGCAATTAATCCTTGATCTTCTTTCATTTCATTAACATATTCGCCATTTACATATAACTTTGCAAAATTATGTGTCATACTATGCATTCCAACATAATGACCTTCTGCATCTTCACGTTTCACTAAATCCGGAAACTGTTTCACATTCGCGCCAATTAAAAAGAAAGTCGCCTTCGCATCATGCTGTTTTAACATATTTAACAATTCAGCCGTATATTTCCCTGGGCCATCATCAAATGTAAGATAAGCAACTTTTCTTTCTTTCCCATTAAAACGACTTGGTGCCGTTTTATTCATTTCTACTTTCGGTTGTTCACTTGCAAGCTGTACTACGTTTTCTTGTTTTGCAACAGCCTTTGCTGGTGAAGTAATGGATTGAAACATGAAATACCCAATAGCTACTGCTGCAATCGCTATTAAAACGACTACTACTCGTTTAATTTTAAAAGCTTTTTCCATTCTATCGAATTCCTCTCCCTATTAATCTTATATATAAATCACCCAATATAATTATACATCTATTTATTTTATTACACTATATAAACAGACCTATATATGTATTATAATGGGAGTTTTATCAAAATAGTTGTTCCTATTCCTTCTTTACTTATAAAACTAAGTGTACCTCCATGAAGCTCTACCATTTTTTTAACGATAGCTAAACCAAGACCGGCACCTGTAGCATGGTTATTAATCTGGTAAAATGACTGTTCTATATATGGTAAATGCTCTTTAGCAATTCCAATCCCTTCGTCTTTCACCTTGATCACTACTTGTCCTTCATTTTTAGTCACTTCAATGTGAATTGTACCTTTTTCATGTGAATATTTTATAGCATTTTGAACAATATTCAAGAAAATTTGCTTTAGCCTATTTCGATCTCCCATCAATTCAATTCTTTCTATCGTATTCATAAATTGAATTTGTTTCTCTTCAGCGTTAGGAGTTAATTGCCAAATCGTCTCCTCTAGTATATCGTATATTTGCACCTTTTGTTTATATAAATTGAAATGATTTGATTGTAATCTTGAAAAATCTAGCAATTCTTCTACTAAATGAATCAATCGGTCTGTTTCACCTGATATAATTCCCATACCTTGCTTTATCTCTTCTTCCGTTAAATGATCTACCGTTTTTAACGTCTCACTCCAACCTTTAATCCCCGTTAAAGGCGTTCGTATTTCATGAGAAATCGAAGCAATAAATTCATTTTTCATCTGTTCCGCTTTTTCTATTTTATTAGACATATGATTTAAACTATGTGCCAAATCACCTAATTCGCCAGGATAATCCTCTTTAATTTTCTTCTTTAATGTACCTTCTGCAATTTGTGAAGAAGCATGAATAATAGATTCGATCGGTTTAACAAACGAATTCGCTAATCTTCTACTGATTAAGAAGACAATTCCTGAAATAACAATGCCTACAGAAATAGTAAACATAATGATTTCGATAATCTTTGCATTTACATTCGTTAAAACAGTTGTATATTTCAAAACACCTATCGTTTGTCCTTGATGAATAAGCGGACTAATCACTTCTAATTGTTTCACATTATCTTTCGTAGCAGTCACTTGATGATACATTTCTCCTTCTAGTAACGAATACGGAATAACTATTTTACCTTCTACCTTTCTTCCACTTGACGACTGTATAATCGTTCCATGTCGATCAATTAATTGCAATTCTGTTCCTTCTAACTGAAAGCTCTCAATTATATCACCGCTGTATTCTTGCAAACGAATAAAGTAGAGTGAATTGTATTCAGAGAAAAATCGTGTACTTGTCTTCGCATGAGATTCTATATATTGCACAATGCCATTATAATAATAACGATAAATGGAGACTGAAAATACGACTTCAAATAATACAAGCATAAGTATAATGACCGTCATAAAATATAAAGTCACTTTTCTTTTCATCTTATACTTTCCTTCCACACATATCCTTTTCCCCACACAGTAAGAATAAATTCAGGTTCTGATGGATTACATTCTATCTTTTGGCGTAACCGCCTCATATTTACATCTACTACTTTCGTCTCACCTACATAATTCGTTCCCCAAATCATATTTAAAATTTCATCACGTGAAACCGGCTTTGAAGCCTGATTCATCAAATACTGTAATATCATATACTCTGTAGGGGTTAAATCAACTAATTGTCCACTTTTATATAATCTTTCTTCTATAACATTTAACGAAAACGGGCCAGATATGATCGTATTCGCTTTTTCATCATGTACTTCTATTCTTCTTAATAACGATTGTATACGTGCAGTTAATTCCACTGGACTAAACGGCTTTGCGATATAATCATCTGCACCAATTCCTAGTCCTTGTACTTTATCTTCATTTTGTACGCGTGCGGTTAACATAATAATACCTATTTTTTTATTTTCTTCCCGGATAGATTTACAAACTTGAAAACCATCAATTCCTGGTAACATTACATCAAGCAATGCTACATCAACAGTATGTTCACATAAAATCTGTAACGCTTCTTCTCCCGTACTAGCTTCTAACACATAAAATCCAGCACGTTTCAAATTCAAGACGATAAAACTACGAATTGGCATTTCATCTTCTAAAACTAAAATTGTTGGCATAATTTCCACCTCCCTACTCTTGTTGATAATCCGCTAGCGGTTTTACATATGCTTTCACTTTTTCAAAATGTGATTGTTTCGGTACGGCGTATACGTGAGAGGCTGTTTTCACTGCTGCTTCGTATCCTTTTATTTTGAACCATTCTTTCCGCTTAAATATATGGACTTCAAGCCATAGCTCATTTGTCGTAGTATCTATAAATTTTTGAACATCTGATGCTTCTTGCTGAACTGGAACAGTTATTTTCCCAATTAAAGCTTGCGGGATTTTCACAAAATAACCTTTCTCTATATTTACATATCTTTCTTCTATCGGTTTAATTCCATCTTCACTCCACTGAATATAACGTTCAAACATCGTACTCTCTCCGTACGATACCTCTTCCAAACCTTTTGGACGCACTGTACGAACAAATTCAATAATGCCGTCTTCATTTATATCTTTGCTTTCGACTACATAATCATTGAATAAGTCTTCTTTTCCATCTATAGGAAGTGGCTCATAATGACCCGTATCAAATTTTGCTACATACGTTATCCCTGAATGAGCGCCAACACCTGCGTCAATTACAACCGCCTTTAGTGATTTAGAAATGCGGCCCATTTGTATTCTTTGGATGCTATTTATAAATGGATCGAATGACACTTCAGATAAAGTCTTAAATTGTTCCATGAACTCAACTGTCAATTTTTTATCCTTTTCATATGTAACAAGGCTTATATCTTTCAGTCCATTTTCATTTAAATCCTCTATGAATAACTTCGTATAACTTCGATTATATATTTCCTTCATATCTTCATTTTCTTCCGAAAAAACATACATAATATGTTCTAACGATTCACGATTGACAGAAATTCCGATTAATAACTCTCGCTTCCCGTTCCCTGTAAAATCACCGACTTCAACGATATCTACATCTCCACCATCAAATCTATGTGTGGACTTTATTCTCCAGCCATTTGCGATTTCTTCATAGACAGCTAAATATACGCTATGATCTTCATTCGGCACTTTATAAAATAAGATGGCTTCTTTCTTATTATCTTGTTTAAAATCCATTGACCAAATCATCTGTTTATCTTTATTAGACATTGGAGTAAGCAATCGATAATTTACAGGCAAATCTTTATCTATTTGCTCTTTTAGTTCATTAATCCATTTTTCATTGGCAGGAGCACCCATTAAACTTGTTGGAGCTTCAGACATTTTACATCCAGTCAACATAAAAATGATTCCCATAATGCCTATCCATTTCTGCATATGATATCTTTCCTTATTACAGATTTTAATTATTTTTCTTTACTTTTTGCTTCTCCAATATTCTCATACATATGAGTATAATTTTTCTAAAATAAAAAATCGTTACAGAAAAGTTACAAATCCATTCCGAATTAAAAAAAGATTGGCGAAAGCCAATCTTTTTTTATTATTCGTTTCGAACTGGTTTTGGTGTTACACCTAGATGATCATTTAATTTTTTTGAAATATCTTTCACATTTTTTTCATTTGGAATGTAATAATAAATACCTCCGATACGTTTATCCGTACCTTCTATTTGCATTTTTTCCATTTCCAAATTAGATCCTGCCATATTTTTTGTAATAGCAAGCATATCATCGAAAGTTAAGTTCGTTTTCATATTTTTATCAACCGCATCAAGTAAAGAACCCATTTTGCTAATAGATTGGACAGACATCGCTTTTTTAGCAATTGCTTCTATTACAAGTTGTTGTCTTTGACCACGCATTGCATCACTGTCAATTTTACGCGTTCTTGCAAGTGCAAGTGCTTGTTCGCCATTTAAATGTTGGTAACCTTTCTCCAAATGAATCATACCCGCTTGGTCTTTACTATCTTGCTCTGTGAAAGTAACAGGTACATCAATATCAATACCACCAAGTGAATCGACAATTTGTACGAATGATTCAAAGTTAAACTTCACATAATAATCAACAGGAACATTTAAAAATCTTTCCACTGTATCTCGTGTACTTTCAACACCACCAAATACGTGTGCGTGTGTAATTTTATCTAATTTCTTTCTAGATGGAATATATACACGTGAATCACGCGGAATACTCACTAATTTAACTGATTTATCATCTTTATTAATTGTTGCTAATAAAAGTGCATCTGTTCGAACAGCTTCTCCGTATTGACTTTTTCTCATTTCACTACCATCTACACCCATGATTAAAATTGAAATGTTATCCTTTAAAGGTTCAACTTCTTTATCACGCTTCGATGACTTATCAATTTGTGCATACGCATCACTTACAACAGCTTTTGCTTTATTATATATTAATGATCCATATCCTACTCCTCCAAAAATAAGTAGGAAAAATGGAATTAAAATGAACCATTTTATTGACTTTCTTTTAGAACGTTTTTTACTGCTTCTCGTATTTTGTTCTAATTCAGAGCTCATTTTCATTCGCCTCTCTTTCTCTTTCCCTAGTATAATGTATGTCTAGCAATCTTCATATTGAATTTCCTTTCAAACACCTTACATTTTTGTAAGGTTACATGATGAATCCAATATGTATTCCATTTCACATTATACTCTCGTGCTTATTTTTGGCAAGTCACTATTTTTCATCTTCAAAAATTTAGCACTTCGTAACATCCTAAATTACAGATTTATAAATTTATTCGTTTCGAATCCTTCAATTTTCACCTAAAAAATTAGTAATGCAACAATACATTTCATATTATCCCTCAAGCGGTGTATATATTGTTTTCTCCCCATGATTATAAATAACAGCGGATTTTGCTTTTAGTTTCGCCTTATCTATTTCTATCTCTTCATTTGAGAAATTCACAATAACTTTAATATCTTTTCCATATGAAGCAGATTGGACTAATTTATCTTCTGACAAATATGCAAAGTTCGTCATTTCTTCTTTTACTGCCTTTTCATGAACTTCATTCCAAACTTTCAGATGCTGCGTAATCTCTTGTTTATGTTTGTTCCACTCTACTTCATCTAAATGGTACAACGGAGGAATATTATACAATAACTCATATAACATACGGTTTCCTACCTCATCTTTTACTTTCAAACTTCCCCATTCCCAGTGATGCGTTGTAATTACAGAATCGTTGTATACTAATTTGTATAACGGTACCGAATATACTGGATTTAAATATACTTGTTTATATTCTTCTTTTAACGGTACTTGTTTTGCATATTTTTCTGGAACATTTTGATTCGGTGACCAATATCCGCCCACATAATACGGACTTGTTTTATTTTTCCTCATATCTTCATCGTCCCATTTAATAACTGGCGTTTCAATGCCGTGAGCAAATGCAATCGTGCTACTCGCAAAGTCATTTCCGCCCTCAGAGCCAACTACCATACCTTTTTCTTGTGCAATATAATCCATTCGTTGCAACCTTGCTTTTAAATCTTGTTCTTGTGTTGTTATATGTTTAGCCGAATAGTCATCGTAAATTTCCCCTGTTGCATCACAATCAATAAACCATGAATTATATTTAGGTCCATTTTGTAATATATCGTTCATTCGCTCTTTTACACTAGGAAGAGATAAAGTTGGATTTAATTTTCGCCCTCTACCTAAAAAACCTTGCACCTTTTCTCCATTTTTCTTCGTCACAGTTGCCTCTTCATATAACGATGGATCATGAAAAGAAGCTGTATTCCAATTTTTATCAGCCTTTTCGTGAATAGAATGGTAAGAATCATACGGACCAACTAAATATCCCATTTTCTTAGCTTCTGTCACGAAATCAGGCTGCATATACCCTTGTTCCCAGTTCGGTAACCCAATCCACGCATTGTCTATTCCTGCCGCTTTCATTTCCTTTATAATATCCGTTCCATCTGCGTTACCCCATTTACTTACGTCTTCAACCGCATCACCGAGCGCTGATTTTAATACATGCTTATTTAAGTTATATAACTCCATCTGCGTTAAATGATCTACACCTTTGCTTAATAACTCACTAGCGTTCTGATCAACTTTTTGGAAAATATCCTCTTTATACAATTCCTTCATTGATAATACTTCGTTTATATAACGTAAAATAACATTCTTTTGATACTTATCAATGAAATCTTGTTTACTTACTTGATCTAATACATTCAGTTCCCCAGGCTCTGAACTATTCTTTTGAATAAGTTCTTTTATATGACTAAACAGTGGGCTATTTATTTGCTCTCTTAGTTTTGGCCAATTTATATTACTTTCTGATAAACCATTTTGATTCCAAAAATAAAAATGCGCCGCTCCATATAACTTTTCGATTTCTTTATTTTTTCTAGCCTTTTCTTGTAATGTTTTAAATTCACCTTTTCGAACAATATCATCCTTATACAGTTTAGCAATGCTTACCGCATCATTATTTGTCACATATAATTGAAATCCATATGTTTTATTTTTATTTATGCTCGGAAATTCATGTGTAAAATCAAATCCTATTTTCGGATCCGAATGAAATTTCAATTCATTATTAAACATATTGTTTGCAATATATACAATTGAATATTTCGAACCATTTAATGCGAAAAACTTCATAGAAAATGATTCAGCAAATGAATATGCATCATCCTTTAAAAACTTCTTCCAATTTTCATCATTGCTCGGAATTTGCTTACCCTCCCATAACGGAAGTGTATAATTTTCAGCTTCTACTTTCGGCCATGTAAAGCTTTCTGCACCAGTCGATTCCACTTCAATGTTTAAGTGTTCTTTTTTCTTTTCTAATTTTATTTTTACTTTTTGATCTGGATATTCCCACGATGTACGATCCTTTTCTTTTTTTACATTCGATACCTTCATTTTCGGTAGGGGTTGTGATGCCTGTTCCTTTACCCCCTCATGTTCTACAGTTAATGTGAATGTTTCTGGATTTACATCATAAGTAAAATCTTTATACGTCGCTTTCTTTATTTTAGACTCTTGTACAGCATTACTACCTTTTACGTCACAACCGACTAAAGTCGAAAATGACATAGTTGTAAGAAGACATATCGCTATCATTTTTTTCATCCTCTGCACCTCCACCAATGAATATACAGGTGGTTTGTTACAGGAATGTGGCAAAAAATAATAGAGCTAGCATTTTGCTAGCTCTATTTGGAGTATTAAAAGTTGATATGAACAACTATAATTCGCTTAGAAGATATGTAATACAGTAACTGCATTTTTTCTCAACAATTATGAAACTAAACAAATCAAAATTTTAACAAGCATTCTTTAACTGAAAAAATAAGTGTATACAATGTATCCTAAAAGTAGTACTAAAATGATTATCCCTGTACCTTTCCAATTCATACCGCCTGCTATATCAACTGGACTACCTGTTTCCGCTCTATTGAGTCCGTCGTGTAAAGAACCAGTAGGATTACTTTTTAATTCAATTTGTCTCATACGCTCTCTTTTTTCTTCTGGTGACTCTTTATTCATTTAATCACCTCCAAAATGAATGCACTCTTTGCTACATTATTCAAAATTAACATTTGTTTTATATTTTTTCCGAAAAAACCTAATTTAAAATTGGTTTGCAACGTAAAGAAAGCTAGCCATGCCAGCTTTCTTTATAATCCAATATGCTCTTCCTTATTTACAATAATACCTTTATGGTCGATTTCTAGCTCCCACACTTTCATAGACGTAAATACTCTCGCTAATTGCTCAGCAATTTCTTGGCGCTTTTCATACGGTGTTAATATAAAAATGGATGGGCCTGCACCGCTAAGCGCTGTACCGTATGCGCCAAATTCTTTTGCACATTTACGAATAGATGGTAATAACGGAACCAGTTCTAAACGAAATGGCTCGTGAAAATGATCTCTTTCCATCATTTCCCCTACAACTTCCCACTTCTTTTGACATAAGGCAGCTACTAATACATTGCTTATCGCACTAGCCTTAACTGCTTCATGAAACGGAAACACATCTGGTAATACAGATCGGCTTTCCTCTGTATTTAGCTCTTCATTCGGAATAAGAGAAATTACGCCTAATTCCTTACTTTCAATTCTTACAACCGACACATTCTTTCCATCAAGTGCTCCGATTACAGTTCCTCCTAATATAGAAGCAGCAACATTATCTGGATGTCCTTCAAAATTTGTAGCAATTTGAACTTTTTGATCAGTTGTTAAGTTCAAATTACCTAGTTGATTTGCAAGCTCTATCCCTGCTACAATGGCTGATGCACTACTTCCTAGACCTCTTGTTAGTGGGATATTACTAGTAACTTCTATTATATGGGATGATAAAGAAGGACTCACTTTACATGCCGTGCTAACGATTAAATTTTTATCGTCTGTCGGAATTGACTCTTCAAAGGAATGGATTACTTGCCATTTATCAGCTTTTTCTTTTACCACCACATCTAAATATAATGACAAAGCTATTCCTACTGAATCAAATCCAGGTCCAACATTTGCTGTACTAGCAGGAACACGAATACTTAATGGTATCACGACATAATCACCCCTTTAATATGCTCTTTAATTTGTTCTATATTGTTTGAAACACTTGCAATGTCCAATGTATTAGAAGAAATTGCGATATCAGGATCTTTCAAGCCATTTCCAGTTAAAACTGCAACAACTGTCTCTCCTTTTTTGATTTTCCCAGATTGAACATGTTTAATAACGCCAGCTAATGAAGCATTTGATCCTGGCTCAGCGAAAATCCCTTCTGTTTTTGCTAATAATCTATACGCATGTAAAATTTCTTCATCCGATACCATATCTATTTCACCATGAGACTGTTCAGCAGCCTCTACTGCATATGACCAACTTGCTGGGTTACCAATGCGAATCGCTGTTGCAATTGTTTCAGGTTCTTCAATTACATGTCCTTTTACAATTGCTGCTGCTCCTTCCGCTTCAAACCCGTGAATTCTCGGCTTCTTATAGCCTTTTTCTTTTTCATATTCACAGAAACCTTTCCAGTACGCTGTAATATTTCCAGCATTCCCAACAGGAATCGCTAAAACATCTGGTGCACTTTGTAACTGGTCACAAATTTCAAACGCCGCTGTTTTTTGCCCTTCAATTCGATAAGGATTCACTGAGTTTACTAATGTAATCGGTTCTTCCGCAGCAATATTTCTTACAGCCTTAAGTGCATCATCAAAATTTCCTTCTATTGAAATGATTTCAGCCCCGTAAGCGACTGCTTGCGCTAATTTTCCATGTGCAATCTTTCCTTCTGGGATTACGATTATACATTTCATTCCAAGGCGTGCCGCGTATGCTGCGGCCGATGCCGAAGTATTACCTGTTGATGCACAAATAATTGCCTCCGAACCTTCTTCTTTCGCCTTCGCAACAGCCATTACCATACCACGATCTTTAAAAGAACCTGTCGGATTAGCTCCTTCGTACTTACCGTATAACTGAATTCCTAATTGTTTTGATATATTTAATAACGGAATAAGCGGTGTGTTTCCTTCCATTAAGCTCACATCAGGTGTATTTTCATTCACCGGTAAATAAGAAGCATACTGTTTTAATAATCCTTTATACATATTGTTTTTCCTCCTCGATAATGTAATAACTGTTTATTTCACTTGCGACATCTTCTATCGCTCCTAGCACTCGTTTGAATTGATACTTTGAAGTTTGATGTGTCACAACAACGACTTCTGCAAGTTCACGATTTAAAGGTAATTGAATAACTTCTTTTAAACTTACAGAATAATTAACGAAACATTCTGTTATTTTTTGCAACATCCCAGGTTCATCTCGTAATGAAATACGTAAGAAATATTTCGAAACAACTTCTTCATCTCCTTGTAACTCATATGGCTCTGGTTCTTTTAGCGCACTTTTATTTTTCTGAACTTGATTCATGTTTTTAACGATTGAAATAATATCACTTACTACAGCCGAACCAGTCGGTAACTTACCAGCTCCAGGTCCGTAAAACATTACTTCTCCTACCGCTTGACCGTGAACATATACTGCATTAAATTCATTATTTACATTCGATAATGGATGATGACTTGGTAAAAGTGTCGGTTCTACACTCAAATGAATGGCTGATCCTTGTTTCTCTGCTTTCCCAATTAATTTCATAGTAAATCCTAACTTTTCAGCCATTAGTAAATCTTCTTTTTCGACCTTTCGAATCCCTCTTACTTGCACATCATCTAAAGAAACATTCATCGAAAAACCTAAGTTTGCAAGAATGGCTACCTTTCTCGCCGCATCTAGCCCATCTACATCCGCTGTTGGATCCGATTCTGCGAAACCTAATTTTTGGGCTTCTTGTAATGCCTCTTCATACGACCATCCATTTTGACTCATCTTTGTTAACATGTAATTTGTTGTGCCATTTACAATTCCCATAATTTTTTCAATTTGGTCTGAAGCTAATCCGTCTGTTAATCCTCTTAACACCGGAATACCGCCCGCTACACTTGCCTCGTAACATAAATCACAATCATTTTCGTTCGCTAATTGGAGAAGCTCTGCACCGTATACAGCCATTAAATCTTTATTTGCTGTTACGACATGTTTCTTATTTCGTAAAGCCTTAACAATATGCTGCTTCGCTTCTTCAATTCCGCCCATTACCTCTACTACAATATCAATATTTGAATCATTTAGAACTTCATCGACATGACTTGTTACTACGATTCCATCAATACAAACATCACGTTCTTTTTCTACATCACGTACAACGACTGTCTTTACCTTCACTTCATACCCTGTATCAAGTGCAATTTTTTTATAATGTTCTTTCAAAATATGGACAACACCACTTCCGACCGTACCTAAGCCTAACACCCCAACATTAATAACGTTATTCATCTTCTAATCTCCTCCTACAATTTTATTTTTTATCTTTATCAATCACCTTACTCTGCTTTTTAATCATGCAGGTGATGGTTATTTCCGTACGTACAAATCGTTTCATGTTACAGCACCTCCTTTCAAAGTAATAAAAAAACACACTCATCCCTAGGAAAGGGACGAATGTGTTTTCGTGGTTCCACCCTTGTTCCAACCAGGGCGTATTTCTCCCTAGATTGCTCAAGTTCAGATAACGGCTGATTCCGTCAATAATTACTAGATTACTCGTTCACTATTGAAGTTCAAAGGTGGTAAAATCATTTCTCGTGTTAGGAAGCTCACACCCTTGGCTTCCCTCTCTGTAAACCGTAAAAATGATTTCATGTCCTTATCGTTACTTTTTCGCTCATGTTTATTTGTTAACTCATTATACTCGCATAAAAAACAAAATCAATACTATTTTTTAATTATTTTTAATTTTCAATCTCTGATTTCATAAAAAAACACACTCATCCCTAGGAAAGGGACGAATGTGTTTTCGTGGTTCCACCCTTGTTCCAATCTAGACGTATTTCCTTCTAGATTGCTCAAGTTCAGATAACGGCTGATTCCGTCAATAATTACTAGATTACTCGTTCACTATTGAAGTTCAAAGGTGGTAAAATCATTTCTCGTGTTAGGAAGCTCACACCCTTGACTTCCCTCTCTGTAAACCGTAAAAATGATTTCGTGTCCTTATCGTTACTTTTTCGTTCATGTCTATTTGTTAACTTATTATAGTGATCAACTTTTTAAAAAGCAAGCCTATTTTTACTAACCATTTTCAAAATCATTTTTTATTGTATTTCACAATAACATTATGCAATGGCCGCTCAATTTACCTATTTCGTTATTTTTCCAGTTTGTAAATCAACGATTCTTATATGAATACCCCATTCTAAAATGTGTACATATTCACCTCACAAAACTATATCTATAAAACTTTTTCAATACAATCTTTTCGTATAACTTTCTTCTAAAGAACGTGCAACATCTTCTTCAGAAGTATTTACTTTCGCATGTTCCAGTAACATTTTAGCAGCTGAAGGTAACTCTTTTTTATGTAACCAAGATTCTGGATCCCACATCTTAGATCGGATAAAAGCTTTTGCACAATGAATATAACACTCTTCTATTTCAACAACAATTCCAAGTAACGGATTGCGTCCATTCGCCTGCATTTCTTGCAATATCTCTTCGTCGTTTGTAATATACGCTCGGCCGTTTATTCGGAGCGTCTCCCCAAGTCCGGGAAGAAAAAATAGTAACCCTACGTGCGGATTTGAAATAATATTCAAAATGGAATCTATACGACGGTTACCTGGTCTTTCTGGAATGATAATTTTATTATTATTTAATACGTATACAAATCCAGGTGCGTCTCCTCTCGGCGAGGCGTCACACTCTCCCAATTTATTTGCAGTAGATAATACTAGAAACGAAGATTTAGACAGAAAATCTACACAATGATGGTCTAATGATGAAATAACTTTTTTCAATGCTCGCTCACTTGGTTGCCCCAATATTTTCCGTAACTCTTCCTCTGTTGAAATAATCGATTTTATTTCTTTACTCTCTATCCCCACTATTAACCACTCCATTTTTCTTTATTTTCCCAAAATCCAATACAAATATTGTATAATAAAATTTGCAGAAAGGGGAATTTAAATGACAGAGTGGTTAACAATATTTGATCCTGAAAGAAATACACTTGGGAAGAAATTGCGTGATGAAGTGCATCGTGACGGTGATTGGCACGAAACATTTCATTGTTGGTTTGTAGAAAAAGATGATGAAGATATGTTTTTATATTTCCAATTACGCTCTAAAAATAAAAAAGAAGCTCCGGGTATATGGGATATTACTTCAGCCGGACATATTATGCATGATGAAGATGTACAAATTGGTGGTCTTCGTGAAATTGAAGAAGAATTGGGTCTTTCTTTTCAAACGACTGATTTAGCATACAAAGGAATCTTTAAAATAGATTATGAAATTTCAAATCTTACGGATCGTGAATTTTGTCATATGTATTTCCACAATGTCATCAATCCACTTCCATTTGCACCAGGTGAAGAAGTAGACGATGTGATGAAAATACATGCAACTTCTTTTCTACAACTATTACAAAGAGAGATTTCATCTTTTACGGCTATTTCTGTTTTAAGCAATAAACCGATAACGATAACATTTGAAGATATTTATCCATACGATCTTGCATACTATGAATTTGTTATAGAGCAAGGAAAAGACTTACTAGAAAATAATAATTTATAAATAAAATAGGACTCCCATTTTAAAGTACTTAGGAGTCCTATTCTTAATAGTGGATGATTGACAATACCCAACACTCCACCTTATTTTCTCTCTTTCGATGTTTGGAACATACTTGGCAGCGTTACAAAACGTGCCCCTTTCGTTTTCAACTGCGGAATGATTTTGTCCAGTGCCTCTACAGATCCTTGTAAATGCCCACCTGGTGTTGAATGCTGAAGGATAACACTGCCAGGAAATGAATTCCCTAACACATTATTTGTAATCGTATCAGCGCTTACGCCTTTCCAATCAACCGTATCAACACTCCACTGTACAATCATAAAGTTTTGCTCTGTCGCCCACTTCAATTGATTTTCAAGTATTTCACCGTACGGTGGACGTATAAACTTCGGTGCATAACCAGCTAAACGATTT
The DNA here is from genome assembly GCF_027710505.1 of Bacillus cereus group sp. TH152-1LC. Lineage (NCBI taxonomy): Bacteria > Bacillati > Bacillota > Bacilli > Caryophanales > Bacillaceae > Bacillus > Bacillus cereus group sp. TH152-1LC. Next base: position 202,150 of record NZ_JAQFNK010000002.1, on the reverse strand, counting down.
AATATTTCTTCTGTTTTTATAATTTGATTACGGTACTCAGCATCATTTACTTTCGCTAAATTCGGATGGCTATACGTATGATTACCAATTACATGCCCTTCATTCGCAATACGTTTTACTACATTCGGATACTTCTCTGCGTTTTCACCAAGCAAGAAGAAAGTCGCTTTTACATTATGTTGTTTTAACTTATCTAAAATTTTCGGCGTAAATTCTAAATCTGGTCCATCATCAAATGTAAGAGCGACTTCCGCTTTATTGTATGGTCCTGAAAATGCGTACGCATATTTTTCGACCCACGAAAATGGCGTCCACGATCCACGCTCATCTGCTTCCATTAGTACTTTATAATTTTGAGGGATATATGCGTATGGCAATGAGCTTATATATTCTCCATAATAAAATGAGTTATATGGCATATAAGCATACGAAACATCTCGTTCTAACCCCCATTGATATGGGGCAAACATTTCTGACGAATAAAAATAATACATAATAAAAACCTCCCTAAAATTTCATATGTGATTCCTCTGCACTTTGTTAGGGAAATTCCTATTCATGAACAAAAATAAGACTGTCCATAATTAGGACAGTCTTATTGCTTTATATTATTAATAAATCGATGTACTATCTTTCGGCAAAGCTTTCACATGTTTTAAATAGCTTGTCACTCTGCCATCATCACCTTGCGGGTACTGATATCCAAATGTGTTAGCAATTTCGTTCGCCACTTCCCTAAATAATTTCCCCATGACAAAGAATGACTCCCATATATTTTCATATTCCGCATTCGAATAGGTACGTTTAAATTGCTCCCACATATCTTTTTCAATATATTGCTCGAAATGCTTCCCAAACTTCCCTGCATTACCTGTAAAGTCTGTTTTCATTCCAATATGCCATTCTAGCATTACGATGAACATATCTCGTACTGGACCATCAAGCATCCCTTTCGCATAAGAAAGTTCTTCTCTCCATAGTCCTTTCCCTACATTCGTACTACACCACCAAAATTCATTACAGCAATCTAAAAACTCTTTTTCTGTAGGCTTTTTTATTAAGTAGTCTTTATCGCTTGCTGGTGGAAATTCACCAATACAATTATCTTTATCCAGAAGCAGCTTACTTAAACTATCTTGTCCAACGAACATATTTATCAAATCAAATGGAACGAGCGTTAAATCAATTCGATTTCCATCCATAAACTGCATTAAATACGGAAATTTCCCGTCTTCGTCCGCTGGAATTAATAACATTTCTTCTGGCATTTGTACAATCATTATTTCTCCAAATCTATGAATCCAATTATGATTAGACGTAAAAGATTGTATATCATGTACAACATACATAATATCGTAGTCTTGAAAACAATCTCTCTTCACATTTGAATTTACACGTGATCCATTCATGATAACTGCTCGGATTCTCTCATCCTCTTTTGCTGTATTTATTATTAAGTCTAACATTTCTTTTTCAGTTCTCATCTATTCCTAACCTCCAATTTTTATATAAACTTATATTTCCAAGTATGTTGGAGGTCCACGAGCTAGCTGCGTTGTACAAGATACATGTTATAATTTTTGAAATTTCTTTTTCATCCCATTTACCTCCTCAGATCACTCTTTTACGACCGCCATTACAAACCCATCGTATCCTTTACTTCCTACAGTTTGAAGCGCAGTAGCACTTACACGTGGCTCTGCAGCTATTAATTCATAGAAGCGACGTATCCCTTGTACGCGAGGATCGTTACTCGTATTGTCAATAACTTCTCCTTCACGTACTACATTATCACCAATAATTACAGTTCCAGGGCGTGATAGTTTCAGTGCCCATTCAAAATAGATAGGGTTATTTTGTTTATCAGCATCTATGAAAATAAAATCAAATGGCTCATACTTCTCATTTTCAATTTGCTGTAAAGAATCTAAAGCTAATCCTGTTCGCACTTCAATTCTATCATTCAAATTGGCACGTTTAATATTACTACGTGCAATTTCTGCATGTTTTTCGCTTGCTTCCAATGTAACAATTCTGCCTTCCGATGGCAATCCTCTTGCAAGCCATATCGTGCTATATCCGCCTAGAGTACCAATTTCCAAAATGTTTCGAGCTCCTTGAATTTGTACTAATAGTTGCAAAAACTTCCCTTGCGTTGGCGATACATCATGTGCTGGTAAATTAGCTGCCGCGTTTGCTTGAAGAACTTCTTCTAATATAGAATCTTTCGGTATTAATACATCACTCACGTATTGATCAACAGCCATCCACTTCTCAATCGTACTCATGTAAATACCATCCCTTTCAATACTTTTCTACTATTCACATTTGATTATACCGAAAGTTCTGTCTCATAAACAAAAAATAAAGAAGGGACATCTACTCCATTACAGAATAAATATCCCTTCTTTCGTTTATACATTTATCCCCTACGGATTAGTAGACCAAAGTCCTGCTGATTTAATAAATGTACGTTTATTTAATTTCAGCTGCGCTACGATAAACTCTGCAATATCTTCTGCTTGCATTACTTTATCTGGGTTTCCATCAGTTAACCCTAAATCTACAGCCATATCCGTCGCTACTGTACTTGGAGTTAAAGCTGTCACACGAATGTTATGTTTACGAACTTCCATCGCTAACGATTCTGTTAAGCCAAGAACACCAAATTTTGAAGCACTATATGCACTTGTTACAGGTGCACCTTTTTGTCCTGCTGTAGATGAAACGTTAATAATATCACCTGATTGTTGTTCAATCATACTTGGTAAAGCTGCACGAGTTGCATAGTATACACCCATTAAGTTTACTTGAATGATTTTTTCCCAATCAGCAACGTCTAATTCTAAAAACTTACCGAATTTAGAAATACCAGCGTTATTAATTAAAATATCGATAGATCCTAAACCGTTTTTTAACGTTTCAATTGCAGTCGTTACCTCTTCATATGAAGATACATCAGCAGTCGCAATAACAGCTTTTACGCCTTCTGCTTCTACTTCTTTCGCAACAGCTTTTAAGTTTTCTTCTGAACGAGCTAAAAGACCGACATTTACGCCCTCTTTCGCTAACGCGATCGCTACAGCACGACCAATCCCTCTACCTGCTCCTGTAATTAAAGCATTTTTACCTTGTAATAATTCTGCCAAGTATAACACTCCTTAATCATCTCAGTTATGTATTGTATTATATTAAAATTGTATCTGTGTTTATGTAAAAAGGCAATGATGCACTTTCATGTGCGTAGGTTACTTGTAAGTAACTATAGAAAGTTTTTATTTATTAGTCTCATATTTCCATCATTATTCATGTAAAATAAAAACAAATCTAGCATAGGAGAGTGTATGTGTATGAAAAGAAAAAAATGGTTCTTGTCACTAACTGCAGTCGGACTATGTATCATATTGTTTGCGATGTACTTTATATTTGGTAATCCACTAAACTATAAAGTAATAGAAAAAGATACTAACGAATATCTCCATACTATAAAAAGATATAAGCAAGCAGAAATACAAAGCATTACTGGAAGATATACTCCCCTTTATAATATCGGCTATTATGCAGAAGTCGTTTATAAAGACGAACCTTATTTTACATACGCTTATACATACGATACTAATAAAAAAATAATACAAGACAACGGCATTTTAGGAAGACATACTGAGTCATTTGAAAACCTTAATTTAAACTGGTCATTGTTTGACGAGTTAGTAGACGGGATTCATACAAACTTACAAGAAAGAGGTTTAAGTGAGAAGAAAGATTATTCTATACGCAACGTTCAATTCATTGATATAGATGATGATAAAAGTGGTGCAGAAGCGTACGTTGACTTCCAGAAAGATAAAGAATCAGATTACTCATACCGTATGAATAGCGAAGGGAGAGCTTATCAATATAGTTGCAGTAATGGGAAATGTATTTTTAAAGAGAAATAGTGTTAGAAGAATTTCCTCCTAACACTATTTCTCTTCATAATTTGGAATACGCACAATAAATTCCGTACCATTCCCTTCCTTACTCTCGACTTTTATATCTCCTTGATGAAGGTCGAGTACTTTTTTTACGATGGCCAAACCTAAGCCACTTCCTCCATACGCACGATTTCGTGAAGAATCCGCTTTATAAAAACGTTCAAAAATATGTTGTTTCTGTTCTTCTGATATACCAATTCCCGAATCGCGAATACGTACTTCCACTACTTTCTCATGTTCTTGTAACTGGATTGTAATTGTGCCACCATTTGGCGTGAATTTAATGCTATTATGAATTAAATTGATCCACACTTGACTCATACTTTCTTGATCGGCAGTAACATGCACTTTATCCAAATCAAGTTCTAACTCAATTTCTTTTTCAGCCCAGAGCGGTTCACTATTTAACACTACTTGCTTTAACTGTTGATCTAATTGATAAGTCACTCTTTCTGGTGTGTACTCTTCCGATTCTAAAAGAGTTAGTTTCAATAAATTTTGACTTAGTTTAGATAATCTCGTCGTTTCTGTTTCAATAATGGTAAGATAATGCGTTCTTTTTTCCTCGGAAATATTGTTATCTTGTAATGCTCTAGCAAAACCTTTTATAGATGTTAATGGTGACTGTATTTCATGTGAAACATTCGATACAAATTCTTGACGCATTTTCTCCATCGCATTTAGTTCATCTGTCATATCATTTATACTTTTTACGAGTAAACCAATTTCTCCATCATACTTTTCTTCATTTCGTATTTTTACAGAGAAGTCTCCTTTTGCAATTTTTTGTATAGGTTCAATAATAGTCCAAATCATCGCCTGTCGTTTTGGCCTCATTAATATCCCAAACAATGTCCAAATAAGAACAATAAATACAAAACCAACCATATCACTAATTAAAAAGGCAACAAACGACGATACATGTATTTCAAGAGCATTCAATATACTAGTTGCTACATAAAATGCGATAGACCAAATTATAGTGAGAAAAGAAAAGAGCGCTATTATCGCTCCCGTTACTTTCAACATCTTCAACTTACTCATTTCTTTTCTTTTTCTCATTTACTTACCTCTAAGCGATACCCTAAACCTCTTATCGTTTTAATACTAAACTTCGACTTCTCTTCTTGAAATTTCTCACGTAGCCGATTAATATGAACGTCTAGTGTACGTTCATTCCCTTCAAAATCATATCCCCATACATCTTCAATTAACTGCTCTCTCGAACAAGTTCTTCCTGCTTTAGAACCTAAAGTAAAGAGCAATTCGAATTCTTTTAGCGGTAATGTAACTATTTGTTCTCCAATTGTAACTTCAAATGTTTTACGATTTAACAGTACATTTCCAACTTGAATCGATTGCGATACTGTAATTTGGTAACGTTTCAGTAGTGCCTTTACTCTCACTACTAGTTCTATCGGATCAAATGGTTTTACAAGATAATCATCCGTGCCAAGATGAAATCCTTTTACTTTTTGAGACGTTTCCCCTTTAGCAGTTAGCATCAAAATTGGAATATCATAGTACTTCCTTAATTCAAAACATACATCAAATCCATCCATATTCGGCATCATGATATCAAGAATAACCATATCAACTTTTACTTCGTCTATTTTCTTAAGTGCATCTAGACCATCAATTGCCTCATATGTTTGAAAGCCTTCGCGTTCTAAAAAAACAGAAACAAGTTCTCTAATATGCGGATCATCATCCACTATTAAAATATTAGGTATCAAAGAAACCATTTCCTTTCTAATTAGCATCCTTTATAAAGCTTTTAAAAATGAATAATCAGCGGAGTATAAGCCCCACTGATTATTCATTTTATAATGCACCCTCTTTAATTTTCAATTGTTGCGTTGCAAATTCACGATACATATCATGTGTGCGTAACAATTCATCATGTGTACCACTTCCTGTAAGATTCCCTTTTTCTATAAAGATAATTTTATCTGCATCTACAACAGTAGAAAGTCTATGTGCAATAACTAACGTTGTTCTGCCTTTCATTAAGTTATTTAACGCTTTTTGAACGACAGACTCTGATTTACTATCTAGACTTGAAGTTGCTTCATCTAACATAAGGATTTGTGGATTTCGAAGTAACGCTCGAGCAATGGCAATTCGTTGTCTTTGCCCTCCAGAAAGCTTCACGCCACGTTCTCCAACTTCTGTTGCATAACCATTTGGCAAATCATGAATAAATGCATCAACATACGCCATCTCTGCTACTTTTTCAATTTCTTCATCTGTCACTTCTCCCTCAACACCGTAACAAATGTTATCACGAATCGTTCCATCTATTAACGGACTATCTTGTGAAACGTAACCAATTTGACGTCGCCATGATTGTAGTGAGTAATTCTTAATTGAATCTTTTCCCAATTTAATGGCACCGCTAGTCGGCTCATAAAAACGTTCTAATAATGAGAATAACGTCGTTTTCCCGCTACCACTTGGTCCTACGATTGCTGTTACTTTTCCTGATTCAATTGTGAAATCAATATTCTTTAAAACTTGCTCTTCTTCGTTATACTCGAAATGTACATTTTCAAGAACGATTGACTGCTTAGCATTTGTGACCTTCACACCAGTTTCATGATCTTCTACTTCATATTCTAAAATTGTATTAATTCTTTCCGTTGCACCAATTGCCTTTTGGAATTGTGTAAAGAACATAGATAATTGACTCATCGGCATTATAATTTGAACTAAATATAATATAAACGCTACTAGTTCTCCTGTTGTTAATGCTCCGCTAGAAACTCGCATTCCACCATATCCTACGATAATAACAAGCAATGCCATTAAAACAAACGACATAACTGGTGAAATTAACGCTTGCACTTTTCCCTCTTTCAAACCAAATTGTAATAGCTTTTCAATACCTTTATTTCCAGTTTCATATTCCCTTTTTTCTGTGTTCGAAGATTTTACTAAACGAATTTCTGATAATACTTGCGTTAATACACTAGTAAAAGAAGCCGTTTCATCTTGAAGTGCTTTTGAAATCTTATACATTTTTCGTCCAAGTGGAACTAAAATAAGTACCGATAATGGAATAACTGTTAAAAGTAAAAGTGTCATTTTCCAATCTAAAACAAATAATACAATTAATGATCCAACAATTGAAATACCACCTGTTAATAAGTTTGACAAGTGCTCAGAAATTAATGTTTTCACAACTCCTGTATCATTTGTCATACGGCTAATTGTATCGCCTGTTCTATTTTGATCATAATAAGTTACTGGTAATATAAGCACCTTTTTCCACAAGCGTTCTCTCAGTCCAGCTACAATCTTCTGCCCAATATAATTTAATAAATATATAGATAATCCTGCAGCTATAGTTTGCATAATAAAGAATGCAACTAGCCCAACAATTTGTCCTGTACTTATTGACGAAAGTGAGAAATTATCTACTAATCCTTTCGTTAACATTGGTATAAATAAACTCGCTCCTGTAGAAAGCAAACTCATTAATAACGCAAAAGCAAGAATCCCTTTCGGAGGATTTGTATCTTGAATAAGGCGTAAAAACTGCCTCCAGCTCCCTTTTTTCTTCATCTCATTTCTAACTTCCATTCCTGTTCATCTCCTCGTGTTAAACCAAACTGTTCTTTCTAAAAATAGAATACAATACAAATGTAAACTGAATGTAAACACACTTTTTCTGTTTTTACAAAATATACATACAAACGCATCTTTACAACAGATATAAACATCTGATATTATTACCTAGTGCTAAATATTATTCTATGTGAATTATAAATAACCAATTTACGATACTATATAAATCTCCCGTTATTGAAAGGAGTATCCTTTTTGCAAACAAATATACATTCCGAAAAGGAAACAATTATTTTTATTCATGGCTTAGTCGGCAATCGTCGCGCCTTCAAAAAAGAGCATAAACGATTTTCAGCCACCTATAATATTATAACTTACGACTTATTAGGTCATGGCGATGATAAAGGTGCAGATATCGAATTTTCATTACAGCGCCTCGTAGATCAATTATTGAATTTATATGAAAAAGAAGGCATTCAAAAAGCTCATATTTGCGCTCTAAGTTACGGCTGTTATATTTCTACAATTTTTGCACAAATGCATCCAGAAAAGGTATTGAGTATTTGTCACATTGGTGGACATTATAATAATCCATCCCTTTTATATAACGTATTTCAAAAGTTTTGGGAGAAGCGAGGAGACGATTACTCTAAATGGCTCTCTCAATACGCAAATACCATTTTTCCAAGTGGCATACTAAAGGCAAATCCGTTCGCAGTCATTTCAAGAAATATTTATTACCGTTTCGGATTGCAATTACATTCATCAATTATTGCCCAATCATTACGGCATCGTTTAGAATTCGATTTAAAATCTAAATTAAAATCACTTCCCCACCCTATTCTATGGGTAATGGGCGAACATGATCATCTCTATAAATCTTGTCTTTTTGATTTAAAGTCCATTCTTCCAAACGTTTTATATAAAGAAATACCGCTTGCAGGACATGCAGCAAACTTATTTCGCCCGAACTATTTCCATGACCTATACGCTCGATTTTTAAATGGGAAGTTAAAGTAAAAGCTACTACATTCCTAGTTTATTCAACTATAAAAAGGCTTCCCAAGTTTCCCTGGAAAGCCTTTTCTCTATACAAAAAGTATATAAACTACTTTTTCTTAGTATGCTTTTGTGTAACCTAACATGTGCTTGCTCCAGTAAGAGTTACTTACAGAACTAATACGTACACCAGTTGCATCTGTTTCTGCACTAATGAACTGACCGTTTCCTAAGTAAACACCCATGTGAGAAGGACCTGATTTATAAGTATTTTGGAAGTATACTAAATCACCTGGTTGTGGATTGCTAGTTTTTGTTTTAGAGCTCCAGTATCCAGCAACTGTTTGACGAGCGCCTTTATGACCAGTTTGATTTAATACATAGTGAATGAATCCACTGCAATCAAAACCAGCAGGTGTTGTACCAGCAGTTCTGTATGGTGAACCATTTAAAGATCTAGCGAATCCAGCGATTGAAGATGTATCTCCACCTGTTGTTGGTTTTTGTACGTCTTTACCTGGTTGTTGAACGTTATTTGTAACGTTATTGTTATTGTTATTTGTAACGTTGTTTACTCCGCCTTTTACAAACTTAACGAAGTCTGCACTTACATAACCTGTGCGGCCGTTATGGTTAATTTTGTACCAACCATTTTCAGCGCCAGTAACGTTTAATACTTTACCTTGTGTTACGCCACCGATTACAGCGTTGTATGTAGCTGGGCCTGTACGTACTTTTAATGCACCAGTGTTAACAACATAAGAACCACCAGTTTGAACTGTAGTAGTATTGTTGTTTGTAGTTGGTTGTTTTGTTTCGTTAGATACAGCAGAACCACCTTTTGTTACGAAGTCTTTGCTTACGTATCCAGTTCCACCATTGAAATTGATTTTAAACCAATCTTGTACTTCTCCAACAACTTGTACTGTTTTACCTTTATTTACAGAGCCTAATACTGTATGAGATGCACTTGGGCCTGTACGTACGTTTAGTGAAGAAACGTTTACTGTGTAAGTACCAGTTCCTTGTTGAACAGTAGTTCCTGTTTTACCACCAGTCGTTACGAAGTCACCACTTACATAACCAGTTTGACCGTTTACAGTTACTTTGAACCAACCGTTTTCTTGTCCAATTACTTGTAGTACTTGACCTGATTTCACTTTAGAAATCACGTTATGTCCTGTACCAGCACCTGAACGAACATTTAATACATCAGCAGTTACTGTGTATTTTAAGTCAGATTTTGTTTCTACAGTTTTTGTTTCAGTTACAGTCGTTTGATTTTGTCCATTAATTTCTTTTAGCGCCTCGTTTGAAACTTGTGCCTGAGCAGAATCCATACCTGGAACTGCAACACCCACTACTGAAGCTGCTGCTAAACCTGCAATTACTTTTTTCATAAGTTGTCTTTACTTCCTTTCCCTACTATCCTCTTAAAAAAACTTATAAACTTAATACTTTACAATATTATCAAAGTAAAATATTCATTAAGTTCCATTTTTTAACAAGAGTTTTATTTTTCACACAGATTTCATTTTAAACGAATGAAGTGAATTCCGTGTGAACTTCATGTGAACCTTACCATTAAACTGACTGTTTTTGCAATGCTTTTTTCAAATTCCTTATGTATTTCATTGAAAATTCGACATTCTATTCCTTATCTTAATATATTTTTCCTATCCACTCCGAAAAACTCTATTAATCTAATACAATGCAAAGAATGTATTTCCTAGTATAGTTCCTTCCATGGAGCATACTCTTATCATGACAAAAAATACTTTTTTTATCAATAGTATAATATTTTTAGAAAACTATTTTTGATACTGTCTATCGCTTGTAAAAGATTTGACGATTTGTAAGATTTAACTTCAAAAATTCTGTTCTAATTTGACGAAAATGTACATTCCACTCACTATTTTCCGCTACATATGGAATTTTAAGGATATTTATATTATCATATATAGAGTGGCGTCTTAATCCATACATGTATTATCCGCCCTACCGGGAAACCAATCGAACTTTTACGGGTCGGTATTCTCCACGTAGCATTGAATTTTGATATGGAAGTCTTAATATTAAAAAAGGAGGTATATTTATGAAAAACATAATAGATGATCCTATAAATAAAAATATAGAACTGTACTATGCTTTTTTTCAATTCGTTTCAATTATTACCTTACAAAAAATATCAACTATTGAAACACGTAAAAACGAATTAAAAAATCAGATGAAAAATTCCTATCAAAAAAATCCTTACTTCTTATAAAAAGGTGAACAGATTATATTTCTGTTCACCTTTTATCCCGCATTAACGGACAGTATGACCCCCACCCCAAAATTTAGCGAAAGCAAAGAAATTAGGGGTGGGATTAAAGTTTCACTTTATCATTCCTACATTATTTATAAATTTTCACACGTTTTTCTAAAGGTTGGTATTCTTTTTCACCTGCAGTTACCACCGGTTTACCAAACGGCATTTGCGCAGTAAGTTTCCAGTTTTCTGGAATTTCCCATTCTTTTCTCACTTCTCCATCAATTAATGGATTGTAATGCTGTAATGTAGCACCAAATCCTTCAATTTCTAAAGCCGTCCAAATTGCAAATTGTAACATTCCTGAGGATTGTTGAGACCAAACCGGAAAATTCTCTTTATATAAGGCAAAGTTTTCTTGCAGTTGTTCCACTACTTGACTATCTTCGAAGTATAGGACCGTTCCATAACCACTTTTAAATGCATTCATTTTTTCTTCAGTAGATGCAAAGTTATTTTCAGGTACAATTTTTCGTAACGTTTCTTTCGTAATATCCCATAACTTATCATGTTGTTCTCCAAGCAAGACGACAACGCGAGCGCTCTGAGAGTTAAAAGCTGAAGGTGTATGTTTTACAGCATGATAAATCACTTCTTGAATTTTTTCATCAGAAACTACTTGCTCTTTACTAATCGCGTAAATAGATCTTCTGTCTTCAATTGCTGAGTAAAAATCTTTTGCCATCATAATTCCCTCCAATTTTCATTTGAGGCTTTTTCATATGTACACATCATATTCTGCCTCTTAAAACTTATCATTAATAAGTTTCTAACTTTAGACTATCAACAAACAATAATAAACTCAAATAATAACACTCACATTTTTTACCTTTTTATTTCCTAATTATAAAAATAAAAAGGCAATTTATGGTTACCTATAATAAGTAACAACAAATTACCTTTCTTAAATGATGATCTAAGTCAATATTTTACTTAATTAACTAAGCCAAATGCATAAGACATTAGCTTATTCGTCTCTGTAAAACGCTTCGTTTTACCTTTCGTTCCCATTACAACAGTAATAATACGAGTATCACCTTGTTTTGCTGTACCCGTAAAACAATACCCCGCGCTATCTGTAAATCCTGTTTTTAATCCGTCTATTCCTTCTATATATAAAGCTTTATTATTTTTGTTTAACATATCATTTGTACTTATAACATTAATGTTATTAAATGCTAACTGACTTTGACGTAAATGAGTCACTTCTAATATTTCTGGATAATCTTTTACAAGATGATACGCCAAGTTTGCTACATCAGCAGCTGTCATCTTCGTCTCACTTCCATCAGGTTCTTGTAGTCCTGATGCATTTGCGAATTTCGCATACTCCGACATTTTAAACTGCTTTGCTTTTTCATTCATACGCTGAACGAAATCTTTCTCTGTTTTTGCCATATGCTCAGCTAAAGCCACAGCCGAATTATTTGCTGATTCAATCATTAATGCATGGTACAAATCTTTAACAGTTAATGTATCATTAACTTGAACTGGGATTCTCGCACCCTCTGTTTGTGCCGCTTTCGCACTCATTTTCACCGGATCTTCCCAGCGAACTTTTCCATTGTGTACATTTTCTAATAGAAGATACGCTGTCATCATCTTAGACATACTTGCTGGTGCAAAAGCTTCATTCTCATTATGTTGATAAATAATATCTCCATTACTCGCATCAATAATCATAGCTGCTTTTGCATCAATTTCCGGTGGTATGTACTTTGGTGGGACTACTTTTTCAGCTAATCCTGTTTTAGGTAGTTCTGCCACCTGTAAAGGTTGTCCCTCTATATTTGTTGCACTCTTTTGAGTTCCTTGGAATAAGAACCAACATATCCCTAAAATAATGACTACTAGGATCGTCAGCCTTCCCCATTTTAACCGCTTCATTTCAAAACTCCTTTAGCAAACCATTTATACACTCACATGTAACCATAACAACAATTACTTTATATCGTCAAGGCAAAAAGCATATTTATTCATTTCATACATTTATGTTACACTCAGTATACCGAAATATAAGAATATTAAACGTTGCATTATCGTAATTTAACTATTTAATAGAAAGGATTCTTACGATGCTACTTCCAAAAACATTAAAATACGGAGACACAATCGGCATTTATTCACCCTCTTCACCAGCAACCTACACTTCTCCAAAAAGATTTGAACGAGCGAAATCCTACTTACAACAGAAAGGATTTCACATATTAGAAGGTTCACTAACAGGTCGATATGATTATTATCGTTCTGGCAGTATACAAGAGCGTGCCGAGGAACTCAATGCTTTAATAAGAAATCCTAATGTATCTTGTATTATGTCAACAATTGGCGGTATGAATTCTAATTCATTATTACCTTATATTGATTACGACGCTTTTCAAAATAACCCTAAAATAATGATTGGTTATTCAGATGCAACAGCTTTACTGCTAGGGATTTATGCCAAAACAGGAATCCCTACATTTTATGGTCCGGCACTCATCCCCTCCTTTGGAGAATTTGAGCCTTTTGTAGATTATACATACAACTATTTTGTAGAAACATTACTACATGATCATTCACTTCCTTACAACATAAAACAACCTTTATTTTGGTCAGATGAATTTATTAATTGGGAAGAGAAGACGAAAGAAAAAGAACGTAGACATAATAGTTGGATTTTTGTAACAAATGGACAAGCTACCGGACGTGTTATTGGCGGTAACTTAAATACAATAGAAGGAATTTTTGGTAGCCCTTATATGCCAAGCATTCAAGAAGGTGATATTTTATTCATTGAAGATAGCTCAAAAGATGCAGCTACTATTGAAAGAAGCTTTTCATTACTTAAAATTAACGGTGTATTTGATAAAGTTTCAGGTATACTTCTTGGAAAACATGAGCAATTTGATGATTGTGGTACAAAGCGCAAACCGTACGAAATATTATTAGAAGTACTGCAAAACCAAAGTATTCCTTTACTTGCTGACTTTGATTGTTGTCATACCCATCCGATGATCACTATGCCGATAGGTGTTCAAGTGAACATGGATGCAACTAATAAAACAATACATATTTTAGAAAAATGGAAGATATAAACGACGCTTATATTATAGGAAGAACATGTTATAAACTTTTCCATTAGGGAACATAAAAAAGGCTCCGTTCATCACGGAGCCTTTTTTATTATTGTCCTAAATTTTGAACCTTGTCTTTCAAATCACGAACTTGATCTATCGTCTGCATAAGCTCAGAGTTTTTAAATTGCTCTACATCCACTTTCCCTTCTTCTATCTTTGTCATCGCCGTATCAATTAATGTATTTAATTTTTCGTTATATCCGACGATTTGCTGATGAAGATCCTTTGCTACATCCGGTGGCGTTAATTCATTGAATGCAGGTATATCTTGTTTTATTTCACTAAGCTTCGTTTCTAATTCTTTTCGAGCTTCGCTATCATTAATGGCCTTTTCAGCTAATGCTGGTGCATCATTTGCAAATGCACTTATTTCATTTACATAGTCTGTCGCTTTTTGAGCATAATCTATGGAGTTCTTACCTTGCTCTACTAGTGAACATCCCATTAAACCAATTGAAACTAAACATACTAAGAAAATTGATTTGATTTTCATTTTTGACTCCCTTCGTCACTATACTTGTCTGTAATCTTCTTTATCATAACTTCTAGCTAAATCACCTACAACCTTTTTAAATAGCCATTTAACCGCTCACATGCCCTATTATCGTTACAACATCTATTTCTATATGTACGCTAATAATATCTTCAATTATATCCATATATCCTTGTCCTATAGCTGCTCCATAGTGTAATGTAAGCCCCTTCTTTTCATACACTGACTTTGGCACTGAAAAAATAAATCTCCTCAAGTTTCTTTCATCAGCAGGCTCCATAATTAAAACAATTCCATCCTCTTCAAACATATACACTCGCCCTCCAACTTTACATTCACTATGGCTCAGTATTGCCTTTGTCAGCTAAATTTAAAACCAAAAAATAAGTTGCACATCGCTCTATAATTAAAATAAGAAGCATTAATTCTTTTTTTAAGGTTTAATGCTTCTTCAAAACTTTGATTTAACTGTCCATAATCCGTATTATGCGAATTTTTTCAATTCCCCTCAATTCTTCATTTCCGGACAATATAGAGTACATCCGTTTCAGATAAACCAAATTTCCTCGCACTTCTCATTCCTTGTTTTTCAGCTATGTTATACAATTCAACCTTAAATCCTACATTCATTAATCGTTGTATAAATCCTGATTGATTATAAATTCTTACATGTTCTTCATGACCAAAAGCTAATTTTCTCAATTTTGGCGTTAAAATTAATTCATTCTCTATAATAATATCTACATTCATTACGATTGGAGCTTGAATAATTCCCCATCCATTTGTTTTTAATACTCTATATAACTCTCTCATCGCTTTTTCATCATCTTGAACGTACTGTAATACATGGCCACATAAAATCACATCAAATGTATCATTTTCATATGGAATTCTAGTAACATCAATTTCCTGCATTAATGGATCCATTGGTTCAATATCTCCACATACATATGTAATATTTTTATACTGAGCAAACCAACTTCTTAACTTCGCTTCTGGTGCAATATGAAGAATAGTATCATTTCCACTTAATAAATCCGTTTCCCTTTCAATATATACACGATATAACCTTTCACGGTCCATCGAATCACATACCGGACAAATCCCCGTATCTTTATTCCACATCTCGAATTTATATTTTGGAAAAGCGTAATGTTCTGGCCAAGGAGAAAATTTTTCGAATTGTTGATTGCAAAATTGACAATAGCAGACTTCTTTCTCAAATAAAAGATGAACTAACTTATTTAGTTCCTTCTCTATCTTTTCATTATCAATTTGATTTAATTGACTATTTTTTACCGTATCCTTAATTATTAACACCGCATTTTCCAAACAATGAGTTAAACATTCTTTATAATCTTGCTCACAATTTAAAAACCCACTATTATATGCATCTAGTATTAATTCATTCCATTCTTCAATTGTCTTTAATGTAAATTGCATTTGTTTTTGATTTTCCCCACTATGTTGTCTAAAATAACTAAGGGGTTCCTCTATATAAACTACTTTCCCTTTCCTCATCATATCTAGCCATGTTGCAATGTCATGAATAGCAGAGTAACTCTTCCCCTTAAAACACCCAAAACCAACTCCTAAAAATTCCCAGTTAAACAAAACTGTTGTAGGCTCACCAACTACATTTTTTAAGTTTTTTAACATATAATCCCCTAATTCTTTGCCTTCAAAAAGTGTAGTTTCTTTGGCGATTTTCATATTCAATGTTGATGGCAGTAATACTTCTCCATTCTCATCAATTAATTCACGATATGACGTCACAAACGAAATGTTTTCTAGACTAAAAAAACAGTTCATCATTCTTTTAATCTTTTCAGGATGAAATAAGTCATCATCTAATAAAAAGTTTATATAATCTCCATTTGCAAGTTCTATACACTTATTAAAGCTCTCTGCTTCTAATCGAGATTTATTTTTAACATATGTAATACATTCATATTGACTTAAATATGGTTGGATCATCGCTTGAACTTCACCGTTTGTACTATCGTCAGAAATTATTATTTCAATATTTTCATATGTTTGATTCAAAGCACTTTTGAGAGCTAATTCCAAGTAATGAGGTTTATTATAGGCAGGAATAAGTATACTGACTTTCGGTAAATGAGAGTTGTTATTCCGATACTGTTTTTTCTTTTCTATATTTATTTCCTTTCGCTTAATTTGTCGGTAGTAGTCTAATGTATATACTATTGATGATGGAACTAATTTTTTTGCATAGTCTAGAAAATTAGTTATCGCTTTATATAACTCTTTTTCAGTAGATAAAAATCCATACTTTTCTCCAACTATAATACTATGTGAAAAATCCTCTACTCCATCCATAAGTTTATTAGATTCATTCAACTGTTGTCCTGAATGTAATCGGAAGTAACTAAGTGTCTCTGCTATATATACTGCTTTTCCTTTACTTAATAAAGATAACCATGAGGCTATATCTACATTACATAAATACCTTCTCTTATCAAAAATCCCATATGGTTCTTGTAAATCATTTTTACGAAATAAAACTGTTGTTGGTTCTCCAATATAATTTTTTTGATCCACAATTACCCTATTTCCTAATTCTGTTCCCTCTATAAGAGTATCCTCTTCAAATAAACGGACAGTTGAATAAATATGTCGTAGTTCTTTCCCTTTATCATCAATTACTTGACGATGAAATGTTACAAGTTTGATTTCATTATCTCGATCATTGAAAAAATACTTCATCATTTTTTCAATTTTATTCACATGAAATATATCATCATCCATTAAAAAATTTATATACTCACCGTTTGCTTCATTAAATAACATTAGCGCATTTTCGAATTGTCCGAGAGTTGACCTGTTTTTTATATAAATAATATTTGAATGATCACATAAGTATTTTTGTAACACATTTTCTGTTTCGTCATTCGTGCTATCATCTCCAACAATAATTTCTATATTAGAATATATTTGTTGTAATACGCTACACAATGCTTTTTCAAAGTAGCCAGGACGATTATAAGTAGGAATTAATACACTTACTAACGGAATTCGCTCTATCGCCTCTTCACTTTTTTCAAAACGATTCCCCATCTTTTCCCCCACCTTTTCGCATATTATTTATATACGCGACCTAATATCACATTACTTAAACCGTATGAAACCTTTATACTTTTATGCAAGCCCATAACAAAATATCCTACTTTTCAATCGTAAATATACATATTCAATCATATAAGCATTGGATTAGCTGCTTTTTATTCATTTGATTTCTATCATAAGGCAAATAAAAAGAAACCTTAATTAGAGGGGCCATTCTAATTATCCCCCTCACCAATCGAATTTTTACGTACAGTTACTCTCCCGCCTAACTTCCTCACATCAGCCGGATTTTAAGATTGAAGTCTTCCCCCCTGCAAATAGCGGGATACATCTATTCCTTAAAAAGAAAATATATTTCTTAACAAAAAATAGCTACACCATTAGGCGTAGCTATTTTACAATTATTACTTATTCAAACTATATTCCTTTATCTAACTCATAAAGCATACGATACTTCTCGTTTTCTCTCAGAAGTTGTTCATGACTACCTTGCATCACAATTTGACCACGATCAAGGAATATAACTTCATCTACATGTTCAATTCCTACAAGATGGTGCGTAATCCAAATTACTGTCTTTTCTTCCGTTGCGGAAAACATTGTTTCTATTAAAGATAATTCTGTCTTTGGATCTAAGCCGATCGTAGGTTCATCAAGGACAATAATTGGAGCCTCTTGCATGAGCGTTCTAGCAAAAGCAACCCGTTGTCTTTCCCCGCCAGAAAACCTTTTTCCCATTTCATGCATTTTTGTTTGCAATCCATCTGGAAGAGAAGCTATATGCGAAGCTAATTGCGCTTTCTCTAAAGCTGTCCATATCTCTTCATCCGTAGCCTCTGGTTTACCTATTCGCACATTATTTCCAATTGTCGTATCGAATAAATGCGGCTTCTGATTCAATACAGAAATATATTTCGATAAAAGATTCGTATGAGCGTGTTCACTATTCAATAAAACTTCACCATGTAACGGGCTTAGCGCACCTGTTAATAATTTTAACAAAGTAGATTTTCCTGTTCCGCTTCTTCCTAAAATGGCGATTTTCTTTCCTGCCTTTATTTGCAGTGATACTTCTTTCAATACAAATTCATTACTATCTGGGTAACTATACGATACATGATTTAATTCAATGTCTATATGTTTTGATGCAACATAACCTTTATCCCCGCGTAAATCCTCTTCATCCTGTAAAACAGCATTATCTTCTATTTGATTTAGACGATGAGCAGATTCTACATATGATGGAATTCGATCGATAGCATCTGAAAGAGGAATAAGCGCGTTTGTGACTGATAACGTCATTAAGACGAAAGCCGCAATTACGGTTGGGGCAATCTGTTCACTTGCCGCCTCATTTCCAGTCCATATGATCATTGAAATAACTACAATCCCCACTACTACTTGAATGATACTGTCCCTAATATGATTCCAGCGTTTCATTCTTTTTTCCGTTTTTAACAACTGATTATTTTGCTCTACATACTTATCAATGAATTCATCTTTTCTGCCACTTGCTTGCCAGTCAGATAATCCAAAAACAGCGTCTGTTAATTGTTGATACAAACGGCTTCTTCCTTGTTTTAAAGTAACATGATGTTGCTTCATTAAAAGTAATGATACAAATGGAAGCAGAAAGACGATAATCGCTAACATACACCCTGCAATAAGCGCAAACACTACGTCAAATGCTCCGATAACAAGTACGAATATGCTATATACAACTAATGCTAATATACTAGGAAATATTGTACGTAAATATAGGTTTTGCAAATGCTCTATATCTTCGGATAATACACCCAACATATCGCCCGTTTGAAATCGCGAACGGAAAAATAACGCCTGCGGTTCTACTATTCTATATAGTTTCGTTCTCATTTTTTCTAATATGCGTAGTACGACATCGTGTCCAACTAAACGCTCTAAATAATGAAATACTGCTTGTCCTATACTAAACGCACGTGTTGCAACGATAGGAACATATACAGCCATTACATTTTCTGGTCTAAGAGCAGATTTAGAGATTAAATAACCTGAAATGAAAAGTAACATCGCACCTGAACTAACTCCAAGAAGACCAAGGAAAATAGTTAAAGTCATTCTACCTTTATTTTGCTGTATATAAGGTTTAATCCAATTACTCATCTCTATCCCCTCTCTTTCCTGTGAAAATGTAATGCCTCATTCTTTAAAAGCTCTTCATATGTTCCACTTTCTATCATTTCCCCTTTATTTAAAATAAGAATATGATCCATCTGTTTCATCCAATGAAGACGATGTGTTGCAAGAAATACTAACTTACCTTCAAACAGACGTAACATTGCTTGTTTTATTTCAAATTCAGTTTCAATATCAAGATGTGCTGTAGGCTCGTCTAATAAAATAATTGGCTTTTTACTTAAAAGTGCACGCGCCATAGCGACACGTTGTTCTTGCCCGCCACTAAGCATACGTCCACCTTCTCCAATTCTTTCGTACATCCCGTTCGGAAGCGATGTTACGAGTGAACGAAGACCAACTTCATTAATAACTCTTTCCACTTCTTCATCAGTTGTATTTGTTTCATAAAAACAAATGTTATCTTTTAATGAAAGCGGGAAAATATAAGGTTGCTGCGGAATATAGGCAATATTCTTTTGCCACTCTTCACGAGTAGCCCCGTCAATTTCCACACCATTTACAATCATCTTTCCACCTGAAGGAGTTAAAAATCCTGCTAATACGTCGATTAATGTTGATTTTCCTGCTCCACTTTCACCAATTACACCTATAGCGCCGGTGCCTTTCCAAGTAAAATCAATTCCCTCTAATATAGCTTTTTCAGATTCATCACTCTTTACTTTTACATCTTGTAATTTCAAGTTACTAGAGGAATTCCATATTAAATCTACATTTGATTCTTTTTTTCCTATTTCTTTTTGTTGCTGTAAAATCTCTTCTATTTGTTCCATTGCAAGTTGTCCATCTAACGTAGCATGATAATTCGCTCCAACTTGTTTAATCGGTAGGAAATATTCTGGAGCTAAAATTAAAATCGTAAGGGCCGGCAATAGTACAATTGTTCCGTCTATTAAACGTATCCCTAATCCGACCGCCACAAACGCTATGGATAAACTCGTAAAGAAATCTAATGCAAAAGAAGAAAGAAAAGCAACTCGCAAAGTACGCATCGTTGCTTTTCTATACCTTTTACTTACTTTTTCAATCTTTCCTTCGTGCTGTTTACTTTTACCTAAATACTTTAATGTTTCTAACCCTTTTAACGTATCTACAAAATGATTAGAAAGTACACGGTATGTTTCATATTGGCTATCCGCCATTTTCTGCGCCGCTAATCCTAGTAGGATCATAAATGTAATTACGATAGGAATCGTTACAACTAAAATGATTCCAGACTCAATATCTAGCGTAAAAACATATAGTACAATGAATCCCGGTACGATACTACTTCTAATCATTTTAGGAATTGTTAATTCAATATATGTTTTAAATTTCTCAATACCTTCAATCGATAAGGTAACCAGATGACCTGTTCCAGCAGTTTGAACATACCGTGGACCTAATGTGAAATACGCCTCTATTAATTGTTTTCGCAGTAGCGATCCTGTTTTTTCAGCGAAACGTTCCACTAATATTTGCGATATTCGCACTAGCATGTGACGTACTGCAAACGTGATTCCAAAATAAACAGTTTCATTTAACACAGATTGCACTGTTTCTCCTTGAAATAAAAACGTAATAGCCCGTGCTAAAAACACTGTTTGCGCAATAATACTTATAGCTTCTAAAATGCTAATGATCGTTAACACTACATATAAAACTCGGCTACCAGGATACGACGGAAGTCCTCTTTTTCTTTTCATTAGTACTCCAAATCTTTATCTGACTTAACAGGTTGTCTAAACACATAGAAACTCCATATTTGACTTCCCATAACAAATGGCAATATAGCAATTGAAAAATACGTCATCAGTTTTAGTGCATAATCTCCTGATGCTGCATTATAAATTGTTAAATCGTATATTGACCCTAACGAGCTAATTAAAACACGTGGGAACATGCCGGCAAACACACTCGCACTTAGTAAAATGATTGTTAAACTCGTCATAACGAAAGCCCAACCATCTCTTCTTCTTTTATTTAATAATGTTGACGCACATAATGCTACAAAAGCTCCGATCGGAACCATAATCCACTCTGTACCATGACCAGTGAATATATCTGTTTTCCATAATCCTACACCTGCAAAAATAAGAAGTGCTATAATTGCAAGCGGTGCAATTTTCAACGCAGCAATACGTGCACGTTCTCTTAGTTTACCAGTTGTACGTATAGTAAGGAATTGCAATCCGTGAACAATACATAGCAGAAGGAACATAACTCCTCCAAGTAATGCAAATGGATGAAGTAATGGTAAGAATCCACCTACAGCATTTTTCGTCTCATCAATTGGAATACCTACCATAAAGTTAGCAATGGCAACTCCCCAAAGGATAGGCGGTAGCAAACTTCCTAAAAACATACCCCAATCCCAAAAACCTTTCCATTTATGATTATCTATTTTCGCACGGAACTTAAAGGAAACACCTCTAATAATTAAAGCAAGAAGCATAAATACAAACGGAATGTAAAACCCGCTAAATAAAGTTGCATACCAGTGCGGGAATGCTGCAAACATAGCTCCACCTGCACAAACAAGCCATACTTCATTCGCGTGCCAAAATGGACCAATTGTATTTAAGTAAATTCTTTTCTCTAAATCGTTTTCCCCTAAAAACCTTGAAACTATACCTACACCGAAATCGAAACCTTCAAGTACAAAGAAGCCTACGAATAGAACTGCAATAATGATAAACCACAACTCATTAAGAGATAACATACTCATCCTCCTTATCAAATGGATCATGGCTTTGAGAATCCTGTTTCGTTTTCTTATTCTCATGTCCTTTAATGACACGAACGAATAAGTAAATAGTAATTCCACCTATAATTAAATATAGTGATGTGAACGAAACTAAAGAGAATAATACTTCTCCGAACGTAACATTTGGAGATACAGCATCTTCCGTTTTCATAACACCGAAAACTACCCAAGGCTGACGTCCCATTTCAGTCATAATCCATCCTACTGTATTACCGATAAATGGTAGTGCAATTGCATACACCATTAATTTTAAATACCAAGTTTTTTCAGCTAAACGATCTTTTCTTGATAAGAACCATCCGTATGCTCCTAGAAGAAGCATAAATGTGCCACTCATTACCATCGCTCTAAAACTCCAAAACATAGTGTGTACTGGCGGTATATAATCTCCAGGCCCATATTTTTCTTCATATTGTTTTTGAATTTGATTCATTCCTTCTACTTGACCACTAAATTTATCAAATGATAATAGACTTAGCATATAAGGGATTTGAATTTCAAATGAATTTTCTTGCTTCTCTGCATCAATTTTCGCAAATACTGTAAATGGCGCTGGATCCTCACTCGTATTCCATAACGCTTCAGCTGCTGCCATTTTCATTGGATGTGTCTTAATTAATTGTTGTGCTTGCGCATGACCGAAGAATAATACTAGCGCAGTTGTAAGTGTTCCAACAATGATAGAAATGCGGAACGATTTTTTAAACACTTCAGTTTCTTGAGCTTTCGTTATTTTCCATGCACTCACACCTGCAATAAAGAATGCACCAGTTGCAATTGCCGCTGTAATTGTATGCGGGAATTGTACCCATAATTGTGGGTTTTGAATAATCGCTAAGAAATCATTCATTTGTGCACGTCCATCTGCTGCCATTTCATACCCTACTGGCGATTGCATAAATGCACTTGCAGTTAAAATCCAAAATGCTGATAACATTGTTCCAATTGAAAGGAGCCAAATACATAAAAGGTGAACGCGCTTCGGCAATTTATCCTCACCGAATACCCATAAACCTAGGAATGTAGACTCAATGAAAAATGCTAATAAACCTTCAATCGCAAGTGATGGACCAAACACATCACCTACGAAACGTGAATAGGTTGACCAGTTCATACCAAACTGGAATTCTTGTAGAATACCAGTTACTACACCTACCGCAAAGTTTACAAGGAATATTTGTGTCCAAAACTTCGTCATCTTCTTATAAATTTCTTGTCCCTTTACCACATATAACGTTTGCATTAATGCAATGATAAAAGCTAAACCAATAGACAGTGGAACAAAAAAGTAATGGAAAATCGTTGTTGATGCGAATTGTATTCGTGCCAATTCGAGCGTTTCCATACTACAATCACTTCCTTCATAATTTTTTATATCGTATTTTCGATTGAGTTGTATGAATAAAACAACTCAAATCTTAGAAATATAGAAAGATAAATTTGTTTATGTACTTTTAGAAAATATAAATTTTCAGTTTTCAAGATCATTACAAAAGAACTTTCTCATAAAATTTACCTTTTCACTATTTCAGTAGTGTTTTATCCGTTAATCGAATTGTATAATATACCTGCATAGTAAATTCAGCTGATTTTTGACGTATTATTGACATCATTTTGTCTGAAATATGTCTTTTGTCATTTTTTTGAATTAAATTTTTTTCATTACTAAAATGTATTTTTTTAATATAAGACTTACTTTCGTATCAATAAAATAATCGTTTTCCTCTTTATACACTTGACTTTCTTATAAAAAAATGTCCTCTTAATCAATGAAGAAATCAGTTATTTTTTTGTCAAGAGGAAAATGTATTTTTAAAATTCAAACACAAAATATTGTTATTCAAAAATAGAAAATACCCTCCCTCCTTCTAAACTAAAAATTCATTTTTTTGTCATTTTTCCAAACTGAATTCATACACAAAAAAATACCGAGAATCGATTAGACTCTCGGTATTTTTTAAATTATTTCGCTGTATGTTTTCTAACAGCCGGTAAAATTTCAGTAGCAATTAATTCAATATTTTTCTCAATTTTATTAAGTGGTACACCACCAAAATCAATTTGTGCCATAAAACGTTGTTGTCCAAACAATTCATATTGGTAAAGCATTTTTTCAATAATTTGTTGCGGGCTACCAACCATTAATGCGTCACGGTAATCTACTGCATTTGTAAATTGTTGCTTCGGATACCCACCACCGCGCAGTGTAAGCATACCAGCATTAATATGAGGATAGTATTCATTAAATGCATCTTGTGAATTTTTTGCTGTATAAAATAAACTCGTTGTCGCAACTGGCAAACTTGCTGGATTAAATCCATTTTGCGCCGCAGCCTCACGGTAGGCATCTACTGATCCTTTAAAGTTAATAGCTGGGCCACCTAGTGTTGTTATCATCATTGGTACACCCGCACGTCCTGCTTTAATCGCACTAGCTGGTGGTCCACCAACTGCACGCCAAATTGGTAAGTTATTATTTTTAGCTCTTGGAATAACCGATGCATGTGCAAGCGGCGCTCTGAACTGTCCGTTCCATGTTACATGTTCCTCTTTATTAATTTTTAATAAAAGATCCATTTTCTCTTCAAATAACTCTTCATAATCATTCACATCATAACCGAGTAAACTATATCCCCCAATACGAGACCCACGACCAGCTACAATTTCTGCACGTCCATTAGAAATTAAGTCAATTGTAGCAAAATCCTCATATACTCGTACCGGATCAGATGTACTTACTATCGTTGCTGAACTTGCAATTTTTATATTTTTCGTAGCTTGTGCAATAGCTCCTAAAATAACTGTATGAGCTTGCGTTGTAAAATGCGTTTGATGACTTTCACCGACAGCAAATACATCAAGTCCAGCTTCATCCGCTAACTTAGCTGTTTCAATTAATTCATGAATTCTTTGTTCAGCACTAATTTTCTCTCCGTTATGCGGATTTAATACATGATCCCCAATCGAATATAATCCAAACTCCATTCCTTTACTTGTATCCATACGGTATTTTTCCATAGTTGTACTCTCCTTTAATGAAGTGTTATTCGTTTCTATTATTAAAACGTTGGTAAGTCAAGTGTATATCCCTATTAGCTACACCATCACTTGACTAATCAATTGATGGTGTAAAAAAAATTACTCATGTGGTAATTCTTTTCTTTCGCTATGCTTATGAACTTTCGTCATTAGCTCGTATAACATTTTCTGCTCTTCTTCATTTAATACATCATCAAAAAACGAAGATTGAAATGTAAGCTGCTCTGGCAGTGCTTTTTCTAAAGCTGCTTCCCCTTGCTCTGTAAGACTAATTGTTTTCGTTTTCCAATCTTGTTTTCGCACAATATATCCTTCTTTTTCAAGACGCGTTAACATTCGAGAAATACCACCTTGTGTAACAGTTACCTTTTCAGCTAACTCCATCTGTGTTAGTGGTTGATACGTACGTATTTGCAAAAGCACATCAAATTGAGCTGTCGTTAAATC
The DNA here is from genome assembly GCF_027710505.1 of Bacillus cereus group sp. TH152-1LC. Taxonomy (NCBI): domain Bacteria; kingdom Bacillati; phylum Bacillota; class Bacilli; order Caryophanales; family Bacillaceae; genus Bacillus; species Bacillus cereus group sp. TH152-1LC. The sequence continues at coordinate 176,190 of NZ_JAQFNK010000002.1, read as the reverse complement.
AAAACGTTTTAAAAACTCATTTGACATCTGATTACTTTGGTTCGTAAATCGTATTAAACGTAACCATATTAATGATCCTATCGTATTATCACGCATGTTTGATCACTTCCTATCGTGAATCTTACTATCACTTTACTACGCAAGTGATAAAAAAGCAAGAGAAAACGTGAAAAATATCTGATTAGAGTATTACATAAATAACGATAAGAAAGAATTCATTTCAACATGAAGTCTTTCTTATCGCTATTCTTAACTTTCCATTTCATTCATTGCTATATTTAAAGCTGCTACCGCTTTTGGCCAGCCAACATAAAAAGCCATATGCGTTATTAATGCAATTATTTCATTCTCCATAATTCCATTTTGCTTTGCCAGCCGCAAATGAAATGGTAATTGTTCTGTCTGATTAAGACTAATTAGTGCCGCCACTGTACATAAACTTCTTTCTCTTAATGTTAAAGTGGCATCTCGACACACTTCCTCGAACAATATCTCTTCACTATATTGAGCAAATGCAGGGGCCATTTCTCTCATTTTCTTTTGAATACAATATTCAATGGATTCATTCATCATCTCATTCCCCTTCATTTTACCAATTGCGCCACTCCTTGACCAAACGACCAATTTTCAACAGCTGTCTCATTTAGTGTAATAAAAATGTCTGCACTTTTTATACTAGAACATTCAGAAACCTTCAAGGATATCGACTGATACAGATCCCTTTTCTGTTTTATCGTTCTTCCCGGTCCACATGTAATAGAAACATAAATCATATTCTCTGTTCTCTTTTCTCCTCTTTCTAATAAATAATATGGATTAAATAAAAAGTGATTTTGTTTATAAGGTAAAAACATTTGAAAAAAATCATTTTCAGGGATGTTAAAATGTTCAATTAATGAAAGATGAATACATTCACCTATCTTTTTCAACTCTTCTTTATTTAATATATTTTCATAATAATAAACGTTCACAAAAGGCATACATTTCCATTCCTTTTTCTTAATTTAACTTCAACAAGTTTTCATCGTGAAATGTGCAAAATCTCATATACTGTAACCTCTTTATTGGTTACCATGTCGGGCTTTCCTTCATAAAAATTAAACTGACTATACCTCCATTTATCTGGATTATAAATGATTACATTTCCTAAACATTTTTCTATGTTTTGTACATTTTCATTTATAATATTTAATTGCGTTCCCTTCAGTGAATTACTTTTGGAAATACTCCCTGTAAACTCAACAGCATATTTACTTTTTTTAAAATCATCACTTAAATTAACAACTAATAGAACACCTATATTTATTTGTTGCCATCCAAAAGATTGTAAAATATTATCGTAATACCCTTCAAATATAAATTTGTTCATTCCTTCATGGCCATTCCAAATATATAAAGGTGCATAACAGTTATAGAAATTCCCGTCCTTTCCTGCCTCTGTAATTAAATACGCTTTGAAATTCAATTCTTGAAAACCATCCGTTTTATGTCCATTATCCTTTACCCTTTTTTTTATGATTTCCATATCATAATCCTTTGGCAAAATGACCTTATATTGCATTCCAATCATGTTTATCACTCACTTTCTATCTTATATACACAATGATAAACCGATGAGTGACTAGCGTAAAATAGGTATAAATTATGGTTGATATCATTTATAATGATACCGTATAAGGAGCTGTGATACATGGAAATAAATGATCTTATTATATTCAAAACTGTAGCTAGTGAAGGCTCTATTAGTAAAGCTGCTAAAGAGTTAGGATATGTTCAACCAAACGTAACTGAGCGAATCAAAAAATTAGAACAAGAATTAGAAACACCTTTACTACATAGAGATAACAAAGGCGTTTCCTTGTTACCCTCAGGTGACATTTTATTAGACTACACGCATCAAATATTAACTTTAGTAGAAGAAGCGAAAGATAAAATTAAAACGAGTGGTTCTTCTTATATCATCGCGACGTCACAATCTATTTTGACTAATTATGTAAGTAAGCGTATTAAAGAAAATTTCAGGAATTATCAAATATATGTAGAAAATAGTAGTCATTTGCATAAATTACTGCAACAACAAAAAGTTGATATGGTCATTACTTACGAGGATGATCCCGAAGCAGCTTTTAAAAAAGTATTTACTACTTCCATTTCTGTTGGCTTATTAAAAGCGAAAGAAACGCCTATCATTGACTATTCAAAGGAACTCTTCTTCGTTAGTAATGATAAAAAGTGCCCTTTTAAAAATAAGACGATACAATTTCTAAAAGAAAATAATTTATCTCAAGGTCAACTTCAACAATTAGATTCTTATTCGCTTATGGAAGAGTTTATTCAGGACGGTAAAGGAATAGCCTTTTTACCGATTAAAAATGATAACTTAGTGCCCATTGAAGATGTTCCCATTGAGAGATTCGCTGTTCATTTTTTTACAAATCGAAACTCTTTAAAACAAATACCTAATGAACTATTTGATTAATATAATTGCTAGGTTTACAAACTAACTAATTACATACACCAATAAAAATCCCTCCTTTACGAATCTAAAAGAGGGATTTTCATATTCTATACAATTGATTTTTCACACGTTTTGCTCCACTTCTGTACTTTTCTCCTTCTTACTCCGTTTCATATTCTTCAGGCCCTTAATCGTCCCAACTAATCCTTTCGGAAAAACTAGCAAGACGATAATGTACAATAAGCCAAGAATAATTGTCCATCGTTCAAAAATTGGATACGCTGTAGCTAGTTCTGATAAATAATATTTCAGTGATTCAATAATGCCAGCTCCCGCAATTGCTCCTATTAACGTTCCAACGCCTCCAATCATTGACATCAATAATGCATTTAATGTCATTTCAATTGAAAATACAGTCGTATTAACAAAGCGGAGTGTGATAACAAATAAGCCACCGCTAATCGTAGCAACTACTCCTGCAACAATACTAGCAATAATTTTATAATGAAGAACTTTATATCCTAGTGCTTCCACACGTTGTTCATTTTGTGAAATTGCCTTTAATACTTTTCCAATAGAAGATTTTGTGAAAAGACGTAACAGAATAAAAATGACAATTAAACATATAAGTGTTACATAATAAAACGTAAAACGGTCACGAAATAAGTCTGGTACACCAAATGTAAAACCATCTCCTCCGTGAGTGAGCCCACGCCATTTTTCAGCAAGTACGAAAAACAACTGTGAAATAGCAAGTGTTAACATTGCATAAAAATGACTTTTCAGCCGTAAAGAAAGCAAACCAATTATATAACTAACAATTGCTGAAATGATAATTGCAGCTACTATCCCTATTAAAAAGTTCGTTATGGATACTCCTTGCCGATCAAATAAAAGCGCTACGCCATATGCTCCTATTCCAAAGAACATACAGTGGCCGAATGATACAATTCCGGTATATCCAAGCAATACATCAAAACTCATTGCAAAAATAGCAAAGATGAAGATTTGAGTGAACAAAATTAACAAACTCCGTGAATCATTTACGAATGGAAATACACTTAAACAAATGAGCATACATACTCCGAAGTATACTTTAATTCGATTTGAAGTGCTGTTCACCATTTCACCCCTTTTCACCAACAAGTCCGTTTGGCTTCACTATTAAGAAAAATAGTAACATTAACATATTAATTGCAAGTGATAAATCCGGTATAAAATACGCTGTAAACGCACCCGCTAATCCGACAATTAAAGAAGCGATTGCCGAACCTTGTACGCTTCCTAACCCGCCAATAATTACTACTATGAAAGCTAAAATCGCATACTGCATACCCATCTCGGCAAAAATAACGCCTGAATAAGGTGCTAATAGAAATCCTCCTAACGCTGCCATTCCTGCTCCTAATAAAAAGACGAAAGAAAATATCGCTTTTACGTTTATACCGAGCGCTTGAACCATCTCTTTATCCATTACACCTGCACGTATCATAAGACCTATCTTTGTTTTTTTGAGCAATAATAGTAAGGCAATGTAAATGATGATCCCGATTAAAATAACGAATAGACGATATTTAATTAATATAATACCTTCAAATGTATAACTACCTTGTAACCATAACGGTAATTTAGCACTAATGGGATTTGGTCCCCAAAATACTTTAATACATTCACTAAGTACAAGCATTCCTCCAAGCGTCACAAGAAGCTGTCGAACATGATTTCCATATACCGGCCTAATAAGGAATCTTTCTAAAATGAACCCAAGGAACATGCCCATAACTATCGCTCCAATTAACGCTAATACATAACTACCTGTCATATTAAATAGCCAAACACCTGTAAACGCTCCCCACGCAAATAAACCACCATGTGCGAAGTTTAGAACACTCATTAAACCGAAAATAAGTGAAAGACCTGATGCTAATAAAAAAATGAGCATCCCTGTTGAAATCCCATTTACAAATAAATTAATTAACACATCCATCCTTCTCACCCCGGATTCATGTTAAGAGATTCCTAAATATTTATGACACATTTCCTTATCCTCTTTTAGTTCATGCATAAAACCGTTATGAACAATTTTTCCATTATCCATAATATAAAAATAATCACCAATTTGACTAGCCATCATAAAATTTTGTTCCACGAGTAAAACTGTTGTTTTCTCCTTCATTTTCAATATGGCTATCATTAATTTTTCTATCATAATGGGGGACAAGCCTTTACTCGGTTCATCAATAAGTAATAAACCATCACTATTTATAAATGCTCTTGAAATTGCTAGCATTTGCTTTTGTCCTCCGCTTAAGAGTCCGCTTTTTTTGTGCCAAAACTGCTTTAAATCCGGAAATAATTCAAGCATCCATTCTATTTTTTCTTCCGCCTCTTCTCCCTTCCCCCTAGCAAGAGCGAATGTTTCTTCTACTGTCAGGTCATAAAAAATACCTTGATTTTCTGGTACATACCCTATTCCTTTCCTTGAGATTAAATGTGTAGATAATCCATTTACTTGTGTACTATCATAATAAATTTCACCATGTGCGATATGGTGAAAACCCATAACCGAACGTAATGTCGTAGTCTTCCCTGCCCCATTTCTTCCAAACAGTACAGTAATCGTTCCTTTCTCGACAGCAAGAGATACCCCTTGTAAAATATGAAACTGATCTAAATACGTCTCTATATTATTTACTTGTAATAGTGCCACTATATAATCCCCCTAAATAAGCACTTTGTACACGCTCATCTTTCATAATTTCTTCGGGCAAACCTTCAGCCAATAACTCCCCATGGAACAAAACGATAAGATGGTCTGACAAACCTAGTACCATATCCATTTTGTGTTCAATCAGTACAATTGTACTCTCTGGATGTTTCTTAATATTTTCAATCACTTGTAAAATAGCCGGTACCTCCTCAACTGATATACCTGCCGTCGGCTCATCAAGTAGTAACACATCCGTTTTTAAAGCTAATAACATCGCAAGCTCTAACTTTCGTTTTTCTCCATGCGCTAAATCTTTCGCTAATACATGTTCTTTCTCCTGAAGTAATACCGTTTTTAAGAACCGTCTCGCCTCTCCTACTTGTTGTTTAAATTTTGCCGAACTCGGAAAAAAACTATAGTAATCTTGAACAAATGATTGAACACTTAAACGAACATTTTCAAGTACCGTTAACTCTGGGAATATATTTGTAAGCTGAAAGGAACGGCCAATTCCTAATCGAGTTCGATCTGAAATTGATAATTTTGTAATCTCTTGTCCTTTAAAATATACTTCACCCTTTGTTGGAGAAATTTGTCCACTAAGTAAATTAAATAACGTTGTCTTTCCTGCACCATTTGGTCCGATAATGGAAATGAGCTTTCCTTTTTGTACTGTTACATTCACATCTTTAATAACATGATGTTCACCAAAAGATACGCTAAGATTTTTCGTTTCAAGCAAGTGTGTCACGATATCCCTCCCTTTAAAGCTTTCAGTATGAAAGAAATACGTATAAAGAGGGTATTCCCTCTTTATACAAAAACAATAGAAAATTCAGTCTATTTATTTTGAGCTGGTGGTTCTGTCTCTTTCATCGTTAATTCTCGCTCTAATACTGGCACCGGATAGTCAACACCATCTTGCTTTTTCAATGTGATAGAATACAGTGTCTGCATCGCTTGGTGATCCTTTTCTCTAAACTTCATCTTTCCTTTCGGTGTCTCAAATTCCATTCCTTCCATTTTCTTAATCAATGTATCTACATCTGTATCACCTTTTGTTTTCTTTACAGCTTCTACAATTGAAATTGCCGCTGACATTCCACCCGCTGTAAATAAATCTGGCACCGCACCATTAAATCGTTTTTTATGTTCCTCCACTAACCAATCATTCACCTTATTTTTCGGGAGTGTATGATAATAAACAGAAAAACCTTGCATTCCTACTAATGCATCCATCGTTTTTAATGCCGGTATATCTGGTGCACCGGTAGAAATTTTAATACCTTGCGCTTCCACATTCATATCTTTTAACTGTTTCCAAGGTGAATTTGCCCCAGCCCAAACGATAAATAAATAATCCGGTTTTGAGCTAATGATATTTTGAATATTTGCAGTGAAGTCAGTCGAATTCGTATCAGCATATTGCTCGTTGACAATATTCGCACCTAATTTCTTCGCTCCCGCTTTAAATGCCGCAATTCCCTCACGACCAAATGCATTATCCGGGGCAAACGTCGCAATCTTTACATCTTTTTTTGCAATTGCCGCTGCTCCTGCAATCGCATCTTGCGAAGAACTTCTTCCTGTTCTAAAAATATATTTATTCTAGTTCTTCCCGGTAATACTATCAGCTACTGCCGGTTCTACAACCATTATTTTTTCATATTCTTCAGCTAATGGTAAAACCGCTAATGTATCACTTGAACTAGACGATCCGACTAAAAAATCAACTTTCTCTTCTTCTAATAATTTCGTAGCTTTTTTAACTGCTACATCAGCTTTTGTTTCCGTATCTTCTACAACAAACTTAATCTTCTTCCCTTCTACTTTCCCAGTTCCACCCGTTGCATAATCTAACCCTAATTCAAATCCGTTCACTGTTTGTTTTCCATACGATTCTAATGGACCTGTTAATGATGCAAGAACCCCTACCTTAATCGTCTTTTCATCCTCTGTACTTGTTTTCTTTCCTGAACAAGCGGCCGTTATTAATAACGAACCTAAAACACAACCAGTAGCCATCATTCTTAGCCATTTACGTTTTTTCATCGACATTGTGATCCTCCCCATACTTTTCTTTCTGATAGAATCAAACACGCCAAAGTTACCCATCCGTAATTATGACTTTTTCTTTGAATCATACAAACAAATCTGTTTAAAAATTTTAATGAAGTACCTTTACATTCGCCGCCTCTTTCCAAATACCTCCATTTACCATATACTCATCTAGTATTTTTCACCACCTAATTACAGTCGCTGCCCACGTATACCCAGTCCCTGCACTAACTACTACTGCAATATCTCCAGGCTGTAACTTCCCCTGTTCATTTGCAAAGTGAAGACCAATGCATGGATCAAGCGCTGACATATGTCCATAATGATCTAAATATACAACTTGTTCTTCTTCTAGCCCTAGCCCCTGTATCAATTCTATTAACATAGAACGTTTTGTATGCAGTGGTAACAATACTTTAATATCTTTAGGAGTAAATCCACTTTTTCTTAACGCCTCCCGAATAACCTTGTCAAAATTAGGGATTGAAACCTGGTCTAGACGTTCTTTCATACTATTAGGATCTATTACATCAATATAATGTTGTCGATTCTCAACTGTATCATAGCTCGCAACCTGCTTTGATCCACCTGCTGGAATACGTACATCTTCATGAAATGAACCATCTGTTATAATCGCACTTCCTAATATTTCACCGTTTTTAGCGTCCTTTTTCACTAAAGCTGCGCTTCCGCCATCAGCGAAATTAAACATAAAACGTGAGCGTGGATTATCATAATCTACAATTTGAGATTCTTTACATCCACCTACTAATAATATATTTTCAATTGAGTTATCAGAGTAGAGCATATCTTTTGCGACTTTGAGAGCAATAGGAAAGCAAGAACTAACATTCATAATTTCAAAAGCATAAGCATTTTTCAATCCAAGTTCATGCTGAATTTTCGGGGCACTTGACCATACGTGGTAATCTTTATGTGGACTGCCAAAATAAATGACTACATCAATAGATTGAGAATCTACTTGTAATAATATTGGCTTTGCAGCAGCAATAGCTAAATCTGATGCATGCATCGTTTCATCTGCGACATGCTTTTCATATAATCCAAACTTTTCTATAATAATATTCTCAGGGATATCTGTTTTTTGAGATAGGTCTGCCGCCGTCTCTACGTCTTTTGGGAAGAAAACACCAGTCGCTTCAATCCCAATATTCATTAGACTACTCCTCCTTCTTTTGGTACCATCATAGTTGCTACACCAGTTAATACTAAATCTCCTTTTTGGTTATGACACTCCGTCAACAATTTCAAAACTCTCTTTTCTATCATAAATTCTTGTACTGTTGCCGTAGCTGTAACCGTATCTCCTATAAAGACTGGTGCTGTAAATTTAATAGTTTGTTCCATATAAACAGATCCTTTTCCAGGTAAATGAATTCCAAGCAATTGTGATAATAGACTAGAAGTTAGTAAACCATGTGCTATTCTTTGATTAAATCTAGTTTGTTTCGCATACTCATGATCAATATGGATTGGATTAAAATCCCCGCTCAAACCTGCAAATAATACAAAATCTGTTTCTGTTATTGTTTTACTACATGATGCCTGTTGACCAGTGCTATACATCGTCATCTCTTCACCTGCTTTTCAATTGATTTGCTAACTGTGCTTTTTGAATTTTACCAGTTGCATTTTTAGGCAATTCCTCTAGAAACACAATTTCTTTTGGAAGTTTATATTTTGCTAGAAATAAACGACAATGTTCAATGACTTCCTTTTCAGTTAATACACTCCTACTCTTTTTCACAATAAAGGCGATTGGAATCTCTCCCCACTTTACATGTTGCCTACCAACGACCGCTACCTCATATACCTCCGAAAGCTTATTAATGACCTGCTCTACTTCGAGTGGATAAATATTTTCACCACCGGAAATTATCATTTCTTTTTTTCTACCGACAATGTATACAAAACCATCTTCATCAACTTTAGCTAAATCTCCCGTATATAACCAACCATCTTGAATCGTTTCTTTTGTTGCATCTGGTCGATTCCAATACTCTTTCATTACATTCGGCCCTCTTATAAGTAACTCTCCAACTTCACCGATTTCAACCTTATTTTTATTTTCATCCATAAGTACATAATCACAAAACAGAACAGGTTTTCCAATTGAACCTACTTTACGTCTTGCATCTTCTTCTGAAAGCATAAATACGGTTGGTGATGTTTCAGTCATGCCAAAGCCTTGACCAAATAAAAATCCTCTATCTATAAATTCTCTCATCAACTCTTCTGGACATGGAGCACCACCGTTATAAAACCAGCGAACTGATTGTAAATTTGTAGTTTCAAACTTTGGGCAATTAATTAATGCTTGGTGAATAGTAGGTACTCCCATCACTACAGTCACTTTATGTTTTTCTATCATGGAAAGAGCTGTGGTTGGTTCGAATTTTTTCGGAATAATGATTACGCCACCTGCAAATAAAGTTGGAAATGCGAATAAACCAATCCCACCAATATGAAATAAAGGTAATAATACAATGGAGCGGTCGTGAATAGTTAAGTCAATCGCAAATGTATTATTAAGCGCATTCCAAAACATATTTTCTTGTGTAAGTACAGCTCCTTTCGGTTTTCCTGTTGTACCTGATGTATAACATATAATAAAGGATGCGCTTTCATTTTTCTCTTCAAAGTTGTCACTTTTTCTATCTTCTATTTCTTTTAAGCTTTCAATCGAAATAACTCTTTGTACGTACGATACCCTATGCATTGACAGTGCCATATTTTGAAATGTTTCCTCTACAAATAAAACTGTAGTTCCACTATCTTTTAACTGAAATATAAGTTCATTTTCTGTTAAGCGTATATTCAATGGAACAGCAATACATTCTACCTTTGCTATAGCAAACAAAAGTACAATATATTCCAAGCTATTTTGTGATAAAATAGCTATCCTTTCTCCTTTTTGCACATTTACATCGTAAATTAAATATGCTGCTACTTTACTTACATACTCATGTAACTGTTTATATGTCATTTCCTCCTCTTCTGTAATAATGGCAATGCGATCTGGATGTAAATAGGCCCGTTTTTCTATCCAATAAGCAATGCCTTGCATATTTTCCCCACTCCCTTATCTCTTTCTCAATCCTTCAAATATTAATGACATCGCTGCTTCAAATACATCTTCCGGAACATCTTTCTCTTCCCAATAACCCCATCGCATTCCTAGAAATTGCCCAATTGACATAAGACAATACGCAATTGTTTCTTTATCAAGTTGTTTAAACTCTCCCGCTTCCATACCAGCCGATAAACTTTTTAAAAATCCATTTGCGAGCTTTGCATAGTACCATCTATATAAATTTTCATCAACAACTACCGCCTGTTGTACAATGTTATATAGATTAGGACGATCTTTCACCCATCGAAAAAACGCCTGAAAACCTCTTCTTTGTGCCTCTTCATAACTTGATATCCCCTTCATTTCTTCTTTAATAATTAAGCGTAACTCACGGTTCAATCTGCGAATCAATTCATCAAATATGTCTTTTTTAGATGGAAAGTAATTATAGAAAGTTCCATGCGCTACCTTTGCTTCTTGTGTAATATTCACGATAGAAGCCTCGTAATATCCTTTACTACCAAACACCTCTTCTGCAGCACACAATAATTTCTCTCTCGTTTCTAACCCTTTTGTTGTTAGGTTTTTTACATCCATTATTATTTTTTCTGACACCTGAATCACCTCTTAGATTCGATTATAAACATAATTCTGAATTTTACAATTATTTTTATTAGACAAAATCCGCAAACGTTTTTCTATACCTCAACAAAAATTATCTACCTTTGACCAGCTATTAATTAATCAGAATTTTATAGCATACCCCTAGTCAAAATGAATAAACGCCCCGTCAGTTAACTTTTTTGCACTCCCCTCCTTCTTATAACACCATATATATTTAAACAACATTAAGAAGGAAAATCCATATTTTACAAAATCAAAATATGCTAATATAATAAATAAGTGATTATCACTTAAAAGTAACGGATATAAGTGAGAAGATATTGTTTTATATACTTAGGAGGAATCATAATGAATTTTAAACATGTACTCGCAACAGGCTTAATTAGCGCCACATTATTCGGCGCAACGAATGCTCACGCACAAACGGAACGTTTCATCGATGTACCAAAAGGGCATTGGTCTGAAGATTCGATTGACCATTTAACTGAACAAAAGGTCATGAATGGTTATGGTAACGGAAAATTTGGATTTGGGGACAATGTAACTCGTGGGCAAGTAGCTGCGATTATTTCAAGATACTTAAAACTAGAAAATACCGGATCTACTATTAAACATTTCTCTGATATTCATGGGCATATGTTTGAAAACAATATTAAAGCAGTTGCTCAAAAAGGAATCATGACAGGGGAAAATAGCACTGACAAATTTAGACCAGATGATACATTAACTCGATACGAAATGGCTGTTATTTTACAAAAAGCGTTTCATCTACCTGTAAAGACAAACGACCTTTTCTATGATGTTCCAAATAATTTTTGGGCAACAGACTCTGTTCGTTCATTGTATAGTAATGGAATTACAAAAGGAATTGGAAACTATCGATATGGCGGAGAAATGAATGTAACAAGAGAACAATTTGCAAAATTTATGTATAGCGCAATTAATGTAAACCCTTATTTTATTCCTGATTCTATTCCTGCGAAAGATGAGGATAAGTACAAAGAAATTGAGAATATACTGATTGATTCTGGATTTTTAAAAACCGATTATAACTATGTATATACTAAAACTGATCGTACATATGATGGCATTATGTATTTTAATTTTTCTCCTTATGATGACAGCGCATATAGAATGTATATTCATAGTGATGATTCTGTATTAAATGAGCCGGTGAAAAAAATTCTAAACACACTACTACCAACTAAAGCAGATTATCTATATAGTTTAATTAAAAATCCTACTGCAAGTTCTCGAACAATAGAATTAGATGGTCGCAAAATTGAATTTAGAAGAGACTCTAGTACTAGTATAAATGTTTATATTGGAAAACGAAAATACTAAAAGATTGACTATTTAAAATGAATACAAGTATCTATATGCTTATTCATAAAAAATAAAAAGGCTGCCCCATAAGTCGTTTTTACCAATTTATGGGGCAGCTCCCTTTAATGTTAATTAGAATTAAGTTCTACTTTCTCTAACCCTTCAGCCAATTGTTTCTTATCTAGCCCTTCCCCTATTACTACCAAGTTCGTCGGGAAACCGAAGTCTTGTTCCAATAAAGTTGGTACCCCAAATGAATATTGGAATAGGTGCGGGTATTTATCTCCATGGAATTTCACAAATCCTTTTACGCGATAAATACTGTCAGGTACATTCGAAAGCCATTCATATAATTTGTCTTGATCAATCGATTTCGTAAATTGATACGTCATCGTTTGTATATGTAAATGCTGTTTGACATGTAGTGTCTCATGTTCCTCATCATTCGTAAATTCAGCTTCTTCTATGTCTTCTAAAGATATATTACAATATTTTGTTTCAAACAATTTCGCATGATTATTTATCGCTTTCACTTCTTCAATTACTTTGTTCTTATCCGCATCAGTTAGTAAGTCTGATTTATTAATTAAAATGTGGCTACCAAACTTCAGTTGCTCATGCAATAATTGCTGAACGTTTGCACTTAATACACTTCGATTTAACCATCTTACTGCATCTAAAACGACTACAATTGATTTCACTTCTAAGAAAGGTGCTAAAATGGGTGATACACATGCATCTAACACTTCAATTGGATGTGCAACACCTGTCGTTTCTATATAAATGACATCTGGTCTTTCTTGCTGATATAACGAATGTAACTGTATTTCAAGCTCTTCTTTTAGCGTACAACAAATACATCCTTTCAGAAGCTCTCTTAAAACATTCTCTTTTCCAATAATATCGGTATCTACCGAGTATTCACCAATTTCATTCATTAATACTGCAACTTTTCTATTCTTCTTTTTCTCCGCTAACAATAAATTTTGTAATAATGTTGATTTTCCACTACCTAAAAAGCCACCTAATATATGAATTTCTACTTTATTCATTTGATCGACCATCCATTTCTTTATTTCAAACGTATTCAAAGCGTAATAATTACGATTTATATTTATCATTTTATTAAAAGAATGACCATTTGTAAACATAACAGATTCACTGTTCGTTTACTTCATGTGCAACCCTAACTCCAGACTCTATTGCTCCTTGCATCCATCCATGCGTTAATGTCGTATGCTCTCCTGCAAAGTGTACTTTGCCAGCTGGCGGCGTAATATACGGAAATAACTCTAACTCTTGGCCTGGTTCGAAAGCCGTAAATGCGCCGCAAGAATACGGATTTTTACTCCAGCTAAAAGATGTTCCAGTAACAAATTCACTATAGACGATGTCACCGTATATTTCTGCTAAATTTTTTAATGCGTAACGAATACGATCTCTTTGCGGGAGACTATCCCACGTTAACGCCTCATCTGCCCACGTATAACTCGCTAAAACGATGGCTGCCCCTGGTGTATGAATGCCATAACTCGGATAATATGTAAACCTTATAGGTAAATCTGTAATAGATTTACCGCCGTATTGTCCCGCTTTCTCCCAAAATCTACTTTTAAACTCTATCGCAATTTTAGTTGCAGCAATATAATTCAACTCACGAATTGCTCGTCTTTTATAATAAGAGAATAAATGATATGGCTGAACTTCTACAAACCGTAACGCTGAAAATGGAATTGTAATAATAGCACTGTCGCCTGTTACGATAAATGGATGTAACGTTTGCTCCTGACTTCCTTGCATCATTACTTTATTATCTTCTTGTATGATTTTCTCTACTTTATACGACATAAAAATATTATCTTTTAACTCGGGTAAAAATGAATTTGGTAATGCATCCATCCCGCCCGTTATTTCGTAATATTTTGTCGTTGAGGTAAAAAAGATCATTTCACGCAATACTTCAATTAAAGACATTCCCATATATGCTTCCATATCAAGAAGTACCCCAATCATATCTATTGCTCCGTCTGAATAATACTCAATTAAAAATGATCCCAGCGAATATGCTTTATACTTTTTTTCAACGATAATCCAATTTTTATTAGGATCTTTTTTTATAAAATTTAGTATTGGTTCTAATACTACTAACATTAATTCTTCGGCCGTTTTTCCCTTTTCGTTCTCTACATTTGGATATCGAAGTATACTTGGATTTTTTTCGAATATGCTCAATCTCGTTTTAATATTATTCGTATAAATAATATCTGAAGCGGTTTTATTTATAAACAGATTTAACGGTAATTTAAATTTGCGAATGTAAGCTAAAGTTAACTCATGCGTTTCAGGAATTCGCATCGGCCCTGCATTAAAATATAAACCAGAGCTAAATGGTTCACGAATCGTATATATTCTTCCGCCTATTCGGTTATTCGCTTCTAAAATTGTTATGTTATGACCTGCTTCTTTCAATAACGATGCTGCAACTAAGCCCGAAATCCCTGCACCAGCAATAATGATCTGCTTTGGATTCTTCGTTTTAACGAGCCCGACATTAATAATATGTAGCATTCTTTCCATCGTTAATGGCTGCATCATGCCCTTTTCTCCTTCAATAAAGGATTTTATTGCATTATATTCGGTTCACTTACTTACTATGTTTCATGCAAGAAATTGCACGGATACATTTTCAAATACTTGAATATCTTTTATAAAATGTAATAAACTAGATATGACTCTATAGAAGTAAGACGTATTATCTTACATATTAAAATCAATGAAATTGCGAGGAATTTTGAAATGAAAAAAGGTATTAACCGTGTTGTATTAGTAGGAACAGGAGCAGTTGGATGTAGTTACGCTTACTGTATGATTAACCAAGCTGTAGCTGAAGAATTTGTTTTAGTTGATGTAAACGAGGCAAAAGCTGAAGGAGAGGCAATGGATTTAAGTCATGCTGTTCCTTTTGCACCAGCTCCAACTAGAGTATGGAAAGGCAGCTACGAAGATTGTAAAGACGCTGATCTTGTAGTCATTACGGCTGGATTACCACAAAAACCAGGCGAAACACGTTTAGATTTAGTTGAGAAAAACGCGAAAATCTTTAAACAAATCGTTCGTAGTATTATGGATAGCGGATTTGATGGTATCTTCTTAATCGCAACTAACCCTGTCGATATTTTAACTTACGTAACTTGGAAAGAGTCTGGTTTACCAAAAGAACGTGTAATCGGTTCTGGTACAACTCTTGATTCTGCTCGTTTCCGCTATATGTTAGGTGAGTATTTCGATATTGGTCCTCACAACATTCATGCTTATATTATCGGAGAACATGGTGATACGGAACTTCCTGTTTGGAGTCACGTATCCATTGGTATTCAAAAACTACAAACACTTCTTGATAAAGACAACACATACACGCAAGAAGATTTAGACAAAATCTTCATAAATGTTCGTGATGCAGCTTACCATATTATTGAGCGAAAAGGTGCAACTTACTATGGTATTGGCATGTCACTTCTACGTGTTACTAAGGCGATTTTAAACGACGAAAATAGTGTATTAACAGTATCAGCTTACTTAGAAGGTCAATACGGTCAAAAAGATGTTTATATCGGCGTACCTGCTGTTTTAAATCGCGGCGGTGTTCGTGAAATTTTAGAAGTAGAATTAAGTGAAGAAGAAGAATTAAAATTCGATCACTCTGTTCAAGTATTGAAAGAAACAATGGCTCCTGTTCTTTAATCGGGTATTCAAAAAAGCAATCCAATTTATTTTGGATTGCTTTTTCATTGCTCGCTCATTGAAAACATCAGTTATTTTCTATTTTTTAATCAATTCCTCATTATTTACATTCAGTACATCTAATAAGAAGATAAAGATTGGTATACCAATAATAAGCCCCCATATTCCAAGGAAATGCTCTGAAAAGATGAGAATCATAAATGTATAAAAAATTGGTAAATTCGTTTTCGCAGACATGAACTTCGGGTTTAAAAAATAACTTTCAAGAGCATGGATTATCGTAATGAACACAAGTATGTATACAACGTACATAACTCCGCCTACGTTATAAGCAATAATACATAGCGGGAACAAGGAAATGATTACACCGGCAACAGGAATTAATCCTAGTAAGAAAATCATGACAGCTAATACGAGAAGCTGTGGAAATCCTAAAACGATTAATGCAATGACAGTAAGAATACAATTGACAACTGCAATTAAAAACTGTGCTTCAATTACTTTACCGAACGATCTTGCAAACCTTTCACCAAAATATGCAATCTCCTCATAAAAAACCCTCAAACTACTATCTTTAAATTTCGAAGTAAATGATATGATGCGTTCTTTTTCTAACAAGAAAAATAAACTTAAAATAAGAGAGAGTAGTATTTGCAAACTGACTTTTCCTATATTTGCAATCGATTGATATATGACATCTACACCTTGTTCTATATATTTTGATACTTCCATCCCATTAATTGTTGAAAGTGCATATTTAATGATCTCATTATCAGGTGGATTTTGAAAAAACAACCTAAACTGATAAATTAATTGGGAAATTTGTATCGTTAGCACAGGTAAGTATTTATATAATGTTGTGCCGATAAAAGTAACTAATATGATATACAAACATGCGATAACAATTTTCCGATTCACTTTCAATTTCTTTGAAATAAAACGTTGAAACCGATCCATTAAAAATGTAAGTATGAACGTAATTAATATTAAATTGATCATACTTTTTAATCCATATAATACAAACGCTACTATTATTAAAACGAGAAACCGTTGGAACCCTCTACTTCGAAAGAAATTTTTCACTTCATTCATTAAGATTTAACCTCCCCCTTCAATGGATGGAAATTGAATATATTACATTTTATGAACTTCTATAGACAATCTTTCTTACTAATTGAGAAGAATCCTTTTTTTCTTTTAATAATGTTAGATTCTTTTTATATTAGCCGACCAACATAATTTAGTGGCGCTCTTTTTTTCATTTATCCTTTTACAGTTTTGGTGATTTTCTATTTTTAGACTTCTGTTCATACGCATATCCTATATTGAACAGTTCTTTCTCACCGAATTGCTTCCCGACAAACACTGCACCTACTGGCTCTCCATTGTTATCATATCCTGCTGGCACCGCTAATTCTGGATAGCCAGCTACAGCTGATAGAAGAACTTCATCGTTGTTAATCATAACTAAAGCATCCAAACCTTTTTCTACTAAATACCTATCTAACTCTTTTCTTGCATTTTCTTGACTCGTTTGCACTACTTTTTGAAACTCATCTTTCGTTATAGCAGATTTTTCAGATCCCTCAATTAATGTTTGTCCATATTTTATTCGTCTATTACTATCTTTTTTATTAAACGTTATAATCTCTTCTAGCGATTTTACCGGTACATTTTTTTGCTTTGAAAGATAATCGTTAACATTATGTTTGAACTCATATTCTAATGTTTGCAGATTATCTACACCCCCATCGTTTAACTGAATATCATCAGTCAAGATCGCACCTGCATCTTGAAGGTCTTTTCTAATCTTTTCTGCTACTTCTTTTCTATTCTCATCTTGCCTATCTATTGAAAATAGTACGCCTACTTTTTTCCCTTTCAATCCGTCTATTGATAAGTCCTTCGTATAATCGATTCTTTCTTTATCTTTCATTTTTTCTGTCATAGCATCTTTTTCATCATAACTTACCATTGCGTTAAATAACTTTGCTGCATCCTTTACCGTC
Organism: Bacillus cereus group sp. TH152-1LC; assembly: GCF_027710505.1. Lineage (NCBI taxonomy): Bacteria > Bacillati > Bacillota > Bacilli > Caryophanales > Bacillaceae > Bacillus > Bacillus cereus group sp. TH152-1LC. The sequence continues at coordinate 158,170 of NZ_JAQFNK010000002.1, read as the reverse complement.
CTTGCCATCGGTCCTGCTGTATCAAGTGTTTCAGCTAATGGAATAATGCCTGATCTACTCACCATACCTAGTGATGGACGTAATCCAACTACTGATTGCTGCGTCGCTGGTGCTACAATTGATCCAGTCGTTTCCGTCCCGATTGCAAGTGGTGCAAAATCTGCGGCAACTACTGTAGCAGATCCAGAACTTGATCCCGATGTATCAAACGTAATCGGACCGTATGGATTCAAATTTTGTCCTTTTTTCCCGCTATATCCGCTAGGCATTGTAAAGGATAAATAATTTGCCCACTCAGACATATTCGCTTTTCCTAAAACGAAAGCACCTTCTTCTTTCAACTTCTTCACAATCGTCGCATCTTCATCTGCAATCCAATCTTTTAACACATACGTGCCCGCACTTGTCGGCATCACCTTTTCCGTTTGTACATTATCTTTTACGATAACTGGCATGCCGTATAAGTTCGACTTCTTATTGAAAGATCTTTCTTCATCTAACTTTCGTGCTTCTTCCATTGCATTTGGATTAATCTCTGTAACAGCATTTAATGATATTCCATTTTGGTCATGTTCTTGTATTCTAAAAAGGTAAATACTCGTTAACTCTTCATATGATAATTTCCCATCATCAATCATTTTTTGAAGCTCATCTACAGTCGCATTTACGACTTCTTTTTCTTTTATCTTTATATTTTCTATGTTAATGCCTTTCAACTGATTATGTATCGGTTTTAACACTCTATCTTTATCATATACGATACGCTCTGGTTCCTTTGGAAAATAATTTTTATACATGTAATACCCTCCGGCACATACCAACAGGACAATACCTCCAGCGATCGACAACGTTATCTTTACCCACTTTTTCATGTTGTTACCTCCACTCTAAAAGTTGCTAAATTGTATTGAAAAAGAGAGTTATCCTTGTAACTCTCTCTAATTGAAATGCTACATGAAAAAATGAAGAATTTCAATTTCATTACTTCTTTTTTTGCTTTTGCTTCGCTAATAATTCTTTCACCTGATTATATGTTAATCCTGAATTCTTATTTAAACGTTTTACTTCCTCAACATCAGTACCTACTACTGTATATTGTTTCTCATCATTCATTTTTCCACTTCCCTTTCTATTGCATTATTTCTAATATTTTTCCCCTAAACTTATATAAATTAATACAAATAAGGAAACTATACGAAATTCGATAGCTAAAGGGAATTCAGTTACATAAGAGGAAAAGACAAAAAAATGTCGAATGTATATATTTGTTGAATTTAAGGGTTTGGAGGGTACATTTTGAAAACATATGAGTTTAAAACATAACATTCCAACATTGGAAGAGTATAAATATTTATGTGATTCTGTTGGATGGACTAATTATATGAATTTTGAGGTGGCGGAAACTTCACTGAAAAATTCTATTCACTGCATCACAATCAATGATAATGAAAAAATGATCGGCATGGGAAGAATTGTTGGTGATGGATCTATCTATTTCTATATTCAAGATATAGTAGTTCATCCGGATTATCAGAAACATGGTATCGGGAAAGAAATCATGCATCGTTTAGTTACATACTTACATGAAAATGCCCCTGATAAGGCGTTTGTCGGTTTGTTTGCATCAGAAGGTAAAGAATCGTTCTATGAGAAATTTGATTTTAAAGATTTTTCACCAAATATGACGGGGATGTTTACTGTCATTTCAAAAACATAATAGATTTTTAATTGTAAGGAAAGGCTTCGGTTCATATAGAGGAATTTGTTCTTGCAGTAAAAGTTTAACTATTACATACGAAAGGAGAGTACATATATGGCTCATATGTACTCTCCTTTTATTTCGCTCTTTACATATTAAATTTCTTAATAAAATTTCACTACATCTTCAGTAGGTAAAAATGTTCTTTCTCCTGGTTGTTCATTTGGCTCTCCAAATGGCATTTGTCCTACTAAACTCCACTCTGCTGGAATGTTCCAAGTTTCTTTCACTTCAGCATCTACGATTGGATTGTAGTGTTGCAGGGATGCGCCAATTCCTTCAGCTGCTAATAACATCCATACTGTATGTTGTAACATTGCATTTCCTTGATGAGACCAGAATGGGAACTGATCTTTATATAATGGGGCATTTTCTTGCATTTTTTCTACTGTTGCTTGATCTTCAAAGAATAACACAGTCCCAACACCTGTATGGAAACCTTTTAATCTTTCTACAGTCGCTTCAAAGTTTTCTGCTGGTACGCGGGCTCTTAGTGTTTCTTTAACAATATCCCAAAACTTTTCATGCTCTCCATCCATTAATACAACCATACGGCCACTTTGCATATTGAAAGATGTTGGCGCGTGTAAAGCTGTTTTTAAAACTTCTTCAATTCTTTCTTTCGTAATTGCATCGTTTTTTGTTACTTTACGAATAGAACGACGGTTCACGATTGCTTCTTTTAAGTTTGTTGTAGTTGCTGACATGTTAATTCCTCCAAATATTTGTTTTATAATTTATTTTATTATTTCATAACAAGCGAATTAGCAATATCCATCTGTATTACACTGCATACCTTCAAATGAATTTGTTTTTTCCTTTTCAATTTCTTTATCAATTACTCTTTGTAGCGTTTCTTTACTAGCAAGTCCTTGAATGACTTCATCTCCAATCATGACAGTTGGAACAGCCATAATATTCGCTTCATCATATGCGTGCTGAATTGCTTCTTGATGCTTTTCTTTATATTTACGATTTACTAAAGCATCTTTAAATTCGGCTTCAGGAAGACCTACTTCTACTGCTAATTTTGTTAAAACATCAATATCTTCAATGTTTTGCTCTTCTTGGAAAATGCTGTGAATACACGGTGATGATACTCATTTCCAAGTCCACGTTCTTTCGCAAATTGACATCCTTCAAAAGCTAAATGTGTATATGGATGCGGAGAAACACGCGGCAAACGCATATCAATTCCTAACTTTTTCGCGGTTGGAAGAATGAAAGCATCCCATGAACCTAATTTTTCCGGCTCATTCCATGGATCTATTTTTGAATATGGACTTGGGCGTAATTCAAATGGCATCCATTCAATCTCTACATCATTCTCTTTCGCTACCTCATCTAATGGACCTTTTGCTAAAAAACAAAATGGACATATAAAATCTGAGTATACTTTCATTTTTACAGTCATAATTTTTACACCTTACCTTTATAGTTGTAATCGAATTAGTTACATTAATGATAAAAAAAATATAAATATGATTTAAGCATTCATTTTTTCTTGCAAAGTTTCAAACAACTGCCCCATCGTAATATTTCTTAAAACTTCTTCCATCGCAGATTGCGCTTGTATTAATATAACTTCTAATACGGCTTGAATATTCGCTCCAATTGGACAATCTGGATTTGGTTGCTCGTGAATATGAAATAGCTTGTCTTCTTCGACTACATTTACTGCATGATACACATCCAACAATGTGATTTCATGTAAATCCTTTAATAATCCCGCACCACCTGGGCCGCGATTTACATATACAAATCCAGCTTGCTTCAAGTACGACATCATTTTACGAATGACTACTGGATTCGTATTTACACTTTCAGCCATATAGTCTGAAGTACAAAGTGAAGATGGATTGTTTTTCAAAATAGATAAAATATGAACAGCTATAGAAAAGCGGCTACTAATTTTCATCGTGATCACCACCTAGATGTAATCATTATAGTTACAACAAAAAGATAAGTCAATCCTTTTCATAGATTTTTTATAAACAAATTAAAAAGTGTCCCATTATGATATATGAGACACCTCTTTTTATTCTGCAAATAGCGCTTGAAATTCCTCAATAAATAGCTGCACAGCGATTGAAGAGTCCTTTAATGAAGGAACAGCTAAAGCAATTTCTCTCCATACTTGCGGCTCCAATTCTCTCGTTTGCACATTCTGTGGTAAATTCGTTAAAGATAATTCAGCTAATATTGCAATACCTAAGCCTTCTTGAATCATATTTAAAGCTGTAGTAACGGTCGAAATTACATATTCAGCCCGAAGTGGTACGTTAGCTTGTTTAAACATATCAATAATGGGTGGTTCGTATCCGCCCTTACATAATATGATCGGCTCATTCTCTAAATCACTAATTGTAATAGAGTCCTTCTTACAAAGAGGATGATCCTCTCTTAAGATAGCAACCATTTTTCCCTTCGTTAACGGGACAATCTCCATCTCTTTATTAGGCAAGATAACAATTCCTATATCAACAATCCTTGATATTAACCAATCTTCAACTTCTTTAATTGTTCCTTCACAAAGAACGACCTCTAAGTTCGGATACTTCTCCTTAAAATGGTTTATCATTTTCGGTAAGAAATGTGCCGAAGCACTCGGAAAACTCCCAATTCGAATCGTCCCCACTTCGTGTCCTTTCTCCATCGCAACTTCTTGTTCAATCTTCTCTACACCGTTCAAAATCTCTCTAATATGTACAAGAATTCTGTTTCCTACATCCGTAACGATTAATCCTTTTCGTTTATCACGTATAAGAATCGTAACTCCTAACTCTGACTCAATACTTGAAATGGCATGACTTACAGCTGGCTGCGTCATATTTAACACCCGAGCAGCCTTCGTAAAACTACCTAACTCAACAGTTTTTATTAATACTTGCAGTTGTGTAATGGTCATAACTAATCACTTATACTCCTTATAAAAAAGATTCATTTTATTTATTACAGTCGATATCATATCATAGTGAAATGAATAACAACAAGGAGGTCTTACCGTGACACAGCTTTCTCGAACTAAGACGGCCATAATCCTTACCTTTCTCGTTGTCATGTGGGGAATCAATTGGCCTTTATCTAAGTTTGCCCTGCATTATACACCACCCGTTTTATTTGCAGGCGTTCGAACTTTAATTGGAGGATTCATTTTACTCCTTTTCGCATTACCGAAATACAAAGAGTTACACTTAAAAGAAACTTGGCATTTATACGTTATTTCTTCTTTACTTAACATCATTATATTCTACGGATTACAAACTGTCGGCCTTCAATATATGCCTGCTGGTTTATTTTCCGCCATCGTATTTCTACAACCTGTTTTACTTGGCATTTTCTCATGGATTTGGCTTGAAGAATCTATGTACGGCTTAAAAATTTTCGGGCTTGTTCTTGGATTTATTGGCGTAGGTGTGATTAGCTCTAGTAGTTTAACTGGACATATTTCTATTATCGGAGTCCTTCTCGCGTTAGGATGTGCGATTGGATGGGCACTAGGTACAGTATTTATTAAGAAAACTGGTCACCGCGTGAATGCTATTTGGATGGTAACACTGCAGCTTATTATTGGCGGTATTTGCTTAATTGGATTTGGATCAGAGTTTGAAAGCTGGTCTAGTATCGCTTGGAGTATACCGTTTGTTAGCGTACTTCTCTTTATTTCATTCTTTGTTATTGCAATGGGATGGCTTGCATACTTCACTCTTGTTGGAGCTGGTGAAGCAAGTAAAGTTGGGGCTTATACATTCCTCATTCCACTAATCGCTATTATTGTAAGCTCAATTTTCTTACATGAGGCCATTACTATTAGCTTATTCATCGGACTATTATTTATTGTGGTGAGTATTTGTTTCGTAAACATAAAGCCGAAAACACTTGCTGTAAGGCAGCAGGTTGAAGTGAAATAAAAATAAGAAAGAGTCTACGTTTGTAGGCTCTTTTTTATTTTATGATGATATTTAAGTAGCAAGAGTATTTTTCTAATATATACGAATAGACTAACAATTCTAATCGTAAGGAGGAATTATATGGTTTTACAATATAAAGAATTTGGAGATTCAAGCTCTCCACTATCCTCATTCTTACTAATCCATAGACCTAATAAAAAAGGTCTCATTATTTACGATGAGACCTTTCAATCTTACTTATTTTTTACGGCGTACTACAAAAACACACGCACCTACCGACGATACAATCGCTAAAATAGATAAGACAATTGCTATCAATTGCATATTACTAGTACCTTCATTCTTTTCTACATTAGACACTTCACCATGTTCCCCTGTTAATGACGTACCTTTTGCAATTGTAGTAAGTGAATGTGGCTTTTCAGCTTTCTCATCGCCTGTCCATTCAACAATTTCTCCATCTTTATATTGTTGATATGCATCCCAAGCTATTTTTTGTTCTTTATCCGGATTTTTAGCGACGAAAGTAAATCGCTGGAACTGGCCGGGTACAATCCCTTCTCCCGTTGCTTCCCATACTACAGTTTTAACTTTTCCAGCATTGTCTTTTTGCTCTTCCACTTTCCATCCTGACACGGGTTCATACTGTTGAAACTCCACTCCAGACGGTATTTTCAGTGTAACTTTTGTCGTTGCTACATTCTTTTCAACCGGTACTTTTATCGTGTAAGTCTCCCAAGAATTAACGTCTGAAGTTGCTGGCTTCACAGTGACATGCGCACTTACAGGTAACGAAAAAATTCCCATTGCAATTATTGTTGCGATCATTGTTGTGCCAATTTTTTTTATACGTTTCATTTTCTATTAACTCCTTTTTATTTATACCTTCACTTTATCCCGCATTAACGGGCAGTAAGACTCCCACCTCAAAATTAGGCTGGAGCAAGAAGTTAGGTGGGAGATTAACTGCCCGTAGAAGCCCGATTGGTTCAACTATTAATCAGTGAGGATGAACAAAACCCCCACTGATTAAAGTTTCACTTTATCTGCCGCCTACTATAAATTTATAATCCGTATCAAAACTATCAAGAGATTTTGTTAATCCGTGCACTTGTATATTCCAGTTTCCTGTCATGTTAATATACATACCTTCTGCTTCATATTCTCCTGGTGAAACGGCCGAAACTTTAAATGAACCTTTTCCCATGTTCATATCCAATGATTGTGTAGTTAAAATAATTTGCTCCATATCAGTAACAGGTTGTCCGTTCTCATCCTTTAAAGTAATATGGAATGTATTTTGTCCTACTTTATTAGGACTTACATGTAAAATAAGTTCATATCCATTATCTAATTGCTTACTCTCTGTAAAAGGTCCAGTTGGAGGCATCGGCGGTGTTTGTACGTTTGTCATAAAAGCTACGATTACGAAAAGGATAATTCCAATGATAAACTCTACTTTCACTGTAGCGCCTAATCCTTGCTGCGCTCTCATTTTCCCTTTCACATAATGAACAATTCCCAATATCCCCATGCAAATGAATAAAAGTATCTTTGCTAATAAAGCTAATCCATACTTCGTATCAAATAATGAGTGGATTGTTGGAATAAAGAATGTACTGTTAAAAAGACCTGTTATTAAAATCACGATGACAGCACCTGTTGCCCACGGTGAAAAGCGCTTAATCATATCCCAATACATACTCCACTTATCATCCTCTTTACGCAACAGAAGAACAATAGATGATAGACCACCAATCCATAATGAAGCTGCGAATAAATGTAGAAAGTCCATAACGACAGCAATCTCTTTAAACTTTAAACCATATGCGTGACTATTAAAGGCTTTCATAACAAGGATCCCAATAAACAATACTATCGGAATGCTCCATACTTTAAACGACGATAGCTTCTCACACTTCATCGCAAAATACGTAACGATTATAAGCAAACTAATAAGAGCCATTTGAGTGAGCCATACGTAACTAAAAACAGAGAGCTGTAATGTTTCTTTTAATAGTAAAGGATCGAATGCTTCTTGATCGAACCGAGATTGTATTCCCTTTGTACATAATAAGATTAAAGAATAGCACTCCTATAAATAGTGAGAAACTTGTATATAAAATTCCACGTTCCATTATCATATCTATTTGCGGGACATACCCCATCTCTTCTACTTGTACATCGTCTGCTCCGGCTTCTGCTGATCCAATTCGGAACGGAATCACTCCTTGAATAGGATGCCCGTCAGCTGAAATCACTTTCCACTGAATAGAGTAGATTCCGTTTTTCAAATTTTCTTTTAACCCTGCTTCTAATAATTTTTTATTTTTCTTATCGATATGAGCATCTTTTAAATCTACTCTTGTACCTGATGTATCTCTTACAAACAATGTATTAAAATGCGAAACTTGTATATCCTCATCGAATTCAATTTTCACAACAGCTGGTGCTTTCTTCAACGTTTCATTTTCAGCAGGGTTGGATTTCACAATGTACGCATGAGCAGATGCACTTTTTGGTATCGATATAATAAGCACACATGCAATGAATAGCCATGCCCCTAACCTTTTCATTACTTTCACAATCATTTCACTTCTTTCTTACTCATCGCTATACTTCCATTCCTTTAACTTCCCCAGTTCAATTCTCCGGCGAAATATTAACCTGATTAAATATAAATTACTATACAGTATAAATCTTTATTTCTCTCTCACCTCTAAACTTCTAATAAAATAGTAACTACCTTGATAGATACAACTTACATTTTTCAAGCCGATTGTAATTATATCATAAAATATATTTATGTAAGTTCTTGAAGAAGAAAAGTTATCGTGAATCATTCGTGAAGAAAGTGTGAAATGCATAAAGTGAAACTTTAATCAGTGGGGGTTTTCTTCATCCTCCACTGATTATCAGCCCTCACCAATCGGACTTTTATGGGCAGTTGATCCCCCACCTAACTTCTTTTCTTTCGCTGAATTTTGAGGTCGGGGTCTTACTGCCCATTAAAGCGGGATAAATAAAAAAGGTATTACGTTATTACGCAACACCCTTCTTCCATCATAAAATTTCTTTACTTTTCTTCTGGATAATCACAATACTCAATGATTGTTCCCTCTGTATCCGCTGGGTTAAGATATATTAATCTTCTACCGTGCTTATTAATTCGAAGTGTATGCTCTAACGTTCGAATACCTTGTTCTTTTAGCTCTTCTAGAGCCACATCTAAATCATCGACACGATATGCAACGTGATGAACACCTTTACCTTTTTGCTTTATAAATCGGGCAATTGGTGAAGTCGTATTATTCGTCGGTGCAAGTAATTCAATTCTATCTCCATCCACTTCAAGAATGGCTACTTCGCTTTCAACGCCAGGAGCTTCACTTACGTAACGATCTATTAAAGTTCCTAACAACACCTTTTCATAAAAACGTATCGTGCTATCTATATCTCGAACTGCGATGCCGATATGATCAATTGTTTTTTTCATTATATTTCCCCTACTACTTTATTTTTCTATCCTTATCAATAGTAACAAAAAAAGTTATAGAATCAAATTCTATAACTTTTTTCATTTAACTTATTTTCTTATTCGTACTAGCTGGTTGAACTTGATTTTTTGCTTTTAAAACGCTAATGCCATATCCGATAAATCCACCGATAATCGCTGGGAAGATCCATCCTAATCCTACTTCTTGCATCGGAAGGAATTTAGTGAACACTCGGCTTACTACTTCAATGTTAACTCCAGCTGCACTTAATCCATCGAATAAGCTGATGATAAATGTTACGATTAAGCTCACTTGATAGACTTCAGCTCTTCCTTTGAATAATGAATGGAAGAATGTTAAGAAAATCAATACGATTGCTAGTGGATAAATTGCTGTTAGTACTGGAACAGAAACTGCGATTAATTGTGTTAATCCTACGTTTGCAACAATTGCACTAAATACACATAGCGTGATTGCAATCGCTTTGTAAGGAACATTTGGGAATAACTTATGGAAAAATGAAGAACATGCTGATACAAGTCCCACACTAGTTGTTAAACACGCTACTGTAATCATTAATCCTAATAATACTCCACCATATGATCCAAAATAGTAGTTAGAAACTTTCGCTAATACTTCTCCACCATTCTCTAAATGTCCAAGCTTTGCAACACTTGAAGCACCCATATAAGAAAGAGCTGTATAGATAATCGCTAAAATAGATGCTGCAATGATTGTCGCTTTTGCACAAACGATCATAATCTGTGTTTTCGTTTTCGCACCTTTTTCTTTAATTGCATTAATGATGATGATTCCAAATACGAATGATGCAAGCGTGTCCATTGTTAAGTATCCTTCTTGGAAACCTTTAAAGAATGCATGTGATGTATAAGCTTCCACTGGTGCTTGCATATCTCCAATCGGATGTATAAAAGCAACGATTACTAAAATACCAATGAAAGTTAACTTAATTGGCGTTAAGATTTTTCCAACAATATCGACAATTTTCGCAGGATTTAGCGAAAAAAAACAAGTGATACTAAAGAATACAATTGTGAAAAGAATTAAAGGTGTAGAACCTAATCCTTCTGGCATAAACGGTTTAAGACCAATTTCATAAGAAACATTTCCTGTTCTTGGTATTGCAAATAACGGGCCAATCGCTAAGTATAAAACTGTTGTAAACACAATCCCGAACACTGGGTGAGCACGACTTGCTAATGACTGTAAATCATCTTTACCCGAAAAACCAAATGCTAGTACACCTAGTAATGGTAATCCGACACCCGTTACTAAAAATCCAGCATTAGCAATCCATACATTCTCTCCTGCCGATTGACCGAGCATTGCCGGGAATATTAAATTTCCTGCTCCAAAAAATAGTGCAAATAACATTAATCCAATAACTACTATGAACGAAAACGGTACTTTATTCGCCATAATATAACCCCCATTCAAATTTCCTTATCTCATTTTCCATTTTTAACTAATTGAATTTTCTGAATATTAAATTCGACTATTAACTATTCTTGAACTCATTATAGTTTGTCATATAATATTTTGCAATACTATTTTCAAACTTTTCTTTTATTTTATAAATATACATTTTTTAACATAGAAATAGACTAAAAAACCAACATGGTCATCCATGTTGGTTTTTTATATTTACTATCAATTAAAATTTCGCCGCTACTTTTTTAACGTTCTCTAAACCTTCTTCAACAATTTGTTGTGAACGATCTGGATATTGATTGTGTCCTTCAATTACAACAGTCTCAGGATTTGTAATTCCCCAGAACCCAAGTACATTCGTTACATAATTTACTGCCATTTCCATAGGAGCCATTTGTTCTGAAGAGTAATCTGAACCACGCGCGCCTAATACAACGACCTTCTTATCACCAGCTAAACCTTCTGGGCCATTTGCTGTATATTTAAATGTTTTTCCAGCTTGAGATAAGTATGAAATATACGTAATTAATGGCGCTGGCACTGTGAAGTTCCATAGTGGGAAGGCAAATACAACTTTATCAGCTTCTAAAAACTGATTTAAATATTGATCTACCGTAGCTACAGCCTTCTCTTCTTCTGCTGTTAACTCCATTCCTTGACTACGTTTGTATCCACCTGAAATAGCGATATTTCCGTAATATGGAAGATCTAATGCAAATAAATCTAACTCCGTAATTTCTGTATTTGGGTTCGCTTCTCTATAAGCACTTACAAATGTTTCATACATTCTTGAACTAACTGCTTGCTCTGCTGGACGATCGTTTGCTTTTACAAATAATACCTTTGACATTGTTTTATTCTCCTCTACTCTTGTATTTTCTTCTTTTTTACCAAATAGCGAGCTAAATAATCCCATTTTCTTCACCTAAACTTTCTTATCATATTCATTATTCATCATCATAAAAATTCTTATTCTAGTAAAAAGTTCCAATAGATACCTTAAGTACAAATACGAAAAACTTTTTGTTATTTAATTACCTTATGTAAGTGATTGTAATACAGTTACTTACTTTAGTCAAGTAACTTTAAATAAAAAATAATATCTCGTATTAAAAATAATGACCACAATACAATTCATACACCCATTGTAACTTTATTGTTTGTATAATAGATGTAGAGAGAGCAATTCATATTTAGAAAGGATTTACTCATGAGCACTATAGAAAAGATTCAAACTTTTATTATTCTTTTTGCTGTTACATGCGGCATCGTACTCGGACAATTTAATTTAATTTAATATATATGTATTCAGAACAATTTATTGTCCCCTTCTTATTTTTCATGCTGTATGGATTATTCCTCAGCATTCCATTGAAAGAAATAAAAAGCGGGTTCCGCAATTTAAAATTTGCTGGAACGAGCCTTACTATTAATTTTGTATGGACACCTTTACTCGCTTGGGGGTTAGGAGCACTATTTCTTTCAGATCACCCAGCACTTTGGGTTGGATTTATTATGTTAATGGTTACTCCATGTACAGATTGGTACTTAATCTTTACTGAAATAGCAAAAGGAAATGTAGCACTTTCTACTGCCATTTTGCCTGTAAATTTAATATTGCAAGTACTACTACTTCCCATTTATTTATTTTTATTTGCTGGTGTCATGAAGACTGTAGCGGTTTCTGTTTTAGTAGAAAGTATTGTTATCGTAATCGTCTTACCATTTGTACTTGCACACGCTACAAAATTCATTATGAATAAAATGAAAAAAGCTGAAACACTCGAGAATAAACTCATTCCGTTTTTCAGCTCTGCGCAAATTGTATTTTTAAGCTTAGCGATAGTAGCGATGTTTGCATCACAGGGTAAATATTTACTACAGAATATGAATGTTGTTTTACTATTACTCATTCCTGTTCTATTATTCTTCATCATTAATTTTGTACTCGGACAATTTATCGGACGCATGATGCGTTTATCTTATAAAGATACAGTTAGTCTGAGCTTAACAACATTAGCAAGAAACTCACCTATTGCACTCGCTATTGCTGTAACCGCTTTTCCAGACGAGCCTCTTATCGCTCTTGCATTAGTGATTGGACCATTAATTGAACTACCAGTACTAGCTTGTGTGTCACAAGTGTTATTACTTATTAAGAAAAAACAGCAATATACATAATAAAAAACGTCCTATTTTGGGACGTTTTTTTATTTTCGAGAACTTATAGAAGTAACGATAATTATCGGCTCTAAGGATTTTATACGTGATAGAAAATTAGCTTGTCGTTACATTTACAATGTCTTTCTAATTAAAAATTATAGGAAAAGTAAATATTACGAAAGCTGCCCAAATTCCGTAGATTGGCAAATACTTCGTAACGGCATCTTGGATAGCTGTCGGTCCTGATTTGTTTTGTAGAAAACGCATATAGGAGAACATAATCCAAATGAGATTTGCCCAAATCAGTATGTTTACGCCTAAAACAGCAAGTCTATTAGGTGTAATCCCGTAAGAAGAAAGTCTAAATACGATAGCTGACAAAGCTACAGTATCAATAATAAGTGCCAAAACAATTAGGGCAAAGTTTATATAATCTGAAATGCTCTTTTTCTCGTCTGACTCACTCTCAACGATAGAAAATATAGTAACAGCCAATACACCAAGGAGTATTACGTTGAAGGCCATGAGAAAATTACGATCCAAGAATGGATTTTTCGCGACCAAAATTACCGTTATAAGATAAATAAACAATGTGATCAGGACGAGAGGACTAAAAATTTTAGCTATATATGGTGTAATATTTTTAGCAAGTTTAAGATTCAATGATACTAAGTATGCAGCCACTACAGCGAGAGCGGCAGCTCCAAATAATACAACATTACTAAAATAGAATTCTCCTATATCCAAGTCAACAAAGCTAAATAACTTCATAGTGAATACTGCTAGTATCATTCCACTCACAGCCATGCTAGCGTAGAGAAGACAATATTCTAAATTAAATTTAATATAAGCTAATCTTGTACTGCCTTTTGAATATTCATTTCCCGTAAACGCAACTCCCAATAAGACCCATAACAATATAGGAAGATGTAAATACGCAAGGATATTGCTGTCTTTATAATTTAATGGCAACATATTAAGATACAACCCGGCAATTAGGAACAACACTGCAAGGAAATAAATAATACTTTTTTTCGGAGTATTATTGTAAATAAAATAAGCAGCAATAAAGGGAATTACACCAAAAGCCAAGTTAATTGGAGCAATTGCTTCCTGCTCAACAAAATGGAAAATGATTCTAGTGCTTAGCCCAGCTAGAATTGCTAACATGCCCATGAATAAGAAACCTTTTTGAAACAGTGATATTTTTTCTTTATTTGCCGTCTCCTTGAAATGCAACCTTTCATACCAAGCAGCTAGCACCTGAGAATCAGGATTTTTATCCCATGCTTGTGAGAATGACTTTTTAAAAGCTTTCGTGTCTTTTCTATACATTCTCTCCAACTCATGAGGGTTATCCATATTTTCAATAATCAAATTGTTAATGCCCATAGTTTTACCTCCTCTAATAAAGAACAGCGTTGTTACCTTTCTATAAAAAGCAACTCACTGATTTATTATGATATTGATTTTAATATAAAATTTATTGTTTTACAATAAATAATTATCAATTATAAAGATTTTTTTATTGTATATTTTATTTAAAATAAATATAAATATTACTACTTATTCAAAAAAATATCCTATAGAATAGACTTTTTTAAGTGTCTATTCTATAGGATACAGTTTAATTATCATATTTTTTTATTTGTTGAAACCACTTAATTCTCAAAAACAAAATTAATCTTATTATCTTTCCACTCTAACTTCGCATCAAACGTTTTCTCGCCCTTTGTAAAGCCTTTAATTAAATCTGTCTTTTCACCTTTTAAGAGCTTTGTCATATTTTTTTGGGAAATTGTTTTACTTAATATCTTCTTTGAGATGGTAAAATCACATTGTGTCGTGTTGTAGTTAGAACAACCGTAAAACGTTGACTTATCAATCACATCACCATCACATTTTTTACAACTACCTACCTTTTTACCTGTTGTAAATTTCGATCCTTTTCGCTCAATCGATTCAACATGTAATCCAGTGAAATCCCACTTCTCTGACATTTCCACTGCATCTTCAATAATTTTCGCTGATAGCTTTTTCGTTTGCTCCATAAATGTAGCTGGTGAAGCTGTGCCTTCCCCGATTTCCGCGAGGCGCTGCTCCCATTTCGCTGTCATTTCTGGTGAAGCTAGTATTTTGTCTCCGATTGCAGTAATTAACACTTTCCCTTTATCGGTTGCATACACTTGGTTTTTCTTCACATCTATATATTTACGGTCTTTCAGCATCGTAATAATTCCAGCGCGAGTTGCCTCTGTACCTAAACCTTCTGTTTTCTTTAATACTTTCTCAAGCTCTTCGTTCTCTAAATACTTACCTGCGGTTTTCATTAACGTAATAAGTTGTCCTTCTGTATAACGCTTCGGTGGCTGTGTTTTTCCTTCTTTCACTTTCACCTTTACAACTTTCCCTTGTTCACCTTCTGCGACAATTGGAAGAATTGTTTCGTCATCTTTATCATCTTGGAAAATAACTTTACGCCAACCTTCTTGAATTTGCTGTTTTCCTTTTGAAATGAATTCAGCACGTTCATCTACAAGCGTTATAATCGTCGTATAATCAAAGATTGCAACTTCATAGTGAGCGGCAATCAGTCTTCTTACGATCATATCGTAAATTTTCTTTTCATCACCTGATAATCTGCTTGGATTTGTAACTTGCTCTGTCGGAATAATAGCGTAGTGATCTGTAACTTTTTTTTCATTCACATAACGCTTATTATTCATAATCGATTCAATTGGTGCTGGCAATAACCCTTTATATTCATCAAACTGACTTAACTTCTGTAAAATATCAGGGAACGTCGCTGCTTCTCCTTGTGTAACATAGTTAGAATCTGAACGCGGATAAGAAACTATCCCTTTTTGATATAGTGCTTGTGTTATATCAAGCGTCTTTTTCGGTGAAAATTTGAACGCTTTATTTGCTGTAGCTTGTAGTGACGATAAGTTAAATAAAAGCGGTGGCTGAAACTCTTTACGCTCCGTTTTCATTTCCTTCACTTCAGCCGGTTTCCCTTGGCAAAATGCCGCAATTTTATTTGCCATATCAGGGTCTTGTAAGCGGGATTCACTATCCTTCTCCCATTTCCCCTCATACTTCTTTCCTTCTATATTAAAGGTTGCAAACACTTCCCAAAACGGCTCAGACTTAAAGTTTTCTATTTCTTTTTCACGCTTTACAATTAACGCGAGTGTCGGAGTTTGTACTCGACCAGCGGAAAATACATCGTTCATTCCTTTTTTCTTTAGCAAAATACTAAAGACACGCGATGCATTCATACCAACAACCCAGTCTGCACATGACCTTGTATACGCCTCATAGTACGTATTAATTGTATCTGCTTCATCCAGTAAATTTTTAAATCCTTGGTATATAGCTTGTTTCGTTAAAGATGAAATCCAAAGACGCTTCATCGGCTTTTGCACGTTGCAAAGGTTAATAATATTTCGTACAATCAATTCCCCTTCACGCCCGGCATCGCCCGCGTGAATAATTTCTGTTACCTGTGGATTATGTAACAGCTGTTTCACAACGTTAAACTGTTTATACTTCGACTTTGTTACTTCAAATTGAAAACGCTCTGGAATCATAGGTAACGTATTAAGTGACCATTTTTTCCACTCTGCGTGATAATGCTCTGGATTACATAACTGCGTCAAATGACCAATTGCCCATGTACAGTACGCTCCATTTGGAAATAACTCATTCGCTTCTACTTCTAAATAGCCATCTTTTCGGCGATATTTAAACTGTGAAACAAGAGCCAAACCTTGATCTGGTTTCTCGGCAATAATTAATTTCATTTTATAACTCCCTATCTGTATTCCAGTGTTACTTTCATTGTCTATCTGTTTAGAGACGATGATAAAACAACAATCTTATTTATCATTCGCGGTTTGTCTCGCAAATGGGAGACCTATAATATTATACGCTTATTCTTTATGGCTTCACAATAGAAACTCTTCATTTAACTCTTACATTCACATGCTCATAATTAAAAAGACGCCCTAAAAAATCAGGAGCCTTCTTGCTTACAATTATGAAATTGTGCAGATAATATGCAGAGATAAATAAGCATGAGTACTCTCCATATGAACATATGATGAAATGAACGATAGGACAGGGAGGTATCATAATGTTAGCTTACACATTAACGGCCTTAACACTTTGTTGTATCTCGATTTTTATTACATCATATATTTCTAAACGTAAGGGTACCCTAATGGAGTATATGGTATTTATTATGTCTTTTAGTATGAGTACGGGTTTAAGTATCGGTTTTTATTTCGGTATTCTTTTTAAAGGAGAATTACTATATTCTACTTTGCTTGCAATTTTGATTAGTGGTTGTATCGGTTTTTTAGTCGGTCTACGTTTTCACCTATATACTGCTTTAGAAGGAATGTTCTCTGGATTAATGGCAAGCATGATGGGAGCAATGATTACAGAAATGTTAAATGCTCAACAAGCCCATAGTATACTGTTTATTAGCCTTTTGCTTACGATAACAATAACTATGTCATGTATAATTCAACTTTTATCAGAAACTTTTTCTGCTTTTATCCAAAGGCGTTTTTTGTTATTACTATCAATTAGTGTGGTAATTATCGTTTCCGTATTCGTGACATTCCCAGATCATACTCCCCCATCTTCACCCGGGCATGATCAACATATACATTGACTCTTGCAACGAAAATGAATAAGCAGCTATCCATAGGATAACTGCTTCATATTATTCTGGCTTATTAGGAATGTTTGGGTTGGGAACATAGTCAGATTTATAATCTGTATATTTCACTTCTGTTACCATCCCGGCGGAAGCATGGTGTAAATCATGGCAGTGGAACATCCAATCACCCGGATTGTCTGCTACAAAAGCTACTTCATATTCTTCACCTGGTTTTAGGTTCAAAGTATCTTTCACAATTGGAGAACCTTCTATCGGTTTTCCATCTTTACTCAACACCTGGAAGAAGTGACCATGTAAATGCATTGGATGATCGTCCATTTTAGAACGATTTACCAATTTCACTTTTACTAAATCACCCTTTTTTACTGGAATCGGGTCAATATTCGGAAATACCTTTCCGTTAATTGTATATACCATTTCATTTCCATTCATTTGCGTATTTAAATCCATATTATATGTGACAGTATACTGCTGATTTAACGTGAAACTACCTAATTTTTTAGCACCATATTTCGTCACATCTAATTTCGGTAATTTTTCTTTTTCGTTTGCTTTATCTTTCATCTCTTTGCTGCCATCATATTCAATAACAGCTTTCATTCCTTTTACACCTTTATTTGCTAAATGGTCTTCCACATACCATTTCCCAAGATTATTAGCAGTAAATTCAATATCATAACGTTCACCCGGTGCGATTGAAATTACTTGATCCTTTATAACTTTTGGATCGTTTATTGGTTGACCATCTGTCGCAATTACTTTTATATCATGACCGTGAACGTGTATATCATGTGATAGATAACCAGCATTAACGAGTCGAAGACGAACTTTATCTCCCTTATTCACTTTTAATGGTTCTACTAAATCCCCACTTTTACCATTGATTGTGAATAAATCATACATACTCATATCATGACCTTCCATCTTCATATTTCCATGGTCCATTCCTTTCATATCATCATTCTTTTTCGTATTTTCATTATCCTTAGATTTATTACCTTTTTGCCCTTTTGTCATTTCTTTTAACTGTTTATTAATCTCTTCTTTATCTGTTACCCATTCATCTAACATTAATGTGTAATCTTTATCATATTTTTCCTTTGTATCTTCTACAATGAGCGCTCCATATAAACCTCTATCTAATTGATTTACAGAATCTTGATGTGAATGATACCAATACGTTCCTGGTATGTTCGCCTCAAATTCATAGGTGAAACTTTTTCCTGATTCAACCGCATCTTGCGTCACGCCTGGAATTCCATCCATATTATTTGGGACAGGATATCCATGCCAATGAATAGATACAGGTGCAGATAATTCATTTTTCAATGTTACTTTCACCTTTTCTCCTTTTTTCACTCGAATTTCTGGACCAGGAGATGAGCCATTAAATGTCCAGACTGGAACAATAACACCGTTACTTAATTTTTGTTTTTCTTCTTTCGCTATTAAAGTCACTTCTGGTCCTTTTTCAACTTTCAATGGTTTTGTAGCCGTTTCAATCTCTGGTGTTTTTTTATCATTCATATTTTTATAATCGTTTGTTGTATTTGTGGTCGCGGAACATGCAGCAATTATAGATATGACAGAGACTGTCACTGCTGTTAATACAAATCGCTTCATGGAAAACCCCTCCTTTTTCTTTTTCAAAATCATTATAAAAAATGATTTTCAAGAAAATATGGAGATGTGCAATGAGCCAAATAAAAAGACGCCCAAAATTGAGCGCCTCTACTAATGATTATTTTGTAACAACTTCATCTACTTTTACATTCACATTATTTTCTCTCATAAACGCTTCAATCTCTTCAACTTCTCTAATGATATCTTTTGACAAGTTTTCATGTCCGTCTTTCGTTACAAGAATGTCATCTTCAATACGAATTCCAATCGATTCTTCTTCAATATAAAGACCAGGTTCAATTGTTATTACCATACCTTCTTCTAACACTCTATCTTTATATGTTCCTACATCATGCGTATCTAAACCAAGGAAATGGCTAACACCATGATAATAGTATTTTGATAACTCTTCGTCTTCTTGAATTAAACCAATTGCTTTACACTCTTCTGCTAGTACCTTTTTCGTATGCTCATTTAATGCAGCAAACTTTACTCCTGGCTTAATAAGTTCTGTTGTTTCTTTCAATGCTTTTAATACAATATTATACATTTGTTTTTGGCGACTAGAGAATGTTCCATTTGCCGGGAAAGTATAACTAATATCAGCATTATAGTAGTCTTTTTGAGCGCCTAAATCTAGTAGTACTAAATCACCATTTTGAATTTGTGCATCATTATCTTCATAATGAAGAACTGTAGCATTTTTTCCACTTGCCAAAATTGTATTGAACGCATGATGCTTAATGCCAGATGACTTCAGTGTGAAATCAAACTGAGCTTCTAGTTCATACTCCATCATGTCAGCTTTTGCATGCTTAAGTACGTTGTAAATACCCTCTTTCGTTACAGCAATTGCTTCTTTAATGATTTCAATTTCTTCTTCTGTTTTAAACACTCGTAATTCACAAATATTCGGATATACATTACCAATTAAAACGTGTGGATACTGTTCTCTTACATGTTTAGCAAATGCTTGCGTTTTTGTCTCCGTACCATTCCACTCACGACGCTCTAAATCTAAATATAGATGCTTCACATTTTCTGTGAAAAGTATATTCGACATTGTCTTTTCAAAGCTATCTAAATATACAACTTTCTTTATACCAGAAATCCCCTCTGCTTCTTCGTTAGAAACTGTTTTACCGACCCATTTTTCCATTACTGGATCCGACTTTTCAATGAAAAGTGTTTCTTCTACACTATTTCCAAACTTCTTCAACATGAAAATAACATTTGGTTCATTAATTCCTGTTACATAGTAAAAATTTCGATTCGGCACAAATTTATAATGTGCATCCGCTGACATGTGAGGTGCTTGTCCAGCGAATAAAATAGTAATAGATTCATCTGGTAATGTGTTTACTAATCGTTCTCTATTTTGAGAAAAAAATGTTGATTTCATAATAATCCCCCTAGCATTCTATGTATACTTTTATATTTAATTACCTAATACAATTCATTCTATTATTGTTATAATTTTTCGTCAATTAATAGTGTTCATTTAGACAGTAATACTTTCATTACTAGGCACTTTTCACTCACAATTATGCATATCACTCCACAATTTCTTGACATTTATTCCATATACTTAACATCTCATATTTAGGAAAGGAGCTACAACTTTGACACATTATATAGCAACAGGATTAGCAATTACTTCTTTATTATTCATTTCAGGATGTTCTAACAACGCCGAAACAGCACCGGCGAAGAAAGACACGGTGCAATCTCAGCCAAAACATACAGAAACAGTAACTACGAGTCCGCAAAACTTCTATAAGGAAACTACATCTGGAAAAATCGAGCACATTCACGGAATTGGCTTTGCAGGAAATATGCCTGGGGTTTCTATCGCCACTCATAGCGGGATAAAAGTTTACCAAAATGGAAAATGGCTTGAAACTAAGACTGAGCTACATGATTATATGGGATTTCAGGCAACAAAGAACGGATTCTTTGCCAGCGGTCATCCTGCACCAGGCACAAATTTAAAAAATCCTTTAGGGTTAATGAAAAGTTCTGATGGCGGTAATACCCTTGAAAAGCTAGCTTTTTACGGAGAATCTGATTTTCATAACCTTGCTGTCGGATATAATACAGAAGCCATTTATTTATACAATGAGCGTCCAAATTCTAAATTGCAACAAGGTTTTTATTTCAGTACGAACAACGGACAAGATTGGAAAAATAGTAAGTTAAAAGGTCTTTCAAGTACGATTCATTCCTTCTCCGTACATCCGGATCAATCTAGTGTAGTCGCGGTAAGTACTAAAGACGGTGTTTACTTATCTACAGATTACGGAAATACATTTGAACTATTCTCTACATCACTTGAATCAACAGCAGTTACATTAAGCAATGAAGAGGTTATTTACGCCCCTATCAATAAGAAAATCGTAACGAAGAAATCAATTGCTACAAATGAAGAGACAAACATACAAATTCCAGCTTTAGATGCTAAAGATGCAATTATGTACATATCACAAAACCCTCAAAATTCAGCTGAAATTGTATTTGCTACAATGAAAGCTAATGTGTTCCTTTCTACAGATGAGGGGAAAACGTGGAAGCAGATTACGAAAGAGGGAGCATTCCAATTTAATTAGAAAGGTGAATATAACGTGTTTTCAACAATTAGTGAATGGAGCTATCAACTCATGTCTCCTTTAATGGATGTCGCGAATGCTACGAAATCAGTACCTCTATTATTTGCGTTTTTATTAGGCGTAGTAGGTACCCTTGCTCCTTGCCAATTAACAGGAAACATTAGCACTGTTACACTTTATGGCAATCAATCTTTACAAAAAGGACATGCATGGAAACATATATTGTTATTCATTTTAGGAAAAATAATAGCTTTTACAACACTTGGACTATTCGTATGGTTTTTAGGAAAAGAGATGCAGCAAATATTAACTTTGTACTTCCCGTGGTTACGAAAAATAATTGGACCTTTATTAATTTTAATAGGGCTAATGTTGGCAGGTATTATAAAGAGCAGAAATTTCTTCTCAATCAAATTTATACGAAAACAAAATGAAGTTGGCTCATTTTTACTTGGGTTCTTCTTTTCCTTAGCTTTCTGTCCGACTATGTTCGTTCTATTTTTCGGAACGTTAATCCCTTTATCTTTCTCATATAATTATGGATACTTGTTTCCGACATTCTTTTCGATAGGAACTGCTCTCCCTATCGTTATATTACTGTTCATCATCTCCTACCTTGGATTAAATGGGGCACTACTTAAAAAGAGCCGAAAAATAGGAAAAAACATTCAACTTGTAGCAGGGATACTACTCTCTATTGGTAATACATACAAAAGGTAAGCTACAGTGAAATGAGCTTACCTTTTTTGCCAATTATATTTAACTCTTCTGCATGCCCTGTTGCTTCATCTCCCACTTTTTATACAGTAGTACTGCACCAAATAAAAATACCCCCGCAGCAAATGAAGCTACTGGTAACATTTTTATCATTTCATCAGGAAATACGAGCGGAAGTAATGGAAATGCATAAGCTGCTGGAATACTTACTCCAACGATTTTTAATAAAATAATCATTACTATCATATTTAATAAAGTGACTACAATCCATGAATCAATTGCAAAATACAATAAAGTTCCAACAGTTGCTGATGTAGTTAATACTAATATTTGTTTAAATGCCATTTTTTCATTGTATATCGGCCTTTGAAGTGATTCATACACGACAACTAGTATTGGCGGAATAACTGCTAATTGTTCATAACCAGTTATCCAACATAAACTGATCCACACGAAATTTAATATTAGAAATACAGTCATATATTTATATTGTATATTCACTTTTCTCTTAATACCGTTATTCAGTTTAAATATAAGAACACCTAGCATCAATATGAATGTCAAAATAAAAACCGAAATAACAAATGACCATTCAGTCGCATTTGTTACTAATGGTAATAAACCAGTTGCAATTGACGGTGCTAAATTGGATTGAATCACACGTAAAAACAGCATCATCAGTACAAGCGTTAAGCTTACTTTCCCTAAATAGACTATCTCCATTTGATTCACCATAAAACCGATCACAGCAGTTATTGACGGTGCAATAAAGATTTTTTCTGGTTGTCTTAACCATCCTGGCTCACGATACGCCCATAAAGCAATTGCCATTGCTGCTATTTCCGGCAAAATGACTTCTGGATCATTTAATAACACACCTGCTGTTACCATAGCTAAAATAAATAAAATTGCAATCGTATATGAGATGATAATTTCTTTCTTTGAAATTACTGCATTCATTATTACATACTCCTTTTTCTTATTACTTTCATAATGTAAAATAACACGTTAATATACCATACTAAGGTATTGTATATTAACATGTTTTCTATTTCAAGTATTAGTAGTTATTTACACTCACTCTTATCCCATACACTTACAAAACAAGGAATGTTTACAGGCATTGACACTTATTAAAAGATACGTTACAATAACTATACATTAGTAAGTAACTAATGTAATTAAAACTAACTAGAGGTGAATCAAATGAAAAACATTTTATTCCGTATTAACGAATTATCAAAAAAAGAAAAAGCATCTGGATTAACAGTTGATGAAAAACAAGAACAACAAATGTTGCGTCAAAACTATACAAAAACATTTCGTGGAAGCTTAGATTCCATTTTATTAAACACAAAAATTGTTGATCAACATGGTCTTAACGTTACACCAGCCGCATTACAAGATGCTCAAATACGTTTAAAATTAAGCAAATGAAATCAAAGCTAAAAAAACAATCTTATAAAACATAAAAAGAGCCGGAATTCCTATTTAGAAATTCCAGCTCTTTTTATTGTTTTTTCTAATTTAACATATGAACGATACATCGCAATTCTCCACGATACAATCATCGTAAATGCGAGCAAGAAAAACATTCCGCTTAACTGTGCTAAATCAATTGATTGACTTAAATATGATTTTAGCGCTACTCGTACAACCAATAATCCGACTAAAATAAATATAAATGCTTTTGACGGTTTCATAAATATATGTTCGGCCCTTATTTCGAGCTTAGTTGTTTTAATTAGAAATATAGAAAAAATAAGTCCTACGCTAATTGCCTCTACTATTTCTAACGATGTTAATCGAAACTCCGGTATGAAGTACATCATTGCACCAGTACTCATAAAAATTGGCGGTAATATAATTTTCTTTTTCGTTACCGGTTTTTTCGCTGCTTTAAAGCGCAGAAACATGACACCAATAGCCATACAAACCGCTACAATACTTGATAAAAGTGCTATCATACTCTCCCCACTCCTATCTACTTAACAGACTTTTTGAGCAAAATCATAAACCAAACGAGCCCGATACTTATAATAACATGACCTAATCCAGCCATATGGCTTAAACCGTTAAAGTCAGTTCCATTTACTTGTAGAAGACCTCTCCATAGCATTGTAGCAATAGTAAAAATTAATCCTACATTATAAACAACAAACCATGTAATAAAGCTCTTTGTTTCTTGTACATGAAACACTTTACATAAAGCTAAAGCAATTAAAAAGAATACGAAACCGAGCACTAATACATGTGTATGCACCAATTGCAACATTGTGGACCCTTTAATTCCCTGTGCTTTCGTATACTCTCTTGCAAATACTCCTGATAATAAACCAATAATTAAGTAAATGAATGCCGCATTATATAACCTCTTCATTTTATTCCTCCTGTTTTAAACTTTCTATATTCGCTGCAATTATTTTAAGCAAAGTTTATGAACGGAATATGAACAAAATATTACATTCAACTTTTGAAAATAAAAAAGCCATCCCACAATTCATAATTGCGGAATGGCTTTTCAACTTATTTTAAATCTTCTATCGAGAAAGCGCCTGGAAGTAATTGCTCAACAGTCACTTCTTTTTCATCGCCTTTTACATTCGTTAGTAAAACTGGCATTTTCGGTTCACAGAATTCAGCTATCACTTGTCTACAAGCACCACATGGTGAAATCGGTCCATCCGTTTCGCCTGTAATAACTAAGTAACTAAAATCGCGCTCACCTTCTGATACTGCTTTAAAGATCGCTGTTCTTTCTGCACAGTTACATAAACCGTAAGAAGCATTTTCTATATTACAACCAGTATAGATTTTACCTTCTTTCGTAACTAACGCTGCACCAACAGGAAATTTTGAATACGGAATATATGCTTTTGCTAACATCTTATTTGCTTCTTCGATATATTTTTTCTTATCCATATTATTTCCTCCTCAAAGTAAGTGTAATTATGATTAGTCAGTAATAACTGTATGAACTAATTTAGGAGCCACTGCTGTTTCAGCGATAGAAATGTTCTCATAGATTTTTGCTTTTACATCTTCTACATTTTCACGGTTTGCATAGATTGTTACGAATGGTTCGCCTTCTTTTACTGCATCGCCAACTTTTTTACGTAACATTAATCCTACTGCTAAATCGATTTCATCTTCTTTTGTTGCACGTCCAGCACCTAGTAACATAGCTGCGATACCGATTTCATCTGCAACAATGTTAGAAATAACACCTGAAGTTTTAGCCGGTACATCAATTACATACTTCGCCTGTGGCATTTTTTCTGGATTGTCTACAATTGAGCTATCTCCGCCTTGATTGCTTAAGAACTCTTTAAACTTCTCAGTTGCTTTTCCGTTTTTCATAACTTCAATTAGCATTTCACGAGCTTCTTCTAACGTATTTGCTTTTTTCGCAAGTACGACCATTTGACTTCCTAATACAAGTACTAATTCTGTTAAATCTTCTGGACCTTCACCTTTTAACGTATCAATCGCTTCTTTCACTTCTAGAGCATTACCAATCGCAAATCCAAGCGGTTGTGACATATCTGAAATAACAGCCATAGTTTGACGTCCTACATTATTTCCGATACGTACCATTGCATGTGCTAATTCTTTTGCATCTTCTTCTGTTTTCATAAATGCGCCAGCACCTGTTTTTACATCAAGTACAATTGCGTCAGCGCCAGCTGCAATTTTTTTACTCATAATTGAACTTGCGATTAAAGGAATTGAGTTTACTGTTCCTGTTACATCGCGTAATGCATAAATCTTTTTATCTGCAGGTGTTAAGTTTCCTGTTTGTCCAATAACAGCTACTTTGTCACGGTTTACAATATCAATGAACTGCTCTTTCGTAATTTCAACGTGGAATCCTTCTACCGCTTCTAATTTATCAATTGTTCCGCCTGTATGTCCTAAACCACGACCAGACATTTTTGCTACTGGTACATCTAAAGCAGCTACTAATGGTCCTAATACTAAAGTTGTTGTATCACCAACACCGCCAGTTGAATGTTTGTCTACTTTAATTCCTTCAATTGCTGATAAGTCGATCGTTTCTCCAGACTCCACCATTGCCATCGTTAAATCTGCACGTTCACGATCTGTCATATCTTTAAAGAAGATTGCCATTGCAAGTGCACTCACTTGATAATCAGGAATACTTCCATCTGTATATCCATTAATAAAGAACTTGATTTCTTCAGTCGTTAATTCTTTGCCGTCACGTTTTTTTGCAATAATATCTACCATTCTCATTACAATCACCATTCCTTTTTATATGATATAAATCTATTAAAATAATAAACCAACGATTGTTGCTGATAAGAAACTTACTAATGTTGCACCGAACAGTAATTTCAAACCAAATCTCGCGACTACATTCCCTTGCTTTTCATTTAAGCTCTTAACTGCCCCTGCAATAATTCCAATTGAAGAGAAGTTTGCAAATGAAACTAAGAATACAGATATAATCGCTGTCGTTCTGTCTGAGAAATTAAAGTTTCCTTGTGCTAAATCTGTCATAGCGACAAATTCATTTGATACTAATTTTGTTGCCATAATATTTCCGGCATTAACTGCTTCATGCCAAGGTACACCCATAATAAATGCAAATGGTGCAAATACATAACCAAGGATTTCTTGGAATGAGATACCAATCACACCTTTAAATACGGCATTAATGAATGCGATAAGAGCAACGAAACCAACTAGCATAGCTGCTACTGTAATCGCAACTTTAAATCCATCTATAATGTATTCTCCTAATACTTCAAAGAAAGTCTTTTTCTCTTCTTCTTGTACTTCTAACATATCTTCTTCTTCAGTAACTTCATACGGGTTAATGATAGAAGCGATAATAAAACCACCGAACAAGTTAAGAACTAAAGCGGTTACAACATATTGCGGTTTTAATAACACCATATATGATCCGACGATAGACATTGAAACGGTAGACATTGCAGATGCACATAATGTATACATTCTTTTCTCTGGCAATAATCCTAGTTGCTTCTTAACTGAAATAAACACTTCAGATTGTCCTAAAATCGCCGAAGCAACTGCATTATATGATTCTAGTTTCCCCATTCCATTTACTTTACTTAATGCTAGACCGATAGATTTCACAATAATAGGTAACACTTTAATGTGTTGCAAAATACCTATTAAAGCTGAAATAAATACGATTGGCATTAATACACTTAAAAAGAACGAAAACTCTTTTTGATTTACTAATCCACCAAATACGAAATTCACACCATCAGCAGCATATTTTAATAACTCTCCAAAACCATCTGCTATTCCGCTAATTAATATATTCCCTACACTTGTATTTAATAATAAAAACCCCAAAATGAATTGTAAAATAACCATCGTTATGATTGGGCGATATTTGACTTTCTTTCTATTATTGCTAGCAAGCCAAGCGATACCTAAAATCAATACGAGGCCAAAAATACCAATTAAGTATTTCATAAGCCGTCTCCTCCCATTCGTATCCGCTTACATTTTTTTCAATTGTTAAAGCAATAGATACACTTTACTTTGTGTATCTATTGCTTTTGACTTCATTAATGATTAGTAGTTATCTGTAGCACCTTTTGCATCATTTAATACGATTGCAACACTAGCACTCGCTCCAACGCGAGAAGCTCCAGCAGCTACCATTTTGTCTGCATCTTCACGTGTACGAACGCCACCAGATGCTTTTACACCAACGTTTGGTCCTACTGTTTTACGCATTAATGCGATATCTTCAGCAGTTGCTCCGCCAGTTGAGAATCCAGTTGAAGTTTTTACGAAGTCAGCACCAGCTTTTACTGATAATTCACAAGCGCGTACTTTCTCTTCATCTGTTAATAGGCAAGTTTCAATGATTACTTTTACAAGAGCTTTTCCTTTTGCTGCTTGTACTACTTCATAAATATCTTTTTCAACGAACTCGTTATCGCCATCTTTTAAAGCGCCTACGTTGATTACCATATCAACTTCAGTTGCACCTTTTGCGATAGCATCTTTTGTTTCGAAAGCTTTTGTTTCAGTAGTGCTTGCTCCTAATGGGAAACCGATTACAGTACAAACATCTACGTCATGTCCAGCTAATTCTTCAGCAGCTAGCTTCACCCATGTAGGATTAATACAAACAGAAGCGAATTTATATTCCTTTGCTTCTTCGATTACTTTCATAACATCTTCTTTTGTAGTATTAGCTTTTAAAATTGTATGGTCAATTAACTTTGCAATATTCATTATCTTCACTCCTCATATCTTTTAACAACTTCATTCTAACCCTTAGTTGAACAAATGTAAATACACTTTTGAAATTTTGTTCATTCTTTTTTAGAAGGGAATCTCTTGTAGTAAATAAAGCGCATTCTATCTAAGAAACACTTCATATATAAAATGAAAACTTTTATATTAACAGTGGTAGTATGTATCTCAATATCCATAATTATTTTAAAAAAGGCAATTTGTATTCAAAAACACTCCCATAATTCATACATAGTAAAATAAAAGGCTTTCTCAAAATTAACATCTTGAGAAAGCCTTTTATTTCTAATCTTTTTGATACTGTAACAATTCCTTCGCCGTATGCTGATCAATAATTAATACATTTGCATACCCGCCACGTAACGCACCATCAATTGATTTTATTTTTCTATTACCACCGGCAACTAAAATAGAGCGTTTCTTTAATTTCAGTTCTTCTAACTCAATTCCAATAGTCCGTTTATTAATTTCTTCACTACTAATATTTCCATCTCCATCAAAGAAACGTGAACAAATGTCACCGACCGATTGTTTTTTGAGTAAACTTGTTTCATCCTTATCGAAATAGCCTAATCGGAATAATAGCGCTTCGTCTCGCACTGTTCCTACAGTAAAAATTGCAATATTCGCTTGTTTCCCCATTTCGATAATGTGATGAATATGTCGATCCTGTTCTACTAATTCTTTTGTCACTGCATTATCGAATATTACTGGTAATGGTAAATTTCTTGGCGTCGTTTGAAAAGCATCTGCAAATAAAGCAATGGTCTCATTCGCATATGTATTTACACTCGAATGACTAATACCACCTTTTAACTGGACAACTTCTACACCTTTTACATGTTGTGGTACGATTTTTCTAGCGATTTCATACATCGTCATTCCCCAGCTTACACCAACGATATCACCGTTTTTAACCGTCTTTTCCATATACTCAGCTGCATATTTACTAATATACTCTGTAATCGTTGCATATTCTGGCACTGGAGAAAATACGACATGTGCCTCTAGCAAGTTGTACTTTTCTTTCAGTAAATTTCCAACGTTATCTAGATCAGCAAATGGATCGGCTATACTAATTTGAACAAATCCTTTTTCTTTCGCGTACTTTAATAGTCTAGAGGTCGTCGGCCTTGAAATATTTAATTTGTTAGCAATTTCTTGCTGACTATAATCTGATTGATAATATAATCTTGCAACTTCAACACTTAATTGTTGTTTATCTTTATCCATAATAACTTATTACATATCCTTCCCTGTATTTCCTTTTCGTTACAAGCATTATACAGCTTTATGCAATAAATTTCGACTAATGAATTTTATCTAACTGAACTTCTACTACACTTAGTATTTAAAATGAAACTTTAATCAATGTTTTTTATCCATCCCCTATTAGTTATCATCCCGCCCCCATAATGTACGATTTTTCTTATAAAGCAAACCGGTCAGGTTATTGAAGAAGTCAGTTTTAAAGTTCAAATTAGATATATAAAATCAATATGAAGGTGTGAAATCAATTGTAAAATAGTAGTTTTGGAATAAGTAAATAAGAGAAATAATCAATAGTGATTATTTCTCTTTTCATATACATATTTATTTTTGGAAAAACAACCTCACTCCAAATACTAATAATACTGCGCCCGTAATACCCTCTATTGTACGGTTCACTCTTTCTTTTCTTAAAAAAGTTCTTAATTGACGTATGAGTGAGATATAAAGTAAATACCATACTGCTGTCAGAGTCGTAAATGTAACTCCTAATACAAGAAATTGGAGGAAATGATTTTGATTACTTACAATAAATTGGGGTAAAAAACTAAGGAAAAACACAGCAGTTTTTGGGTTTAAAATTGCCGTAGTAAATCCTTGTCTAAAGCTTTTAATTACCCCAATATCCTTAGAGTCCCTTTCTACTGAACCTGATATAGCTTCTTTTTTATATAAGGCACTTTTAATTGACTTTACAGCTAAGTAAATTAAATAAACTGCCCCAGCATATTTTATAAATGTAAATAACATAGCAAATTTCATTAAGATGGCAGAGAGTCCTAGCGTAGCCATTATTGTATGAATCATCATTCCAGATATCGTTCCTAAGACAGTCTTTATCCCACCATTTTTACCATGCGAGATAGTATTTTTTGTAACTAGTGCAAAACCAGGACCAGGCATCATTATGATTAACATTGCTGTAAGGATAAATAGTAGATAATTTTCCATGTTCTAGTATTTCCTTTCCAATTTTTAGTTTTGCTTACAGTATAACTTTTTTCATTAAAACATTACATATAAAAAGCTTGATCAGAAGTTTATCTAAGGTATTAGTATCGATTCGATTAAACATTACCCTAAAACTACATGAATAAAAAACATGAAAAATTTAAATATCAAATTACAAGTCCAACTCTCACAAAAACAGGATAAAAAAATAAACAGCGGAACTAGTCCACTGTTTACTTCGCCACACCTTCATGTAATTTTTCTGTATAATCTTTGACATCTTTCCAGCTGTCTTTCGCTGTATGTAAATCTTCTTTTATAAACGTAAACTCTTCAGGGCTGATTCCTTTTACGTTTTGTAGTAAATTATTATATTTTGCCCCTACTGTATACCATTGATTTGATATATTTTGCAATGCTGTAATTGCTGCATCAATCGTTTCAGTCATATTTGTTGTTTTATTTTTTACATCTGTCAAAATTGCAACTTCTGCTTGTACGCCAGAAATTCTATCTTTTAAATTGGCTATTTCTCTTTCTGCATTTGCGATATCTTTTTTCGCAATGGCAATCATCGGTCCGCCAGCAAGACATGTAATTAGTGCTACGCAAAGTACGCCACCAGCAATGACCATATCATTACTCTTTTTGATTGAATCGTTATATGTATTGATTTGTTGCTCTAGAGCTGGAATACCAGCATTCGTACTTGCCAAAATCGCTGTTAATTGATTTGTATCCTCTTTAAAACTATTTGTGTCTTTCGCCATTCTATCGCGAAAAGCTTTCAAATCCCCTAATAATACATCTACCTCATTTTGATTCTTTACAATATCCGCATACAACTTTTCTAAATCCGCTTTTAACTTTACGCTATCCTTTTGATCAATCGCTATTAGCATGCTATTATAATACGTTTGAAAAGTATTATTGTAATTAATAATATTTTGATCTGTTTTCATAATTTGCGGCTTCATATAATTTAACCAATACGCCGCGTTAATCTTTGCCTCTCTTTGATGCTGAACCATACTTCCTTTAAACTCACTATTAATGGAATTTATTTTACTTAAATCAGTCTCTTGCTGATTTTGAATTAATTTTGCATATGAATCCATTGCAAATATGCTCGATGTCGTTTGCGCCATTACATCTTGGAATCCAGCTGGTCCGAGAGAATAATTTTTCGCATTTTCTTGCAATGTTTTTACATTTGGTTCTGCTGCAAAAGGATGTAAAGGAAATGCGTTACTCGTTGCCACCCCAGCAATCATTAACGCTAAAAGACATTTTTTATAAAATCTTTTCTGCATTCTTTTCACCTATTTTCTTTATAAGGGTATGAAAAACTCCTGCTCACAACTGAACAGGAGCTTCAAATCTTTCATCAATACGTAATGCTCTAACGATTCGTATTTGATTAAGCTTTTTTCGTATCTACTACTTTAATATCTTCCGCATAAATCTTTTCTGCATAGTCTTTAATGTTTTTCCAGCTATCTTTCGCAATGTTTAAATCTTCTTTAATGAAAACAAGGTCGTTTGGACTAATTGAATCTACATTTTGAAGTAAAGAATTGTATTTTGATCCCATTGTGTACCATTGGTTTGAAATGTTTTGCAACGCTGTAATTGCAGTATCAATTGTATTTGTTAAATACTCCGTTTGTGTTTTAATGTTCGTTAACCCAGCTACTTCTAATTGAGCAGTTGTAACTTGTCCTGTTATTTTTTGAATTTCAGCTTGTGCATTATCAAGCTCTTTCTTCGCTAATACGATTCCAGCTGTACCACCGCCTACAGCTGCTGCACCACCTGCAATTAACGCGACTCCTAGCGGCGTTCCTGCACCTGTAGCAATGACTACTGCACCACCAATAATGGCAATTGGCCCTAGAGCTGTCGCAACTGATGAACCGATAATAATTGCATTATACTTACTAATTGCTTCATTATACGTTGTAATTTGATTTTGCAGAAGCGGGATTCCTGCATCTTGACTAGCTAATATAGATGTAATTTGATTTGCATCACCCTTGAAGTTTTGCGTATCGGACGTCATTTTGTTTCGGAATTTCTTCAAGTCTTCTACTAACTGATCTACTTGCGCTTTATTTTCATTAATACTACTTGATAATCTAGTTAAACCTTTCGTAAGAGTCGCTTTATCTTTTGCGTCTACCGCAGTAACTAAAGTATCATAATAGTTTTGGAATTTCGTATTGTAGTTAATGATATTTTGATTCGTTGAAATAAGCTGTGGCTTTAATACATCTAACCACTGTTTCGCATTTCCTCTAGCTGTATCTTGGTGCTGAATTACTTTACCTTTTAAAGCAGTATCAACAGACGATACATTACCAAAGTTAACGTTCCCTTGTTTAATAATTGTTAAAGCGTACAGATCCATTACTAAAGCGTTTGAACCTGTTCTTTCCATTGCATCTTTTAAGCCTTCTGGTCCTAATGAGTATTCCTCATAGTCATTATAAGCTTTTGCTACCGCATGAATTGGAGCTTGTTTCACTGTACTTTCAGCTGCATACGTATGAGCTGGCATAATGTTTCCTGCTGCAAATACTGCCATAAGTGCTGATAGAGCCATTACTTTATAAGGTTTTTTTGTCATTTTTCTTCTCTCCCTATATCATTACTTATTTTTAATGTACTTCAACGTTTGTAACGTAATCTTCAAATTGATTCGTTTGCTTATTCATTTCATCACTTACTTTTTTAATTTGATTGAAATGTTTTTGAAGTAAACTACTATCTGTATATGTGCCTTCTTCAACATTCTTTTGAATTTGGATCATATTATTATTTAAAACTTTCCAATCTGTTAATAACGTTTCTAAAGTTGTAATTTGACGATCGATTAGTTCTGTAAAGCTACTTACTTGATCTTCAACAAATGTAATTTGTGTCGCTTCTGCTTCAGTTTGTGATAACTTTTGAATAAGTGGTAGTAGCTCTTTTTGCTTTTGCTGAATGCGAAGAGCCGCTTCCCTCGTTTGACTATCTGCAGCATTGACAATTTCATTACTTAAAGTACCGATAGAAACAAAATCAATTGTTTTCGTTTGTGCAGTTTGATTTGTAATTGTAAATACTTGTTTACCGATATTTATAGAACCTTTAATAATTTCTTGAGGTCTATTCAAAATAGTAGTTAGTTCAGCTTGAATTTCCCCTTGAATTCTTTTAATATCTTCTCTTAACTTCACAATATCTCCACTTGATCCTTGGAGTGTTTTTATTGCTTCATCAGCTTTAATCGATAAGTTATTGCTATCTTTGTCTAATACCGTTTTAAATCGATTTAACTCTAATAAATCTTGCTCCATACTCTCTTGGATGCTTTGTACTTGCAGTTGTAATTTTCCATATGCATTTGTAAAATCTGCTTTTGCTTGTTCATCTTCATTTACGTTTCCTGCTAGTTCATAGAGCTTACTATAATAGCTATTAAATCGAGTGCTATATCTCATCATCTCTTGATTTAAGTCGATTAGCTTCGGATTATATTCATCAATCCACTCTCTTACATTTGCCTTCGCAAACTTTTGATGATTCGTCAAACTACTCATCGCATTCACCTTAATGTCTGGCTGTTGTAAAATAACTAATCCGTATGCTTGTATAAGCGGTGACTGTGATCCTAACATTCGAATTGAATTGGATAATGTATTTGGAGCAATTACATTTTGTGCATATACTGCTTTCACCTCTGTTTGCCCCCCTTAGCGTAAGCGCTTACAGGAATGAAGCAACTCGTAGATACTGCTGTAACCAATAACCCTGTAATTAAAGTCTTTTTCACTTTAACTCCTCCTATGTATTAGCAACTATTACTATCGCATTTTATTATTCTATTTTCTTACACATAATTTGAGATGGTTAAAATAGAGAACGTTCTCACCGCGATCCATGTATGAACCACCTCTCTCAACTTTTATTGCTACAGTACTTACTTATTGTTATAAAACATTTCATATGTGATTAGTATGAATAACATTGTATAAAATTTCTATTTTATCATTTCCACATTCACACAGTGAATATATTACATGAAAATATTATTCATTATAAACTAAAAAACGTACGTCAATATGAAATTCTGTTTTGTTTTCATGTAAGTTTTGTACTGTAAGGTCATTTAAACACAGCTATTTATATAACGTAAAGAAGTATTTTCACTCCCTTTATTTTCAAGATTTCCTGTCCTTATTTCAAAATATAATCCGCTTCACTATTCCAATTGAAATATCCATATATCACAACAAAAATCTCTACTTATTCACAGACATAAAAATTATATTAATATACCTTTTAGACTCATATGCAATTATGCATAGTGTATACACAAAAAGGATAGCTTCACTTTCATGAAGCTATCCTTAAAAAATCTTCTTACTTTTTCAAATGATATGGAACTGTCGTAATAACAACATTTCTTTTATAGAGTAAATACGCACGAATGAGTAAACTAGACTGGTTATGAAGAATGTTATGCCAACCTTTTTTCGGAATGAACTGTGGTATAACGACCGTAACTCGGTAATTTGATTCACTCGCTTTATATTGCACTGTATCAATAAACTTTGTTAGCGGTTGAAGAATGCTTCTATAATGCGAATGCAATGTAACGAGTCTTACTTCAGGTTGCCACTTCTTCCATTTCTCTTCGAATTTCTTTTCCTCTTCTCTGTCAAAAGCAACATATACAGCAATTACTTGATCTGCAGAAAGAGACTTCGCATAGTTCAATGAATTTTCTACCACATGTGTCATACCAGCCACAGGAACGACAATTACATTTCCTTCAATCGGAACAATTCTCTCACAAGTTTTTAAACTTAATTGATCGCCTACTGCATCATAATGCTTCTTAATTCGGTGGAACAAGAAGATAATGACAGGTAAGAAAATAAGGATTGACCAAACTTGTGCGAATTTAGTTAAAAAGAACATACTCATTACGATAAAACTAATGACTGCTCCTATTAAATTGACCGTTAATCGTAAAGCCCATCCTTCAGGTTTTTCGCGAAGCCATTTTAATACCATACCCGTTTGAGAAAGGGTAAACGGAATAAATACACCTACTGCGTATAACGGAATTAAATGTCCTGTTTGTCCTTGGAAAGCTACAATTAAAATAATCGATGCGATTCCAAGTATAATAATTCCGTTTGAGTATCCTAGGCGGTCTCCTCTAATCATAAACATTCTCGGTATAAATTTGTCTTTTGCAAGGTTAACTGCTAATAGTGGAAATGCAGAATAACCTGTATTAGCAGCCAGAATTAATATTAAAGCAGTTGTACCTTGTATGAAATAGTACATGAAATTACGTCCAAAAGTTTGTTCAGCAATTTGTGAAACAACCGTTACTTCCTTACTTGGATTAATGCCGTAATAATAAGCTAAAAAGACAATTCCTGAAAATAAAACGGCAAGTAATGCACCCATTGCAAGCAATGTTTTCGCTGCATTGTTTGGTGCAGGATCTTTAAAGTTTGGAATTGCGTTGGAGATCGCCTCAACACCTGTTAAAGCAGAGCTTCCTGAAGCAAATGCTCGTAGCAGTAAGAACAAACTAATTCCTGCAACTGGTGTTCCAATTGGCGTGTGTAATGTCGGTGAAACTTGACCAGTTATAATATTATAAATACCTACACCAATTAATATAAATAGTGCTAGAACAAATAAATAAACAGGATATGCTAAAACGGAAGCCGATTCCGTTACCCCTCTTAAATTTAAAATAGTAATAAATATAACAAATATAATCGCAATGATTACATTATGTGCATGTAAACTAGGAAAAGCTGATGTAAGCGCATCTGTACCTGCTGATACACTTACTGCAACAGTTAAAATATAATCGACTAATAAAGACCCTCCAGCTATTAACCCCGGATTCATCCCTAAATTTTCTTTTGATACAACATACGCTCCTCCACCATGCGGATAAGCGAAAATAATTTGTCGATAAGATAAAATAAGAGCAGTTAATAACACTAATACCCCAACAGCTATCGGAATGGAATACCAATAAGCTATTGCCCCAAGACCTGCTAATGCAATTAAAATTTGCTCCGGTCCGTATGCAACCGATGACAATGCGTCAGAAGATAATATGGCTAACGCCTTCGTTTTATTAAGCTTTTGCTCTCCTAACTCAGTTGATTTTAACGGCCTTCCAATTAAAAACTTTTTGATAGATGAAACCACTGCTGTCCACTCTCCAATAATTTTGTACGAACTTTTCTGCTAGTTACAGCGGATAAACGATTTCTTCAGAAAACAAAAAATGTCTACAAGCCATAACGAAATAGACTTGTAGACATTATATTTTTTGTCGCACAAGCTCCACCTTCCTTCTCAATATAACGCTTACGAGGTTAGCTGTCGGATTCGGGCCTATGAGTAGCCCTACCTTTTTCAAGGATTCACCCCATTGGATTAAGAACTAATCCATAAGAACGGGTCCCCCGTACCATGCGGTTTCAGCGATTTAGAAAATTGAAACTGTGGATTATAATACTCCTTTATTTTCAAAATGTAAACAAAAATTTTGAAAAAGAAAAAATTTAAATGATTGCGCATAATCCGCCGGTAAATATACATAATGAATATTAAAAAATCGATAAAGGAGACCCATATGTCTAAAGAAAAGAAGCCTATTTTTTCCGATTCCTATTTAGATGCATTAGCAAATGAAATTAATCAATTATACGGTAAACGTGAACAGGAAATAAATTTGACAGATAGAACGAAAAGAAATAAATAATTTGTCATAAAAAAGAAAGCAATACACTTATATATTGCTTTCTTTTTTATTTTTTCATACATCCAATTGTATTGCTGATTTGTTAAAGGTCATTTCTTCATACACCTTTAAGTTTTGATATACCGCACTCAATAATGGTGCTTCTATAGAAAATTGCTTTGCTATATCTAGTAAGTACCCCTGTAAGTGCTCACCTTCAATTCCAGAACCTTTTTCCATATCCCGCTGCATCGATGACTTCATATCATACGAAATTTTATCAATTGTTTTCATATGTTCCTGGACAATACCTTCCTTAACTGGTGCCCCTATATATTTCATAATTTGCACACATTCTTCAAATAAGTTTTGGATAAAATCGCGGCCACCTTCGCTTTCACGAATCGGTCCTATCGGTGCACGCATTAATGTTGTCACACCTGACATTACAGTGATGAATAAATATTTATGCCACATATCTTGTGTAATATTTTCACTTAAAACAAAACTAGATTTCGTACCTGCAAATGCTTTAGCAATATGCTTTATTCTCTCTGAATCTTGAGGTTTCATTTCTCCAAACAGAAGTCTGTTGGCAACACTCGTTTGTACAATTTCTCCTTGATTGTTTAACGTCGTCTCGATAAAGCATAAACCGCCAATCACTTTTTCCACGCCAAATTCTTGTTGTAATAGTGATACATGAGCAATACCATTTAACAATGGAATAATCACAGTATTTTCACCTACAAACGGCTTCAAATCTTGCATTGCCTCGTTTAAGTGATACGCTTTTGTTGAAAATAAAATGACATCAAATGAAGCAGTTCGATCTTCCTTCGTTATTAATTTCGGTTGGAAAGAAAAATCCCCGTTAACACTACGAATAACAAGCCCCTTTTCCTCTAATTGCTGTTTTCTTTTACTACGGACAAGAAACGTAACATCTTCTCCTTTTTCGACTAATCGCCCTCCAAAAAAGCCTCCAACGCCACCCGCTCCTAATACTAAAATACGCATACAACATCCCCCCTTTTCAAAATACAGTTTTATAACCTTTCGTATACATAACATTATACATGTCCCCTACTAAATAAGCTGAATTTTCATTCTTAATCAACTATAAAACAGTGGTTATTTTCAAATGAATTTGGGCATGTTGTTTTTATAGCATATATGAAAGGAAACAATGTAAATGGAGGCAATACAAACAATCGAGGAAAAAGATGTAACAACAGCTATATTTCAATTCATATTCCCGTTTTCTTTTAAAACTGGATATGAACAAAATATGTTCCCTTTCTTACAACAAAATGATTTTCGCCCTTTTCGACTCGATCATCTTGAAAATGAAAATACATACTACGGAAAGTTTCAAGTTTCACATCAAAATATGGAAGCATACTATCTTTCATTTACAAATAAAATACTATTCCCTCACTCAGAGCATCAAAAAGGATTGCAACGCTATTCTAAAGACCTTAACTTAACTGGACACTTAACAACAAATCTTGTTTCCGTTCCATTCAAGATTCATTCTATTGACGTAACACTTTGTCCCTATGAGCTTGGCTTCTTAACAATTCGGACAGAAGTAGAAACTGCTCCAAACATGACATTATCAGAAGCAATTGAATTCGCCGCCCGCTTCCGTGTACTTGAAACTAAAAATGGCACAACTGAAACGATCTGCATTGAATGTAATGGAAAAAAATATTCACAAGTAGAGAAGCTTATATTCGGCGATTTATTTCATGGTGTAACAGACTTCTTTGAGAAAAAGAGATTGCGGAGCTCTTACTTTCAAACATTCCCCTTCTTTGAGGATCAACGAATGTATGTACAAACTTTATTATCCATAAACAAAGAGTCGGACCTTCATGTAGTTGATGTATACCGAGCTTCCAGTCTTTCCGGATTAACAGACGATGGCAAGCCGTATATTAGCGCAAATAATGTTCCTTATATTCAAGATTATTTAATAAAGCATTCATATCAAAGATGGGCTCCTAGTCGCTACTTTATTATGGAAGAACATATTTTCACATGTATAACAAACGAGGGTGAACACGAATTCGCTAAACTTGCTAGTCAAATGTACGGGGAGTTTTATTACGCCTTGTTATTGAATTTATTTCATAAAGTTGTTTTATTAAAAATGGCAAATGCTTATGCGGAGTTAAATATTGAACAAGATACAAATGAAATAGAAAAATTAATTTATTCAATCAATTCGTTTACAGCGAATTACTTTTCTTTAGAGCTAGTATCCCAATCACAGAGTGAAGATATTTTCTTCCGCTTAAGAAATCTATTTAACATTGAAGTACTATACTCAAATGCAAAACAAAATCTTGATAGTTTGTTTAAATATCAAGAAAATGTCGCCTCTAAAAAAGATAGCCTTTTACTATTAATTTTAACGCTCTACTCTGTAGTAGGCCAAATGTTAGGGTTTACTATGATTGACCTTTTAAGAAACACCGATTCAAACAAAATATCGTCACCACTGGAATTTTTCGCACTTTTAATAGCAATTAGCGGCATCGTTATTTCACTTATTTTAGGTGCGCAAAGTTTATACCAATGGAGTCTACAACATAAACGAAGAAAAGCATGGGTAAAACAAACTGTACTTTCTGCTGTAAAAGAGAAAGATGATAAGAAGTAAAGAAGGTTATTTTCAAATTACAAATACGTGGCAGGATTCAGTAAATGAAATTTTTATGAGCGATTTTTAAGATATATCGACTTACTGACAAAAGAAAAACTACATAATAAAAAAGTACTCCAATCTAAGACCTGGAGTACTTTTTTATTACACTAATTCAGCTTACTTCCCTGCTTCGATTTTCTCTAATGCAGCAGCTACTTGCTCTTCCGTTAATTCATGTTGTACTACGTAGCGGTTACGTGGGCTTACTCGACATTCATGAGAACATGCACGTAAATGTTTCGCTTCGTTTTCTTCAGAACATAAAATTTTCTTATTACATTCTGGATTTGAACAGTTTACATAGCGCTCACAAGGTTCACCTGTAAAGTGGTCT
Source organism: Bacillus cereus group sp. TH152-1LC (assembly GCF_027710505.1). NCBI lineage: Bacteria > Bacillati > Bacillota > Bacilli > Caryophanales > Bacillaceae > Bacillus > Bacillus cereus group sp. TH152-1LC. Next base: position 117,434 of record NZ_JAQFNK010000002.1, on the reverse strand, counting down.
TTACCAACGATAACATGTTCTTTTTGGTTTACCGGTACAGCGATACGCTCATCGAACACGTAACATTGTCCATCCCAAAGCTCACCTTGTACTTCTGGGTCTTTTCCGTACGTTACAATACCGCCGTGAAGCTGACTTACATCCTCATAACCTTCACGAACTAACCAACCAGAGAACTTCTCACAACGAATTCCGCCTGTGCAATACGTTAAAATCTTTTTACCTTCAAGTGTTTCTTTGTTTTCTCTAATCCAATCTGGTAATTCACGGAATGATTCAATATCAGGTTTAATCGCACCTTTAAAGTGTCCTAAATCGAACTCATAATCATTTCGTGCATCAATGATAACTGTATCTTCTTGTTTCATTGCTTCATAAAAATCTTTTGGCTCTAAATACTTACCAGTAATTTCATGTGGATTAATGTCGTCTTCTAAACGAAGTGTCACTAATTCTGGACGAGGACGTACGTGCATTTTCTTGAATGCATGCCCTTCTTCTTCATCTATTTTAAATACGATACCGTCAAAACGTGGATCGTTGTTCATTGCTTCCATGTATTTCTCTGTTTGCTCTACAGTACCAGAACAAGTTCCGTTAATTCCTTCTTTTGCTACAAGAATTCTACCTTTTAATTCAAGTGAATTACAAAATGCTAAATGCTCTGCCGCGAATTCTTCCGGATTTTCAATTGTTGTGTACATGTAATATAGTAATACTCTATATGGTTTTGTAGTTGCCAATGTGTTTCTACCACCTATCTAATTTTTAAAATCATGTATAAGTTAACGTTCATATCAAAACATATATAATAAGAAAATGAATCCATTTTCTTCTCTTTATACTATTTTCTATCAGTTAACAAAAATAAAAAACAAGATTACACACCAAAACCCTGTGGTTATGTTGTAATCCCAATATATTATATATCATACAAATGCAATTCCATCAATTAATATGCTGTATTATCGGCTTTTTGTTCACATAAATTTCAAAAACAGCCCTTTAATTCATTATGTTTCCCCACGTCATCACACCATAAACTCCCAATTTTTTATTACACGACACCATCCATTGCAGCAAGGCATATAATTTGCACTAAGGAAACATTTATGTTCAAATAAAGTGAAACTTTAATCAGTGGGGGTTTTCTTCATCCCCCACTGATTATTAGCCCTCACCAATCGGACTTTAATGGGCAGCCCGACCCCCTCCTAACTTCTTTGCTTTCGCTGAATTTTGAGGTGGGGGTCTTACTGCCCATTAAAGCGGGATAAAAATATCATCTAATACATTTAAATGTATTGAAATAAACAATAAGAATACTTACAATAATTTCATCAAGTTAACATTCCAAAGGGGAAAACTACTATGAATAAAGATATATCAAAAGATGCACAAGTCCCTTCTCAAAGTACAACTGTTCAATCCGCACACTTAAGCTTTAAGTGGCGAAACGAAAGGCTGGAAACGACTGTTACCGTTTTTAGGACCCGCTTTTATCGCATCCGTAGCTTATATTGACCCTGGTAACTTTGCTACAAATATCGCTGCTGGTTCACAATACGGATATTTACTATTATGGGTTATATTCGCTTCTAACTTAATGGCAGTATTAATTCAAACTTTATCAGCTAAATTAGGAATTGCTACAGGAAATAATTTACCTGAAATAGCTCGCGAGCACTTTCCAAAACCTGTGTCTATCGGCTTATGGATACAAGGTGAACTCGTTATTATGGCTACAGATTTAGCTGAATTTATCGGGGCAGCACTCGGATTGTATTTATTATTTGGAATTCCTATGTTACCAGCTGCTTTAATTACAGCAGTCGGATCATTTATTATTCTTGAGTTTCAACGCAGAGGATTTCGCCCACTAGAAGCTATTATTACAGGGATGATTTTTATTGTAGTAATAGCATTTGGGATTCAAGTTTTTTATGCAAAACCAGAATTAAGTCCCCTTCTTTCAGGACTATTGATTCCGAAATTCCAAGGTGTAGACAGTATATTACTTGCAGCAGGGATATTAGACGCGACAGTTATGCCACATGCAATCTATTTACATTCTGCATTGACACAACGCCGCGTCGTTGGAACAACTGATGAACAAAAGAAAAAGATTTTCCGTTTCGAATTTATTGATATCATTATCGCAATGGTTATCGCTGGAGCAATTAATGCGAGTATGTTAATTGTTGCTGCTGCACTATTCTTTAAAAATGGCTTGCATGTTGAAGACCTTGATGTTGCTTTTAATCAGTTCAGTACTTTAGTCGGTCCAGTATCGGCTGCTTTATTTGGAATTGGGCTCTTATCCGCAGGACTATCTAGCTCTTCTGTCGGTACAATGTCAGGTGATATTATTATGCAAGGTTTCATTCGAATGCATATTCCGTTATACTTACGCCGCTTTATTACAATGATTCCACCATTAGTTATTATCGCTTTAGGTGTAAATCCAACTTACGCTCTAGTCATGAGCCAAGTCGTCTTATCATTCGGTATTGCTTTTGCATTAGTACCACTTATTATGTTTACAAGCAATAAAAAAATTATGGGTTCACTCGTTAATCACCGCATAACAACTTTTATCGCTTGGATCATTGCTGCACTTGTTATCATTTTAAATATTTTCTTACTGTATCAAACATTTGTAGGGTAATAGAAAAAGGTATTCCAATAAAACTGGAATACCTTTTTTCATTACCACTTATGTATGTACCTCTTTTTGGCATTAGCGCACCTTTCTCAGTTCGAAAGTAAAGTGGTAATCCTTCCGAAAAAAACATGCTCACCTTGGATGGATCCTGCCTTTGATGATGAATATGTAAATGCGGCTCACTTGAACTTCCGGAGTTACCGACTTGGGCAAGAACCTCTCCTTCATTTACATGTTGTCCTTCCCTCACTTTAATTGATCCTTTTTTTAAATGGGCAAGAATCAAAAATGTCCCTGATTCATCTAGTCGTAAATAAATATGATTCCCCGCCATTGACTGAAAATCATCCTCTCCTGGAACTACATCTTTTTCATCATTATTGATAGATACAACTGTTCCAGAAGCTGGTGCCATTACTTCCGCTCCATATATTCCATAATCCCCTAAATTACTACTTTTCACTTCAGCAGGCGGAATAAGAATATCATATGCCCATCGTTCATTTGGTTTTATAACATGATAGTTCGTTTCTAATCGATCACCGCCCCAGCCCACTAATGCTCTTTCATTCAAAGGAAAACGAACGAATGCTTTAGGATTCATAGATTGTACATCTGCTGGGTAAGCAAGTCCCCCTATGTTAGCAAACCATCCTAAAGGCCAGGCTCCAATTATAGAGAAAAGAACGATGAAGAGTAGTGTTCTATCTATTCGCTTTCTGAAAATGCCTTTCCACAAAAATAGTAATACTGACCCTATCAAAATAAAAATTGATACTAAGCTAAAGGCTTGTAACCCCCACCAAACAATGACTGATATAACACCATGGGCTAAATAAACTACACTCCAACTTATAATTAAAAACGCTACTAAACTTACTAATACATATCTCTTCCACATGTTGTACCCCCACCCTCATATCTTTTTTCTACATAATACGAAGTGAAAATTACAACATATAAAAGAAATACTTACGATTTTCTTACAATTCTTTATAATGCGGTAAAACGATGGTAAAAACAGTTTCTTTCTCATTACTGCACACAGTGATATCCCCTTTATGGAGCTCTGCTATACTTCTCGCAATTGCAAGTCCCATTCCTTTTCCACCCGTATAAGAGCTACGTGATTTTTCGCCACGATAAAACTTCTCAAAAACATAAGGAAGGTTCTCTTTCGGAATGCATTGTCCAAAATTTTTAATTTCTATTTCAACATTCATGTCTCTTTTAGAAATTCGAATCAAAATCTGTTTTCCGTCTTTCCCGTACATAATACTATTACTAATTACATTTTCGAACAGCCTCACCATAAGCGCTACATCCATTTCCACATGTAACTCCTTATCACCATTAATACAAAAGCTCATATCGGCATCATCTAGTTGTGGTACAAAATCAATCATGATTTGTTCAATGAACGCTTTCATATTTACTTCACTTTTATGTAATTCAATCTCCCTATAATTTATTTGACAATATTCTAATAAATCATCTACTTGATTTTTTAATTCATAACTTTTTCGCTTTAATATACTTACATACTGTTCACATTCTTCTCTATTTGAATGAAGCTGATTTCCTAACAGGTCCGCATAACCGATTAGAGATGTTACAGGTGTTCGTAAGTCATGAGAAATATTGCTAATCATTTCATTTTTCGTTACCTGCGTTTTTTTTTCATTTTCGATAGACTCTTTTAAACTTTTAGCCATCCTATTAACATTCGTTGCTAATTCACCAATCTCGTCATTTTTCGAAATAGATATATGTATTTCCAAATTACCATTACTTATTTCTTTCAAGTTCTTATTTATTTCAGATAACCTTTTCATCATTGTTTTTGTCATGAATGCAAAATATATTGTAGTAAAAATTAAAAAAGCTATTACATATAAAAGTGAATATTTTTCCTCTAACGCAGTAACATGACTATATATATTTCCAATTAATATTTGAAACGCTATTATACTTACAGTTGCTAACAGAATGCTACATATGAATGCGATAAAAAACTTAGTTCTAATGCCTTGTAATGATTTAATCTTCAATTTTATATCCGACTCCCCAAACATTTTGAATAAACTTCGGCTCTTTTGGATTCTCTTCAATTTTATTTCTTAATCTTGCAATATGAACCATTACTGTATTATTACTTTCATAGGCCCTTTCTTTCCAAACGTTCTCATATATTTCTTCAATAGTAAACACACGATTCTTTGCAGCTGCCATTAAATACAAAATATCATATTCAGTTTTCGTAAGATTGATTGTTTCTCCATATAGCATTACTGTTCTCGACACTTCATCTATTTCTAAACCTCTAATGTTTATTTTCTTTTCTATTACTTGGACAGCATTTTGATTAAAATATGTATACCTTCTTAATTGAGCCTTCACTCTCGCTATAAATTCAATTGTACTGAACGGCTTCACAATATAATCATCTGCTCCTGTACTAAATCCTATTACCTTATCTACATCCGATGATTTTGCGCTTAAAAACATAATTGGTAAACTATGTTTCTCTCTAATCCTTCTACACAATTCTATCCCATCCATTTGTGGCATCATAATATCCAATATAGCAAGTTGAATACTGTTGTTATTTATTATTTCTAAAGCCTCTTCCCCATTATGAGCACTAAAAACTTTAAAACCTTCTTGCATTAAATTCACGTTCATAAATCGAACAATATCTTGATCATCATCTACAATTAAAATTGAATTTTTCTCCATATACAAACCTCTTTTTGAAATATATTCCACAATTAATTTTATCATAAATCAAAAATATAGTTCCCTCTTGAATAATCTTTATTTTCAGACTAGATTATATAATAACAACATATTCTAGTTTCAGAAGAAATGGAGTGAAAGTATGTTTCCTATATTAAAAACCGACCGACTCATTTTACGAGAACTTACCGAAGTAGATGCACCTAGTATACTACAATGCTTTTCTAATACTGATGTACTGCGCTATTATGGCCAAAAACCATTACAAAATGTTGATCAAGTGAAACAAATCATTCATAACTTTAAGCTGAGTTACAATGCAAGAAGTGGTATAAAATGGGGAATCGAATTAAAAGACAAGAAAGAACTCATTGGAACAATCGGATTTCATGATTGGTCTTCTGAACATAAACGAGCCAATATAAGTTATGCCTTCCTCCCTGAACACTGGGGAAATGGGTATGCGACTGAAGCGGTTTCTGACGTTATATCATACGGTTTTTACACACTTCATTTAAAACGGATCGGGGCGATTGTCTTTCTTGAAAATGAAGCTTCCAATAAAGTGCTATTAAAACTAGGATTTGAAAAAGAAGGTATTCTGAAAAATTATATGTATCAAGATGATATCCCCTATGACACGAATTATTATTCTTTATTAAAATCAGTTTAATAGAAAGTATACGTAAAAACTCGCTTCAGCATAATGAATCAAGATAGTGGATTTTTAACGAAAGATGGAAAACCGAGCGTTTTTCATTTCTTAGATCATCATACGACTGATGCGAAGTAGAATACATTATATAATCTAAAAAAAGGGGCATGAGCATATTCTTACTCACGTCCCTTTTTTTACGTTCTTTTTCTGTTTTCGCAATATTTTTGGAATGTATACACAGAAAGGTTCGCTTTCCATGTAATCTCCCGTCATTGCATATGCTTTAGAACGAGATCCTCCATAAATATATCGATACTCACAAATACCACACTTTCCTTTATAATTGTCAGGATTACGAAGGTTTTGAAAAACAGGAGAGTTTCGATAGATTTCAGTTAGCGATGTTGTTCTAATATTTCCCGTTTTAATCGGTAATAACCCACTTGCATATACATCTCCAATATGAGAAATAACTACACAACCGTTTCCATCATTCAACCCTTTTGTATCACGCCCAAGCCCATCAATTCGCCCTTTCCTTCCACTCATCAATACATCCTGATATTCAATGACCTGATTTTTTAATAACTGACTTGTTTCTCAGTATAAAATTAAGAGATTAGGGTTTTTTCATTACTCTAAAAATACGCCCTTTGGCTAAAGATTCTTAAAGTTTTCAACATCATCACCTCTTTTCTAAAACCATAAAGAACGTACTATCCGGTAGCACAACCGCATTGCCAGACTCATCTTTAAACTCGATTTTCTCGCTAAGATGTTGTGTATATCCATCCTGTAAATAGTTCATAGCTTGAACGATGTTTACTTTATCTCCGAAGATACCCTTTACGAAATCCTTATAGTCGTTTGGCGTAAAGATTCCAAACTGCTCTTGCACCTCATGAACGAAGGAATCCTCACCCCAAGTATACGTATATAAGAACTCCATCGCATCGTTAACAGGCATTTTGACTGTATTGTCTGCAAGTACCTCATACTGGATTATACGTCCCTTAAGTTCACGGACATACTGCTCTAAAAACTTCATTCCGCTTGCATCTTTAAAATGAATCACACGCATTAACGTTTTATCTTCGGTCATGATGCCATCACGAATGATAATACGACCTCCTGGCTTTAACACTTCGTAAGCACTCTTTAGCCCCTTTTTAATTACTTCATGATTGAATTTCTTACCTTCATACTCGATATAAGAAAACAGCTCATGAAGGATAGAAGAATATACAATCGTATCAACCGATTCTTTTTCAAACGAGCTGCTTAAGTTGATTGCATCCCCTTTAATGACATCCCAAGAACGCCCCTCGTTCTGCTTCTTCTTTTTCAACGTATCAATCACATTTTCAGAAATATCGATACCATAGATTCGTTTGTCCTCGGTCTCTTCTTCGATCATGTCTAACATGACACCACCACCGGCTCCGACATCTACCATCGTATCTCCCTTTATATAATCAAGAATAATTCGTTTATCATCAGCCGAGCTATTCATATGCTCCAGATACACTTCTTCGTTATGGAATCTATCATATGCATCATATCTATCTTTTCTGCCTCTACACAGAAGGTAATTAACGCCTCACCTACAGCGGAAAACTGAAACGACACATACGCAGTCTTCATATCTTCATCGACTTTAGCCTTAAAAGAAACATGCGTTGTATTCGGCTTCTCGTTCTCACGGTACTCCCGTAGATATTTCTCAATAACCCGCTTACGATACACGTTGTCCTTTTTCTCGCCTTTGAAATCATAGTGCAACTGCTGCATCAATTTCTCGAAATGTATATGCTGAATTTTTCTAGATCCTATCTCGTTCTTTAACATAATAACAACTGTCCAAATATCCTCAAAACTAAGAGCATGCATAGACGGTTCTACATACCACAAATCCTTATTAGATAAAAATATTTGAACGTCTCTCTTCTCGCTTCCCATAATTATATCTTTTTCAAATACTGACTCCTTATGTTTTGGAGTGAGTCTATGTATACGAGAAGTAAATGGCTCCACATAACCATCAAATAGTCCATCAATTGTAATCTTCACATCGTTCTTTACTTCGCTCCACAAAGATTTTGATACACCCTCAATAATACATTGGTTAAGATAGTATAGAATCTCCTTTAACCTAACGTCTCCGTACTCTTCTTTATATTTGTTAATTAAATCAACATGAGAGTCCAAACGAGCCTACCCGCGGATATACTGCCCGATTAATCCATGTGTTCTAATTAAATCTCGAATAAACAAATACTCTGTAGAATTTAAGTTTGTCTCCACACGTTCAATAAACTGAATATCACTAAAGATATCAGCAGAACCCTCGTTATGTACGAATAGATTAATCCCGTTTTTCTTCCATTGCTCCCGCTGTTTTAAAGAGCCTACCTTTGCAAGTTCACTATACGTTAGTACCTTTTCAATAATACGATACGCTTCTTCATCTATAGGCAATCCATCTAACACTTGCAGCGTACGGTGTACATAGTACAACACCGCATCTGTTTTTAATGCACCAAGTACTTGTACATTCTCATAGTTTTGATGTATCTCCTCTGCCTCGATTAAATATTTTAACCACGTAGGGAGAGTATCAGAAAACCCTTCAATATATGTATTTAGAATCTCAATGTTTTTCAAATTATTTACCCCCATATATAACCAATATCTGTAGTAAGGTTTGGGACACCTTCTCTAAAAAGATCATCACCCTATGTCCCCCTTTACCATCTAGATCTCTTTTAAATACGAACGCATCAAACCTAGTCCTTTCATCTTGTAAAAGAGAGTTATCAATTTTGTTTTTAACATGCCAAGTTTGTAACACATTCTTTTGTTCATCTCTTATTTGAACTCCATCAGGAATTTCGGCGGAATAAACATCAGGACTCAGCCGATCACTACTTAAATCGATAAACATATGTTGTGACAGAATCAACTGAAAATGGAAACGGCAAGCGGGTGCACTCCACTTGCCGTTTTTTCATAGCTTAGTATGTATTTGAATTTCTTTTGCTTTCTCTTTTTCACCCTTCACGCGTACAATTAAATCATATGATCCGGATTTTGGAGCTTCAAAAGAAAACAAACCTTCTTTTTGAGAAGTGATTTCTTCTTCATAAATAACCTTATCATCTTTTGTAACTTGTAATAAAATCGTACCTTCTTCAACAGCTGCTTCATAAGGGATTTCCACATTTCCTTTTTCAGCTTTAAGCGTTTGTACGTCGTAATACCCTTGCAGAGAACCAATTTCCAAAGTCGTTTCTCCATTTTTTTGAACCTTTGTAACTTGTGTTGCTGTATTGCACGCGCTTAACAATACAACAAGAGTGAGAATCATAAATACACGTATTAATTTCATAAAAATTCCCCTTTTTTATGTATATGAATTAAGATTCATTCTTTAATTATTTCAAAAACACCAATAGCTTAAAAGAATCACTGCTTTTCTTCAGTTTCTTTTTTAAATAATTTTTGAAACTCTAATTCAGTTTCATTAATAAAACCGAGATGTAACACACTAGAGATATCTTCATGATTCAAAAAGAAATTGTACTCCGAAGAAATATTACCATGAGGGAAATAACAACATACATAATCCCATGTTTTTTTTGTTTCAGAATCCATCTGTCTTCTTCCATAAACCATTAATGGATGTTCCCAATCTTTAAACATTACAACAGAACCTATTGGAAGTAATTCTAACTCTAAATTTTGTCCCATCTTATTTCCCACCTCTTAAAATAGCTTTTTTTACAATAAAATACATAATAGAGAATAGTAAACAAGCTCCAATTGTACCGAAAGTTGCAATTGAAATTTTCCCTGCTAATGATTCATTTGGATCTAATGCATTAGGTAAAACTGTCCCAAAAATTGCAATGCAAGCTAATATAACCATAAAATATTTTAAAATTTTCACTTTCTTATTCATACTAATTTTCCCCTTTATTCTTTAATAGCAAATTCTCCACCAAATCCCCATAAACCTACACCAGGACCAACTGGTACATGGAATTTCACTCCACTTTTTCCAGCTTCTAAAGATCCCCCGACTGTCCCAAGTGACGCCGATCCTCCAATTTGTAATTTTTTATCAGAAAATGGAAGTGGGATTTTTATAGCACTCTCATATTTTACTAGAGTAGCTTCAGCTCCTATATGTAAATTCCCATTTTCTACATGAGCACCTAATTCTGCAGTAGCAAGTGCTACTTTAGCTTCAGCCCCTACTCCAAATCCTCTAATATTCTCTTGTTCTATTCCAGCTTGGGCTACTGTAAAACCAACCATAGGTCCATAAGTTTGTTCCCTCTTGTTTTTATCTTTCACATCAAATCTATCATAAGTACGAGAACTTACAAATGGCTCAGCTTCAACTGTAAGACCTTTAATAAATAGACCACCAGTTCCATTTTCATCTACAAGTGATTTTTCATACTTTTCACCATTAATTACATTACCAATTCCTTTTACAACTACTCCAGCACCTGCTTCAACCGCTGACTTTGAATTCATCAAAAGTGAATTATTATTAGAGTTTTTAGACGAGTATTCCATATCAGTTTTTTCAAATTTCTCTGCTATACGAATTAATTCATCTTCTATTTGTTTTAACATATTAAGAAAAGATTCATGTGCTTTATTCATTCTAGGTAAATCATTATAAAAACTTAAACTCGAAGCACCAATCCATCTCATTTGAAGATTTAATAATTCCCCTTGAATTTTCAAATGACGATCTGATTCTACATTACTAGCATATCTAAAATTCTTTGCAATTCTTCTTAACTCTTCCGGTTTAACTTGTATATTCCCCATTTATATCCCCCTAATAACACATTCAATAAATCTTATAACATAAACATTTAATTTTAATCATTAAAAATCCTACTTTCTCTTACTTTAATTGTTTCTAAAATATAGATAAGAACCCCTAAACCAAATATCTTTTCAGCGTTAGAAATATTATTACCTAATTTAATAATAGGTACATTTAATCCGAATCTTTCACTCCATTCCAAAGGCATATATCCTCTTTTACAGTTTATTAATATCCGATTATCGATTGTACGAAAAGAAGTTTCGAAAAAATCAAATTCAACTTCTACTTCAGAAAGTTTTATCTCTTTTTCATTCATTAAAGAACCACGTACCGTTCCAAATCCTTGTATCATATTTTCTTTAAACATCCCTACACGATTATAATTTGAATCATAAATAGCCCAATCATAATTTTCAACTTCACTATGAAAATATGCAAGAATTTCTCCATTACTTGCTTCCAATCCAAAAATTTGTTTATTTTTTAAAAATGGTAATGTTGAAGAAACCATCTTTGTTCCTGCTACATATATCCCATCAGGAGTATATAAGCCTACATGTTTATTTTTTTCAGGTAATTCTAATAAAACATAAGTATCGATATCCCAAAACTTCAAATCATTTCCAACTATATTTTCTCTTAATAAATCCCCTTTTCTTAGTTGCCAAAATCCAATACCAAAAACAACAAATGAAACTATAATAATGAAAATTACTGGTCCCCAGTTAATATTACCCCAGGTATTATACATACCAATTAATCCATAAAGAAAAAGCCCAGTTCCAATCAAACACTTAACTTTCCCCTTTTTTTTATAATACTCAAACAATTCCACACAAACACCTCTATCAATTCATCTTAATACCCCAAATTACCCTTTAAGTATACCAAGGACAAAATATATAATCTAATATTTTCTTTATATAATTAAAAACAAGCATAGTTACAGCAAGAGAATGCTTGTACGCTGATCTGTACTGCATTTCCTTATTCCATGTATGCTATATTTCTATTTTTCTTTTTCTGTTATTAAAAACCTACAAAGAATAGCAACCACATTCAAGTATCTTTTTTCTTAACTATTTAATTTCGTTTACTACTAACTTCTTTTTACTTAAATAAACTGCTCGAATTGATTTTTTACAATTTCTTATGAATGCGTAACTACAATTTTGCATCTATCTTCTTTATATGCTGGGAACATCACCAAAGGCTGTCCCTGCCCTCTGTAAAAAACCTTACTTTTAAAAAGTAAGTTTTTTTGTATTTATTCATTTGCGATATAAGCATTCTTATACGTATAAACACCACCAAATTGATGCTTTTCAATTCCTTTTACATAATCCTTTTGTACGTAAGCTGATCCCATTTGATAAAGCGGTGCAACTGCAGCATCATCTAATAGAATACGCTCAGCCTCTTGCAATGCTTCCCATCTTTTCTTCTGATCTAGTACAAAATCGCTTTTCGCTTTCTTTATTAATTCATCGTAGTAAAGGTTAGAATAATTCATTTTGTTATTTGGATTACTCGTCGTAAATAGCTCTAAATAACTAATTGGGTCTTTATAATCCGGTCCCCAATTTGCCATAGATATATCGTAATCTCCTGTTTGTTCTAACTGTAATTTTTGCTTAAATGGCTGTTGTTTAATTTGTATCGTTAATCCTTGCAAATGCTTTTCTAAGTCCCCTTTTATATATTCTGCCATACGTTTTGCATTATCTTGTTCATACGTTAAAAACTCGAGGTTTACTTCGTCTGCTCCCAGTTCTTTTTTCGCTTCTTTCCAAATCTTTTTCGCATTTTGCAAATCATATGGAGAAAGATCTCCATTTTCTTTTCTAAACTCTTTACCAGTCTCCTCATTTATATGACCAACTGGTACAACTCCACTTGCAGACTTTGCCCCGTTATTAATAAAGTGAGCAACGAAATCTTCTTTATTTAACGCTAATGAAATAGATTGACGCACCTTTTTATTTGCTAACGCACTATTTTGCTCATTAAAACGTAGCATAGCAATCCCAGGTTCGCTCGACATATGTAATTCCTTATTCCCTTTATACTTGTCTACAAATTGAGAATTAATAGACACTCGATCCAAATCACCAGCTTCGTATAAATTAACAGCCGTCATTGTATCCTTTACAATCTGAAAGTTTATCTCGTCTAATTTCACTTTCTTTTCATCCCAATATGTAGCATTCTTCTTTAATTGAAACTCTTGTTCATGCTTCCATTTCTCTAATACAAATGGCCCGTTATATATGAGATTACTAGGTTCCAATGCATAATTACTTCCTTGTTCTTTCAAAAATGATTCATGCTGCGGTAAGTATATCGGCAATGCTAACAACTGTAAAAAATACGGAATTGGCTGATCGAGTTCCACTTCTAACTTATAATCATTTATAACTTTAACGCCAAGGTTATCAAGAGGCATTGTTCCCTTATTTATCTCTTTTGCATTTTTCACGTAAAAGAGCATGTACGCATATTGAGACGCTGTTTCACGGTTAATTGCACGTTTCCATGCAAACATAAAATCATTTGCTGTCACACTGTCTCCATTTGACCATTTTGCATCTTTACGCAAATCAAATGTATATTTTTTACCATCTTCACTTCTTTTAAACGATTTTGCTACCGCTGGAATAGGATGATCTTGATCATCTAATACATACAAACCTTCAAATATGTTTTGCATAACGTGTGCTGATGTACCATCCATCGTTTTCGCAGTATCAAGAGAAGGAATTTCTTCTGATACTGTTACATTTAATACTTGTTTTTTTGCCTCTGTATCACTTTTATTCGCTTTATTATTACAAGCTGTTAATAATAAAGTTGTAACAAGTGCCATTACCATTAAATGGCTCTTTTTTCGCTTCATGAGTTTTTCTCCTTAAGTATAAAATATTATAAAGCGTTATATATTATAGCAGAAATATGAACAGAAAGATGCGACATTCTTTTGAATATTTATTCGCTCAAGAAAAAAGCGATCCTTTTAAAAAAGGATCGCTTTTCCTAAATACAATTAAAACTAATTGTAGTCTCAATTGTATGAAGGAAACATTCTTTCGGAACTAACTCTTCAACAGAAACTGATACACATTCGTCACAATGATTATTAAAGCACCATCCTAAGAAATCTCTCCTTATTCTCTTTTTATCAGTGTTAACACATAAAAAGAAGTTCAGATAGAAAGTGGTATTTGACAAACCTTATATACTTAAGGTTTTTGTAAGGATCAAGTAAGAAAAACGAGAGCTTTGTTTCGTATAGTCAAAATATGAAGTGAAGGAAGAAAGAGAGATTAAGAGTTACCAGAGTTATTAAGACAAAATCAGTACGGTTGGTTTTAGATGAACATATCAATGGATTAGGCCTTTTTTTGCACCAGAACCATAATTACCATGCCTGTTTTTACCATCACATATTGGAGGTTAAAATATGAATAAAAAAAAGAAAATACAAAAAACAGTACTTTCCTTTACCTTGCTCTTTTCTTTTGGCATTTCATCTTTCCCGCTTACAACAGCTATTCACGCAAATACACATGCGAAACAATCTACAGAAAAGGAACGAGTCTCTTTAACAGAGCGGACATCGTTATTTTTTGAATATCTCCAGCAAGGTAAGTATGCAGAGGCACTTCAGTTGACGTCTGCTGCTTTTCAATCTAAGTTTACAGCAAACACATTACAAAACTGGTGGAAACAAAGTGACTGGAGCGGGATAAAAAGTATGGGAACCCCCGTGATAAAAGAACGAAACTTGGTCCATCAGACGGTGGAAATTCCAGGAACCACCCAAGGAGCTACCATACCGTTACTCCTTAAATTCACACCTGGTGGGAAAGTAGATGAAGTTGGGGTAAGGACGCCTCCAGAATCTTATATTATCCCGCAGCCTAGCTACGATCAACCTGCTTCCTATAAAGAACGTGAAATCGTCATTGGAAGTTCTACCTATCCGTTACCTGCCACATTAACGGTTCCGAAACATAAGCCTGGTGAAAAGGTACCCGTAGTTGTTCTTGTTCATGGTGCTGGCATCCATGATCGCGATAGTACATATCTGGGAACAAAAATCTTACGAGACATTGCGGTGGGCCTTTCGTCCAACGGAATTGCGGTGTTACGCTATGAAAAACGCACCTTTGAACACGCATTAAAGATGAGTGCAGAACCCGTTACGTTAGACCGTGATACTACAGATGATGCCATATATGCAGCAAAATCAGCAGCGCAGCAGGAAGGCATTGATCCAAATAATATTTTCATTCTCGGACATAGCCAAGGTGCTGGCACAATGCCGCGAATACTGAGCAAAGCGCCTTCCTCACTTGTTCGAGGAAGTATCTTACTCGCACCACCTGCACGCCCTTTGACTGACACTGCCATTGATGTGAGTCAATACCTTGGGGCGCCAAAGGAAGTAATCGATGAACTAAAAAGACAGTTCGCTTTTATCCTGGATCCTACTTTCGATCCTGACCATCCGCCAGCTGGATACAATTTTCCATTTCCGTCTCCTCATTTTATGTATGATGTTACTAGGTGGCGTCCAGTTGAGGAGGCAAAATCACGAAAAGAGCCTTTGCTGATTCTGCAAGGGGCACGCGATTATCAAGTAACAGTAAAAGAAGATTATACAAAATGGCAGGAAGGACTTTCAAACCGCGGGAATGTTCAGTTCAAAGAATATCCGAAATTGAATCATTTCTTCACGGAGGGTGACGGGGAATTGAGTCTTCCAAGTGAGTACGAAATCCCTGCAAATGTTCCCGAGTACGTCATCCAGGACATTATTACATGGGTCAATGAGACAAAAAAATAAGAAAACATCAAAAGCCTTCATGCAATCATTATTGCGTGAAGGCTTTTTTAAAACTAGTGATTTTATCTAAACCATTCTCTTCTGTTTTATTAATCAACACTCATAAAAAACTTCTCCTTTCCCTCTTTTTATCAGTGTTGACACATAGCACAGGGAAAGGTACAAAAACAGGCTGTGGAGAAGACCTTCCCCACAGCCTAAAAATACCTATCTTTGCAAACCTCGTTTATAACGACTTGCTTCAAATATAATACGCTCTTCATCTAACGTTTTACATTCGCCATTCCAAACGACACGTTTTCCGTTAATAATTACATCACTTACATCTTTTCCACTAGCAGCATATACAAGGTGCGATAACACTTCATCTGCTGGTTGTAAATGCGGCTTATTAGATGGGTCAACCGTAATAAAATCAGCACACTTTCCAACCTCAAGTGATCCTGTTTGTTTCATCCCGATTACTTCAGCAGCTCCTTTAGTCGCAAGTGTAAGAGCTGTTTCAACTGGTAACGCTATTGCATCTTGGTGAATACCTTTTTGTAGTAAAGTCGCTATGCGCATTTCTTCAAACATATCTAAATTGTTGTTAGATGCCACACTATCTGTTGCAATTCCTACTTTCATTCCTGCTTCTAGCATCGCTTTTACATTCGCTATACCAGAACCTAGTTTTAAATTACTATTTGGGTTATGTGCTACTCGAACATCATGTTCTGCTAAAAATGCACGCTCATTTTCATTTAATACTACACCGTGTGCAATAACTGTTGGGCGTTTAAATAACCCGCAACTTGCTGCATATTCTACTGGACGTTTCCCGTACTGTGCTTCAATATCACGTACTTCACGCTCTGTTTCCGAAAGATGAATATGAACCATCGTTTGATTTTCTACTGCAATACGAGCGCACTCTTCTAACAGTTCTGCACTACATGTATATGGACTATGCGGTGCAACCATCGTAGTTAACATGCCACTTTCGTTATAGTAGCGCTTCACATATTTCTCAGCTTCTTCGATTGCTTTCTTTTCATCGTCTTTCGTTCCGAAGCTAAATAAAGTTCTTGAAACAGCAGCTCGCATTCCGCTCCTTGATACCGTTTCCATAATTGCATCTTGATCTACTCCAATTGGATTAAACATGTCAGAGAATGATGTTGTACCACTTTTCACCATTTCAAGTAATCCTAATTCCGTACTAGCAACCGCAAGCTCTGGAGTAAACTGACTTTCAAGTGGCCAAATTCTCGTCTCAAGCCACGGTTGTAATAACATATCATCGCCAATACCTCTTAAGAGACTCATTACAACGTGTGTATGTGTATTTACAAGTCCTGGTAAAACCCACTTTCCTTTCATGTCAATTACTTCATCTACTGCAAAATCATTAGCGAATTCTCCGCTCTTTACATCTATAATTTGATCATTTTCTACAATGATATATCCATTTTCTATCACTTCGTTTTGTTCATTCATCGTTACGATTGTAGCGTTTACATAAGTTGTTTTCAAAAATATTTCCCCTTTCAACTCTATGAAGTTCCCTTTAATAAGTTACCACCATTATAGTAACTTATTAAAGATTAAGAGTCAAAAGATAATTTCAATTCTTTCATTATCTTTTCCTTCAAAATGCTATATTGTTTTTCATTTGTATCTGCAAATGCTTCTTCCCGGTTTGATTCCACATCCAAATAGTTCAGGTTTTCATTGAATTGAGCCTCTGTAAAATCAAATCTCTCCCCATCTATACTGTTATAAAAGTGCCACTCCTCTCCAACTTTTGTCTTTTTGATTTTCCCTCCACATATATCTTGAACAACTAAAGCTGTTACACCACACTGTCCCTTTGCTAGATTTTCACTTGTCCACTTTGAACTTGTTTCAATCGACCACAATTTTATAAGTGCTTCATATATTCTTTTTGCCTTTACATTATCCATTCTCAGCTTCTCCTACTATTAATAGTTTTACACATCATATTTCAAAAGGGGCAGTAATCGGTCCTTAAAAACCGTTGATGGTGTCTCTCCGATTAACTTTGCTCCCATTTTCAAATAATATCCTTTTGCATTCGGATCACTATCAATCGTAAAGCTTTTTATTCCTAGTTCCTTTGCTTGCTCTATTACAAACTTCCACATTATTTTCCCATACCCCTTTCCTTTGTAACGAGGATGAATGTATAAGAAATCGAGAGCTTTATCGTTACGTAAAAATGAGAAAAAACCAATCTTCGTATTATCGTTTTCTAAAACATATACAAAATTGTTTTTTATGTACTCATCGGTAATTGTTAAATCTTCCTTACAAGCAAGTATGAATGCTTCGCTATAGTTCCACGTTGCTTTTGAATGTAGTGCAAGTTCACTTAATTCATTTGCTTCACTTACTAACGCTTTTCTTATCTTCATGATTCTTTCTCCTCACCTTCAATATGTAACCTATTAAAATGATTCGAAAAAATAATTTAAAAAACCTCTTATTTCCGTAAATAAGAGATTATTTTTATAAGTCTTTATTATAGGTAACAATTTTTTAAAAGAAAAAGAACGCCATTCCTGAGAATTGGCGTTCTTTTTCTTTTAACCTGTATAGCATATTATATTAAGAATCATTTTTACACTTCTAAACAGTTTCTACTACCTCTTCAAGCATTGTTCCATTTTTAGCATAATTCGTATGCCAAGAAAAAGCTTTTTCTAAAACATGAGGAGTTTGTCCACCTCTTGTTTGTGCTTCTTCGTAATAAGCTCTTAGCTGGTCACGATACATTGGATGTACGCAACTCTCAATAATCAGTTCCACTCTTTCTCTTGGCGCTAATCCTCTTAGGTCAGCATACCCTTGTTCAGTGACGATAACATCTACATCATGTTCCGTATGATCTACATGAGAAACGAAAGGAACGATACTTGAAATGTTACCACCTTTTGCAATCGATTTCGTAACAAATATAGCTAGACGTGCATTTCTCGCAAAATCACCAGAACCACCAATACCATTCATCATCTTTGTACCTAAAACGTGAGTAGAGTTAACATTTCCGTATATATCTAATTCTAAAGCAGTATTAATCGAGATCAATCCAAGGCGACGAATGATTTCAGGGTGATTAGAAATCTCTTGCGGGCGCATCATTAATTTATCACGATATTTTTCAAAGTTAGAAAATACTTGTTGCATTTTCTCTTCAGAAAGCGTGATGGAGCAGCAGGAAGCAAAATTAACTTTCCCAGCGTCCATTAGATCAAAGACCGCATCTTGTAAAACTTCAGAATACACTTCTAAATCTTCAAACTCCGAATCTAGCATGCCGTGCAATACTGCATTAGCAACTGAACCAATTCCCGATTGTAACGGTGCTAAACTCTTTGTTAATCGGCCTACTTTAACTTCTTCTCGAAGGAACTCTATTAAATGTTGTGCCATAATGACAGTTTCTTCATCTGGAGGAACAATTGTCGATGGTGAATCCAGTTGATTCGTAAACACAATCCCCTTCACTTTTTCAGCATCAATTGGGATACCGATCGTTCCAATTCGATCATCCGTTTTTACGAGCGGAATTGGAAGCCTTTCCCCTTGTTTACCTGGTTCATATAAATCATGTAGCCCCTCTAGTTGCGTAGATTGAGCCATATTCATTTCAATAATAATGGACTTAGCATGTAAGGAGAATGCTAATGAATTTCCAATTGAAGTGGTTGGAATAATCATTCCATCTTCAGTAATCGCAACCGCTTCCAAAATAGCGACATCTATATCCATAACGTCAGCACGAAGTAACTCTGCTGTATGAGATAAGTGCTGATCCACAAATAAAAAGTCTCCGTTATTAATTCCTTTTCGCATAGTCGCATCGGCTTGGAAAGGCAATCTTTTCCCTAAAATTCCTGCCTCAGCAAATAATTTATCTACATCCGAACCTAAAGAAGCCCCTGTATAAACATTTACTTTAAAAGATTTATCATTCTTCACTCGGTTCACCAGCGCAAATGGGACTGCTTTTACATCCCCAGCACGTGTAAATCCACTTAAACCTAAAGTCATTCCACTTTCAATCCATGAAACTGCCTCTTCAGGTGTAACTACTCGATCTTTGAAACGTTGATCCCTAATTCTATCTAAATTATTCTCCATATGTAATCCCTCTCTCAATGAATATTCATAATTATTTTACACATTAACACTATCAAAATAGGGATTTTTGTACACAATGCCGAAAATTCAGATAAAACAGCGAATCTAGGTTCTAAAGCAGAAAAATTTAGAATCCTAGAAGCTTACGAAAATAGCTAGCGTATGACTGACTCACTGGTACCCTCTCTCCGTTATCCATAGAAAGTACAAAAGTAGAATGCGTATCAGGGTAAATCGCTTTAATATGATTAACATTTACAATAAAGGAACGGTGGCATCTAATAAAGGAATCTTTCGGCAACAAGTATTCGAATTCTTGTAGCGAGTACTTATGTGTTCCTGTTAACTCTTCTGAATTCACATACGTCTTTTTATCTTTAGCTTCTAAATACATCACCTTTGAAAAAGGAATCGGAACCCATCCATCTGTTGTCTTTAAAGTAACGACTGACTTTCCATCCGTTAAAGCTGGATAAATCGCCGTCACGCACCCTTCAATCTTCCCATTATTTGAAAACGGTACGGCCATTCCATTATAAGGAATACCGAAAACATCCCGATTAATAAACTCAGAGGCTTTTTGCTTCGTTACTATTGCTTTATGAGCAATCGTCCCTTCCTTAATTGGATCCCCGGCGCTAATCTTTAAATCAATTCTTTTACTTGGCCGATAGTAAATATATTCTTTCGTATCCGAAACGGCAATTGATATTTCATCTGAAAATAATTCCCCAACTACATCTAGTAGTATACCTAATGTTTTATCTTCCATAGTATGAACACCTCATTTACTATTATACTACTATTATGAACGGGCAGCTGTTGCTTTTACATGTAGTACAAGTTCACTTCATTCACTAGCTTCAATTACTATCAATTTTCTTACTTCCATAATTGTTTCTCTCCACCTTTAAAATATGAACTACTAAAGTATTGCCACAAGCAATAAAAAACCCTTTATTTTATATAACTTTAAATCAACTTGCTTCTTATATTACTTGCATTATAAAATAGAAAAGTATTCTAAAAAACATTTCATGTAGGGGGGAATTGCCTATGCCGTTGGATTCCATTTCAGGTAACGAATATTCCAACATTTAAAGGAGTGCCTGAAATTTGTTAAACTCATATATCAATTCATTCTTATATAAAAATATCGAAAAATTTAATGGAACAATTTTAATAGTCCATAAAGAAGAGACTCTTTATAAGCAGTCATTTGGAAAAGCTAATTATAATTAGGACATACCTAATACATCTACAACAAAGTTTCGTATTGGATCAATAACTAAAATCTTCACAGCAGTTTCAATTTTAATGCTGGTGGAAGAGGAAGAATTACAGCTACATGATACTTTAGATCGATTCATTCCCGATTTTCCAAAAGGAAATCAAATTACGATCAAGCATTTATTAAATCATACTGCTGGAGTCGGTAATATTACTGCTCAACATGACTTTTTATTAAAATCTTTACAGCCTCGAACACCGAATGAATTAATACAATGGATTATTGCGTGTCCCTTTGAATCTAGTCCTGGTGAAAAATTCAATTATTCGAATTCAGGATATATTATATTAGGAAAAATTATTGAAGTTATAAGTGGAATTTCTTATGAGGAATTTCTTAAAAAGAGAATTTTCTACCCACTCTCTATAATAAACACAGGCGTTGATTTGAATCATATGATTCAAAAACATAAAGCAACTGGGTATGAGTTACATCCAAACAATGGCCTACGGAACGCATCATTTATTCATATGTCTAATTCATATTCAGCTGGTGGATTAGTTTCTACAGCCGAAGATTTATATAGATTTGATAAGGCGCTAAAAGAAAATCGCTTATTATCAAGTAGGATGACATCTCGCATGCTTACTGCAGAATCTTACGGATATGGTTACGGTTGGAACATTGGTATGACTGAAAGAAATAATAAACTTATATTCCATCACGGCGGAATTAATGGCTTTACGTCCTCCTATTTACGATTAATTGACAAAGAGGCTACAATCATCATTTTAAGCAATGTATCTACACTATTAACATCGAGTCTTGCTAATGAGATATCTTCTTATATAGAAAGTAATTTTTAAAACTATTATAATCTGTAAAACCGTTCAACAATTTGAACGGTTTTACAAACAATTTAGTTCACCTTAGCTCCATAGCATCTAGCTACCGCAACTGCCTGTGCTATATCTAATGTTACATTTTTTAAATCAAAACTTGTAAAGTCAATTCTATCAACTATCGCTCCTTTTAAATTTGCACCGCTAAGTTTCGCCTTACCTAATTGTGCACCGGTTAAATCCGCTTCACGTAAATCTGCTTTTTCTAAATTACATTCATATAGGTCAGCTTCCATTAAACGTATACCCTTTAACATTTGTTTACTTAAGTTCGCGAACCTTAAATTCGTATAGGACCAATCGCCCGATATGATAGTTATTCCGTCTAAATTCGCTTCTTCAAAATCAGAGCCAGTCATTTTACATTCTTCAAACTTCGATACGAATAAATTCGCACCAACAAACTTACAATTTGCAAATGTAGTTCCTTTATGGATAGAGGCGTTAAAAAGAGAACCGGTAAAATCACATTCTATGAAGTTACAATTTTCAGTAGAAACTTCCGATGCATCTATCCCTCTAAAACGGCATTTTATGAATGTACAATTCTTCAATTCCTCTTCTTTAATCAAAACATCTTGAAAATCTATTTCTACATATTCTTTATTTACAAATTCACTCATAACTACTCCTCCATCTCCTTAAAGAAACCTCACTTCAAAAAAGTGAGGTTTCTTCTCATACAATATGCTTATCTAACCAAGAAATCAAATCTTGAAATACTTCATCTTTATTTACTTCATGGAACATTTCATGTCTGCCATTTTCATATAAACGCAGCGTTACATCTTTCACTTCACATTTTTTATAATTTTCATATACTTCTTTTACACCTTTCCCCATATCCCCAACAGGATCACGATCTCCTGAAAAAATATGTATTGGAAGGTTTTTCGGTGTTTTCTTGAACTCTTCTAGCTTATTTACTTCTAATACACCAGAAAACAATTCTCGATAAAAACTCGTCGTACAAATGAATCCACATAACGGATCCGCAATATATTTATCAACTTGATTATTATCTGAAGATAACCAATCAAATTTTGTACGATTTGGTTTAAAGTGCGAATTGAAATTTCCGAATGATAAAAAGTTTAACATTCGACTTTTCGTTTTTTCTCCGCGTAATTTCATCTCAATTGTCGCTACTTTATGACCGATACTTCCTAAAAGCCCTGGATTTCCACCAGTTCCTGAAATAAGGAATCCATCATATAATTCACCTTTCAGTTGTACAGCACGTCTTGATAAAAAAGAACCCATACTATGTCCAAGTAAAAATAACGGGCATGTCTGCTCTTTTCTTATCGTTTCTGATACAAAAATAACATCAGAAACAGCCTCATTCCAACCTACATTCGGTTTAAAATGACCATAATCTTCTTCTCTTTTCACTGTTTTCCCATGACCTTTATGATCATGTGCATAAACACCATACCCTGCTTCTAATAACGCAGCAATAAAGTCTGTATAAACACCTGCATGTTCTGTCATACCATGTGCAATTTGAATAATCCCTCGCGGATTTCTTTCTGGTAGCCACTTACGTAAATAAATTTCCGATCCATCCAATGCCGTAACGAAACTTTCCTGTACGTTCATTTCGTCAGCCCCCAACTCTATTATGTATATCAAAAAATGAATATCCATTCATTATTCTTATTATGTATTATATGCAATTGCCTTCATTATGACAAATGACTCACTTTTCCAATTAGCTCTTAAACTAATATATTGACGAACGGAAAATAAAATTATATAGTTACTTACATAAAGTAATTATTATATTTTTGGGAGGTTTCTATTATGATGCCATCATTATTTTTAGCACACGGCTCACCGATGCTTGCTATTCAAGATACAGACTATACAAGGTTTTTAAAAACACTTGGAGAAACATATAAACCGAAAGCAATTGTTATTTTCACTGCTCACTGGGAAAGTGAAGTATTAACGATTTCTTCATCAGATAACGAATATGAAACAATTTATGATTTTGGAGGTTTTCCTCCTGAGTTATACGAAATCAAATATCGTGCGAAAGGCTCTTCTAACATTGCATCTATGTTAGAAACAAAATTTAAAAACAAAGGTATTCCAGTCCATCATAATATGACGAGAGGTTTAGATCATGGCTCATGGACACTCTTGCACCGCATGTATCCAGAAGCAAATATTCCTGTCGTCCAAATTTCAGTCAATCCATTCCTTCCTGCAAAAGAGCAATTTAAGATTGGAGAAGCGTTTAAAGGACTTGGAAAAGAAGATATTTTAATAATCGGTAGCGGTGTTACCGTTCATAACTTACGAGCTTTGAAATGGAATCAAACGACACCCGAACAATGGGCCATTGAATTTGATGATTGGATTATTAAACATATGCAGACTACTGATAAAGATGCATTATTTAATTGGGAGAACAACGCCCCTCATGCACAATTAGCAGTACCAAGAGCAGAGCATTTTGTACCTTTATTTATCGCTATGGGAAGCGGTGAAAATAACGGTGAAATCATTCACCGCAGTTACGAGCTTGGTACATTAAGCTATCTTTGTCTTCAATTTTAAAGAAAAGGATGAAGCAATCGTTGCTTCATCCTTTTCCTTTTTCATTCACTTAGTTAACTAACTTCCAAATGTCGTTTCTCTGATACCTCTTCGTTCTTATTATGAAAATAAACCCAAATGCACGCAATAAATAGTAATGATGAAGTAGAGAAGAAAACATATTGGAAGCCCGCATGTGCTGCAATTTGTCCACCAAGTACTGGTCCAATCATATTCCCTAGAAACTGAAACGATTGATTATATCCAAATATTCGTCCCGTTACATGGGTTGGTGTATGTTGTTTTAGTAGAGTTTGTACGGAAGGTAATAATCCTGCTTGTGCGATACCTAATAAAAATCGAAGAATTAATAGTTGCCAAGCTGAGGTTACAAATGCTTGCGGGATAAAAATAATTCCTGCAGCAAACAACGCTACAACTAACGTTTTTTGAGGACCGATTTGATCTGATAATCTTCCTAGTCTTGGTGCTGCCAAAATAACCGCTAACCCTGTCGCTGACATAACTGCGCCTGCAATCATTTCAATATGAGCTGTTCCTGGGCCTTCTAAATTTTTTACATACAATGTAATAATAGGTTGAATTGACATGTTCGCAAGTTGAATAATAAATGTTGTTACAAACAAACTAATAATTAAATGCTTCGCTGGAACCATCGTCCATACTTTTTTCGTTTGTACTTTTTTTGCTTGAGCGGAGTGATTCTCTTCATGTAGGAAGAAAAAAACGATGAGAAAAGAAAGGAATAAAAAAGCTCCTGTAACAAGAAAAACATGGCGCATTCCAATTAACTCTGACAAATAACCACCAAGTAATGGACCAAGTAAAGAACCGCTCACTCCACCTGTTGAAATTGTGGAGATTGCCCAACCTGAATGCTCTTTCGGAGTTTCTGCCGCAATAAATGTCATCGCCGTTGAAAGGAAACCAGATACTGCTCCCATTAAAAATCTTAGTGCGACTAGTTGATACACATCCGTTACAAATCCCATAAGCGTCATAATAATCGCCATACCAAGGCTCGCACGAATCAGCATCAATTTCCGTCCATGTATATCACCAAGTTTCCCCCATATTGGTGATACGATCGCACCCATTAAAAATGTTATACCAAATGCAAGTCCCGACCACTGTGCAATACTCGAAGTTCCAGTTACCCCCAATTCCTCAATATAAAAAGATAAAAAGATAAAAAAGGAATTACTAAACTCATACCGGCTGCAGTGGTAAAACAACCTAGCCAACAAATCATCAAATTTCGTTTCCAGCTGGCCATTTTCACACCTTCTTTCTTTAGATACCCATTCTACACCCTTTCTTGTAAAAAGTTTAGTAATTTGCTTTATTTGTAAGATTTACTACAAAACCCGCTATTTTCTAGTAAGAATCACTACTTCCCTACATTATTTTCATAAAAAAACCAACTCCCCTATATGGAGTTAGTCACTTATTCTCTAACGGTATTAAACGCGCATCACAATTTCTTTCATAAAACTCAATCGGACCTGCTTGTCCAATTATTGCGTATTCATATCCATCTTGCTTCATACTATGTAAACAACGATGTAACAATTCCTTACCTACACCTTTCACACGATTTTGCTTTGCTGTGCCCATTGGACCAAACAATCCTTTCTTCCCTCTCACTACATCATAACAAGCGAAACCTACTATCACTTCTTCTTGTTCTGCTATATAAATAGGTAAGTTTTCTTTATATGTACGAAATCCATATTCTATTGAACGTAACCAACGTTCACCAAATTCTGCTTCAACAAAACTTGCTAATTTTTCAAAATCAGAAAGGTTAGCCTTTCTAACAGTACAAGTTAAATCATTATAAGTAGGAACAAAACATTTTAGATCAACCGCTAAATCTCTTGGCTCAGCTAGAATACGTAATATATCTTTTTGTATTTGTAGATTTTCAATAAACGTATCCGCTCGAAATAGTGCATCTATAACATGTCCTTCATTCATTATTACTTGTTGAAAACGTTCCATACGTCTCTTCGCTATTTGTAAAATTTCTAACACCTTATAAGATAACTTATATTGTCCTATTTCTTTATACCCTTGATCCTTTAAATCGTATTGGTTTCGTATTGAAAGCTTTTCTAAAAAGTCCGCACCAATGTGACGAAACAAATACATATACAACTCACTGCATACTCCAGTACCTTCTTTACACATGCCAATAAACAAATGAACTGGTTGAATAATATTACTTTCCGCCTCTTCTGCTGCAATCTGCAATATGTTATGAACACGTTTTGTAAATTGAAATCCCTCCATATGTACCTTCATCCCCTACTACTTTACTATTAAAGCGTAACCATAAATAAGTGAAACAATTATACCAACTACCAATATACCTGGCAGTAAATTTGCCACCTTAATTTTAATAATACCAAGTAAGTTCAATCCAATAGCGGCTATCATAATACCACCTGTAGCTGTCATTTCCACTATAAATTGATTCATTAATGCTTTCGGGACCAAACTATTAATTTGTGTTGCAAAAACCGCAATACCGCCTTCGTATAAAATAACTGGAATTGCCGAAAACACTACACCAATTCCTAAAGTTGTCGTTAATATAATAGAAATAAATCCATCGATAATCGCCTTTGTAAATAAAATATCATGATTTCCGCGAATCCCGCTGTCGAGTGCACCAAGTATCCCCATCGCGCCAATTGCAAAAATTAAAGTAGCTGTTACAAAGCCTTCTGATATGCTTCCTTTCCCTTTCGATCCAACTTTATTTTCTAGCCAATCTCCTAACTGTTTTAACTTCCCCTCTAATCCTATCCATTCCCCGATGACGGTACCAATTACTAAACTTAGTATGACAACAAGAAAGTTTTCACTTTTCAATGCCATTTGAAGTCCAAGCACAGTAACCGCTAAACCGATTGCATGCATAATTGTTCCCTTCATACTTTCTGGAATTCTACTAAATAATTTACCTAGTAAAGTACCAAATATAATACAAATCCCATTTACAACTGCTCCTAAAATAACCATTTCTCATTCTTCACCCTTCGAATTCTTTATTTCTATATTTTGGTTTATTCATTGATTTACAGGTTATCTATATGTTAACTTAATATTGAGAATATTAACAAAGGTTTTTCACTACATAAACCGCAATTTTTTTGTAGTTATACATAAAGTGAAACTTTAACTAGCGCGAGTTTTACTGCCTACAAATTGCGGTATAAACTCAAAAGGGAAGGTATTTATGAAAACTTTACTAAAACGATTTCTGTTAATAGCCTTTTGCATTACACCAATTGTTTTATTAGTTAACTACTCTTTTACTTCAAAAGCGAAAGACAAATCCGATTTGCAAAACAAATCTAGTAAAACCGCTTCAACAAATGAAAAGAAAATAGAAGATCCGGAAATCACACTCACCTTTTCTGGTGATACTATGTTCGATTGGCAATTACGTCCTGTAATCGAAAAAAACGGGGCTGATTATCCATTCCAGCATGTAAAAGAAGAAATAACAAAAGCTGATATTTCTTTCGTTAATTTAGAGTCAGCATTTACAACGAGAGAAAAGAAAGCCCCTGGACAACTGTTTTGGATTAAAAGTGATCCATCCACGCTTCAAGCGATAAAAAACACTGGATATGACATCGTAAATATCGGAAATAACCATACACTTGATTATGGGCAAGATGGATTATTAGACACGATTTCTCACGTAGAAAAATTAAAGTTCCCTTACATTGGAGCTGGAAAAAATGCGAAAGATGCATATACAGCACGTGAAATGACCGTAAAAGGGAAAAAGTTCAAATTTCTTTCCTTCGTTCGATTTATGCCTGATACGAATTGGGTAGCTGGTGACAATAAACCTGGTGTTGCGAACGGATATGATTTAAATCTCGTAACAAAAACAATTAAAGAGCAAAAGCAAGATGCAGACTATTTAATTGTCTATATGCATTGGGGCGTTGAAAAATCAAATCGTCCGGTAGAATACCAAAAACAATATGTTCCTAAAATGGTTGAAGCAGGAGCTGACGCGATTGTCGGAAGTCACCCACATTGGCTTCAAGGATTTGAGTATTATAATAAAGTTCCTATCGCTTACTCATTAGGAAACTTTTTATTCCCAAGTTATGTGAGCGGGAAAAGCGCCGAAACTGGCGTATTAACTTTAACTTTTAAAGGAAAGGATGTCCAAATGTCATTCAATCCTTACATCATTCGCAACAACCAAGTTTCCCCTGTAAATGAGGACGAAAAGAAAAAAGCTCTACAATATTTACAAACGATTTCAACTGACGTAGAAATCGATGATACAGGGAACATAAAAAACAAACGAAACTAGACAACGCAAGATTTACTTCTCTGTAACATACTTTACAGAATAGGTGATGAACATGCTGAAAGACTTATTAGAAAATGTAAGTTTGTTAGAGAATATTTATAAAATATCTATAGCCGTTCTACTTTTATGTTCATTTTTTTCTGTTAGACTTTTTAAAAAAATAAAACGTGAACGAAAGCTTACTCCCTTTGAATTTACTATGTATGTAATCATTCGTATTGCGATATTCTTTTGGTTAACTAGCTTTATCTTTCTTGAATATGGAAAGTATATAATTTAATTATAAAAAGATAGATACAAGCAGCATTTCCGCTGTTTGCATCTATCTTTTTTATTTCAGGTACAACTGTATGTTTCCTCTTTCCTTCTATTAAATAAGTAAATCAAACAAAACAGGATTTTTATTAAGCTCCATAAATTGAATATTATTTTCTTTAAAACGAGTAATTAATTGCTCATAATCCTCTTTATGTTTTAATTCTACGCCGACTAACGCTGGACCATTTTCTTTATTATGTTTCTTAATGTATTCAAAGCGCGTAATATCATCTTCTGGCCCTAATCCTTTATCCAGAAATTCTCTTAGCGCACCTGAACGCTGCGGGAATTCAATGATGAAGTAATGTTTTAGTCCTTCATAAATGAGCGAACGTTCTTTCATTTCTTGCATTCTATCAATATCATTATTTCCACCACTTAGCGTACATACAACCGTTTTACCTTCTATTTCATCTCTATATAAATCAAGCGCTGCAATAGATAGTGCACCAGCCGGCTCAGCTACAATTGCATTTTTCTTATACAGTTCTAAAATCGTCGTACAAACTTTTCCCTCTGGTACTAAAACAATGTCATCAATTACATCTTTACACGTTTCAAATGTTAACTTTCCTACCTTTTTAACAGCTGCCCCATCAACAAAACTATCTATTTTCTCTAATGCGACATTTTCATTTTGAAGAAAAGCCTCTTTCATAGATGCAGCTCCCATTGGCTCTACACCAATGACCTTTGTAGCAGGACTAACACCTTTCACATATGTACCAACACCTGATGCTAATCCACCACCGCCGATTGCTGTAAAAATAAAGTCAACCGATTTCTCCATATCATGCATAATTTCAACTGCCACTGTTCCTTGACCAGCAATAACATACGGATCATCAAACGGATGAACAAACGTCATTCTATTTTCCTCACAATAGCGCTGTGCTTCTTGGAACGAGCTATCAAATGTATCACCAACTAATACAATTTCCGCAAAATCGCCACCAAAAAACTGTACTTGCGATACTTTTTGTTTAGGTGTCGTTGTCGGCATAAATATTTTTGACGGGATCTTCAATAAATTACACGTATAAGCAACTCCTTGTGCATGATTACCAGCACTTGCACAAACAACGCCGTTTTGTAATTGTTCTTCCGATAAACTTTGAATTAAATTGTACGCACCACGAATTTTGAAAGAGCGAATCAATTGTAAGTCTTCTCTTTTTACATAAACGTCACAATCATATTTCTCAGATAAAACTGTATCACGTTGTAACGGTGTTTTAATAACGATATCTTTCATGCAATTATGAGCCATTAAGATATCTTCAATTTTCACTCTCTCCTTTACCTTCTGCACCATTTCATATCATCCTTATCTCTTTTAAATTGGCTCAATCGAAATTCGGGATTTTTAGGACTGCACCTGTATTCGCCGATGTTACCATTTGTGCATAACGTCCAAGCCAGCCAGTTTTCACTTTCGGTTCTGGTCGTTTCCATTCTTTTTTACGCTGATCTAATTCTTCATCACTAACTCTTACTTCTAACAATCTCTCCTCAACATCGATACAAACGATATCCCCTTGTTTAAGAAGTGCAATCGTTCCGCCCGCAGCCGCTTCGGGTGAAATATGCCCTACCGAAATACCACGTGAAGCACCCGAGAAACGTCCATCCGTTAATAGCGCAACATCTGCACCTAATCCCATACCAGCAATCGCTGACGTTGGTGCTAACATCTCCGGCATACCAGGACCACCTCTTGGTCCTTCATA
Source organism: Bacillus cereus group sp. TH152-1LC (assembly GCF_027710505.1). Classification (NCBI taxonomy): domain Bacteria; kingdom Bacillati; phylum Bacillota; class Bacilli; order Caryophanales; family Bacillaceae; genus Bacillus; species Bacillus cereus group sp. TH152-1LC. Next base: position 86,425 of record NZ_JAQFNK010000002.1, on the reverse strand, counting down.
ACGAATAACAACTACATCTCCTTTCTTAACTTTCCCAAGCATAATGCCCGCAAGCGCCTCATCTTGTGAATTAAAAATAACACAAGGTCCTTCAAATCGTTTTACTTCGGTCGCTCCGCTTTTAATAACTGCCCCATCTTTCGCAAGGTTTCCTTTTAATATACGTAATCCCCCTTCTTCACTATGAGGGTTTTCGAGAGAATGAATAACTTCCTTATCTTTAATCTCTGCATGAGCAATATTTTCTCTTAATGTTTGCCCGGTAGCAGTAATACGATCTAAATGAAGCACACCTTCTTTTCGGCTCATCTCTTTCAAAATAGCACTAATCCCGCCCGCTCGATCAATATCTTCCATATGCCAATTGGAAGCAGGGCTTACTTTACATAAATGTGGTACACGTCTTGAAACGGCATCAATACGGTTCATATCGTAATCTAATCCAGCCTCTTGCGCGAGCGCCAATGTGTGCAACACTGTATTTGTTGAACCGCCCATCGCCATATCAAGCGCGAACGCATCATCAATTGCTTCTTCTGTTACAATGTCTCTTGGTTTAATATCTTTTTCAATTAAAATCTTTAATTTCTCTGCTGCTTGTTTAATTAATTCTTCACGTCTTGGATCGATGGCTAAAATACTTCCGTTACCAGGCAGAGCTAAACCTAACACTTCACATAAACAGTTCATGGAGTTCGCTGTAAACATACCGGAACAAGAACCACAAGATGGACAGCCATGATCTTCAATATCCTTTAATTCTTCTTCTGAAATTTTACCAGATTGATAAGCTCCTACCCCTTCAAAAACAGAACTTAAATCAACAACATCTCCTTTAGATGTTTTTCCAGCCGCCATCGGACCACCTGAAACAAATACAGTTGGAATGTTAATACGAAGTGCAGCCATCATCATACCAGGTGTGATTTTGTCACAGTTTGGAATACAAATCATGCCATCAAACCAATGTGCATTTACAACCGTTTCTACTGAATCTGCAATGATTTCACGACTCGGAAGCGAATAACGCATACCGATATGCCCCATCGCAATACCGTCATCTACTCCAATTGTATTAAATTCAAATGGAACCATACCTGCTGCACGCACTGCTTCTTTAACAAGTTTCCCAAACTCATTTAAGTGCTTATGACCTGGAATAATTTCAATAAAAGAATTACAGATAGCTATAAACGGTTTATCAAAATCTTCATCTTTCAAACCAGTTGCTTTTAATAAACTACGGTGCGGCGCTTTATCAAAACCTTTTTTAATCATGTCACTTCTCATCTTGTCAAATCCCCTCTTACGTATTTTTCACTTACAATCACTTACTCTATTTCTTTACTAATTCTTTCGGTGCATGAATCCAACTCATCATTTCACGAAGCTCTGTCCCTACCTTTTCTAACTGATGATTTTGCTCTGCTTTTTTCATCGCATTATATGTTGGACGCCCGGCTTGATTTTCTAAAATCCATTTCTTCGCGAATTCACCTTGCTGAATTTCTGTAAGTACTCGTTTCATTTCTTTCTTCGTTTCATCTGTAACAATTCTCGATCCTGTTACATAATCTCCGAACTCAGCCGTATCTGAAATAGAATGGCGCATGTTCGTTAAACCACCTTCGTACATTAAATCAACAATTAACTTTAATTCATGTAAACATTCAAAGTATACAATTTCAGGACGATATCCGCCTTCTGTTAATGTTTCAAAACCAGCTTTCACAAGTGCAGTTACCCCGCCGCAAAGCACTGCTTGCTCTCCGAATAAGTCTGTCTCCGTTTCCTCTTGGAATGTCGTTTCAATTACACCTGCACGTGTACAACCTACCCCTTTTGCATACGCAAGCGCTACACGTAATGCCGTGCCCGTAGCATCTTGATGTACTGCGACTAATGCTGGAACACCATTTCCTTCTTGGAATACACGGCGAACGAGGTGTCCTGGACTTTTTGGCGCGACCATCGCTACATCTACGTAACTTGGCGGATTAATTTGTCCGAAGTGAATATTAAATCCATGTGAGAAAAGTAACATTTGCCCTTCACGGAGATTCTCTTCTACTTCTGCTTTATACACATGGGCTTGCTGTTCATCTGGCAATAACATTTGTACAACTTGCACGGTTCGAACCGCTTCTGAAACAGACATTACTTCAAATCCATCTGCTTTTGCAACTTCAAAAGACTTACCATGGCGAACACCAACTACAACTTCCACACCAGAATCACGTAAATTTTGTGCCTGCGCATGACCTTGAGATCCATAACCAATTACCGCAACTGTTTTCCCTTGTAATAACTCTAAATTTGCATCTTTCTCATAATACGTTTTCATATTCCATACACTCCTTATAATTTATTTACTTGCAGTACATCAATTAATTTTTTCAACTGACCAACAAGTAATGTCGCTTCATTTTCAGTACAAACTGCTGTGAGTTTCATTTCAGAAACACCACTAGTATCTCTTTCGTTTAAATGTAAAGAAGAAATATAATAACCACGCCGAGCAAAAATTCCACTTATACGTAATAAGACGCTTGGCTCGTTATGAATAACGAGTGAAAAAGTATGACTCATTCTTCCCACCTCTTCATAATCATTTCGTTATTCCCTTTGTTTGGCGGAACCATCGGAAATACGTTTTCACCTTCTTCTACACAAAAATCAACTACGACAGGACCCTCATGAGCAATTGCTTCTAACATCACTTGTTTCGCCTCGGTTGAATTCGTCGCTCTTAATCCCTTCACCCCATAAGCTTCTGCCACTTTCACAAAATCTGGCGATCCGATTTTTGATTCTGATAAACGATTTTCATAAAACATTTCTTGCCATTGCCTTACCATCCCTAAAAATTTGTTATTTATAATAAATACTTTTACAGGAATATTATTTTCAGCAATTGTTTGTAGTTCTTGAATGTTCATTTGAAAAGAAGCATCGCCTGCAATACAAATGACGAGTTCTTCTTCTTTTGCAAGCTGAGCACCAATTGCCGCTGGGAAACCAAATCCCATCGTTCCTAGTCCGCCAGATGTTAGAAAAGTCCGTGGATTTTTCGCTTTATAAAAATGCGCTGCCCACATTTGATGCTGCCCTACTTCTGTCGTAACAATCGCTTCACCATTCGTTACTTCACTTACTAGGCTAATAACATGCTGTGGTTTTAACTCACTTTCTTTTTGATTGTAGGAAAGAGGATATTCAGCTTTCCATTCCTTGATTTTCGTAAGCCATTCTTTTGTTTCTGTACAAATTTGCATATGTAACAGCTTGTGTAACGCCTTTTTCACATCACCGACAACCGGATATTCCACAGTTACATTTTTATGAAACTCTGAAGAATCTATATCAATATGTACCTTTTTCGAATGCGGAGAAAAGAGTTCTAATTTTCCTGTTACACGATCATCAAAGCGAACACCTAAAGCAAGTAGTAGATCACATTCTGTTACTGCCATGTTTGCAGCATACGTTCCATGCATGCCGAGCATTCCTAAAAATAATGAATCTCCCGGCGGATATGCACCAAGTCCCATTAAAGTGGAAACAATAGGAATACGGTTCTCCCTCGCAAATTTGATGAGTTCATTAGATCCACCCGAATGAATGACACCTCCTCCAATATAAAGAAGTGGGCGTTTAGCTTTTGAAATTTCTTTAGCCACTTCTCTAAGCTTTATACTGTCTGGCATAGGCTCTATTTTGTATCCTGGAATTTCAATTACTTCATTGTAAAAACTTGTTACCTTTTCATTTTGAACATCTTTTGGAATATCAATTAATATTGGTCCTGGTCGCCCGCTTTCCGCTATGTAAAAAGCTTCTTGTACAATACGTGATAAATGATTCACATCACGAACTTGATAATTATGCTTCGTAACAGGTACTGTAATCCCGACAACATCTGCTTCTTGAAACCCGTCTTTTCCGATGAGAGGCTTTGCAACTTGCCCTGTAATGACAACTAAAGGAATCGAATCCATATAAGCATCCGCTAAGCCTGTAACTAAATTTGTCGCCCCTGGGCCAGAGGTAGCAAAGACTACCCCGACCTTTCCAGAAGCTCTCGCATATCCTTCTGCCGCATGAATGGCAGCTTGTTCATGACGAGTTAAAACGTGCTTCAAACCACTTCCGTATAACGCATCATACACTGGCAAAATCGCTCCACCTGGATAACCAAAAACGGTCGTTACACCTAAATTCTTCAAGCATTGAATAACGTGTCCAGCTCCTGTCACTTCTTCACAATGCAATTTCTCACATGTTGTATACTGTTGCTCCATTTCAATTAACTCCTCTCCCTACCTACAGTAAGCTTTCCGCTAATCCTGGAACACGTACTCCTCTTTCTCTCGTTAACTTTTTAAATTCCTCTGTCAATTGTTTCGTTACACTTCCTGGCTTCCCATCTCCAATTTCTCTTGAATCAACTTTTACAACTGGAATTAATTCTGCTGCCGTTCCCGTTAAAAATACTTCATCTGCTACATATACGTCATGGCGAGTAAACGGTCTTTCCTCACACCGAATATTAAGTCGCTCACATAACTCAATCACACTATTTCTCGTAATACCTTCTAGCGCTCCTAAATAAGAAGGAGGTGTTAACACCTTTCCATCTTTCACAACGAAAACATTATCTCCAGATCCTTCACAAACATATCCTTGTTGATTTAACATAAGTGCTTCTAGCACTCCAGCTTGTGCCGCTTCAATTTTTACAAGTACGTTATTTAAATAGTTCATTGACTTAATACGTGGGTCTAATGCATCTGGCGTATTACGTCTTGATGCAACAGATACAACGCTTAATCCATTATCGTAAAATTCCTGTGGGAATAACTTTAATTGTTCTGCAATGATAATAACGCTCGGTTTCACACAACTTCTCGGATCGAGCCCTAAGTCACCTTTTCCTCTTGAAACAATTAACCGAATGTAAGCATCCGCATACTCATTTTTTTGCAATGTTTGTAAAACTGCTTCTTCCATTTCTTCAACCGTCAGCGGGATTGTAAGTAAAATAGATTTTGCCGATTCATATAATCGTTTTACATGTTCTTTTAAACAAAATACATTTCCACCGTAACTACGAATCCCTTCAAATACACCGTCTCCGTATAAAAAACCGTGATCATATACTGAAACAACTGCCTTTTCTTTTTCTACAAATTCCCCATTCATATAAATGTACTGGTTTCCCATCTCACATCGCTCCTCTTTTTTTCTCTCTATTTTTGCAACCTATTTTTATATCGATTGCTGAGATGAGTATTTTTAACAGAATATTCAGTATATAAACCTTAAAAATATACTCGTCTCAACAATCGATTACATACATACTTGTAGCAATCCATTGCTGAGACGAGGGAATCGTGGTACCACTCAGCTTCCTTACACTTCTCACGAAATATAAGCTCTGCAAGTCCAATTAGACTTTTTGTTTTTCTATCGGAAACAACTCCGCTACTTTTTACTAGTTTTCAAAAGTAGTGCTCCGTGGTGATCTTCAATGATGAAATTGTTACTACCCTCACAGCTTCTAGGCAGCTCTCTGAAACAATTTTTATCATTTACTCTCCGCTTCTACGCATTCTCTTATTCTATTTTTAAAATAAAAACTCTCGCCTCAGCAATCAACTACTACAATTTAGTAGCTTTGATTGCTGAGGCGAGAGTTTCGCGGCACCACTCAGCTTCCTTATACTTCTCGCGAAATATAAGCTTTGTAGGTCCAATTAGACCCCCGTCCTTTTACCGGAGACGATGCCGTCGCCCTCTACTCAGTTTCCCTTTCGCAAGCGATGCTCCGAGGTGATCTTCAATGATTCGATTGTTACTACTCTCTCAGCCTAGGAGCAGCTCTCTGAAACGATCATAACCATCTACTTTCCTCTTCTTTGCATATACAACATATAAAGTTAGAAAATTCTTAATTAACTTTTATTTGTTAAACGTATTATAGGACGTTGTTCTTTTCATTGTCAACATGTTTTTCCGAAAAAAAATTAAATTTGATCAATTCAAGAGAAGTCTATTTATTTTTTCTCAAAACAAAATCGGAATGAACTTCTTACACATACTCATATATTACTTAAGTATGTTCGCATTACTACATAAAAAAACAACTTAATAACATATAAAATTTTATGAGGAGATGAGAAAACTATGTTAAAAGGAAAAGTGGCATTAGTTACAGGAGCAAGCCGAGGAATTGGACGTGCTATTGCAAAACTTTAGCAAACGACGGTGCATTAGTTGCTATTCATTACGGAAATCGAAAAGAAGATGCTGAAGAAACTATTTATGAAATTCAATCAAATGGCGGATCTGCTTTTTCTATCGGTGCAAACCTTGAATCTTTACATGGTGTAGAAACACTTTATAGTTCTTTAGATAGCGAATTACAAAAAAGAACTGGTAGTACTAAATTTGATATTTTAATAAACAACGCTGGAATTGGTCCTGGTGCTTTTATTGAAGAAACGACTGAACAATTTTTTGATAGAATGGTTTCAGTTAATGCAAAAGCACCATTCTTTATCATCCAACAAGCTTTATCTCGTTTACGTGACAATAGCCGAATTATTAATATTTCATCCGCTGCCACTCGTATTTCTTTACCTGATTTCGTTGCATATAGTATGACGAAAGGCGCTATTAATACAATGACTTTCACACTAGCAAAACAGCTCGGAGCACGAGGAATAACAGTGAATGCAATACTTCCTGGATTTATTAAAACAGATATGAATGCGGAACTCTTGAGCGACCCAATGATGAAACAGTACGCTACTACCATTTCCGCTTTTAATCGCTTAGGTGAAGTAGAAGATATTGCCGATACCGCGGCATTTCTCGCTTCTCCAGACAGCCGCTGGGTTACTGGGCAATTAATTGATGTTAGCGGAGGATCTTGCTTGTAATTTCTTAATCTACTTACACAAAAAAGGCCAGCACCTTTGCTGGCCTTTTTCACTGTGTAAAACGATAGCCTACTCCCCAAATTGTCTCGATATATGATTTATCGAATGGATCGAGTTCAATTTTGTGACGAATATTTTTCACATGTACAGCAACCGTTGCTGCATCACCAATTACATCCATCCCCCATACAGTTTCAAAGAGACGATCTTTACTAAATACTTGATTTGGATGTTCTGCCATACAAGTTAATAAATCAAATTCTTTTCCTGTTAACATGACCTCAGTTCCATTTACAAATACACGTCGGGCCGATTTATCAATAAACAATCCTCGAATACGAATTTCATCTTTTATTAGTTCTCGTTTTCCTGTTAAACGATCATAACGAGCTAGATGAGCATTTACACGTGCCACCATTTCACTCGGGCTAAACGGTTTTATAATATAATCATCTGCTCCAAAACCTAACCCTTTAATTTTATCGATTTCCTCTTGTTTTGCGGACACCATAAGTATTGGTATGTCCTTTTCCAATCGAACTTGTTTACAAATTTCATATCCATCTATTCCTGGTAACATTATGTCTAAAATTAACAAATCATAATCCTCCAGAAGAACTCTTTGTAGACCTTTTTCGCCAGAGTAATCAATATCTACTGTATACCCAGCAACCTCTAAATAATCCTTTTCTAACTCTGCTATAATAGCTTCATCTTCAATAATTAAAATTCTTTTCAAGATGCTCTCCTTTTTCTAATTGATTTTTTGTAATGTAAATGCCAGCGTCGTTCCTTTACCTTTTTTACTTTCTACCCAAATATCACCACCATGTTGTGTGATAATCTGATGTGCAATTGACAAACCAAGTCCGCTTCCACCTGTTTTAGAATTTCTAGAATGATCTGCACGATAGAACCTTTCAAATATATGAGGCAACGCCTTCTCTTCTATTCCTACCCCATTATCTTTTATGTAAATCGTTACATAATCAATAGATTCGTTCATGCGAATTCCTATATATCCTTCTTCTTTATCCATATACTTCACACTATTCCAAATGATATTTGTAATAACACGACGTAATTTTTCACGATCACCTTTTACCAAAATAGAAGTATCCTTTTGAGCATCCCATCTCACTACAATTCCCTTATCCTGTAATTCAAGCTGTAGTTCTTCTATACAATCAGATAAGTATTGATTAATTTCAACCTCTTCAAATTGAAACGGTTCCTCTTTTAAATCAAGTTTTGAAAAGAGAAAAAGCTCGTCAATTAATTGATCCATATCAAACACTTTATGATAAATAATCGTTAAATATTTATCTAATTGTTCTGGAGTTCGAGCGATACCTTCTTTAATTCCTTGTACATAACCTTTAATAGCCGTTATTGGCGTCCGTAAATCATGAGAAATATTTGAAAGCAACTCTTTACGATTTTTTTCATATTGCATTTGCAACTCGACCGATTTCTTCAACCTGCCACGCATCTCTTCAAACGATAAACTTAATTCACCTATTTCATCTTTCGCAAGTGGCTTTACTTGAAAATCTAAATCACCCTTTTGAATTCTTTCCGTTGCCTGCTTTAATGAATGCAATGGTTTGATAATACTCCTTGATATAAAATATGTTAATATTCCATTCGTAATAATTAACCCAAGTATTAAAGAGAATACGAAATACGGGAAAAATTCTCTAATCATTTCTTCTAAAGGATTTACATACTCAAATACAAAAATACTAACCTTATCCTTCTCTTCATCGTAGTAATCAAATTGCTTATAGTAAAAAGAATTACCCTCTATTTTCACATCCATTCCTTTTCTTTGTCCTTCCGTTTCAAATGCGGGTAGGTATTTATCAAACGAAGAGATTTTAAAATATGGAGATGAATATGTAAGCTCATCATTTTTTCGAATTAGTAATCCTGCTTGATTATCGTTTAATTCTTTATCAGTTTCCTTTAAAAAATTTATATCTTCCAATTTATCTGGAGCATACGATGAAAGAATTTTCAACCTACTAAAAATATCATCTTCATCTTCTTTTGTACGAATAGCACCCTCCTGCTCTTTATCAATGAGAGAATGACTATTTTGATTAAGACCAATGATTGCTTTTGCAATACGAATATCACCAAATAAAGTAACACTAATTAACATAACTGCTATACCGCAAAAAACGATTGGAATAATTACCATCGCAACATACGACAACAGCAATCTAATACGAATTGACATTACAGAACTCCTATGAACATTATATTTTTAGCTTATTACAGAATTCAGTGGAAACGAAACTTGACTCATCCAAATACCAGCTAATAATACGAGTATAGCTAGAACAATTTCTAAGAGCAATAAACGGCGATTAACTGTTCCAATATCGTTACCCCATGTTTTCGTTTGTCTCCATGCTACAATTGTAATTATACATACAGTAAGAATCTTTATATTTAAAAGGTTCGTCCATATTGAATTAAAATTAACAAGTACCCAATTCCTCGTCTGTAAAAACACAATTAATTCCCCAGAAAGAAATGCTAGAATAAATGAAGTACCAGCAATAATACTAAAATGTTTACGAAAACGCTTTTGATCAAATGTAATTTTGTATAATATTGTCCACACTATAACAAGAGCTAAATAAATAAGTGCTCCTAGCCACACTGCAATACTCATAACGTGGATCATTCTAATTATAACTGCTGCCCAATTTGGATTAGTAATCCATACATGACCTGTGAAAGAAAAACTCGCAACAAGAAATCCCCAAATTAGCGCATACCATTCGTTCCCCATATGTTGCAAAGACATAAGAACTAATAATAGCAGTTGAATCATAATAATAACTGAAAATGGCGAATGAATAAGTAAACTCCCCTTCGGAATAAGTGACTTATATACTATTAATTCGGCTATTAATCCTACTACAAGTATAAAGAAGAAAATCTTTTTCATATTCTTCATTCTTTGCAATATGGAAGGTAATCTATAACATTTTACAAACATATCGAGCCACTTTACTCCTGCTCCAATTAAAATCATTCCCTCTACAATATAGCGTAGTGTTACTATCATAACATCTGAAAATACTGAGCCACTCCCACTCACATTCTCCTCTACCACTGCATTAGTTTGTACTTCTTCTCCAATTGAAAAGGGATAGCCTCCTTCACTCGGATGTCCGTCTGCAGATATCATAGACCACCTTACTGTGTATGTACCATTATTTAAGTTTGGTATCTTCACTTTTATTTTTGTGGGGTTATCTAATATTTCAACCTTTGATACTTGCACTCTCTTTGCACTTGGATCTAGTAGTTCAATATTGACTACATTTCCTGTAACTGGTTCACTAAATTCAAGAATAATCTGTTCCGGTTGTACTGTAAGAACCTCACCCTCTTTCGGGGTGATTCCTATAACACTTGTATGAGCAAATACACTACTATGAGAAAATAAAAATATACTTACACTTGTTAAAATAAATACTATCATTCTATAAAGCATGAAAACCTCCGTATTATTATTCTGGATGATTACCTGAGTGATCTCCGGTAGAAAATGGAGTAGTTACCCCCTCATAATTCATCATCGTATGCATTCCTTTTTCCGCATGAACGAGATGATGACAATGAACCATCCATAGTCCACTATTATTTGCCTCTAAAGCAATTTCATATTCTTCTCCCGGAAAAACATTAACTGTATCTAAGTAAATCGGACTTCCCTCCATTGGTTTACCATTTTTAGAAATAACCTGGAATGTATGTCCATGCAAATGCATTGGATGAATTTCTTCCCCCTTATTTTTAAAGTGAATCTTAACTTTATCTCCTTTCTCTACTTTAATAGGTGGAATATCAGGTGATGTCTTTCCATTAATTGTATACACCCATTTTTCTTGTCCATTTATATCTTTCACACCTTCTGCCAAATCCATATCATAGACCTTTGTAAACTTTGAATCTATCGTAAACTTGCCAACTTCTTTTTCTCCATATTTCGTAAAGTCAAACCATGGATAACTCTTTATATCAATAGGTTTTTTCGGCAAAGAACCGTTCCCAATAGTCGCCGTTAACATTCTATTCATTTTCTTAGATGGATCCACATTAATAAGTTTTACACTCGTTGTTTCCGGCATTTTAAAAACAAGGTCATAACGTTGTGCAGCTCCCATCGGAAGAATTGCTTTATCTAGCTCGTCCCCACCTTTTATATCACGACCATCTAATGCAATAATTTGAAATGGCGCCCCAACTAATGTCATTAAATGCGTATTATTCCCAGCATTAATTAAGCGCAGGCGTACTGTTTCACCTGGTTTTGCATCCAATCGTAGTCCCTCACTTGTATCATTTAATGTAAATACATCGTAATCATCTCCATCAGATAAATCTTTGAGTTGATCATTACTTGGCATCATTAACGGTCCTTCTAAAGTTTGCGCCTTTTCATTTCGAATATGATTGCTAGGATAGCTATCCCAATCTTTATCTTGTTCGCCATTATGCTTACGGGTTTTTATGTCTCCTGTTTTCCATTCATGGATCGCCACTGTATAATCTTTTTCATATTTTACAGCTGGTTTATTCGGTTCAATAACAATGGTTCCAAATAGTCCCCGCTCCGTTTGTTTTGCACTTTTTTGATGTGAATGATACCAATATGTCCCCACCTGATCAGCATTAAATGCGTATGTATATGTTTCACCTGGTTTTATAGCATTTTGCGTAACACCTGGAACACCGTCTACCGCCGCAGGAACATCTAATCCATGCCAATGGATTGTAACGGGTTCTGGCAATTCATTTTTCAAATTTACAACAATACGTTCACCTTGTTTCACTCGAATTTGAGTACCCGGTGATGTTCCATCAAATGTCCATGCATCTACCTTTTTCCCATCTCCCAAATCTAAACTTGCTACTTTCGCCGTAATATTAAAAGTTTTTGTAACCCTTTTTTTGGCATCTGACTCAGCAATAGATGTAATTGATTCTGAAGTAGATGTTGCATCTGTTAACTTCTTTTTTTCATTTGTACCTGGGTAATTATTTATTAAAAAATATCCAAAAATAACTAACCCTAATAGTAAGCATGCCGCAATCAATATATTTCTTAAATCGCTTTGTATAAATTCCTTTTTCATATTAGTCTCTCTTTCATTTTTTGTTGTAAACTATTAATTTTCATACGTGGATTCATTACCTATCACCTCACATATTCACTTCGATTTACATAATAACACTCAGAAAAAAAGAAACTTTGAAGGAATTTTAAAGACTTTATAAAGAAATATATTTCAATTTTTCTTTACTTCTAAATCTTTTTTATTGCGCAATAAAAAAGATTGTATAATACTATATAAAACATATAAATTTAGGAGGATTACAACAATGTCCGAAAAAACATACGAACTCGCAACCTTCGCAGGCGGTTGCTTTTGGTGCATGGTAAAGCCATTTGATGAACTACCTGGTATTCATAAAGTACTTTCTGGCTATGCAGGTGGTCATGTAGAAAACCCAACATATGAACAAGTAAAAGCCGGTACATCTGGTCATTTAGAAGTTGTACAAATCACATTCGACCCTTCTATTTTTCCATATGCAAAATTACTAGATTTATATTGGCCACAAATCGATCCAACTGATGATGGCGGACAATTCTTTGACCGTGGTCCATCTTATCGCACTGCTATTTTTTATCATAACGAAACGCAAAAAGAGCTTGCTGAAAAATCAAAACAAGCTCTTGCAGAAAGCGGTATGTTTAAAGAGCCAATCGTAACTGAAATTCGCCCGGCTGCACCTTTTTATGAGGCTGAAGAATACCATCAACATTTCTATAAAAAGAACCCAGAGAAATATGCTACTGAGCAAAAGGAATCTGGGCGTGAAGACTTTATAAAAGAAAATTGGCAAAAAAAATAATAAAAATGCATCGTACTTTTTAAGTGCGATGCATTTTTATCTTTGAAAAAAGTACCATACAATGATGAGAACAACCACTGTTAATGTCCAAAGTGCTATCTCGTTTTTCACTCTACTCTTTTTCTTAGTCATTTCATCTCCTCCTCATAGCTATCAATATGTTCAAGATTTCCTCTGTTTAATTGTCCATCTTATATACGTGAATACATCCTTACAAATTCTTATAACAAGACCACCGATGATTCCGATTGCAATTGAAATTACTAACATCTGTCCAAAACTAAGAGTAGTTGTGTATGTTATGTAGAGAACAACGCATACAAGTAAAACATCCGGTAAAGAAAGCAAAAATTTTTTAAGCATTTCTTCAGCTCTCCTATGTCTTATTTATCTCTTCTACTGTAGCTTTGAAATAAAATTTGTTTAAAAACTCCATTTAGACCTTCATTTACGGAAAAGAATAAGACACCCTTTTGAAAAGGGAGTCTTATGTACATGTTCTATTCCATAATTACTCCTAAAATAGAATAATATTACTAATGATTTGTTGTACATTAACTATTTGCCAGGCAATCGGATGTTGCGCCAACTACCTACATCGCATTGACCGTATGTATTATCACCTACCGCTACCACCGTGCCATCTAATTTAAGACCGACCGTATGCGCACAACCAGCTGCTACCGCTACAATATCGCGCCAATCACTTACATTACATTGACCATACTCATTCCATCCTACTGCCGCCACAGTACCATCTGATTTAAGAGCGATTGTATGATTACTCCCTGCAGCTACTGCCACAATATCTCTCCAACTGCCTACATCGCATTGACCAAGTTTATTATTACCCACCGCCATCACTATGCCATCCGATTTCAAACCAACAGTATGAAGATAACCAGCTGCCAACGCCACAATCCTCCTCCATTCGCTTACATTGCATTGGCCATATCGATTATTACCTACTGCCGTCACCGTTCCATCCAATTTAAGACCAACTGTATGCCAGTCACCTGCCGTGACCGCCACAATATCTCTCCAGCTATTTATATTACATTCTCTTTCTTTATTTCGGCCTACCGCTATTACGGTTCCATCCGGTTTAAGGCCAATCGTACGACGCCATCCTGCCGCAACCGATACAATATTATTCCAGTCGTTTACGCCGCATTGATCATGCTTATTCCATCCCACCGCTCCCACAGTATGATCACTTTTCAGAGCGATTGTATGAGCATTACCCGTGTTCGTCGCCATATGAACATTGCCAGCTGCGACTGCTTCAATATCACACCAACTGCTTACATTGCATTCTCCTTCTTTATTTCGCCCCACTGCCACAACTGTGCCATCCGATTTAAGCGCAACTGTATGACCACGACCTGCCGCTATCGTACCTTTAGGCCACCGTTTCACTTTTAATATCTCTTCGTAATTCATGTTTTACCTCCTTGCATATAAGCAACTGTATCCAAATAGATATTTTTATCTAATTTCATTATAAATGACCCGATTTTTTTTATAAATTTACAACTATAAAAGAAGCCTATTATTACTTCTTCAAAAAATAAAAACCTCCAGTTTCAATACTAGAGGCTCCTTTTTTATTTCTTCAATCGTTCAATAAAATCGTTCAATTTATCAAGTGATTTCATATTCTGATTACAAGCTACACCATCTTTGCAAATATAGTTTCCCTTTTTAACGAAAGTTCCTTGTACATCACCTTTAATTTCAACTAAAAACATTCCTACTTCTTCATGCCCATGACATAATGAACAAATGCTTTTTTTATTTAAACTTTGGAACGTACCTTGCAGACCAACAAACTTATTTTTATCATTTTTCGCTATAATAAATTTCCTGCTTGACCCTTTATCAATCCAGCTTAAATAAGATAATTCTTTCATATCCAGTTCTTCCATATCAGGAAGTTTTAACTTTTTCGCTTTAGGAAATAACTTTTTTAATGTTTGCGCTGTAACTTCCTGAAACGGAATGACATACGGATTTATTTTCATTAAAAACGATTCTGCATCTTCTCTATTTTGAACTGTTAATACCGTATCAATTAACTCTTTCTGTTCATCCGTTAAATTCTCAAATACATGTATTATCTTTTCAATCGCAAGTGATTTTAACGCTTGAATGACACCTCTATCATTTGCCGTTGCATGCCCATTTGCTAAAATATAAGCTTGTGATTTTATAAAATTGTATTGATCACTTCTAATAAAAGCTTCCATCTTTATCACTCCATACAAATTGTTGATCTAGTTTTATTGTATACAAAGATTCAGCTTTTTGATATGTAAAAGATAACTTAGAAACGAATATTACATACTTCGATTATGTTCTACCGCTTCATTTCCTGACAAAAGAAACCATCGTCTGTTTTCCATTCTGCATATAATACATCTTCAAATTTAGTAATCCCTTTTTGCTTTATTTGTTTATACAGCCATCCTTCATCAAAACCAGCTTCTCTCAAATTATCTTTCACTACTTTTCCGTCACTAATTAATGAAATCGGTAAGTATACAGGCTTATGTTTTAAACCTAAATCATTTATAGTGGGTGATTCGTATTTACTTTTCTTCAAAACGCTTATGTTCCCATTAGGTTCCAAAATCATATATTCAACTTCTCTGATTGAAAATATGTCTTTTTGTTGCCGAAGCATTTGTTGTAGTTGATTAATATCCAAATGATTTGAACTTAGTTGTTCCCGATCAATATATCCATTACGGATAATGATTGAAGGTGAGCCTTCAAAAAAACTTCTCGTCCCTCTAAATTTTTGTGTTATCACTTCTATTGAATAGATTAACACTACCCATACAAGTACTGCATATAAAATAGACCATATTTTTATTTTCGGATCATATATAGTATTTCCGACTAATTCTCCGAGAACAATGGCAGAAATAAAATCAAATGGTGTTAACTGAGATATTTGTGTCTTCCCTAATATTTTAGTAGCAATCAATAGCACAAAAAAACCAAAAAATAGTTCTATCGTTATTTGTCCTAAATGATTCATATACGCTCACCTTTCTGCTTTTCACTCAAATGTTCTATTTTCTATTTAGTAAAAAAACGGCATATTTTTCTATTATCTTTCCCGCTCATACGCAATATATCCAATAGATACAAAGCAAAAAGAGTCTAGTTCAAAATAATATTTGAACTAGACTCTTTTATCTTCATTTAGAATACACGATCTTTTTAATCGTTTCGCCGGAAAGAAAATGCTCCTCTGCAAGTTGATGAACAGAAATCCCACTTTTAAACGCTTCTTTAATCGCTTTATTTCTTTCATCTAGTTGTTTTCTTCCTCCAGATCGTGTACCCCATTTATAATGTTTCGTTTCCTGTTTTGGAATGTAAATTGTTTCACCTTGTATATACTTTTGAATTTCAATAATTAAACTTTCTGGTAAAACCGTCGCAGCTTTAACGTATTTCATTTCTGCTCGCCCCTTATTTTTTATAATTCATTTCAATAAGGTGCAAAGCCAAATATAAAAAATGATACGAGCTCATTTAGGCGATTGTATATTACTTGTCTACCTCACGCAAAGTATCGCCATTTCCATACTTGGCTTTGCATGAGACGTTGCAGTGTCCGGCAATTGAATTATAATCGCCATTTAAACACCTCCTAATATACCTTTTGCATTTTATTATATGATAAATTTCTTTCCCTTGCATCCACATCCTTTTTAAAGCATGAAATTACTTAGTTTGATATAATACTTTTTAGTCCAATCCAAAAATATAGTGAGGTTGCTTTATGAACAAGAAAATAA
Organism: Bacillus cereus group sp. TH152-1LC; assembly: GCF_027710505.1. Taxonomy (NCBI): domain Bacteria; kingdom Bacillati; phylum Bacillota; class Bacilli; order Caryophanales; family Bacillaceae; genus Bacillus; species Bacillus cereus group sp. TH152-1LC. The sequence continues at coordinate 69,720 of NZ_JAQFNK010000002.1, read as the reverse complement.
TCATTACAATCGTTACATTATTCATTATTACTGTAGCATTATTTGGAACATACAAATTGATGAACGCAAGAAGTTTTCAATTGTTTGGAGATTTAACAAACAGAGTAGAAACAAATGAAAAAGTGATTGCTTTAACTTTTGATGATGGCCCTACGAACAATGTAAAACAAATATTACCGCTACTAGATACATACAATGCAAAAGCTACATTCTTTTTAATCGGAAATGAATTAGAGAAAAACCTATCGTTAGGAGAAGATATCGTCCAATCTGGACACCAAATTGGAAACCATACATACTCTCATAACAGAATGGTTTTAAAAACACCTTCTTATATTAAAGAAGAAATAGAAAAAACGAATTCATTAATCCGCCAAACGGGATTTACAGACGCAATTGACTTTAGACCACCAAACGGAAAAAAGCTAATTAGCCTGCCCTATTATTTAAATAAAAATAATATTGAAACAATCACATGGGACCTTGAACCTGATACTTTTTATAAATCTGCCGCCGATAAAATTAAATATGTTAATAAAAATGTAAAACCAGGTTCTATCATTTTACTGCACTCTATGTATGATGATTCTAATGAAAATTTACAGACCATTGAAGGTATTTTAGATTCTTTATCTAAGAAGGGCTATCAGTTCGTAACGGTAAACGAACTGCAAAAAAGAGCAAAATAAAAAGGTAGCGTATCATAAAATGATACGCCACCTTTCTTTATTAAATAATGCCAAGTACATTTAAGAATACGATAATAATCGCAATTGGTGCGATAAAGCGAAGTAAGAATAGCCATAATACGAATAATTTATAGCCTTTATTTTTACTTACCCCAAGCTCTTTCATTAATACATCTTTCTTCATTTTTAAAGGAACGAAGATAGAAACTAATAAAACACCAAGTGGCATTAGTACGTTACTAACTGCATAATCCGCTAAATCAAAGACTGTCTTTCCAAAAATCTTCAGATCACTTAATATACCAAATGATAATGCTGATGGTACTCCAACAACGAAGATTAGTAATCCTACGATTAAAGCCATTTTTTCACGTTTCCCTTTACCTTTTGCAGTTAAAGATGCAACGCTAATTTCTAACATCGAAATTGCTGAAGTAATAGTCGCAAAGAAGAATAGTAATAAGAAAACGATGAAGAATAATTTGCCGAATGCCATTTTGCTGAAAATAGCTGGCAGTACGATAAATAATAGTCCTGGTCCTTGTGATGGTTCCATTCCAAATGCGAACACAACTGGGAAAATTGCAAGTCCTGCAAGTAATGTAATAACTAATGTTAAAGCAACGATAGAAAATGCTGAACGCGGTAAACTTTCTTCTTTCGGTAAGTAAGAGCTATACGTTACCATAACAGCTACACCGACAGATAGGGAGAAGAATGATTGCCCCATTGCGTATAAAATGACTTCTGATGTTACGTTTGAGAAATCAGGTTGTAAGAAGAAACGAACCCCTTCTCCAGCACCGTCTAATGTAAGTGCACGAACGATTAATACAAAGAATAAAACGAATAGTGCTGGCATGAAATATTTATTTACTTTTTCAACACCATTTTGTACACCTTTACTTACGATGAAAATAGTAATAAGGATGAATAATAGCTGTGATCCAACTGCTAAATACGGATTGGAAATGATTTCACCAAACGTAGCTTCGTATGCTCCATTCCCTTCCCATAGTCTACCTGTAATTGCATTCCATAAGTATAATAAAATCCAACCTCCTACAACACTGTAGAAAGAAAGTAATATGAAACAAGTTACAATTCCTAATTTCCCTAACCATGGCCATAGTGTTTTTGGTGCGATTTCTCTATATGCATCAACGGCCTCTTTTTGTGTACTTCTTCCGATTACGAATTCAGCTAATAATAGCGGTAAACCAATTAATAATGTGAAACCGATGAAAATAAGGAAGAACGCGCCGCCACCTCCAATTCCGGCCATATACGGGAATTTCCAAATCGCCCCTAGACCAATTGCTGAACCTGCTGCAGCTAATACGAAACCTAATTTCGATGTCCATTGCTGTGAATTCATTTATTAATCTCCTCTCTATCTCTTTTTCTTTGTTACAATTCGGTATTTATATTGTTCTATCCATACTCTTTTCTAATACGTTCACTTCCTCCCTACTAATAAAAAACGCCCCTACGTAAATACGTAGGGACGACAAAAATATCGCGGTACCACCCTAGTTATGAAGATACAACAAAGTTAGGACCTAAATAAAAAACGCCCCTACGCAAATACGTAGGGACGATAAATTATCGCGGTACCACCCTAGTTATGAAGCCACAACAAAGTAAGACCTAAATAAAAAACGTCCCTACGTAAATACGTAGGGACGATAAATATCGCGGTACCACCCTAGTTGTGAAACAATCTTCACCACTTTATTTGATAACGGTATAAACTACCGTCTTTCATTTCCTCATAATGTGAGATTTATGAAAGATGCTCCAGGACGAACTTCATGAATAATCTATATACTGATTCACACCAACCATCAGCTCTCTGAAATAGGGAGATATTCACTACTATACCCTTTCATTGCCCAAATATTATTTTCCGAATTGATTACTATCATTTTTATCATACATTAAAAATAGTGTCAACTTATATTTTGAATTTTTATGTATTACATTCTATTTAAAAATGTAAAATATGACTTTTAAATGAATAATATTAGAATATTTATGTTCCATACTATATTAACTACTCTAACAGGTTTATAGTAGTATACGATGAATGCAAGACAGCACGAGTAGGAGGAAAGAATTTTGTCTACTTCAAAAGTTTTAAAAGGTACTGCTTTATTAAGTGGTGCAACAATGATTTCACGTATATTAGGTTTTATATACTTCTTCCCTTTTCAATTATTAGTCGGAACACAAGGGGTTGCTTTATATGGATATGCATACTCTTGGTACGGTATTTTATTAAGCTTCTCAACTGCTGGTATTCCTATTGCCGTTTCCAAATTTGTTGCAAAACATAATGCACTCGGTGATTATAGTACAAGCAAAAAATTATACAACTCAAGCGTAAAATTAATGATGTTTATGGGCTTTTTAGGGTTTTTAACTTTATTTATTGGAGCACCGTACATATCACAATTTATTATTCGCTCAAAAACGCCGGATCCACAATTTATCGCTGACGTAACACTTACGATGCGAGCATTAAGTTTCGCACTTATTATCGTACCAGCTATGAGTGTTACACGTGGTTATTTCCAAGGTTTTCAACATATGAAACCAAGTGCCGTTTCTCAAGTCGTAGAACAAATTGCGCGCGTGGTTTTCATTTTAGTTGGTAGTTTTATCGTTTCAAAACTATTAGGGGGTTCAGTCGCCTCTTCTGTTGCAGTTGCTACGTTTGGCGCTGTTATTGGGGCACTTGCCAGCGTTTCGATTTTAATGATGTACTGGAAAAAATATAATAGATTAAAGCCTCCCGAAGGAGAATTAAAGTCCAGGGCATCGAATATCCCATTAAAAAATATTTATATGGAATTACTTCGATATGCAATCCCAATTGTATTTGTCGGCATTGCAATTCCGCTCTATACGTTAGTAGATCAATATACTGTAGCTGATGTCCTTAGAGCGATGGGAGAGCCTTTAGAAACAGCGAATGCAGTTTTCGCTTATATAACGAACTATGCCCAAAAGTTAATTATGATTCCAGCTTCACTTGCAACCGGATTCTCATTAACGATCATTCCGGCTATAACAAAATCTTATACAAGCGGGAAATTAGAAGAATTACAAGAACAAATTGCAAAGATATTTCAAGTCTTGTTATTCTTCACTATTCCAGCTGCATTCGGTCTTGCTAGTATCGCTTATGATGCATTCCGTATGGTTTATGTAAATCCTGAAATTGCACTTGGTGGATCACAATATTTAATTTCATTTGCACCTTCTGCTATATTAAGTGCGATTTTCACAGTTTCAGCAGCTATTTTACAAGGAATCGATTATCAAAGAAAAACGATGATTGCTTTCTCAGTCGGGATTCTCGTTAAAGTTTTAGTAAATACACCGCTCTTACATTTATTTGGCGGACACGGTGCTGTACTTGGAACAATTCTTGGATACCTCGTTTCCAATGTTATTATGCTGTACTGCATCATTAAATTTGCGAAATTTAAAATTGGCGAAACAGCAAAAACAGTACTCCTTATTACGATTTACTCCGCAGCAATGTCTGCTGTTGTAATTGCTTTAAAAGCTATTTTAAAATGGTTAATTCCTGGACAATCTTATATGGAATCACTTCTCATTGTTGTTATATGCGGCACTATAGGAGGAATTGTTTACCTTTTATTCGTCCTAACGAGCGGACTGGCTTCACATATTCTCGGTGATAGGATTCAGCGATTACCTGTACTAGGTAAATTAGTCAAATAAAAAAGGGATGTAACGCATTGTTACATCCCTTTTTTTCACTTCGCATATTGAATACGCTTTTGTTGTTCTGCAATATGTAATTCTGGAGCATATTGTTCTACTAAATGTAATAGCTCTTCGATTAACACTTCTAACTCCTGTACACTATACTCCGGTTTCCCTATTAACGTATTCGCCATACGCTCATATAAGTTTTCAGGCTTAATGCTCATTCGTTCCACATTATTCGGCATCCATTTAAACGCCGGGTGATGCACATACATTCGGTTCAAACCAAATAAGACCCCCAATATATTTCTTTGTACTTCACAAATAACATCATATAACATAAGCCAGTCTTTTCGTTTTAAAAGTGCCTCTCGATTATGCCAGCGATTGCTTAACCAAAGATTTTCTGAAATCATCTGTTCCGCAAGTTCTTCTGGATATGATACCACTCTATCTTTTAATTCATTCACTTTCTCTTCTCCATACAAACTAACACCGTCATGAATGGATGATACTATACATTGTTTTTCATAACTTATATCATATTGATCCACCACATCCGAAATAACTTTCTCTACTGTTTCTGTTAAAAAGTTACTAATTTCTAATTTAATTCCCTCTTTTGTCAAATATGTTTCCGACCATTCTTCTTCCTCATAAGGATGATATGACAAAATCGCTCCACCAATATGATGAATAGGCCCTTTACGATCCTCATCCTCTGGTGGCGTTGACCATAATATATGTAATTCTATATCCGAATGTTCATCTTCTAACTTTCTAGCTACTGAACCAGCTAAAATAATAGCTTCGATCTTCGGATTTCTCCTATAAATCTCCGACATTTCTATTGCTTTCTCTTTTAATCCCACTTCATTTCCTCCTATAATTGCAGTACACAATTACCTTTTCATTTATCTATTTCGATATTATGCACTGCATTCCCTTTTCAATGTTCCACTACATCATATTTCTACCCAATAACGCCGAACAATTTCCCCAGTGTGAGAAGAAACTACTTCATTTTCTAACACACCGCCAACCTTTTGAATCGTTTTAGCCGAAGCAATATTAGCTTTATCGCAAGTTATTAATACTTTCTGCAACCCCAACTTTTGTGCTTCATCTAATGCGAGTTTCAATTGTTTTGTCGCGTAACCTTGACGACGTTTATTCGGATGAACACTATATCCAATATGACCACTTTCCCGCAATAATTCTTCGTTTAATTGTTTTCTAATATTCACAAAACCTATAAGTTCCCCTTGTTCAACACTTAAAAATTGACTAGAAGGTACTCGATTACCTTGTAGGTTTTCTCCCAGTTCCTGTTTACTCACTTTTTCAAACCATTCATCAAGTGAATCAAAATTTTGTAAAGAACTACTACCATGTGGTTGTTCATCCGTATGTAAAAATGCCTCTCGATACTCCATAATTTTCTCACTATATTCATTTGTTGGTTTTAATAGTTTCATTGTGTTTCTCCTCTCTTAATACCCTATAACAAACCCCTTAATAGCGCTATTTCACCATTAAGGGGGTTCTATCATTTTTATTCAAATAATCCCATACTTAAATACCGTTCTCCCGTATCAGGTGCAATACATAAAACTTTTTTACCAGCGCCTAATCGTTTTGCTATCATAATCGCTGCGTAAACAGAAGCTCCAGAAGATGGTCCAACTAATAACCCCTCTTGTCTCGCTAAGTTTCTCATTGTCGTTAAAGCCTCTTCGTCTGCGATTTGAATAATTTCGTTATACACTTCTGTATTTAAGTTTTTCGGGATAAACCCTGGACTTGTTCCTACTAGTTTATGAGGACCTGGAACACCACCTGATAAAACGGGAGATCCTTTCGGTTCTACTACTGCAATATATAAGTTTGGTAGTTTCTCTTTTAGCGTTTCCCCAGTCCCTGTAATCGTCCCACCAGTTCCAGCTGTTGCTACAAATGCATCCAGCTTACCATCCATTTGTTCATAGATTTCAAGTGCAGTCGTATAACGATGAATATTTGGGTTTGCTGGATTTTCAAATTGTTGCGGAATAAAACTATTTGGTATTTGCTTTTGCAGTTCTAACGCCTTCGCAATTGCTCCTGGCATTCTTTGTTCTGCCGGTGTTAAAACTACTTCTGCTCCGTATGCTTTCAATAAATTTATACGCTCTTTTGACATATTGTCTGGCATAATTAAAATCGCTTTATACCCTTTCGCAGCTGCATTCATCGCTAAGCCTATTCCTGTATTTCCACTTGTTGGTTCAATAATTGTATCTCCTCGTTTGATGAGACCATTCTCTTCTGCAACGTGCAGTAAATTATAGGCAGCACGGTCTTTCACACTGCGCGACGGATTAAACATTTCTAATTTTACATACACATCTGCTGCATCTTCTGGAATAAATTTAGATAATCGGACGACAGGTGTATCTCCTATTAATTCTGTAACATTTTCACATAATTTCATAGTACATCCCCTATTCTATCGTTTTCTTATCACTTGGTAATAACCAAGAAGTAAGTCCAATTAATGGTAGACAACTACATAATAACATAATGAATTGTAGACTATATATGTCAGCCAATTTCCCAAGAACTACAGAACCTAAAGCGCCAAGTCCAAACGCAAGCCCTACAATTAATCCAGATACCATCCCTACTTTTCCAGGAACAAGCTCTTGCGCATAAACAACAATTACACTAAAACTACTTGAACTAATAAAACCGATACATAAGAATAGCGGTACGACCCATACGAGCGAAACGTGAGGTAATAAAAGTGCAAGTGGTGCCGAACCTAGCATTGAAAATACAATAATTGTTTTCTTTCCAAATCGATCTGCTAACGGTCCACCAAAGAAAGTTCCTAATACACCGGCAATCATAAATGCGAATACGAAATACTGGGCATTTTTTATAGATAAACCGTAATGTTCAATTAAGTAAAATTGATAAAAATTCCCGATACCAGCACCGTACCAAGAACGTACAAAAGTAAGAAAAACAAGAAGTATAATAACAAATTTAATATGTGTACTTACTATGGCATTTTCAGCCTCAAGCGCAGCCCTCTTCTTTCTTCTTACAGCACCAGTAGCTAATTCATTCCTATACCAATTTGATACGAATATTAATAATACAATTCCTACCGCTGCAAAAGCTGTAAAACCTAAAGAGCCAATTTGGCCGAGTGGCACGAAAATTAACGCTGTAAAAATAGGAGCTAGGGAATTCCCTGTATTTCCTCCCACTTGATAAATCGCTTGTGCTAAACCTCGTTTTGCCCCTGCCGCCATATAAGCAACACGAGCACCTTCTGGATGGAATACTGCGGAACCTAACCCGATAAATAAAACAGAAATAATAACAATAATAAAGTTCGGTGCAAAAGCCAGTCCAATCATCCCAAGCATACTCGAAAACATACCGAGCGGTAATAAAAATGGTGACGGCTTCTTATCCGAATACATACCAAAAACCGGCTGCATAATCGATGACGTCATATTTAATGCAAACGCAATCCACCCTACTTGCATATAGGATAAATTCATCGTTTTTTCCAAAATAGGAAACAATGCCGGCACAACTGCTTGCATCGAGTCATTTAAAAAATGACCGAAACTAATCGCAAATAGTATTCGATATATCGTCGGTGTTTCTATCGTATTTTTTTTCGAAACTGCCTGCATATATGAATCTCTCCTTCCTGTACAAAATATATATTTATTACAGCAGGTGTAATAAATTCTGACTTTTGAAACATTTCTATTCTATACTGGTTTCATTTCTTTTTCCAGAAATATCACTTCTCAAATAATATATTTTTTCTATCTGTTTTATTGGATTTTTTATAAACGTTCTGTATTTTCTTTTATAGTAGGACAGGACAAAGGAATTACTTGCAACTATTAATAAAAAAAGGCGATCCTAACATATATTAGGATCGCCTTTTTTCTTATATTGCAAAACGCTTATACTTTTCGTAATCACTCGTCTTACATTCTACTTCTAGTTTCGTACCTTCGTTTTCATAACTCGTAGATAAAACGTGCGCATGATTATTGAAATAAGAAACTACCTGTCCTTGATTATACGGAATTAACATTTCGCACTTCGTATACTCTTTATAGATGTGTGAGCGAATCATTTCGACAAGCTCTTCTATTCCAATATGTTCCTTCGCTGATAAATAAACGCGTTCTTCTTGTACTTTCGGAATTTCAACATCTACCATATCTGATTTGTTATAAGCATAAATGGTCGGAATGTTTTCAACTCCAATTTTCTTTAACGTTTCATTTGTAATATCAATTAACTGTTCATAATTTGGATTTGCATAATCTACAACGTGAATAAGTAGGTCCGCTTCCGCTACTTCTTCTAACGTTGAACGGAACGCTTTCACAAGGTGATGTGGTAGTTTGCTTACAAATCCAACTGTATCCGTTAATAAAAATGATTTGTTATCTGGCAGATCAATATTTCGTACAGATGTTTCTAACGTCGCGAATAACATATCTTTTTCAAATACTTGTTTTTCTTCTGTACCATTGTAAATCTCAAGCATCGCATTCATCGTCGTTGACTTTCCTGCGTTCGTATATCCTACTAATGCTACAACTGGTACTTCATTTTTCTTACGCTGCTTTCGCTGCGTTTGACGCTGGGCAACAAGTGCTTCTAGATCTTTATTTAAAACTGAAATCTGTTCTTCAATTTTACGACGATCTAACTCTAATTTCTTCTCACCGACACCTTTATTTTTCGTACCAACTCCGCCGCTCTGTCTTCCTAACGATTCACGAAGACCGATTAAACGAGGCATCATATACTGAAGATGCGCTACCTCAACTTGCAACTGCGCTTCTTTCGTTTTCGCACGTTGCGCAAAAATATCTAAAATTAATATGGTACGGTCAATTACTTTGCAATCTAAATCCGCTTCTAAATTTCGAATTTGAGAAGGAGATAATTCATCATTAAAGATTACCATATTCGCATCTACTTCATTTACATAGGCTGCTACTTCTTCAATCTTTCCTTTTCCAATATAATGTGATGGATTTACTCGTTGTAAATTTTGCGTCACTTGCCCAATTACCTCTACATCACAAGCTTCTGCAAGATTTGTTAACTCTTCCATCGAATACGCAAAGTCATCTTCATTACCTAAATTTACTCCAACTAAAACTGCTCTTTGTAATAATTCTTCCATATATTTATTCCTCCATTTCGATTACGTAAAATAAAAAACACAGGTTACTGCCTGTGTTTTCGTAAACGGATAAGGGTTCACCAAAGAAATAGAAGAAAGTTATACTTTCATTCTATCTCATAGTCAAAAAGTCCCAAGATCATATACGCATCCACAATAAGTGTTCACCTATACGATCCCATTCTATTTATAAAGGCAAAACAAAAAGAGGGCGTATTCGTCCCTCCCTCTTTTTCACATATAAGCTTAATAAAGGGTTCCTTTAAAATAGGCAGACCAATCCCGTTCACTCTGTACACAGACAGAGCCTTTGAGCGCTATTCAATTATTGGCACAAAGTATTGAGACGTAATCTGATTAAGATCAAAGGAAGCCCCTCCGTTCATTTTAAGTTACATAAAGTGTAGCATAAGTAATTCGCTTTCACAAGATTAAACCACCTATAGAAACAGAAAGAAAATCTTTATATATTTACTTTAATCGTCATTTTTTGCGCGTTCTTCTTACAACAAAAATCACAAGAACTACTATCAGTAACAGACCGACAGAAAGAGTAACAACTTGCCACCAGCTTAAACCGTTCAACATGCCACCTTTTAAATCGACTTTCTTCGTCGGAACAGATTCTTTTGCAATTTGACTTAAAGCCACTTTGTCCGCTCCTGCCTCATCTAATCTCTTCGTTCCACTACAACTATGTGTGTGTAATTGTTTTTCAGACCCTCTTTGAGAAGAATATACTAAGTACTCTCCTCCCTCTAAAAAGTGAAACACACAATCCCCACCATTTGTATACACAATAATTTGCGAAGACGTTGTCCCTTTCCAAATTCCCTTCACTTCAAATAATACTTCAATCCCACCCCCTTCTTTCCTTCCAACCTCAATTACCTTCCCCTCAAATACTACATCGTTTTTTTGAAATGCATCTTCTGCTGATACGTTAATACAATCACAAGCATAAGATTTCCCTGGAAAAATAATAAGAATAAAGCTACAAATAATGACAACAGGCAATATATACAAAATTCTTTTCAAAGAGCCCAACTCTCTTCATAATCAATTTTAAAAACTTATCGTATATTATTTTTACACCACTCGCCAAATTCCTCCATAATAAGTTAAGCATTATCACTTCAATACAATAAAAGTCTATATTGACATTTTTATAACCTAATATTAGTATCAGGTTATAAAAATACGTTAGGAGATGTTCCCATGCATTCTAAATCTCGTATTACTGCAATTGGTACTTATGTTCCAGATCAAATATTATCTAATAACGATTTAGAAAAGATGATCGATACGAATGATGAATGGATTGTACAAAGAACAGGAATGAAGGAAAGAAGAATTGCTTGCGAAGACGAATACTCCTCACACTTAGCCATTAAAGCAATTGAAAATTTATGTACAACTTTTAAAAAGCATTTAGAAGATATAGACTGTATCATCGTCGCTACAACAACCGCTGACTATGTTTTTCCTAGTGTCGCGTGTCAAATACAACAACACTTCAACATACCCCATACACTAGCTTTTGATTTAAATGCAACTTGCGCTGGTTTCACATATGGCCTGCACGTCGGTAATAGCTTAATCACTTCTGGATCACACGAAAAAGTGCTTGTCGTAGCGACAGAGACATTATCTAAAGTTACTGATTACACCGATAGAACGACTTGTATTTTATTTGGCGATGGTGCTGGAGCTATTTTATTAGAAAGAGATGAAAACAAACCAAGCTTTATTGCTGCTCATATGGGAACAAATGGGCACGGTGGCATTCATCTATACAGAACAAACTTATCTACTACTATGAATGGCACACCACTGCAAACAAATGAAAAAATCGTGCAAAATGGGAGAGAAGTTTATAAATGGGCAACACGCATAGTACCAGCAGGTATAAAAGAACTATTACATACCGCAAATATGAAAATAAATGATATAGACTGGTTTATTCCACATAGTGCTAACTTAAGAATGATTGAATCTATTTGTGAAAAATCTAAAATTCCAACACAAAAAACATTAACGAGTGTGGAATATATGGGGAATACATCTTCCGTCTCTATTCCACTCGCTCTAGATCTAGCTAGAAAAGAAGGAAAATTAAATAACGGAGAAACACTTTTACTTTATGGATTTGGTGGTGGTCTTACGCATTTAGGCCTTATTGTGGAGTGGGATTTAAACTAAAAAGTTTTTTTATACAATTCACTACAAAAAAGCTGCATTCAAAGATTGATTACCTCCCTTTGAACGCAGCCTTTTTTATCTTAATTTTATTTATCCCGCTTTAATGGGCAGTAAGACCCCCACCTCAAAATTCAGCGAAAGCAAAGAATTTAGGTGGTGGATCAACTGCCCATTAAAGTCCGATTGGTTCAACTAATAATTAGTGGGGGATGAAGCCCCCCACTAATTAAAGTTTCACTTTACCTGTCCGAGCCCATATCACAACAGGAATCAGCATGAAAGCTAAAACTCCTCCAGCTAATGACAAGGCCGCATAACTTGAATTCGCTACTACCATACCTGACATCGCTCCGCCTGAAGCTCCAGCTAGCGCGATAAACACATCTATTTTCCCTTGTGTTTTTGCACGTGTGGAAGGTATAGTTGCATCAACAATTTGAGCCGTACCACTTATTAAACCGAGGTTCCATCCTAATCCAAGTAAAGACAAAGCAACAATTAATAGTATTAAAGAATCACTCGGCGCTATTGCAGCTATGACACCTGCCGCTAGTAAAATTACTCCGCCAGCTATACTCATAGTAGTTCTGCCAATTTTATCAATTAGCATTCCTGTAACGAGAGACGGAAGATACATTGCACCTACATGAAAACCTATCACAAGGCCTACTGCACTTAAATCGTGACCGTGGTGTCCCATGTGAACTGGCGTCATCGTCATAATCGCGACCATCACGACTTGTGTAAGTATCATTACGATAGCCCCAACAGTAATTCCTCGTTTATTTTCTATCGTTTCCTCTGTTACCGCTTGCCCTTTATATGTATGCTCTTGTTTATATGTTTCTATCATATTAGCAATAAGTAACGGATCTGGACGAAGCATAACAAATAGGACAATACCCGCCAGTATAAATGCAGCTGCTGATAATATGAACGGACCAGCAAGTTCAGGAATCCCAATTGAATGAGCAAACCTTCCCATTACACCTACTAAATTTGGACCTGCGACTGCACCAAAAGTCGTCATTACCATCGTAATACTAATAGCAGTTGCTCTTTGCTGCTTATTCGCTAAATCTGTTCCAGCATAACGCGCTTGTAAATTCGTAGCTGTGCCCGCGCCATATATAAGTAAAGAAACTAGTAAAAGAATAATACTATTTGTTAAAGCTGCAACCACAACTCCAATAGCCCCTAACCCGCCTACTATAAAACCTCCTGCAAGCCCTATGCGGCGACCATGTTTTTGCGATAATTTCCCAACAAAGAAAGCCGCTACCGCAGATCCCATTGTAAACATAGCAGCTGGTAATCCTGCATATGCATCTGTCCCAAGCATTTGCTGCGCAAGAAGTGCACCTACTGTAATTCCAGCAGCCAACCCTGCTCCGCCGAACATTTGTGAAATGCTTACGATTAGTAACGTTCTTTTGTATAATTTTTGTTGCTCTTCTTCTGTATATATATGATTACTTATTGAAGCATCTGCTGTATCTATCATTTTCTCATCCTTTCTATAAAACTAATACCTCTTGTTAATGTACTATAGAACAACAAAATCCCCAAATTTATAATGCTGAAATTTATTTATACATGTAAAGACCCCCACTGTTTACGTTTCACTCATTACCGAAGAGTTCCCATAATAATTATACTAATTTTTTCACAGCTAGCATTCCATCATTTGAGCATAACTCACCTTTAGATTATTTCCCTTACACTCCCCCTACAACTCTTTCCCCTCTCTTTTTACTCAAAGCCTTTCCTTCCCAAAATAACAAACTCACTAAAGCAAAAACTAAAATAATTGGCACACTCGCTTTATATAAATCTGTAAAACTCATAGCCATCTGATTCTTAGCATAATGATTCACATCATTCGAAAATGCACGTACTTCTTTCTTTATACTTTCCTCTTGTTTTTCAACTTCATTTGTCACTTGACTCATTACTTCTTCTCTTTTTACATCTCTATATTCTACTGGAACTTCTCTTAATACCTCAGCCACTTTTTGGTGAATTAGTTCGTCTTTTTTCTCTTTATTTAACCCTACAAATGTTTCATTTTGATGCTTTTCGACATTTGTTTCTATACTTTGATTCTCTATTTTTTCTTTTGTTACTTGTAATATCTCAGCTTGCTCGTCACTACTCACATGAATATTACGAACTTTTTCTTCTGCATAACGATATACATTTTCTTTATTTATAGTTAAATTATGAGTTAAGTTAGATACAAATATTGCGACCGCTAAAACAATACCTACTTGCCGTAACATTGATACAACACTCTGAGAAGCAGTTAGTAATTCCCCTTCAAACGAAGAAGCACTTAAAACTGTAATTGGACCTACTACTAAACCATACCCAACACCTAATATCATACATGGAATAATAATTTCTATATTTGTTGAATTAACATCAATCATTTGCAACCAATAATAAGATAAGCCCATAACAAGAAAGCCTGACAAAATAATAGTTACTTTTCCGAGTTTTTTAATCAAAGTTGCTGCAGCTGGTGAGACAAAAAATATCATTGCTGAAATAGGTGTCACTAAAAAAGCTGCTTCAATTTCCGTTCGGCCTTGTATTTTTGTCAAGAACGTCGGAAGCAATACAGTAACTCCAATTAAAAATAAATTACTTAATATGACAACGATAGATGCTCCGACAAACATTCGATCTTTAAATAAATTTAAATTCACCATCGGATTATGAATCTTTCGTTCTACTAAAACAAATAGAATAAGAGAAATAGTGCTAATTGCATAACAAAACAAAGCTATATTACTTTGCCATCCCCATGTATTGCCTTTTACTAATATGAGAGTAAAAGAAAAAATTGCTGTGCTACTTAATAACAATCCTATCCAATCTATTTTTGAGATAATACGTTCTTCATTTTTTATTTGTAGCATAAAGAAGCATAAAATGATTCCAAAAATACAAATTGGAACATTAACGAGGAACACCCATCTCCAACCGAAATTTTGTGTAATAATTCCACCTATTACTGGTCCCATCGCAGCTGACAATCCTTGTGTTACGCCTAAAATTGCAAGTGCAACATGCCTCTTAGCTAATGGCATTGCAGATACACCAATTACCATACTAGTTGGAAATAAAATCGCTGCACCTACACTTTGTATAAAGCGGGAAAAGATAAGAAAATCGCCCGTATTAGCAAAAGAACAAAGTACTGACCCGCCGCCAAAAATAATCAAACCAAGAATATACATCTTTGCTTTCCCAAAAATATCAGCTATCCGCCCTAGCGGGATAGCGAGTACCGCTATTGTCATTGTATAAACATTTAATACCCAAGACATCTTTTCCAATGAAGTATTTACACTCGTTTGTATCGCTGGTAAAGCTATATTCATAATTGTCGTATCAATCATACAAAGAAATATACCTAAGCACATTAAAAAGACAATCTTAATACCCCTTGATTGCTCCATGTTCATCTACCCCTTTATTTATTATGAACGTGTTTTTCATTCTTCTGTTTTATTGTGTTTTTTTGCTTCTAGTTGCTCTAGTTTTCTTTTCAACGTCTCTACTTGAGCACTATACGATGCAATACCTACATCGAGTGAAATTTCCTCAACAAAAGTAATACCTTCTCTCCACTTTTCATATTTCAAACGAAGATCCGCAATGTATGCCTCTTTCTTTTCAATTTCATCTTCAATCCATTTTTTAATTGCCTTATCATCGCTATAATTACCAAAATACATCCTCATTAAAAAATCTGAACGTAAAACGTCTTTCTCTACATCTGTTTGCATGTATTGATAAAACTCTTCACGCCCTTCATCTGTAATAAAGTACATTTTCTTATTTGGTTTCCCTTCTTGCATAATAACCTCTTTCTTTATTTTCCCCTCTTTTTCCAACTGTCGTAACGTTGGATAAATCATTCCAAAACTCCCATCAAAAAAGTGAGTAAATACGTCTTCAAACACAATTTTAATATCATAACCAGACATTTCTTTTCCCATTAACAAACCTAAAACAACATCTCTTCCCTTCAAAATAAGACCCCCACATAGTATATAATCAATAATCATATTAACATTGTTAATATGATTATTGATTATATACCTTTTTTTGTTAATTGTAAAATTTTTCTAAATAAAGTGAAACTTTAATCAGTGGGGGTTTTCTTCATCCCCCACTGATCATTAGCCCTCATCAATCGGACTTTTATGGGTAGTTGATCCCCCACCTAACTTCTTTGCTTTCCCTGAATTTTGAGGTGGGGGTCTTACTGCCCATTAAAGCGGGATAAAAAAATACCCTGTAATTTTATCGTTCAAAATTCCAGGGTAACTCTACTTTATATTTCATATGTAAACTCTGTACTATTTTACAACTGCATCTTCATTAGCTGCAAAACTCTCTGTCTTTCCCTCTTTTAATTCATAATAATACGAAGGTAATTCTATATTATGTTCTAAGAGATAATCCTCAATTAATGAAATAATCACTTTCAACGTTTTCAATCGAGCATATAATTTATCGTTACTCGCGATAATTTGCCATTTTGCATTTGGCTTATTTGTTTTTTCAAACATGTCTTCCATCGCTTCAACATACTCATCCCATTTTTCACGGTTGCGCCAATCTTCGTCTGTAATTTTCCATTTTTTCAAAGGGTTGTTCTCTCTATCTTTAAACCGCTTTAATTGTTCATCTTTACTAATATGATAGAAAAACTTTCCGACTATATAATGATCATCTGTTAATAGTTTTTCAAAATCATTAATCTCATCATACGCTCTCATCCACTCTTCCTTTGTAGCAAAACCTTCCACACGCTCAACTAACACACGGCCGTACCATGAGCGATCAAAAATAGTAATTTGCCCGTACTGAGGAAGTTTCCGCCAGAAACGTTGCAAGTAATGGTACCGTTTTTCATGAGGTGCTGGTGCTCCAATTGGATTGACTTGGAACCCACGTGGATCAAGGTGTTCTGTCACTCGCTTAATCGCTCCGCCTTTTCCAGCCGCATCCCAGCCTTCCATAACGAACATAACTGCGATTTTTTCTTCTTTTACTATTTGCTGTAATGCTAATAAGCGCCTTTGATATTTTTCAAGTTTCTTATTGTACTTAGATTTCGATTCAATTCTTTTCGTTACATTCACTTTAGCAAGATGTCCATTTTCCATAAAACAAATCCCCCTTGTTGTATGACAATGTTATTTTAACATATTTTTGGAAATTTTTTCACATTAGAAAAAACTGTGTAGAAAAATCTCTACACAGCTTTCATAAAAAATACAGCAGTTAATATTCGCATTTAAAATGTAAATTACATTCATGAGGCTCATAAACATCACCTTACATTATATGGTATATACTCACATGAAGAGAAGATACTAATAAATAAATCCGTTACAGAATGGGAGCTCTCTAAAAATGAAACGAATACTATTTTCTCTCTTTGCACTAATCTGTTTAGCACTACCAATACAAGCTAGTGCATACACATTTCAATCACTACCAATTGAATCAAAGTCAAAACAGTGGTATATCGAAATCGATCAATCTTATAGTGCAAACAAGCAAGCAGTGCAGCCAAAACAAGGTGTATACGATACATATCGTTTACTCGTAAAAAACATCGGTAATGATGTGTCAAACGTAGCTGTAGAAATAGTTGATAACACTCCTACTTCTAAAGCTACTTTTAATCCTACTACATTACATAACAACGTTTCAAAAAGCCATACAAGCTTTGACTATATCGTATTCCCATTAGACTTTAATAGCCATAATTTCAAAGTCGTCATCACTTGGGAAGAAAACAGTTTCTCTTACAACGGCCATCCGGTAAATGAGGGGAAACAACTGAAACAAACATTTGTTTTTAATGAGGAATAATCCCTAATTTGATTAGGGCTTACTCTTCATTTATAAAACCAGATTGAATTGCTTCTGTTACTTCTTTTGTGATATCCAGTTTTGTTGCATCGGTGCTAATTTTCTTATGCCCAATATGTACGGAAGGCTTTTCGTTACAAAAATGTTTTATTAATACTAGTTGGTTATATGCTAGCTTATTTTCTCTATAGGTAGCAATGTAGACTGTAAAATTTTTTGCTTCAAAGACCTTTTCCTGCAAAGTGTATTGTCTGTCCAATTCCTTTACTACTATATCGTTCAAGTTTTCTATAATCATATAAGTCGTTCCCCTTCCCTTATATCATCAATCAAATCGTCGAATACTTGGTACACATAACGCTATTCCAATTGTTACAAGTACTAATATAGCTAGTGTTATAATCGTTATCTCACCACCTATGACAGTAGCTAACCATCCTACAACCACATAACCTAGTGGCAATAAAGCAAATGAACCTAGCATATCAAGGCTTGCCACCCTTCCAAAGGCTTCTTCTGGCACAAGCTCTTGTAAACTTGTTTCCCAAATGAGTCCAAATATCATCATACCGAATCCTTCAATTGCCATTAATCCAATTAATGCAGGTGCCCAAGCAATAAACGGCATTATTAAGAGCGCACAACCACTTATTAATACACCACCATAGGCAAGTAATCCCCGCCTATGCCACCGTTCCCTCCCGCCAAATATTAGCGCGGCAATTACAGCCCCAACACCAGAAGATGCCATTCCTAATCCATACACGTATGCTTCAAAATGATGATGAACATTAAATAACCATGGAATTAATACGACGATAATGCCGGCATAACAAATGTTTACAAAAGAAAAAACTAAAATTGTAACCCACAGCCACGGATGACTTTTTAAAACGAAAACCCCCTCCATAAACTCTTGTTTGTAATCAGTCTTCCTCTTTTCGATGGGTTTTACTTTTTTAAACTTTATTTCTCTTAAAAATAATAAACAAAAAAATGATAACAAATACGTTACTGCATCCAGTCCAAATCCTATTCCCGCAGATGCAACTGAAACGATCAATCCTCCAAGAGCCGGTCCAATTAGTCGTATACCTTGATTACTCATTTGCGTTAATGCATTAGCTGCATTACGAATTTCCGGTACAAATACTTTCGCCCTTACAGCCGCATATGCTGGTTGGAATATCCCTTCCATAAGCCCATATAATGCTACAAGTACATATAGAAGTGGAATTGTTAAAACGTCCATAAATATAAGTGTCGCAAGTAAAAGCATTAGTATACAGCGAATTATATCTGTTAATAACATTAATTTCACTCGATCAATTCGATCTACAACTAAACCTGCAAACGGTAAAGCAAGAATATTAGGTAGCATGTACATTGCCATAGTCATTCCCATTACAACTGTTGAACCAGTTAATGAATACACAACGACTGGCAAAATAACCATCGTTATCGAACTACCTAAAGTCGAAAGTAATTGCCCAATCCACAAAAATTTAAAATGTGGTGACGCTTTAACTGGCAATAACAATTTACCGACATAACTTACATGTTTCTCTGTTCGTATTTCTCCTTGCATACTTCTCCCCTCTTTTCAAATTAAGTTAACACCGAATATAAAACAGAAAATTCAATCTTCAATACTTTTAATTATATATGAAACTGTTAAATTATTGGTAAAAGTAAAATAGAAACTCCTAATAAATCTACCAATATTACATGTTAAATATAAATAAAAAAGGTGTTTCCATAAATGAAAACACCTTTTTTATATTATAATTTTAAGTTATTCTTTAATGTCCAATATTTTTCTTGAGCATTTTCAAATGAAAATTCTACCCAACCGTTTGGATCTTCATGATATACATTTACTTTCTTACCATTTTCTAATTTTCCAACTTCATTTTGTGTAACATTTGGTACACTCTTAATTGTATAGCCAAATGGATATGGCACTTGATAGTAAGAGCCTACTAATTGAACAGTAGCTGTTGCATCTTTTGCATAATCTTTATATGGAATATCTTTTCCTAATGCCTCTACATTTAATGTATTAGGATTTTTCGGTAATCGTTTTACATTTTCATAATCTTTCTTGTTAAACGGTTTAATACGCTCCATAATATTAGCGATTTTGCCAGCCCATTCTTTATCTGTTGCATACTTTTCATTCATAGCAGGTAATGTGTAACCGCTGAAATAATTTGCACCTTCTTCTAAGTAGTTCTTCCTTACATAATCAGCATTGTAAGAAATACTTTCCTTATATGACGGTAAATATTTTGCATATGCAAATGGGTCACGATCATATGCTCTTAAGCCAAATAAATTATGTTTACGATATGCAATTTCTGATTTACCGTACGCTGATTCTAAGATTGCATGTGCAGCTAAATATAGTGCGCTCACACCATACTCATTTTGTGCTTGAATAAAATCTTTACCAGTTCCAATAAGTGGACTATCTGAATGAGATTTTTTAATGAAATTATCAATCTCTAGTGCCGTTACGTTAGATGGCAAAGTTACGTCTAGATTAATATACGATGGTTGTTCAACAGGAACATCATTTTTAATTTTCATCGCTTTATATAAAAGTTGCGCATAGCTTTCACGTGTTAATACACCTGATGGATCAAATCCTCCAAGCCCATTTCCTACCGATACACCATTGGATTGTAATGCACTAATTGCTTCTTTTGCCCACCAATGTGTTGCATCTATATCATTAAATGTATGTGGTGCTTTTACTTCTAATTTAAATGCTCTTTGCAAAATAACAGACATTTCAGCACGAGTTAATGATTCTTTCGGTCTAAACGTCCCTTTACCATCACCTACGAAAATCCCCATATCTGTTAATGCCAAAATTTCTTTTGGGAACATCGTCGTTCCTGCACTAATATCAGAGTATGGATTTTTATAATCGCTTTTTACTTCTGGTTTTAAAGCGCGATACATTAATGCTGCTACTTGCTCACGAGTTACAACATCTCCAAAGCCAAATTTACCATTATCGTAACCTACAATAACCCCTTTTGACGTTAAATCAGTAATCGCTTCAAGTGCCCAATGATTTTTCGGAACGTCTGGAAATTCTTTTGTAGATGCAAACGAAGTTGCTGGAGCCAGCACTACTTGAAGTGCAACTGTCACTGCCAACACATTAGAAATAACTTTTTTCATAAATTGTTTAACACGTTTTCTATATGCTTGTCCCGTGTTAACTTGCCTCCCTTTATCGTATAATTTTCCCTATTAAACTAACAAACTCTTAATTAGTCAACAGTAAAAGTATACGTGATAAAAATAAACTAATCTACCATTATTTTATTCATAATCAGCATAATACGATATATCTTTTTATTCTGTTATAAATTTACATAAAAAGCCCACCTCTATATAGACGATGGACTTAGCAATCAACATTCTTATTTAGCTAAACGATATTTTGAAACATCGAAACCTTTCCACTCATAATAATCCAAAATCCCAGCATAAACTGCCTCAGCAGCAATTTGTCTTCCTGATTCATCAGCTAATTTACCATTATCTATATTATTATCAATAAAGGCAAGCTCTGTTAAAACTGCTGGTACTGTATTATTATTTACTACATAAAATGAATGATTGTCTTTTATATTTCTATCTCTTGTATGTAGTGCTTCTACTACTCGTTTTTGAATTTTCTTCGCTAATACTTCGCTATCCTTTTCAATCTGTGTCTCTTCTCCACGCTTGGATTTTTTATAATAATATGTTTCCGTTCCATGACCATCATGATTTTCAGAAGAATTTGCATGAATGCTTACAAATATATCTCCATTGTGCTCTTGGCCAAATTTCACTCGATTCGCAAGAGATTCATTTTTGTTACTGCCTGGATTTCCATTCTCTTCACGTGTTAACAAAGCTTTTAAAGGTGTATTTTTTTCTAACAACTTCTGTAATCTTAAAGAAGTATCAAATACAATTCCACTTTCCTCTACACCTTGTCCCGGATTCCCTGGATCAAATCCTCCATGACCAGGATCAATAATAACTACCTTTTCTACTAAAGGATTGCCTACTTTAAGTGAGTCAGTCTTTGCAATAAACTGTGCTGCTTCTGCTTTTGTTACAGTTTTCTTAGGCTCCCACTTCTCACCAGTACCAAGAGAAATGCCTAATTCAACTAGGATGTTAGCTTTTTCTTTACCCCAGTTTAATGTTTCTAAATCTTTGAATTTAGTTGCTGGAATACCGTTTACTTTAGACTCTAATTTGTAAGCTTCTACAAGAAGAGACGCCATTGAAACACGGTCGATTTTCCCGTCTGGCTCGAATCCATTGCCTGTACCTTTAACAACGCCAGCTTTTTCTACAGCTGCGATGACTGGAGTAGCCCAGTGTTTTTGAGAATCACCGAAAGATGGTTTAGCATTATTATCAATTCGTAAGTTTAAAATTTTAGCCATCATTGTAGCTGCTTCTGCACGAGTAATTTCTTTTCCAGGCTCGAACATTCCTTTATCGTTACCTGTAACTGCACCTTTATCTACTAAATAGTAAATAGAATCTTCTGCCCAATGTTTAGCTATGATATCTGGAAATTTTTTTGTTTGTGCGAAACTACTAGATGAATAAGATAATATACTAGCTGCGATTAATCCTGCTGCGATTATTCTATTTTTCATAGAATATATTCCCCTCTCAAGTACAATATATTTATATAACAGACTAATTATAGTTCTGAAAATTAGTAATAGTCAATTGGAATTTGTATATTTTTGTATTATTATTGTATTTTTTGTCATATATAACTATAGTTAAAAACTATAAGGTTTTATAAGAGGAGAGATTCATATGAGCAACAATTGGAAAGATATAGAACACCGTATTTACACGATGTGTATGATTCAGCAGAATAACAAAGTATTGCTAATACAGCGCCCCGATCATCTAGGTTTCCCTGGTTATATCGCTCCTGGCGGTAAAGTAGATTTTCCAGAAAGTATCGTTAAAGCTGCTACACGAGAAGTAAAAGAAGAAACTGGATTACTTGTCTCAAATTTAAGTTTTAAAGGATTAGATGAATACGTAAATCCGAAAGAAAATGTTCGATATATGGTATTTAATTATTGGACAGACTCATTTGATGGTGAACTTCTTATGAACCCTCCTGAAGGCGAATTATTATGGGTACCAATTGATGAAGCACTAAATCTTCCTATGCAAGATTGGTTTAAAGAGAGATTCCCATTATTTTTTGAAAAAGGTACGTTTGAAATTCAACGCATTTGGGACCGAGACTTAGATAAACAAGTTGCTATGACAATTACGCATACATAAAAAAGCTTGGAATCTCTCCAAGCTTTTCCTACTTCTCCTCTATTTTCTTAATCTCATAATCAATTTCTAAAAACTTAACTCCAAATATCCACATTCTATGATTAGCTTCTAATATGTGATCCGTGCTCTCTTTAATAATAAACGTCTCTGCTAGCGGTAAATGTATTGTAAAGAAACGAGTATGTAAATAAATCCCCTCATCTCCCTTACCATTTTCTCTTAGCTTACTAGTAATAATTAAATCATTACTCTTATTACATAATTTCAAAACCCCCGTCATATTCGAATATGGTAAAGGCAATGCAATATTCATATATGTCTCATTCTCATGTGTATGTTTTGAGTAAAGAGCTACAAAAATAGATTCTT
Source organism: Bacillus cereus group sp. TH152-1LC (assembly GCF_027710505.1). Lineage (NCBI taxonomy): Bacteria > Bacillati > Bacillota > Bacilli > Caryophanales > Bacillaceae > Bacillus > Bacillus cereus group sp. TH152-1LC. The sequence goes on along the minus strand of NZ_JAQFNK010000002.1, from coordinate 46,254 downwards.
CTGCTTCATTTTTTCTTAGCCAAGCCCTTACATTCTCTCTTCCATCCTTCGCATCTATTATCCCAATGATAGAGCCATGCATCATTTCCCACTTGCCGCCCATTCCTAAATGTATTTGTCCTACACGTTTACTCATTTTCTCATAGCAAAATGCAACCGGGCGGAACCAACGAGCCCATTTAATATGCGATTGTAACTCATACTCTTTTGTATTTTCATAAAAACGAATAATACTTAAAGGAATCTTCGTCACGTCAAATGCTTCACTATGATAATCATTCATTTTATCAACTAAACCTCTGTATTCCTTGCTATCTATTAAACTTCTGTTATGTAAAAATACTTCCCCAACTGTCGGATTTCCTCTTAACCTGCTCATTGGTTTCCCGTAATATTTATAATTCGGATCACTTTTTTCAATCATCCAGCCGACAAATGCTGGTAACGCCACTCCAATTCCATTGACAACACCGTGAATCCAAACCATTTGAGCAATTGTAATCGTCATTACATGTTTCAAATTCCCATATGAATATATAAGTGAAAACATAATTGTTACCATGAGTGTACTAGACGATATGGTCAGAAGAACCTTTGCACTGATAGCATTAAATTTCGTGCGCCAAACATAAATCCCATAACCATAAATCGCACATAAATATAGGAACACTGCAAAAAATTCAAATACTCTTGAGTACGTAATTCCTATCGCAACTGTCATAGGTGAAATGACGATGATAAACATAATAACATCATATACTTTACTTCTCTTTTCTCTTTTCCTCCCAATTAAACCAACTGATAACGGCAATAGAAATGCTGAATAATGAAAGTGTGCAGCTGTGAGTAACACAATGTCAGAGCTAAAATGCATAATGGGAATTTTTGCTACTGAAGCTAAAAACCAGAAACCACCTAAAAACAAATATATAAACGCACTATCAATAGCTGTCTCTTCTAACGGTTTCCATCCTCTTTCTAGCACTCTACTTACACCAAATAACGCGACAAGTCCAGTATATACAAACCAAAGTAACGCAAATAAATAGTGATTTGTTACGAAAGCTAACATTGCACTAATTGCTGCGATTGGATATAAAAACGATACAAATTTATAAAAGAATACATACGATCCATTTCTTGTTTCCTTATCAATAATGAAAAATGACATCGGTATAAATAACAAAATAGATAATAATATAATTGCTTCAACTGGGTTTATATTTGACCACTCATATATTAGAAAAATAGTATAACAAGCAAGTCCAACTATTATATTTTTCATATTATTTATTTCCTCTCCACAAATGTTCCCTTATATGAAAATAATGAACCAATTAACGGATTTCGTACTTGTACATGAATTCGAAAGCATTGTAGTGTTTCATCATAACTTTCTACAATGTTGGCCTCTCCGTATAAAAACCTAGGTAACGGGACTCTCCTTCCAAACATGTAAAACCATTGTTTCTTTGAAGAAATATGCATTGCCCCCACCTCATCAATATGAAAATTCAATGTAGAAACAAGTATGTGCGGCTCACCAAAATAATCTACAATTTCATTATTCTCTTCATCCAACTGCATAACAGCATTAAAATATCTTTTCTTATTATGAAAATAAAAAGTACGATTCCACCGCACAAGTTCATCTCCATGTTCATCTCGCTCTGCGGTATTATGTATTGTAAATGGCACTTCCTTCCCCCGCTCAGAGAAAAACATTCTAAACTTCGATGCAATTTTTAATATTAATTTTACGAAAATAGAACCTCCGTAAATTTCATCCATCTTTCCTTCTCCAGTAAAGCTATTTTCTTCCGTAATCTCATAGCGTTTCTGTAATTTCGGATGAAGTTTTTTATAAGAATCCCCTAATAGTCTTTCATACATATTAGCCATACATTATCCCTTTCTCTTCCTCTTGCAATTTTTTGCGCTTGGCAAATTCGTGCTATTTATATAGCCGACAATTGATAACCCCATTAGTAGAACATTTAATGTAATTGGATTAAATGGCTCTGTAAAGCTTACGATATTCGTAAATCCTGCCGCTATCGTTAAGGCTATTAAAATAAAAATATGTACGACAAATACTTTTCGTTTCGGCAATGGCAACAGCCATAGGACACCAAAAATAATTTCTAGTAATCCAATTATTTTAAGTACAAAAATACTATGTTCAGTTGAACCAATCATCACAGATAGCATTTTTACTTCTTCTGAATGAGTAAACACTAGTTTCGGCACTATTCCTTGATACATCCATACAAATGCAAATAAAAAACATACGAGCCAGTATGTCATTGTTCTTCTAATTAGTAATCTAGGGTGCAATCCCTTTTCTAACCATAATTTTAAAGCATCAAAACTCCAAGCAGTCGCCCAGCCCAATAACGGCCGAAACATATAGATATCTATTACATTCCCTATACGACCAAACCTCGTATTATAATCATATTGTGTCTCAAAATGAATGTGTTCTTTACACGGTGTATACTTCCAATAACCACGCCCTATTTGAATAAGTGATAATTGATTGTCTGTCCAAAATTTTAAAGAAGAAATCCGTTCACCTGTTTCTTTTCTTATTTCACCTATCGATTCCCCTTCACCAGCTATTTCAAGTCCAAATCCGATTTTTGTTTTATATAAAAACTTCTGTGGCTCTCCTTCCGTTTTCTCTAAATACGAAATTTCAGTAAAGCGAGCATCCCATTCTGTATGTATATCTGGTTTCTGCGTATATCCCCATAATTTTTCCATTGTTGTATTCATTTCTGCCGAAACATAAATAGGCTTTTTTCCCTTCATTCTTCCACCTCCTATGCACTATAAGTTTAATGTACATGCAATGAATTTATTTTGCTACATTTTTCACAAACTCTTTTAAGAAAAGAAAGAATTTTTAAAATTTATACAAAACACTTGATTCCCCGAAAAATTTAAATTATTATAAAACAAATGTTACCAACAACTTCATAAATCAAACACTCTCGCCTAAAACGTGAGATAGAGGTTGCGATACTTATGATTATTCTAATGGAGACACAGAGATGTCTATGAAATTAGATGAAAGGAAGTATTGCCGAAATCGATAATTTTCTCTGCATTTATCGATTGGGGCTGTTTTCGAATAGAAACAGAACTGTCATATGTACAGAAGTGTATGTATGAAGAGCTATCTACAAAAAAGAGATATTATTTTTATGATATTCCTTTTTTGGCGGTTTTTTTATTAGCTCCGTTTTCTGTTTCCCTTTTCCTGTAACAGCACCATCCTCACCTATTTGAGATGGTGTTTTTTGTTTTTCTCTGGTAACTACAGGAATATTGGGATTTATATATGTCCTAATCTATTCTTAAAAATGGATGAAAGAAGGAATTCGTAATGGAAACGATTGTACAAAAATTTGGTGGCACTTCTGTCGGAAATGTCGCGCGCATTCAACATGTAGCAAATTTAATTATTGAAGAATATGAACGAGGGCATAGTATCGTCTCTGTCGTTTCAGCAATGGGAAAGAGCACAGATGAACTTGTAGCACTCGCTAACGCGATTTCAGAAAATCCAAGTAAACGTGAAATGGATATGCTTCTATCAACAGGAGAGCAAGTTACTATTTCATTATTAACGATGGCACTCCAAGCAAAAGGTTATAACGCGATTTCATTAACAGGATGGCAAGCTGGTATTACGACAGAATCTGTACATAGTAGTGCACGGATTACTGACATTCATACAGATCGAATTCAATCTTATCTTACTGAAGGTACGATTGTTATCGTAGCTGGCTTCCAAGGAGTTAGTGAAAACCATGAAATTACAACGCTTGGACGCGGTGGTTCTGATACAACTGCTGTTGCATTAGCTGCTGCACTGAAAGCAAAAAAATGCGATATTTACACGGATGTGACCGGTGTTTATTCGACGGACCCACGAGTTGTAAAAAATGCTTATAAATTAGATGAAATTTCTTATGACGAAATGCTAGAGCTAGCAAATCTCGGTGCTGGTGTATTACACCCACGTGCTGTTGAATTTGCTAAAAATCATAATGTCATTTTAGAAGTTCGCTCAAGTATGGAACAAGAAAACGGAACAATTGTAAAAGGAGAATGTAACATGGAACAACAATCAATCGTTAAAGGTATTGCATTTGAAGATAATATTACACGCGTCACAATGAAAGGATTGGAACAAGGTTCACTTTCAACAGTTTTCTCTACATTAGCAGCGGCACATATTAATGTAGATATCATCATTCAAAGTATTACAAATGAAGGAACTGTTCACCTCTCCTTCTCAATCCATTCTAATGATTTAAAAGAAACATTAGAGGTATTAGAACAACATCAAGAAACATTACAATATGAATCTGTAGAATATGAAAATCATTTAGCTAAAGTATCAATTGTAGGATCTGGTATGGTCTCTAATCCCGGTGTTGCTGCGAATATGTTCACTACTTTAAAAGAAGAAGATATTCATATTAAAATGGTAAGTACATCAGAAATTAAAGTGTCTGTCGTTATTGACCGCCTTCATTTAGTAACAGGTGTTGAGGCACTGCATCAATCATTTATGGCGAAAATTGAGCCTTTAGTGCAGATGAGTTAATTTCCACTAGTAAAACTAAAAACAAATTATATGAATCTATTTCTTTCCTATATAAATAGAAACAGGATAGGACTATTTTGCGGGAAAGTCGAAGTTATATTATCGAATAGAAACTACACTATCAAATTCTTAAAATGATAGCATTCACGAAAGAAAGTTCATGCGTATATCAATAGTAGAAGGTTTCCGAAGTTTTGTTCGTTAATAAAATGTTTATTCTATACCCGAAAACACCTTGTCATATTTCCCCACACTGTGACAAGGTGTTTTTTGTTTATAGGAGATTTTAGTATAATTATGAGGATGGTTAGATAATAAATTTATACATATAAAGGAGATAAAGACTATGGCAAACAACAAGTTACTAAGAATGGACAATGTCAGCATCGTTGTAGAATCTCTTGATAACGCAATATCTTTCTTCGAAGAGATTGGATTAAAACTAGAAGGACGCGCTACTGTCGAAGGTGAATGGGCCGGTCGCGTAACTGGACTCGGTTCTCAGTGCGTGGAGATTGCTATGATGGTTACCCCAGATGGCCATAGCCGAATTGAACTTTCGCGATTTCTCACACCACCTACTATTGCAGATCACCGGACACCTCCTGTAAATGCCCTCGGTTATTTGCGCGTCATGTTCACCGTTGAAGACATTGACGAAATGGTATCGAGACTTACTAAGCATGGTGCTCAGCTCGTTGGCGAAATAGTTCAATACGAGGACTCGTATCGACTTTGCTACATTCGTGGAACGGAAGGAATTTTAATCGGTTTAGCGGAAGAAATCGGTAACAAATAAGTAATGTTTTACTAAAGTAAAAATAATTGAAAGAACTTTACGCTTAATAAAGCTTAGATTTCCAACCCCGTCCTAACTTTAGAACGGGGTTATGCTTATTTGAGCTTTTTAACATACTATCAACATCCCAAAATCATCATAAAACAATTGGATTTCTTGTTATACTCTTTCCTAGGAAATATAACTGACTCTTCTCATTTCTTATCATATATATCTTTTCTTTTGAAAGATGATCTGAACTCATTCAAAATAACTTTCTTCACGTCAGAATAAAAAACCATCATGAATAGTGCTATCCCTAATAAGATCTCTTGCATTCCTTCATAATCAACGAAAGCACTCACAATTAGCAAACCAAACCCAATATAAAAACCAAACTCATTCTCTTTTTCAAAATCTTCATCTTCATCAATATGTATTTTCTCTTTTAAATTTTGGTTCCCTTTTATTAACTCATCGAGCGTAACATTATACATTTCGCTCAATAAAATCAAATTTTCAATATCAGGGTAACTTTTATCATTTTCCCATTTACCCCGCTTTAACAGGCAGTAAATCTCATCAAAGCTTTTAAGCACAATCAAGGCAGCCAGATGCGATTAACTGCCTATAAAAGCCCGATTGGTTCAACTAATAATCAGTAGGATAAATCGCCCACTGATTAAAGTTTCACTTTATACACCGCTTGCCTCGTTATAGCAATCTTTTTAGCAACATCCTCTTGCGAAAATCCCTTTGAATCTTGTAGCTTTTTTAGCTGTTCTCCTAAGCTCATAACGCCCCCTCCTTTAACAAATTATTACATATTAGGAGATGAAAAAGAAAGAAACTATTAGTAAAACCCACTGTAAACCATTCGTTTACACAATAAAAAAAGAGAGAATAACTCCTTGAGTTACTCTCTCCCTTCTATTAAAACAGATGAATGTTTTCTTTTTTGCAAGCTTCACGTAAATCGTCAGGCCATACAGAAGATTGAACTTCACCGATATGTGCTTTTCGTAAGAAGTACATGCACATTCTTGATTGTCCAATACCACCGCCAATTGTTAATGGTAGTACGTCCTCTAAAATACCTTTATGGAAATCGTACTCACGTTTGAAGTCTTCACCTGTTTTCGTTAATTGCTCATCAAGTGATTTACTATCAACACGAATTCCCATTGATGATAATTCGAATGAAGATTGTAATACTGGGTGCCAGAATAAAATGTCACCGTTTAATTTCCAATCATCATAATCAGCTGCGCGCCCATCATGCTTTTCACCTGAACGAAGTGCATCACCAATTCCGATAATGAAGACTGCACCGTGTTCTTTTGCAATTGCATGTTCACGATCTTTCGGTGTTAATTCTGGATATTTATCTTCTAGTTCTTGGGAAGTGATGAAAACAATTTCTTCTGGTAAATACTTTCCAAGGAACGGATATTTTTCAAATAAGTGATCTTCTAAATCTTTGAATATTCCATAAATTGTTTGTACTGTTTTTTGTAAGTAATCTACAGTACGCCATTCTTTTTGAACGATTTTTTCCCAATCCCATTGGTCAACGTAAATGGAATGTGTTGCATCAAGTTCTTCATCACGACGAATTGCGTTCATGTTTGTATATAAACCTTCACCAGCTTCATATCCATATTCATGTAATGCGAATCTTTTCCACTTCGCTAGTGAGTGAACAATTTCTAATTCTTCTCCTGAATGTAACATATCAAATTCAATTGGACGTTCTACACCGTTTAGATGATCGTTTAATCCTGATTTTTTCGTTACGAATAATGGTGCAGATACGCGGAATAGTTCAAGGCGTTTTGCTAATTGATCCTCAAAAAATGTTTTAACTTCCTTAATTGCGATTTGAGTCTCTCTTACTGTCATTAATGATTGATACATGGTGGTTTCCTCCTAAAATGTTTGGATGTTGTGAAAAGAAGCCAACAAAAAAAGCCCTTCTTTCCCAAAAAACTGGGACGAAAGACTTTGGTTCCGCGGTACCACCCAAATTAGCAACAGAGGTTGCTCACTTATACAGTACGGAGATGAAATATCTCGATACTGTTCTTCTTGTAACGGCGAAGTACCCGGCTAAGTCTACTTTCCTGTAAAGGATTTCGGTTAGCAACTCCAGGAGGTTCTTCATAATAGGCTTCGTATCAGGCTCACACCACCCCTGACTCGCTTAGACTACATCCTACTACTACTCGTCCTTTCATAGTCGTTTTGTTGTCACATCTCTGAAACATTTTATTAATGATTATTCTATACAAAAAATAAAGAAAGTCAACAAAAATTTAAAAATATTTTTAAATTCTTTATTTTACGGCTTTATTGATTGTTTTCAATATAACATCTTCACTTCTTTTGCCTTGTTAATCCAAAAAACGTTTCACTAAGCGAGACTAACATATACACAACAAGTAATGTAATCGTTCGAAATATAGAATCCGCAGTATTTCGTATTATTTTCATTTTCTTTATAATTCCTTTCAGTTTACTTGCAAATTCATGTTATACTATAGCATTCAAGCAGTTTATTTTTACTTAAAGTAAACATAGTCATTTATAAAGAGTATTTTCTAAATCATTGACTATTATCAAATAAGATTTTTATATAACGGAGTGATCATATGAGTAAAACGAAAGCAAAACCAAAAAAAGGTGTAGGACAAGGTACAGGAAGTAAAGGGTGGAACCGTTGGCAATCAAGTGCAAAGAAAAAGGCAGCTGCCAAGCCATACAAAAGTAAAGGCACAAAGAAGTAATCTAAATAACATTTGATTTCTTTACTTTGTACAAAACAAAATATAATTATTACAACAAAAAAGCTATGCCCTCATACATTTGAAGGCATAGCTTTTTATGTTAGATCATTAAAATATCTCGAATTTCTTCCTCAGTAATTGAGGACAATTTCTCTTCTCCCGGCTCAATCACTTCAGCGATTAAATTTTTCTTACTCTCTTGCAGTTCATGCATTTTTTCCTCAATTGTTCCGTGAGCCACTAATTTAATAACTTGTACCGTATTTTTTTGTCCCATTCGATATGCTCTATCTGCTGCTTGTTGTTCAACAGCTGGATTCCACCATAAATCGTACAATATAACCGTATCGGCACCCGTTAAATTAAGACCCGTACCACCAGCTTTTAAAGAAATGAGAAATAGATCCCCTTCACCTTCGTTAAACCGGTCACATAGCTCTACACGTTCTTGCGAAGGTGTATTTCCATCTAAATAAAAGTATGGAACAGCTTGACGGTTTAACTCACGACCAATAATAGACAGCATCTTCGTAAATTGAGAAAAGATTAAAATTCTCTTACCAGTACTTCTGCATTCCTCTAATATCTCTAACAGTTGCTCAAATTTAGCTGAACTCCCCTTATAATCATCAACGAATAAAGCGGGATGATTACAAATTTGTCGTAATCTCGTTAAGCCAGCTAAAATTCTAATTTTATTTTTACGTAACGTATCTTTATCTAAATGCTTTAACGTTTCTTCCCTTAATTTCGCTAAATAAGCAGCATATAGTCTCTTTTGATCTGGTAATAACTCCGATGACTGTAAGTGCTCTATTTTATCTGGAAGCTCCTGTAATACATCTTCTTTTAATCGTCTTAATACGAAAGGCTTTACGCGCTTCGCTATATCTTCGCGCCTTAAATCACCGAATTCTTTTCTTCCCGGTAATAATTCTGGAAAGACGACATGGAAGATAGACCATAGCTCTTCTAATGAATTTTCTACAGGCGTTCCCGTTAGTCCAAAACGATGCTCAGCTTGAATCGTTTTCACCGCTCTTGCAGTTTGCGTTGTAGGATTTTTAAACGCCTGTGCTTCATCAAGAAATAGTGTATGAAACGGCCTCGCATACGATCTTATATCTCTTCTCAGTAACGGATATGACGTAATTACGACATCAAATTCCGCTACGTCCTTTAAAATTTTTCGTCGTTCTGTTTGATTTCCATCTGCAATAACCGCTCTAATATGCGGGGCGAATTTTTTCAATTCACTAAACCAATTGTAGACGAGCGAGGATGGTGAAACGACTAATATAGGTAGCTTCTTCTCCCGAATTTCAGGCAATACAGAATCTATAAAAGCAATGCTTTGCAGCGTTTTTCCAAGTCCCATATCATCTGCTAAAATACCGCCAAAACGATAATAGGCAAGTGTTTTCATCCATTCGAATCCGTATACTTGATACTCTCTCATTACGGCATGTAAAGTTTTCGGTACTGTAAACTTTAATTTTTTCGGGTTTTGAATGCTTTCAACTAAATCTTGAACAGACTCATCTAAACTTAAAACATGACCTTCGTGAAGTCCGTTCATCCACTTTACACTCCGAATAAGCGGAACATTCACTTCTTCCCCATGTAAAAATTCTTTTCGAATACCTGATTCTTTTACAAACTGATTAATTTCATTAAACTCTTTGCTCTCTAGTGATAATAAAGAACCATTCGCTAATCGGTAATATTTGCGTTTCTCTTCAAGAGCGACTAATACACCTTTAATTTCCGCTTCCGGTATTCCTTTTATATCAAAACGAAATGATAACCAATCAATTCTTTCTTTTCTTCTTACCCTAATAAGAGGTGCTGTATCCCCTTTATGAATGCGTAATTTAATTGCTGTTGTCGCGTAAATATCAACTAAGCCTTTTAACGTTGGAACAACATGATATAAAAAGTTATACTCAGCCTCTTCATTATGCATAAAGTAACCACCTTCTGTTTTCGCGAAGGCACTTTCACTCATAATGTCTAAAATCTCTTTTTCCTTTTTTTCATCCCGATTAAAAACAGACGGCTGTCCGTTTTCTTCTAGCGGATTAATCACAACATTGCCATAATGGAATTCGAGACCTGCTAACAAACGATTTTTCACTCGATCTAAATATAATTTTGCTTTTAACGACGGCGTTTCAACACGATCTGATATGACTTCATCAATGCGTACCGTTCCAAGTTTCATTAATCCTGGTACAACTTTCGCTACGAAATGTTCCATCTTATTTTTAGGAATATAAAACTGATTGCTATTTGAGCGGCTCATCATCTTTTGCAATTCAATAAGTCGCATACAATCTTCCATAGGCAAATGATATAGTTTCCCATCGTAAAGAGCATTGTTATACATCTCCATAACTTGAACACGATTTAGGCCGTCTATATGAAGTGTGAATCCACCATTATTTCCTTTCGTAAATTCAAAATGTAATGGCAATAAACCGTTTGACATTTGTAATCCGTGAAACAGTTGCTCATTTTGTTTCAGCTGTACATACTCCACTTTAGTAAGTAAAGAGAGCATATCTTTCCACGAAGCTGGCGGTATGAATATCATACTTTCATCTTGTTTCGCATGTACTTCTAACGCATCTTCATACATTTTTTCATTATGATACATTTTAATCAGCTGCTGAATAACCGCATCCGTTTCTTGCCTGAAGCTATGTACATCTGGTGTGTATGTAAATTCATTAGAACAATGAAAAGTCGCTCTTTTCTCCACTTTAGAAAGAAATTCTCTAATATGATTTATGACATATGTTTTCGCAAGTTTTAACTGAATTCCAAGAAGAGACCCACCACTTTTCGTCGCTACTGGTGAACATATAAACGCAACATCTAATATTTCACGTGTATCAAAACGGTGTTGTTTACTTTTTGGTCGTAGTGGTTTGTCTGCAAACAACTGAAACATCCCGTTTGTTAATTGATCATTTTTGCTACTAACAGGTCCCATTCCACCCGTTTGCTGGTTATAATTTATTTGTATTAGTACGGCTGCAACATGTTGACAGTACGTTTGAAAAGACGCTAACGAAGGACAACTACATCTCGCAACTACATCACCTTTTTGAGCCTTTTCTACTGTAACGTGAAAATCTTCATTCCCTTTTACCGTCGCCTCACAAATTTCTTTCGTTTCATCATAATGATTCACGATTACTTTATTTGATTTATAATAAGCTTCGCCTCTTTTATAGGAGGCCTCTCCGCACACTTCTTTAATAATCGATTTATTTAATGTAAAACTCATTGTTTTGACACTTCCTTAATGTAAAACCATTTTCTCTTACTTAACATTTTACATGCTTAACGAGAAAATATAAAATGTTGATTGAACAAAAAAAGATGCTTATTTATAAGCACCTTCTTCACTCTATCTCCATCAACCTTTTCGCCTCAAAATACAACACTTGAATAAATTTTTTCGTATTAATTCGTATATGTCCAGAAGTCGCTATTTCATCCTTTGTCATTTCTGTCATTCGTTTTCTCACTACAGTGAAATCAAAAAATTTCGGGGCATAGCTTTCAAATTTTGGATTTGAAAAGTCTGTTAGTCCGATGGAAGCTAAATGATTCAATGATTGATAAATCGCTCTTCTTACACGTTGTTCAGATACTTTTTTCTCCTTATCTATATCTACATCCGAAGCTATATGATCTAATTTTTTTAATGTGATTTGGTGAAAAATGTCTTTTAACGCAGGGAATCCAAATTCAAATGTTTGCGCCTTTTCTTGTCCGTATAAATATTCCAGCATACTAAGTAAATCTTTACTTCCGTTCTCTCCCGCAATACCGAGTTCTGCTAGTAAGAAGCGTCCGGAATCCGCTATCTTTTTTGCTTCTTGCACCGGTTCATTACGCATTTGCGGCTGCTCCCACTGAAACACGTTATTCAATGATTTTTGAATATCATGTATGGAACGCTCCAAGCGAATCCGTTCCATTACTTTTCGTACGACAGATTCAACTTCAATTTTGTTTAGTGGTTTCGTAATATAATATTCCACACCAAGTGTATATGCCTCACCAATGAGCTGTTTCGATTCAACTTGAGAAATCATAATAATTTTCCCATTGAATGAAGGCGCTATATGGCGAACTGTTTCAATGCCATCTCTCATTGGCATGAGTAAATCAATAAATAAAATATCCACTTTTTTATAATTTAGCTGTTCTGCTTCAACAAAAGCTCCATCTTCCGATTCTCCAACTACTTCTCCAAGATCGCCATCCTCAATAATTTGTGAAAGCATCGAACGGAAAACTTCATCATCATCTACTATATAATAAAACAAACCTATTCCCCTTCCCGCTTTAAACTGCACTCTGGTAAACAAACGATAAACTTACACCCTTTTTCAGTTTCATTGTCTTCTAACCTTACTTCTCCGCCGAGCTCTGTTACCATTTCGTGTATGTAAGAAAGTCCAATACCTGTTGACGGTGTTCCTGTTTGATCATACTTGGAAGTAAACCCGGGCTTAAATACTAATTTCTTATACTTTTGTGCTATACCAGGGCCATCATCAATTACTTCAAATATTACATGTTGCTCTCGTTTATATAAATTAATATGAATGAGACCTCTATCTTCAATCGCTTCCACTGCATTGGCAACTAAATTATTAAAGATTGATAGTACTGTATACACGTGATATGCAGCGTGTTCACCTTCTATATGTTTAGAAAAACATATATCTTTCTCTAGCATTCCAGCGTACTTTTCATTTATTCTTACAATCATTTCTGTAAGCTCATGTCCTTCTACATACTCAGCCACATTTTTATCTAATAACAGTTTAGATAACCCCGCAAAAATTCTTTGATTATCCTTTTTTATTTCGTGCACTTCTCCTGCTATTTTCAATGCTGTTTTACTGCTAGAATCATTTTTCGCCTGTAAATTTCGATATAGTTGATATGCTTCTTGTGTAATCAACTCTGCATTTTGCAACGTTTTTTTCAAATGAACGGATTCTACATATAAATTCGAAAGGTGCATGAACATTTTTTCATTTTCTTTTCGGACTTGTGATTCTTTTAATTTCGTTTCATATAAAATCATCATATTTAAAAATCCTAGTGCAAAGAAACTACGAAAAATAGCAATAATGATAAGTTTATTTACTTCAGAAACGGTTATTGTTGTACCGAGTACTACCATATGATAAATCGCTAGTTCTGACATACTTGCGATAATTTCAATTGTAATTCCAAGGCATCCAATAACGATTGGTTTCTGATGAAACTTATTTACCCTACAAAGTGAAAAAAGACTTCCATAAATAAAATAATAAAAGAACACAGGATAACGCAAATAAAATGACTCTGTCATATGAAATGAACCTTGCATAACCCAGTCCAGACATACGCGGAATAAAACGACACATATACCGACAAGAATACCCGCAGCCGCTGCTGGTATTCTTCTTAAAAATAGCAATAAAAAGAAGAAAAGCGGTGTCCCAAAGCTAACGCGAAACGTATCGTTAAAAGGATGAAAATTAAGCTCTCCAGCAATCGGAACAACAACCATTAATATAATTAAAAGGGATATATCTTTCTTCCATAACTGATTCCAATTCAAAGGTGCCACTTCCTATACTTTTTGTCAGTAGTAAAAGTGAAAGCCCGCTTATATAATAAACGGGCTTTATTTCTATATTCTAACCTTTTCTACCGCTTTTATTTGGCGATACTCTGGCTCCCAGATTGCTTCTTTCACTGCAATCTTGATATCGTTATCACTTAAATTCTCTCTAGCTACCCCTTCTGCAACAGCAACTTTCGCTACTTCAATTGCAACCATTTCCGAGATATTACGTAACTCTTCAACTTCTGGCAAAATAGGTGCTCCCGGCTGACTTGTGTCTACCATACTTGCAACTGCTTCAGCAGCTGCTGCGAACATTCCATCCGTCATGACGCTTGCACGTACAACAATTGTTCCAAGCCCAAGCCCCGGGAAAATAAGTGCATTATTTGATTGTCCAATCACATACGTTACACCATTGTATGTAACTGGTTCAAATGGACTTCCTGTTGCTACTAATGCTTTTCCTTCTGTCCACTCGATTAAATCAGCTGGTTTCGCTTCAGCAAGTGGCGTCGGATTCGACATTGGTAAAATGATTGGTCTTTCTACGTGAGAAGCCATTTCTTTAATAATTTCTTCTTTAAATGCGCCTGCAACAGTTGATGTACCGATTAAAATTGTCGGTTTTACATGTTTCACAACTTCAGCAAGTCCAATCACATCGTTTTGTTTCCACTCACTTACTTCCGCTTCTTTTCGTGCATATGGCATTTGGAAATCAAGAAGATCTTCCATATTATCTGTAACTAACCCGTTACGATCAATACACCAGAAACGCTTATATGATTCTTCTTCTGATACGCCTACGCGGACCATTGCATCTCTAACTTGATCTGCGATACCGATTCCAGCCGTCCCAGCACCAAATACAACAACGCGATGTTCACTTAACGGTACACCTGAAGCTTTCACTGCCGATAATACAGCAGCAAGTGAAACTGCACCTGTACCTTGAATATCATCATTAAATGTACAAATATCATGACGATATTTATCTAAAATTTTTCGTGCATTTCGAGAACTAAAGTCTTCCCAATGCAATAGCGCTTTCGGGAATTGCTTATTTACCGCTTGTACAAACGTATCAATAAACTCATCATAAGCTTCACCTGTTATACGAGGGTGACGATTTCCAATATAAAATGGATTATTTAATAGTTCTTCACGATTTGTACCTACGTCTAAAATTACCGGTAATACACGACTAGGATCGATTCCAACCGCGGCCGTATAAACAGCTAATTTTCCGATTGCGATGTTAATACCACCAACGCCCCAGTCACCAATTCCAAGTATGCCTTCTCCATCTGTTACAACGACTAAATCAATGTTTTCAGCTGTTGCACCGATATTAGCGAATGCTTCTTCAATACCTGACGGATCGTTAATTGATAAATACACACCACGTGGTTTACGATATTCATGACTATATCTTTGAATTGCTACACCAACAGTTGGTGTATATACAATCGGTAACATTTCACGTAAATGATTTGTTAATATACGATAAAATAATACTTCATTTCGATCATGCAACGCTGTTAAGTATACATTCTTTAATAAATCATCCGGCTGAGAACAAAATTGCTCGTATGCTCGGCGTGCTTGTTCTTCTAATGTTAAAACTGCTGGCGGTAATAACCCTTTTAAACCTAATTCTTCTCTCTCTTCTTGCGTGAAAGCGACCCCTTTATTTAAAAGTGGTGTTGATAATACTTCTACTCCTCTTAATGTCGTTTCTAATGAACCATTAGAAGCTACTGTAAACTTACTCATAACATCCCTACCTCTATTCATATATAGCATTTCTATATTGTAAACAAAAAAGAGGGGCTTGTCCCCCCTCTTCTTTTAATTTTTCTTTAAAAGAGTTGCTCCTGCAATCCCTGGGTGTGTCATTTCGAATGGATCTAGAATTAACTCTAAGTCTTCTTGTGACAATACACCATTTTTCACACAAAGTTCTCGAACGGATTGCCCTGTCGCGATTGCTTCTTTCGCAACGCGAGCAGCTGCTTCATAACCGATATGAGGGTTCACGGCTGTAATAATTCCTACACTCTTCTCAACATACTCTTTTAAGCGATCTTCATTTGCTTCAATTCCTTTTAAGCAATTATCTGTAAAGGCACGGAAACCATTATTCATAATGCTAATTGATTGAAGTAAGTTGAAAACAAGTACTGGTTCCATAACGTTTAATTCTAATTGTCCCGCTTCTGAAGCAAGGCAGATTGTATGGTCGTTACCAATTACTTGGAACGCAATTTGATTAATTACTTCTGGCATAACAGGGTTTACTTTCCCTGGCATAATAGATGAACCTGGTTGACGAGCAGGTAGCATAATTTCCGCTAAACCAACACGTGGACCTGATGCCATTAAGCGAAGGTCATTTGCAATTTTAGACATATTCATCATACACACTTTAAGTGCTGCAGATACTTCTGTGTATGCATCCGTATTTTGCGTTGCATCTACTAGGTCTTCTGCACCAACAAGTGGTAATTCACTGATTGCAGCTAAATGTTTTACAACTGCTTCAATATATTCTGGATCTGCATTTAATCCTGTACCAACTGCAGTTGCTCCCATATTTACTTCATATAGATGTTGACGTGATTGCTTGATACGTTTCATATCACGTTCAAGTACGCGAGAGTATGCTTTAAATTCTTGACCAAGACGAATTGGTACAGCGTCTTGTAAATGTGTACGACCCATTTTAATTACATGATCGAACTGTTCTGCTTTTAATTCAAATACATCGTGCATATAACCCATCGTTTGTAATAAACCTTCTAATGCGTTTAATGTTGCAATATGAATCGCCGTTGGAAATGCGTCGTTTGTTGATTGCGCCATGTTTACATGACTATTTGGACTAATATAATGATAGTCTCCCTTTTCCATTCCTAATAATTCAAGAGCACGATTGGCCATGACTTCATTTGCATTCATGTTCATTGAAGTACCTGCTCCGCCTTGGATTGGATCTACGATGAAATGATCATGCCATTTTCCATCAAGAATTTCTTGAGCGGCTTCTGCGATCGCGCCGCCCTTGTTCAATTCCAATCTTCCTACATCTGTATTAGCAAGCGCTGCAGCTTTTTTTACAATTGCGAATGCTTTAATTAAGCCTTCATGGATTTTGTATCCTGTAATTGGGAAGTTTTCTACTGCACGCATTGTTTGTACGCCATAGTATGCATAGTTTGGTACTTCTTTTTCACCTAAAAAATCTTTTTCAATTCGAACACCATTTTTAACTTCAGTTAATGTTGCCATGATTATTCACTCCTTAACAATTTCTTATGCTGCTTTTGTTTCTTTGACTGTTTCTACATATTGTTTTGCTTTCTCATCATCGAATTCGCCTTCCCACTTCGACATAACAATGGCCGCTAATGCATTTCCTAATACATTGACAGATGAGCGAATCATATCTAAAATGCGGTCAATTCCCGCAATTAATGCGATACCTTCTAGTGGTAACCCCATTGAACCTAACGTTGCTAATACAACAACGAACGATGCACCTGGAACTCCCGCCATACCCTTGGATGTTAACATGAGAACGAATAATAACGTAATTTGCTCCGTCAGTGACATGTGCACACCGTACATTTGTGCAACAAACAATGCCGCTAACGCTTGATAAATAGCCGATCCAGTCAAGTTAAATGTATAACCTGTCGGAATTACGAAAGAAGCAACTGCCTTTGGACAACCGAACTCTTCCATTTTTCTCATTATATTAGGTAAAACAGCTTCTGAACTTGCTGTCG
Source organism: Bacillus cereus group sp. TH152-1LC (assembly GCF_027710505.1). NCBI lineage: Bacteria > Bacillati > Bacillota > Bacilli > Caryophanales > Bacillaceae > Bacillus > Bacillus cereus group sp. TH152-1LC. Next base: position 28,631 of record NZ_JAQFNK010000002.1, on the reverse strand, counting down.
TAAATGAAAGAATAAGTTCTTCTTTTAAAATTTTCATTAATGTAAAAATGTTTACGCCAACCATTCGTGCATTAATACCTAATACAATCACAACGAATAGTATAACAGTTACGTATACAGCTAGCACTAGTTTTCCTAAAGGAAGTAGTGTTGCTACACCAAATTTTGCAACAGTAACCGCAATTAATGCGAATACACCAAATGGTGCAAATTTCATAACTTGATTTGTAACCCAAAACATCGCTTCAAGTACACCTTCAAAGAAGTTAAAGACAGGTTTTCCTTTGTCTCCAATTGCCGCAACTCCTAAACCGAATAACACTGAGAAGAAAATAATCGGTAATAAGTCACCTTGTGAAATCGATTCAAATACATTTTTCGGTACAATATGAACAATCGTCTCAGCGAATCCTTTCTTCTCTGTAGCATCTGCCGTTTGTTTATAAGAAGAAATATCACTTTGTTGTAAATTACTCATATCAACGCCAGTACCTGGTTGGAATATATTTGCCGCAAGTAATCCCATTAAAATAGCAATCGTCGTAATGATTTCGAAATAAAGAATTGTCTTCCCGCCCAGTTTCCCAAGCTTTTTCATGTCGCCTACACCAGCTACCGCAACAATTAATGCTGAAATAACAATCGGTACTACAATCATTTTAATTAAGTGAATAAATATATCTCCAATTGGTGTGATATAAGAAATCGCCGTTTTATTACCATAGAAGATTGCCCCTACTACAATCCCTAAAACAAGTGCAACAAAAATTTGTGTTGCCAATCCGAATTTTTTCATTTATGTTCATCCCCTTTATGCGAACGCTTTCATTTCGTATTTATAAAAGCTTACACACACATCATATAGGCGAACCTACAAAATCATACAAAAACCTACAAGTTCGTCACAAAAAATTCGAAAATTTTTCTTTTCTTTTTCATTGACACCTTTTCCTGAAAAAGAAATACAATATACTTGATAAGTAATCAGATTGTTTCGTATAATCAAAAAGATATATACTTACAACAAATCAAAATGAAAAGGAGTGGATAGTATGAAAAATTATGTACAAAAATTCGTCCTATCTTCTTCTTTTCTTTTTCATTTTCTTAAAAAGGAACAAAGGCATTTGCCTTTGTTCCTTTTTTATTGCGATCTATATAGGGGGAATTGTTATGAAGCCATACAAAAGAGTCTTAATTAAATTAAGCGGCGGCGCACTTGCTGATCAATCTGGAAATAGCTTTAACTCCAAACGATTAGAACATATCGCAAACGAAATTATATCCATTATTGACTTAGATATCGAAGTATCCATAGTTATCGGCGGCGGTAATATTTTCAGAGGTCATCTAGCTGAAGAATGGGGAATTGATCGTGTTGAAGCTGATAATATCGGTACATTAGGTACAATCATTAATAGCTTAATGCTTCGCGGCGTTTTAACAAGTAAAACAGATAGAGAAGTACGTGTTATGACTTCCATCCCGTTTAATGCAGTAGCAGAGCCTTATATTCGCCTCAGAGCAGTACATCATTTAGATAACGGTTATGTTGTCATTTTTGGCGGTGGTAACGGGCAACCATTCGTTACGACAGATTATCCAAGTGTTCAAAGAGCCATTGAAATGAATAGTGACGCAATATTAGTCGCAAAACAAGGGGTGGATGGCGTCTTTACTAGTGATCCAAAACATAATAAATCAGCGAAAATGTACAGAAAACTAAACTATAACGATATTGTTAGGCAAAACATTCAAGTCATGGATCAAGCCGCTTTATTACTGGCCCGTGATTATAATTTACCCGCACACGTCTTTAACTTTGATGAGCCTGGTGTAATGAAAAGAATTTGCTTAGGTGAGCATGTGGGGACATTGATTAATGATGATGCTTCATTGCTTGTACATGAAAACTAATTATTTTTCATAAAAAAGGGTGTCTATAAAAGACACCCTTTCCTCTCTATAAATAATACTCCACCAATCCCCCCAATTTTTCCTTACAACGCTCCCAAAACGATAACTTCTCAAAAAACTCTTTCGTCATCTCTTTCGAATCATGAAAATCTTCTGTTAACGCCTTATTCACTTCTGAAACGATAGTTCCACCATGAATATACAAATTCATCTCATCATTTATATAAAAACTTCGTGCCGTTATGTTCGTTGTGCCGATAACAGTTAGTTCATTATCAATCAGCATTAACTTTCCATGAAACATACCTTTTTTATAACCATATACCGTAATCCCGTTATTAACAGCTTGACGAATATACGGATACGCTGCTTCTTTAATAAGAGGAATATCTGGTTTATATGACCATAGTATTTTTACTGTAACACCACGTTTTTTCGCTTCAATTAAAGCATTCATAAATTCTTTATTTTTCGCTATAAAATAAGGTGTTGTAATGACAATTGAATGCTTCGCCTGAGTTATTAACTCTATATATTTTTCAACGACGTAATGTCCATTGTAGCTAACCATGGTATGTAGTGTATTCCCTTTACTCGCTTTATTCGTACTTCTTTTTATATGTTCTTTTGTATCTCGTTTCCAATCTAAAGCGAATTGCTCTTCTAAATCTTTTGCTCCTTCTCCTTTAAGACGCACATGATAGTCACGCCAATATCCAAATCGCTTATCTTTTCCTAAGTACTCATCTCCTATATTAAAACCACCTGTATAGCCAATCTCCCCATCAATCGTCGTAATACGGCGATGATTGCGATGGTGAAGTGAATAAAATCCGAATGGCAATTGAGGTTTTCTACTATATGTAAAATGTACACCACTTTCCCGCAATTCATTTATCTTCTTTCTTTCGAATGATAAATCATTAATGCGATCAACTGATAAATACACGTTTACTCCTTCTTTTGCCTTCTCTTTTAATAAGTTTAAAAAAGTATGGCTACTTTTATCATCAGACAAAATAAAAAAGTACGTGTAAATAGATTGTTTCGCCTCTTTTATATCCGTAAATAACTGTTTATAAAATGACTTCCCTTCTACATATAATTGAAAGTCACTATGATGAGATGCATACTCTGTCGGCATGTTTTTCCCGGCTTCCATTTTTCTTCCGAGCGTAACGTCAATATGCATACAAATTAATATAAAAATAACAATCGCAATAATAATAGAAGTAACTCGCAATATTTTTTTTATCATTTTGATTTCCTTCCGCTCAATTTACTTTCTACTCCGTAGTGTTTCATTTAAATATGTTTTCATACGAAATGTATTTCTTAATTTTTTATCGATGTTAAACAGATAAAGGAGAGAAGAATATGAGAAAAGGAAAAATCCCTATTGTTTTTATCCCAGGGCTTTTCGGTTCTATGAGCAATATTATTATTCCAGGTACCGGTAATTGGGGCTTTGGACTTTCTGCTTTTGTTTATGAGCCATTCATCATGATGTTAGAAAGTATGGGTTACAAACGAAATAAAGACTTGTTCATCTGTTTTTATGATTGGCAGCAGCGCATTGTTTTTTCTACACAAAAATATTTATTACAAACGATTGCCTATGCGAAAAAAATTACAGGTTGCGATAAACTAAATCTAATATGCCATAGTATGGGCGGACTTCTTGGACGGACTTACGTTCAAAGTGACGAATATAAAAATGATGTGAATCAGCTTATTATACTCTGTACACCAAACGCTGGGTCTCCAGCAAATTATAGTTATTGGACTGAGGGCAGTCTTCCTGTCCATGCCTCTTCTAAAATAAATATCATTCATTTTTATATGGAACAATACATTCACTATTTAGGCACCTTACATAACATGAATACAGCTGAGGCGATACATCTTTACTTTCCAGGATTACAAGATGTTATTCCGTGTAAAGATTACGGAAATTATTTATTTATAAGATCTGGCTCTTCGATTGCATTTCTTCCTTATAATAAGATGAAAACGAAAAACCCTTTCCTCGATGCATTAAATGAAAATAGATTTATGATGCAAAAAAGAAATATTGAAACTACACTCATTGCCGGAGATGGAGAGGAAACCATTCAATATTTACAAGTTGTCCCTTCACATTCCAAACTGAAATGGACAGACGGCAAAGTCGTCGGTGATATACTTACAAAACATGGTGATGGTAACGCTGTTCTACATAGCGTTTTTCTTCTAGAGGGAAATAAATATGTTGTGCATGCTTCACATAATGAAGTGCTCTATAAAAGCATTCCTATATTACAAAAGATACTCTAATTTACGAACAAACAAGGTGTGGCATTAAGATTAAGCCACACCTTTTTATATTTAAACAAAGTTTCTCGCATCGTTATTTCTTCCAAACTTATAAATAGCAATTAAGAAGAATGCTACCGCAAAGGCAATTAAGATTAAAATATTTAAATACAAATCTGAAACTGGAATTCCTTGTTGTAGTTTTGATACTGTGTCTAATAGCCATCTTTGCGGAAGAAAATCAGCTACTTTTTGTACCGCTTTTGGCATAATGTCATACGGAAAATAACATCCAGCCAATAAACATGTCGGTACAATAATCATATTTTGCAGTGCATTTGCCGATGCTGAGTTTTTCGAAAAAGCGACAAGGACTAACGATATTCCAATCGCTATTAAAGCAAATAGCATGAGTACACCAATCATCACTATGAAAGGCATATTAATATTTATATGAAAAACATTCGTTAGGAATAAGATTGTAATCAGAATTTGTACTGTTAATAGCATCATATTTACCCCGACATTAGATAATATAAATTTCTTCCCATCTATCGGCGTTGATAAGAGTCTAAAATACGTTCTATTTTCTTTTTCTTTTAAAATATAACCTGATAAGTTCGCTGCTGAAAATAGCATAAACATAATAAGATAACCCATCGTTTGGTTTGTCATATCTTTATTTTTCGAAGTATCTTCTAGCGTCTCAGTTTTCATTTTAAATGAACCTTTTTGATATCCTGCGTACATACTATCAAATGCACTTTGATCTGTTCCTGCTACTTTACTAATCGCAGCGATATTATCAACATAATTATATAAATATGATTTTATAAATCCTGTTACTTGATCACCTTTAATCGATGAAATTTCAATATGAGCTGGTTTCCCTTCTCGAACACTTTTTGAAAAACCAGAATCTAATGTAATAACTCCATCAAGTTTTTTGGAAGTAAGTTTATCTTCTACTTCAGATTCTTTAATTTTACTTACCTTTACATGATTTAATCCTTCTAAAAATTTCACCGTATCATTTGCTATAAATTGATTTTCTTTATTTATAACACCGATATTTAACGTCCCTTGCCCGACATTCCCATACATTGAGAAGGAGATTAGTGTTCCGATTATCGGCAAGCTAATAATAATGAATAACCCTTTTTTATTTTTCAAAAGTACAGATAACGTTTTTTGTATGAGCCATAAAATATCTTTCATACTATAGCCCCTCCCGTCTACGTAATGCAATAATTGCAATTAATAAAAAGAGTGCCGAAATGCCAAGGTTTAAACATATTACTGGCAGTGCTGCACCTACATCATTTGCATAAATAATTTTCATGACAGCTGTGTTTGCCCACGTTAATGGTGATAAATTCGTAACGAAATTTTCTTCTATTACGAAATATGCACCACCAAAAATAGAAGCTAATTGCACTACTACCATAATAATTGCTCTTGATGATTCCGGTGTTTTCGTAATATATCCGATTCCTAAACCGAAGCTAATTGCTAGAAAGACTTGTGTTAATAAAATAATAAATATGATTCCAAGATGGTCGCCCCAATTCGCTTGAAAAGCAAATTTACTAAATAGCATAACGAGTAATATGCACAGTGCATTTGCTACTAGGCTACCAAGTACTTTTCCAATGAATATTTCAGCCTTACTTATAGGTGCAGCAATGAGACGATCTCCTGTTTTACGTATCCGTTCTCCTCGAATTAAAGAACTTGCTCCCATCGCAGCATATAGTGCAATCATCGTTGTCATTACAACCGCATAGTAATCCATAGAACCTGGTTTTTTCGCAGCTTGTAAAGATGTTTCTTTTATATAATCATTATGATTTCCATTTGAAATAACTGCGCTCACCTTACTAGGATCAACTTTTGCAACTTCGGTTGCTACATTGTACTTATCAACAAATGTTGTAAGCATGCCTTCCACAATACTTCCCTCAATACTACTTTTGTCACTTCCGTAAAATTTTGCACCATCTTTATTTAACTCTACATAAGCAGCATATTTATTTTTCTTCACTTCTTCTTTCCCATCTATACTGCCGGAAGCTTTTTTAAAATGAATACCCGATTTATCGACTTCTTTCGTAAATGCTGCAAACGATTGAGAAAGTGTGCTACTCGCTTCATCTTTATACAGCACTTGTATATCCTTAATCGATTGACTATCGCTATCAAATGCATTCGTTAATGCTGTTCCTAACACAAGCATAAGCACAATTGGAAATGCTAACATAAAAACTAAAGTTCTTACGTCCCTGAAATCTCTTTTAATATGCATAACTGCAATATTGAAGATGTTCAATTGATGAACCTCCCTTTACCTTTTCTTCATTTTCCTTTTATTTATCTCGTAAGTTTCTTCCAGTCAACGTAAGGAATACTGTTTCTAAGTTTGGAGCCTGCTCCTCTAACGAACGGATTTCAATATCATGATTAATGAAGTGCTGAATAATTTTATTCAAATTGTTTACTCCTGCATCCGAGTTTACTTTAATTACGTTCTCTTCCATTTGAACAGCTTTCACACCGTTTATCTCTTTTAACTTTTCTACATCTAAATTTTCTACTGACTTCACTTCCACCCAAATATCTTTCGTATCAGTAATTATTGCTTTTAACTGTTCTTTCGTACCTTCTGCAATTACTTTACCATGATCTACAATTGCTATTTTCGTACAAATCTCTTCTACTTCCTCCATGTAGTGGCTCGTGTAAATAATGGTACTTCCCATTTCATTTAATTTTCGAACAGACTGGAGAATATAGTTTCTTGACTGTGGATCAATTCCAACTGTCGGCTCATCCATAATAATTAACTTCGGTCTATGAGCGATCGCACAAGCGATATTTAGTCTTCGTTTCATCCCGCCAGAAAAGTTTTTCGGGTAACTTTTATGTTTATCGCTTAGTCCTACAAACTGAAGTGCTTCCTCTACTCTCGCTTTTAGCTCAGCTCCTCTTAACCCGTACAATCCAGCAAAGAATTTCACATTTTCATAGGCAGTTAACTCTTCATAAATCGCAATATCTTGCGGAACGATACCGATATTCATCTTCGCAAATCGATTATGTTTCTTTATATTTTTTCCTAATATGCTAATTTCACCTTCATTACTTCTTAACAACCCAGCGATCATATTTATCGTTGTACTTTTACCAGCACCATTTGATCCTAAAAAGCCAAATATCTCTCCTTCTTTAATAGATAAAGACATATTATCTACCGCGATGAAATCACCAAATTTTTTCGTTAAATTTTTAATTTCTAATGTATTCATCATTTCACCCCTATTTCGGTTTCTCTGCTTTTAGTATAAACAAAAAAAATGAACCTGCTCAGTGCAGAAGTTCATTCTTTTCACATGAGATTATTCACTTTTTTCATATGAGATGATTCATCCTCATCACCATTTCCTATATCGGCAACAACATTGTTACTGAAAAACCACTTGTTCCGTCTACAATAATTTTTCCGTTTACTGATGCTGTTCGCTCCTCCATCCCCATAATCCCGAGACCTTTCTTAACGAGATCTGCACCTTTTCCGTTATCCTTCACTTGTACTTTCACCATCTTATTAAGTACATGAATATCGATTGAAATGACTGTCGCATCAGCATATTTCATCGCGTTCGTTAGTGCCTCCGTAACATTTTCACCGATAATCTTCCACTGAATCGGTGAAATCATATCTAAATTCCCTTTATATACGAAAGGAATATTTATATCATGCTTACCGGCAAATTCCTCTATGAATAATTTCATACGATGAATACCAATTTGCTCAGTTGGTGGCTTCATATTTTTTAATGTAACTCGAATACTTTCAATTCCATCTTTCGAAATATGAATTGCATTTTGTAATAACTCGGCAGATTTCTCTTTATCTATCCCCATTAATCTCTTTGCCGCTTCCATTTGAATTAACGCCCCTGTCATCGAGTGGCCAATTTTATCATGAATTTCTTGAGAGAGCCGGTTTCTCTCTTCTAACTTAAATGTGTACTCTGATTGCTTTATGTACTCTTTATTTTCATGTAAGCTTTTCGTCAGCCGCTGCATATCTTTTCGCATCTTATCATTTTGTGATTCAAGCTTTAACACACGCGATATATACCGTTCTGCCATAGTTAATACAAGGAAAGAAAATGCAACAATTAATCCATATGTCATTCGGATACTTTCATCTGTAAAGATAATAGGAATCATCATAATGATAAAGAGATGCCATTTCTTCTCTATATAACGAAATATAATTTCATATAAGTTCAATGGTAAAAACAAAATAAAAAACGGATGAACCTTCCATGCAAATAACATAACTACGCCAATTGACAGAGAAGTTAATATGTTTTTGTACGTATCTTTTTTAAATATGGAAATAAGCACGTTTACAGAAAGATATAAAAGCAAAGTAAGTATAATCCATGGTAAGTTCGCGACATTTAAATAAATGTAACTAAACACAATATATATAAAGACAATTAATTTACTTACAATTAACCAAAATTCCATATCTTTAATCTACTTTCCCTGTTAAGTAATAAATCGCAATTTGTGTACGATGTTCAAGTCCAGTTTTCCCTAAAACTGATGTAATATAATTTGCAATCGTTCCTTCTGATATGAAAAGTTGCTTTGAAATTTCTTTATTCGAGAAACCTTTCGCAATTAATGCGATAATACTAAGCTCCCTTTCTGTAAAAAGACTCTTATCTATTTTACATTCGTCCTCTTTGCTTTCCATTAAATTGCACTTAATTTTATCAAGCACTACATCTTGCATAACAGTTTGACCGTTATATACTCCTTTTATTGCATCACGAATACGCTCTGGATCATTATTTTTTAATAAATAACCTTTCGCCCCGTTTTTTACTGCGTCCAAAATATATTCATCATCATCGAACGTCGTTAAAATTAGCGGTTTCGTTTTCGTCTCTTCACAAATGAATTTCGTCGCCTCTACCCCATTCATGTTTGGCATACGAACATCTAAAAGAGCGATATCAACGTCGTTCTTTTTGCAATAGTCCACTGCTTCTTTCCCATCATTTACTGTATCTACCACTTCGAACTCTTCATATGTATTTAAAATAATTTTCATGCCTTCTCTAATAAAAGAATTATCATCTGCTATTAATATTTTAATTTTCATGTTTGTTAGTATGGACCTTTCCCTACTAACATTCACATCCTTTCTTCACTTAACATTTCCCACTTGCTCATTATATACTTCTTTTTACCATTTTTTCACACCTTTTTTCATGTAGCCTCCTTTCTAAAAATATATTATTCTTTTTTTACAACATGTGTAGGGTGACCAGTCATTTCTTACGTCTATATAATAGAATGCGTCAAAAAGGAGGGAGAGACCCATTGAAGAAAAACAATTAATTGAAAAGGCACAGCAAGGAAGCGAACATGCTTTTCGTATCCTTGTGCAAACATATCGTCACTATATTTTCCAAGTTATCTTTTCTATTTTAAGACATGAAGAAGATGCGAAAGATGTTACACAAGAAGTATTCGTAAAAATCCACGCCTCTCTCCCAAATTATCAATTTCGCGGATTAAAAACGTGGATGGCGCGTATTGCCACCAATCACGCTATTGATTATAAGAGAAAAAAAGCTAGAGAAAACGAAGAACTCTCCTTATGTAAAGAAACTGAGGAAAATATAAAATCCTCTCAGAATATTGAGGCTTTATTATTGACGAAAGAGCAAAAATTACTCATTGCTCAAAAACTGAGAGAACTTCCTGAAAATTACCGCGACGTCGTTCTCTCACATTATTTAGAAGAAAAAAGCTATCAAGAAATTGCTTTACAGGAAAACATCGAAGTGAAAACAGTCGAAATGAAATTGTATCGGGCAAGAAAATGGATTAAAAAACATTGGAAGGAGGAAGAGTTTCTATGACGCATTATTCAAAAGAAGATTGGCGCAATTATACTTTAGATTTTTTAGAAAGCAATGAACGTGAATCTATGGAAGAACACCTTTATGAATGTGATCATTGTTTAGCGCTTTATATGGAAAGTATCGATGAACAACACGAAAACCTTCCAATGATAAATGATGATTCATTTACGAATGAAGTTATGACGCAAATTGATTTTGAAACGCTACAACCTAGTGAAAATATAAAAACAAACTCACTAAAGCGAACGATTATTCACTACATAATTGCGACCGCAGCTACAATTATTTTTATGGTAAGTGGTTTATTCCAATATATTTTCACAGCGACATCAAATTTCGAGAAATCTTCAAAACATAACGAGTCTTCTATCTCACAACAAATTGTTAACAAATCGGTAGACACATCAAAAAAGGACGGAGGTTTAAAGCATGAATAAAAATCCCTTTTTAGCACTTGTATTAGGGCTAATTCCCGGGCTTGGACATTTATATTTAAAGAAGTTTGGACGGTTTATTTTATATAGCGGAGGGGCTTTATTACTATTTTCTTTTGCAGTTTTTTGCGTAATAGAATTAATAGCGCGTGAGTTGGCTTTTATCTCTCTATTTTTACTAGTTGTGTTATGGGTGATCAATTTATTAGATTTAGTTATCACTATTATTAATCAATCGAAAAAACAAGCAACCGGAGAATTTACAGAGTCCTCTAAAGAGAGCGAACGATTTTATATCATTCTTCTATCAATCATCCCTGGACTTGGACATTTTCAATTAGGACTTATGCAACGTGGACTGACATTTTTAGTCGCTTGCACAGGAATCGGAAGTATGATTATTTTCGTTGCACTTTTAACATCGCAAGAAAGTTTCCTAATCTTCCTTATTACATTACCTGTTTTATGGATTTACAATTTCTTCGATGTTGTTCAGCAGCTCCAGAAAAAAGAACGTGGCGAGCAACTAGATGATCGTACTATTTTCGAAGAGTTTGAAGAACATCGTGAACAAGGAAAGAAGAATAAAACATTCGCTTCTATTTTAGCCATGTTCCCCGGAGCAGGACATATGTATTTAGGTTTACAACGCCGCGGCCTTCAGCTTATGGCAGCCTTTTTACTTTCAATATATTTACTCGATTTATTAAGACTTTCTGCGTTTTTATTTTTAGTTCCAATCATTTGGTTCTACAGCTTCTTTGACGCTTTACAGCAAACTGCAAAGTATGGAAAAGAACGTGTACATGACGAACCTATCATTGATTATTTTATCAATCATCAAAGATGGATCGGTATTGGGTTAATTACACTCGGTGGTTATTATTTATTAGATCAAACACTCCTTCCTATTTTGAATGATTACTTTGCAACTATATTTAACATTCATCTTAGCGAGCTATATTATCGCTATTTCCAAACATCTATCGTTGCACTCCTCTTAATTGGTGGCGGCTTTAAATTGTTACTTGGAAATAAAGAAAACAAAGGTGGTACAAAAGAATGAGAACATGGCGCGTTGGAACATTTTCAATGGGGCTTTCTATTATTTCATTAGGTTGCTTCTTACTATTTTCAGTTATAAAAGGGACTGAGGTATTAGATTCCTTAACAGCATGGTGGCCTGTTTTACTTATTATACTTGGCGTGGAAATTTTACTATACCTTCTATTTTCTAAGAAGGAACAATCCTTTATTAAATATGATATTTTTAGTATTTTCTTTATCGGCGTTTTAGGAAGCGTTGGAATTGCTTTTTACTGTTTATTATCAACTGGATTACTAGATGAAGTTCGTCATTCTATTCATACCACTCGCCAAACGAGTAATATTCCAAGTGGACAACTTGATATACCTGAATCTATCAAAAAAATTGTAGTGGATGCAGGACATTACCCTCTAACAATAGAGGGTAATGATACAAATCAAATTCACCTTCTTGGAACATATGAAATAACAACGAAAGCTAATGAAAAACTCAATTTAAAACAAGAAGATTTCCTTTCAGTTCAAACAGCAGGGGAAACGATGTATATTACTTTAAAATCTTTACCAGTTCAACATACGTTATGGAATTCAGCACCACAGGTCAAACCGACACTCGTTCTTCCGCAAAATAAAAATGTAGAAGTTCGTGCTTCAAATAACGAACTATCCCTTTATCCAGGTCAATTACAAAATAATTGGTTTGTACAAGAAAGTTCACATGTATCTGTTCATTTAACGAAAGAAAGCGATGTATCTGTAATCGCCGTAACAAACAAAAAAGAAGCACACGGAAACACACCTTGGGAACAAGTTGAAGATTTAACGAAAAAAGAAAATAATTCTTCAGAAGAAAATCCAGAATTCAACGAGCAAGAACATTGGTATAAAAATTCGATTAAAACAGGCAGCGGGACGTACAAGTTAAATATTGAAAAAGCTTATAATATCAATATGAGTATAATTGAAAAATAAAAACCTTCCACAATTGTGGAAGGTTTTTCTCATATAATCGCTTTAATTCCTTCTAACACTAATCCAATCATAAATCCGCAAACAGCCCCGTTTACTCGGATCCACTGTAAATCTTTACCGACGTTATTTTCAATCATTTCAATTAACGTTTTATCATCTAACTTATCAAGGTTTTCTTGTACAAGTTTTCCGATTTTCGAATAATTCTTTTCAACAAGTGTGACAACTTGTTTTTGTAACCACTCTTCTATTTTTTGAACAGTTTGTTCATCTTCTTTTATTTTATTCATTTGTGTTTGTAAAAATGGAATAACATATTTATCCGTAAATTCTTCATTTTTCACAAAAGTAATCGCCCTTTGTTGTACTTGCTCCAGCATCTCTTTAATTTTGTCAGTAGCATTCCAATTGGCAATCCATTTCTCTTTCCAATTTTCTAATTCTTGTAGTAACGCTTCATTTTCTTTTACATTTATAATTTCTTGACGAATTTTCGATAATATAATTTGTCTTGTGCTATTATCTGCATCTTGTAAGCTATTAATATTGCTAATAATGAATTTCTGCAAAATACCGCCAATTTTATCTTCATCTACAATATTCATAAACGATTTCAAAGTAAACTGTAAAAATCCATCTACTTTTATGTTTTCCATCGCCTTTATACCTAAGCTTCCGAGCTGGTATCGTGCTTCATCTTGCGCTGTCCAATCTTTCACTTTTACTAAAATGTAATCAAGTGTCTTTTCATCATATTCTTGCACAACTAATTGATCAACAAGCACTTGTAAAATGTTACTTGTATTGATTGTATGCAAATACGTTTTTAATTCTTTTTCAATAATAACCGCTAATTTTTCCGTATCTATTGTTACAATCGCTTTCTCCGCAATCGTTACAATCCCTTTTTTCACAGCGTCAGACTGCATTTCTCTCTCAGCAATTTGTAGCACCATTTGCGCTAACTGCATTTCTTTTACTTTATCCGTAATACTTTCTTTCGTTAGCCACTCATTTTCTAACGTATGAATGAGCCCTTTCGTTACTCGTTTACGATTTTTAGGTAATAACGCTGTATGCGGAATTGGAATTCCCATCGGATGACGGAATAATGCTGTAACTGCGAACCAATCCGCAAGTCCGCCAACTAACCCTGCTTCAAATCCCCCTTGTATAATCTCTCCAGCTACCGTTCCTTGAAACGGGATAGAAGCCGCAAAACCTACTCCCATAACCCCAAGCGAAATACCCGCTATATATTTAGTCTGTAATGACATCGTATACACATCCTCTTATTATGTAAAATAAAGCTTTTTGTTATATTTATTTGATATTCGTTCTTTATATCTATACTATAATGAACTAATGCGAAAATAACAAAGAATTTATAATAATACATATGTCATTTAAATAAAAAATGAGGCCACAATTAGCCTCATTTTTCTAATATTGTTAATGCCTCACCTGTTTTATAATACTCATTCATTACATCTTCTGGAACCATACTACCTCCAGTTCCCCACACAATATGAGTACCTTTCTTCATCTTCTCTGTTAACTGTTGTTTTTGTAAGTACTCACCTTCTTTACACACTTTCACTGGTCCTATCATACCGGCTAACGCAGAAGGCTCTAAATAAATATTTTCTGTATCAGCTAGTTCTTTTAACAATCTATACAACTCTTCATCACTTACTGTGTAATTCCCACTCAAAAATGGTTCCATCGTTTTACCGACAAATCCAGACGGTCTTCCTACCGCTAGTCCGTCCGCGTCTGTTACATTATCAATCCCGACATCTTGAACAGCAATTTTATCATGAAGTCCTGTCATTAAACCGAGTAACATGCATGGAGAGTGCGTAGGCTCCGCAAAGAAGCAGTGCACGTTGTCTTTATACAATAACTTTAAACCAAATGCGACGCCGCCAGGTCCGCCTCCTACTCCGCACGGAAGGTAAACAAATAAAGGATGCCCTTCATCTACTACAATCTCTAACTCTTCTAATTGCTTTTGTAAACGCGATGCTGCTACTGCGTATCCTAAAAATAAATCATGGGAGTTTTCATCATCTACAAAATAACAGCTAGGATCTGCATCTGCTTGCTGACGCCCCTCTTCTACTGCTTTACTATAATCAGCTTCATACTCAATAACGTGCACACCTTTATTTCTTAATAAATCTTTTTTCCATTCTTTTGCGTCTGCTGACATATGAACAGTTACATTAAAACCTAGTTTCGCACTCATAATCCCAATACTTAGCCCTAAATTACCTGTAGAACCTACCGCAATTGAGTATTTTGCAAAAAACTCTCTACATGTATCACTATCTAAAATAGAGTAATCAGCTTCTTCTGTTAACATACCATGCTGCAAAGCTAATCGTTCAGCATGCTTCAACACTTCATAAATGCCTCCTCTAGCTTTAATTGACCCTGATATCGGAAGATGACTATCACATTTTAATAATAATTCCCCTAAAATAGGTTGCTCGTAATGTTTCTCTAAAGCTTGTTTCATTGAAGGGATTTTTAGTAAGGGTGATTCAATTATGCCGTTAGTCTCTTTCGTTTCAGGAAAAACTTTTGCAATATATGGTGCAAAACGCTTTAACCTCTCTTCCGCATCTTTTACATTCTCTTCATTCAGTGGCGAATCTTTTATTGCCGTTTCATACTTTTCCATGTTCGGATTCACCCAAAACACTTCTTCTGTTACGATTAATTTATTTAAGAGTGGATATTCCTCTTTTAATTTCTCTATTTCCTTCATTTCTCTTCCTCCTCATCACCTTGTAGCTTATGATTTAATAAATTATAATTAAATTAATTTTAATATAGTTTAACATAAATTATTCGCTTTAGTTAATTTTAATTTAATTTATTTAAATATAATTAAATAATCGGTAAGGAGCTTTAATCATGGAAAATATAGATATTGGTAAAAAGATTGAAAAGCAAAGAAAAGAAAAAGGTTTAACTAGTAAAGAACTAGCAACGATGGCAGGTATAACACCCTCTATGTTAAGTCAAATTGAGCGTGGATCTGCTAACCCTTCTATCCAAACATTAAAAGTACTCGCAAAAGCGTTAGATGTTCCAACATTTAGCTTTTTACTTGAAGATACAAATACAGACGATTTAATTGTACGTTCTCATAAACGAAAAAAAATGATTATCGATAATTTATCATATGAATTGTTATCACCTGATTTCACAGGAAATTTAGCAACAGCAATTATGACTGTTCCACCGAATACAGCTTCATCTGAAAATGTACTAGAACATAAAGGTGAAGAATTGGCATTTGTATTAGACGGAACAATTACATTACATTTAAACGAAGAAGAGTACATATTAGAAACAGGTGATAGCGTAAAAATACCCGCCTATTTAAAACATAAATGGGTAAATCAATTCGAGAAAAATGCCATTGTTTTATTTTCTGTTACTCCGCCGATTTTTTAATACACAATAAAAAGATAGCCACGTACGGACACACTCCATACTTAGCTATCTTTTTATTTTTTCGGCACCAACAAAATACCTAAACTAATAACAAAAAAGCTCATTATTTGCTGTATTGATAAACCAAATACAACCGAATTTTGTTCACTAATAAGCGAAATAATGATATGAGCAAACCCCTCAACTATTAGAAAAACACTTATATCCTTTCCATTTCCGAGTCTTTCATTTTTCATCCATAACAAGCCCATTATACTAAGGGCAAGGATAATCTCGTATGCGAAAATGGGATGATATAAAAATTTAGATTCATATATTTTCATTCCCCAAGGCAATGTCGTTTGTACACCTACTTTTTGGTGGAATAGAAAATAAAAAACAATACTCATACATAGCCCAATAGGCAATGCATCAAGTAAAATACGAAGCGAAAATTGCTCCTTTTTACTTTTCCAAACAATATATGCACTCGCGATTACACAGCCCACTATAATATGCTGCATACTCCCTATAGCTAATAATGCTTGCAATGGCGATTTAAAAGCCCATACTGGATTTATAATCGCCGGTGCAAATTTCCATACAAATACAATGATTAGAAAAGCATTTGTTACTGCATCCATCATTTTTTCATATGGTACACTTTCGTTCTTCATCTTTCGTTTCATCAACATAAATCCAAATAGACTTCCAATTATAAGAGATACAGGTTGTAACCTCACGATCCACTCCATCAATACAAAATCCCCTTAACTCTCAATTAATTTCTTAAATTTCTCTTCTAATTGATCTGGAGGTAATACACCTCGTACTTGCTCTACGATAATCCCATCTTTATTAACAAAAAATGTCGTTGGTAACGAAAATACTTTATAATCTAACCCAGCTACTCCGTCCATATCTAGTAAAACAGGAAACTTAAATCCGTGACGATCTGCAAATGCGCTCGCTTCTTGTACTGGATCTCCAATTGTCGCATTTACCGCAAAAATTTCAACATCCTTTTGATATTTATCATACAAATGAACTAAGTCAGGTGCCTCCATTTCACATGGACCACACCATGATGCCCAAAAATTAATAAGATATGGTTTTCCTTTTGCATCATTTAACGAATGCAGCTTCCCGTCTAATCCTTTTAACGTTATGTTTGGTGCTTTAAATCCTACTTGTGGTAATACTTCTGTTTTTTGTAACTCCGCTTGTTTTGCTTTTCTTTCTTTTTCTTCTTTTTTTGTATTATAAAAGTTCACTCCGGCCCAAATTAATGCCCCGGCCAGTATAATCGCGATTAGTTTCTTCACTTTTCTTCCTCCTCATTTTTAAAAACCTGTAAATCCACCGAATAGCCGAATAAAGAATGCTGTAATTTTCGTCATTTGATTTGTATACAGCAAAATACCTGTTATAATCATCATTCCACCGCCAATTTTCATCATGACATTGGCATATGTAACAATCCATTTTACCTTCCCAATAAAGAATGCCATCACGAAAAACGGAACCGCAAACCCAAGAGT
Organism: Bacillus cereus group sp. TH152-1LC; assembly: GCF_027710505.1. Taxonomy (NCBI): domain Bacteria; kingdom Bacillati; phylum Bacillota; class Bacilli; order Caryophanales; family Bacillaceae; genus Bacillus; species Bacillus cereus group sp. TH152-1LC. The sequence continues at coordinate 11,021 of NZ_JAQFNK010000002.1, read as the reverse complement.
ATACGCTGTAATATAAAGAAGTGCACCTTCAGGATTCGTCGCCCCAAGCATGAGTACAGCTGAAAATATCGGTCCAACACATGGCGTCCAACCCGCTGCATATGTCATACCGACTAAAATCGAGCGAATATATCCAGTCGACTTACTTCTATACTGTACCTTTTTCTCCGCCATAAGCCACTTAGGCTGAAACAACCCTGTCATAAACAGCCCCATCAAAACAATGAAAATCCCACCAATTTGTTGAATCAATTTTTGGTTAGATGAAAATGTTATTCCAATCCAGCTTACCGATAAACCTAACGCATAAAATATAACCGAAAATCCGATCATAAAAAATACGGTATGCATAATCGCTGATTTTTGCATCATTCCACGATTATCTTTTAAATCTTGAATAGAGACACCTGTAATATATGATAAATAAGATGGATATAGCGGTAAAGAACATGGTGATATAAATGACAATACCCCTGCCCCAGCTACAAGCCAAATTGTTAAATCTGCTGCATTCATTTTATTCCCCCTAAACACACTACAATGAGTAGTGTTAATTCTTAAAAAAAGAGGCTATATGCACTCTCCGACAATAAGTACAATCGATATACAGAATAAAGCTAATGTTACATATACCGAATTCGTATGTAATGGAATATTGAGCTTTACGACTTTTTCATTTAACACTTGCTCGATTCGTAAATTTATTGCTGTTTTTGCAAATGAAGCTGTCACACATCGATTTTTCATTGTCTTTATTTTAATTATTTTTAATAATGCGCTACCTAACTCGAATTTAGATTTCATTTTTCGCATTGCATATTTATCTGCAGCTAACTCCTGATACACATGATAGCGTTGCAATAGCCCTTTTAATATCGGGATGTATATCATTCCTTCTGCTAATAACGTAAAACAAAATAATTTTAACGGATCTCGATTAGTTTGATGATATTCTTCATGGAAAATAATTGCATCCATTTCTTCATCTGAAAATGTTTGAATCATCCCTTCTGACATGACAACTTTCGGACGAAATAACCCAATTGTAAACGCTGCAACTTCCGAGGTCGGCAATATATATATTTGTTTTCCTTTTCGAATGAAAGGAATAAGTACTTTTTGTAATTTTTTACTATAGAAAAATTGTCGCCAAATTCTGTTGCATACTATGAGTACAGTAAGTAATAGTAATCCAGCAATTATAATACGAATGAACGATAATTCCTTCATATGTTGTTCTAACTGAAACAAGCAAAACTTTGAAAGAAAAAACGCCTTATTTTGAAACAGAAATGGATATGTAACGTAATACACTAACACACTGAAAAAGAGAGTACTAACAATTACTGCTAACAATATGATTTTACGCATTTGCCATTTCATTTCATTGATCCTCTTTTTTTAACTGATTCAATTTGTCTTCTAATTTTTTTATTAAAGTCGGATCAGCCTGCTCTAACTCATCAAGCATATGATTTACAACTAAATCTCCAAATTCCCCCATCAATTCCTGTGTCATTTTCTTCGTTTGATTGGATAAGAATTCTTCTTTTGTTTGCACAGCACGATATATACCACTTCTTTTCACAGTCTGTTTTTCTAAGTGAAATTTCTCTACTAACCTGTTCATAACTGTCATGACCGTATTAAAATTCACAGGTGATTCTTCACTTAATTTCTGCTGCACTTCTTTAATCGTAATACCCTCGGTAGACCAGACAATCTCCATAATTTTCGCTTCAAGCGGTCCAAAGAAATGATTTAATCCTTGCTCATTTAACTTATAGTTTTGAGTAAACATAGTACGGCTCCTTTCACACTACGAATTGTAGTATAAATTAAATGAAAGGTCAAACATGAATGATATGCACTAAAATTCACTACCTATAAATCAGTACCCCGTTCTATTCATCGTAAACCTAACTTCTCTCCAAATGTATCAAAGAGATACTGCTCTAATATTTGCACACTAAACTTCTCATTACGTCCAAGTGCAAATAATTCCCGATCTTTCGCTACAATCGTATCTAACGGAATAACGACATTATCCACTATTTTTGTAATTTCAATGATGTTATTTTTTACATTTACCTCTGTTTTAAATTCAATGTTTTCTAATACGATATGCGAGCGTCTTCCTGATGCCAAAAAAGTAAAGTTAGGATTTTTATAAATGCCAATTTCACTCTCTAATGGGTATAAATACTGAAAAATGATATCTCTATGTCCATCTTTTATTATTTTTTCATCCTTCTCATCATCTAAGTATTCTTTCACCTTCGTTGTAAATTCAAATCGAAAATCCACTTTTTTCACGCTCCCTCTTTGTATTTTTATATTAAATAAATATATTGAAATAATTTTACCATATTGTAATACAAGTTCCTATTAAAAGTAAAAACTCATTTGTAAAATCTCTATTATTTCCGATTCTTTTTTAAAGTATAAGCACTAATTCAATATGAATTAATGCCTTATTATATCTATTTAAACATATTGTTTCCATATTTTGAAACAATAGTATGAAGTATTATATATCGATAAAGTGAAACTTTTATCAGCTCTCACCACCTTTACTATTCCGATATACTGAAACTACATTTTCTACTTATTCATTACATAGAGAAGGAATGTAAGTCTCTTCTATCGAATTTTTATATAACGAAAATGATTAGGTGGTGCTTTACTATGAAATTAGCTGTCATTGGTGGCGGTGACTTACAAGATTCAAATCACTCGCCTATTAATGAGCGACTTATAGCATTAACAAATAAACAGTATCCAAAAGTATTATTCATTCCTACAGCTAGTCATGATGATGAAAGCTATATAAAATTATTTTTAGACACGTTCGAAAAACAATTACACTGTGAAGTACAAATTTTACGTACTATAACCGATACACTTTCTAAATATGAAATAGACGAAATGATTCAATCAGCTGATTTAATTTATCTCGGTGGTGGGAACTATATTCACATGCTTACACAATGGAAAGAACTTAAACTAGATGAAAAATTATTATTTGCTTTGCAACAAGGAACGCTCATTGCAGGGTATAGCGCCGGTGCTATGTGCTGGTTCACATCTAGTATCCGATCCGATTACGAAAGTTCTGGTTATATAGAGAGCAACGGCTGGGGTATTATGAACAAAAGATTTTGTCCACATTATAATCAATTAAATAGAATGAACGCCTTCCATTCCTTTTTACAAAATCATCAAGGTAATATAGAAGGAATTGCACTAGAGGATAATTGTGCTTTATATATTACAGAAGAATCTTTTGAAATTATCGGCGAACCTGAAAAAGCGTGGGAGTTTTATATGAGTGATAACAAACTCATTAGACAACATTTTGATATCACTTTAAAAAGCTATTTATAAACCTACACTTACAAAAAATGTCCCTAAGTATAATAACTTAGGGACATTTGCATGATTTAGCTCACTAATCGTGTAATTCGTTTCTTCTGCCATGAAAGCTTATAATATGCATACTGTAAAATTAAGCTGACAATAAATGCTGCTGGGTACCCAATCCATATCCCTTCTATACCAAGACTTGTATGGTAAGAAAGGTAATACGCTACGGGTACTTCAACAAGCCAAATTGATACAACGCCGATAACAGTTGGCCATAATACTGTACCACTTGCTCGCATTGTCGCACTAATAATTTGCGCATGACCGAAAATTAAATAACTCCATAATGTGATCATAACTAGGCTGTGAGCAATATCAATTGTAGTTTGACTCGTTAAAAATAGTGATAGTATGTCTCTTGAGAACAAGTAAATAAGAGATATTAGCACACCACCGATGACATAGTTCATAATAATTCCGGCCTTCACAACTTTCTGCAATCGATCAAATTGATTTGCACCAATTGATTGTGCTGCAAAAATAGAAACTGTAATACCGAGGCTAACTGCTGGCATTTGTACATAACTTGCAACTTGATTCACGACGCCATATGCTGCCGTTGCATCCGAACCGTAACGATTTACAAACGCGATGACCGCAATTTCAGATAATGAAACTAATATCATATTAATACTTGCTGGAATACCAAGTCGTAGCAATAGCTTCAATAACTCCCCATCCATGCGAAGATATTTCCTTACCGTACTATCTAATTGTAGTGGGTGATTTTTCTTCTTTAAATACACCAACATGACAATAAACGTAATAACTGTAGATATAACAGAAGCATACGCTGCTCCATACACATCTAATTTTGGAGCTCCTAACCATCCAAAAATAAGAATTGGTAATAAAATCATATTTAGTGCTGTACTTACAATTAAAAAGTAAAATGGCGTTTTAGAATCTCCTGTACCTCTCATAAATGTTGTATATGCGAAATATAAAAATAATACTGGCATCGATATAAATAATATACGTGCATAATGTACACTTATTTCAATAATATTTTCTGGCGTTCCCATAAGGCGCATAATATCCATTGCAAAAATACTGCCTACTATCGCCAACACAACTCCAATAATAAATGTAAATGTCAGCGTCGTACCAACGATAGCTTTTAAACGATCTTCATTTTTAGCACCAAACGCCTGACCAATTAAAATAGAACTACCTGAACCAATACCAATTACAAATGAAACGAGTAAGAAAAATAGAGGGAAGAATGCTGATATGGCTGCTAAATCATTCACTCCAAGCCATCTTCCTACTACTACCATACCGAATAATTGTCCAATTGATTGTAATACGTTACTTAATAATAACGGTACTAAAAACATGGACATCGACTTCCAAATCGGTTTACTCTCACTTTCTAACTTATGTGACTCCGCACCTTCTTTATTGTTATCTGTAGGTGGTTTCAAATTTCATTTCTCCTTTTATTAAAAGTCTATTTTTCAACTTCTATCTCTTTGTATAGTTGTTATAACAATGTGCTTCTATTCATTTTCTTTTCCGTATGATTATAACTTCACCCAATATTGACTTCCATCAGCTGTTCTATCTAAAAACCCATATTCGATTAAATACCTTCTTAACGTTACAAAATCCGGGTATACACTTTCTATAACTGTATTCACTTCTTTTTCAGTATACTTTTTATTACTATCAAACTTCGTCACTAAATGGCGTAATATAATTAATTTACGCTTTTGCTTTTTCGGAAATTTAGAAAGTGATCCATCTAATCCTTCTGTAAAATGCGCTTTTAATACTTCATCATTTTCTTCTTCTGTAATATTGTAGCGATCATCTACCATCGTTGCTGTTCTATGAATCGGTACAAATTTCGTTTGTACTTTTGATTTTTCTTCTGACAGTTCCATTAAAGCTAAAAACACTTTTGCTTGCTTCATTTTCTCTCGAAGTGTAAATCGATGATTGCGAATGGTTGAAGTACTTCCGCCATCCATCTCTTTTACAATTTCTTTATCATTCAGCCCCATATGGAAAAATTGAACCATCTTCTTTTGCAAATCAGTCAAACCAGTATATTTCTTATCAAGGTTTAATAAATAATCAAACATAGACGTATGTTCATTTTGCACATGCAATTGTACAAACTTCTCAGCTTCATACAAAACTTGATTATCTTGATAAATTACGCCCTTAATAAACGCCTCTCCACAAGCTAAACAAATATATTCCTCTGCTTCCGCGTCAAATACATACCCTTTCTTCAATTCTTCTACCGAAGCATCCCAAAACTTCTCTGAAATATCACTCATACTAAACACTCCTTTAAAATGTTTATCTAAAAACAAACAAATTTAAACATCGTTTATTATCACTTCATCATCTTAACATACAGTAAATAAACATCTCAATGTTTCGTTTGCCCATTTTATAAACTTTTATTAAAACGTCTACTAAATAATTTTATTAAAGGACTTAAAGTAACAAAAAAGCGAATGTATTTAATACGCAAATGAAGATAGAATGTGAAACAAAACATGACTATTCTGCAAGCTCTTTGGTTTACTGTTAAACAAATTTACGGTTCCCATCATCCTCTTGGCCTTCCGCCTACTATACTGAAAGAAGTAAAATACACTGTTCAATATTTGAGTGACAACAACCTCATTTAACACGGAACTGGTATTTGCTCATTCCAAAACTTCAGCATTCAGTTTTAACTACAAAAAAGGTGTTTCCATATACGAAAACACCTTTTATCCATTATATATTCTATTTGCAATCTCTAGTAATACTTTACTTGCCTGTACGAATATATGCTTTAGGTTTCGATCTTCAACAAATTTATTAGCACAGCTACCCATAATCATCATACAACTAATTATGACTAATGCTAACTTTTTATTCTTATAAGTCACTTCATGCCACTCCGCTATTAAAAAACTTCCTTTGAATTTATCCCATCAAGAAATTTTACATCAATAATAAAACGTGTGAATATGCAATTTTGCATATTCACACGTTTTATTACGATGTTGTGATTTAATTTAGTTAAAGAACACGTATACCGAGGTGACTGACTTGAAGTTTACAGCGAAAAAGAATCCATTTCACGTCATTTTCATTACATTATTTAGCAGTATTTTTCTCGTTTCATTATTCTTCCAAAATGAAAATTCTATTTTTTTCACTCTCATGATGCTACTAAATGTCGTGAATCTTTCTTCATTCTATTTCTCTCACTACGACGTAACGGAATCCTCTCTTGTTGTAAAACATGGTTTTGTATTTCATACTGAAATTCCATTTGAAGATATTCGTCACGTTAAATTCTCTGGCAAAACACTTCACTCTGAAAAGTGGACTAGGCAGCAATTAGAAATCCATTACAATTTATTTGACTCTGTGACAACTTTCGTACCCAAAGAAGAAGAAAAATTCATTGCACTCTTAAAAGAAAACTGTCCACAAATGAAAGTAATGAATAGTCCTGCTAACAAATAATATAGTTTGGTAATTGAAGTAATACAAATGGAAGACATACAAATATATATCAAAAAAGCCAAGATTCTAAACAAAGAACCTTGGCTTCTTCTATTACTCTTTCGGAGCGATCATTTTTTTCGGATCAACAATTTCATCAAACTGTTCTTCTGTTAGTAGTCCAGATTGCAATGCTGCTTCTTTTAACGTTAACCCCTCTTTATGAGCATGCTTCGCAATTTTCGCTGCATTTTCATATCCGATATGCGGGTTTAATGCTGTAACAAGCATTAATGAACGATTTACATTCTCTTTAATTACTTCTTCATCTGCTTCAATACCCACTGCACAATTATCATTAAATGAAACAATTGCATCAGCTAATAAGTGAGCGGATTGTAAGAAGTTATATGCAATAACTGGTTTAAATACGTTTAACTCAAAATTACCTTGGCTCGCAGCAAATCCGATTGTTGCGTCATTTCCCATCACTTGCGCTACAACCATCGTTAACGCTTCACTTTGCGTTGGATTTACTTTACCTGGCATAATAGAGCTTCCTGGCTCATTTGCTGGAATAATAATTTCCCCTAGACCACTACGCGGACCGCTTGCCAGCCAGCGTACATCATTAGCTATCTTCATTAAATCAGCAGCTAATGCCTTTAATGCACCATGCGTATATACAACTTCATCATGGCTCGTTAATGCGTGGAACTTATTTGGTGCAGAAATAAATTGCTTACCTGTAAATTGGCTAATTTCCTCCGACACCATCTCACCAAATTTAGGATGAGCATTAATACCTGTTCCAACTGCAGTACCACCAATTGCAAGCTCTTTCATATATGTATTGCTCTCTGCAATCATACGCTCTGTTTTTTCAAGCATACGGTGCCATCCGCTAATTTCTTGTCCTAATGTTAACGGTGTTGCATCTTGTAAGTGTGTACGACCAATTTTTATAATATGTTCAAATGCAGTTACTTTTTCTGCTAACGTTTCTTTTAATTTCGTAATTGCTGGTAAGACATGATTTTCTACCGCAATTACACATGCTACATGAAGCGCTGTTGGAAATGTATCATTTGAACTTTGGGACATGTTCACATCATCATTCGGATGAATATGTACGTCAGATCCCTTCTCTTTCAAAATTTGATTCCCACGATTTGCAATTACTTCATTCACATTCATGTTTGACTGAGTACCACTACCTGTTTGCCATACGACAAGTGGAAAATGTTCATTCCATTTTCCTGCAATCACTTCGTCAGCTGCTGCCACAATTGCTTCTGCTTTTTCTTCTGATAGCTTTCCTAATTTTTGATTACTAAGTGCTGCACTCTTTTTTAAAATGGCAAATGCTTGTACAATTTCAAGCGGCATTTGCTCTGTTCCAATCGGGAAGTTTTCTTTACTGCGTTGTGTTTGTGCTGCCCATAATTTATCAGCTGGAACTTTTATTTCTCCTATTGTATCTCTTTCAATTCTGTACTCCATTTTTTCATCCCCTTGAAAATAAAATACCTACATCTCTTATAATAACAGACTTCCCCTTAAATGATAAGAATTCTCACTCATATATGTAAATATTCTATATTTATTTTTAAAAATTCCTCTTGACCTAAACTTAAGTTTAGGCTGTATCCTTTCCTTTGTAACCTACTATAACACTACTGGAGGAATTCAATATGAAAAAATATGCTTTCATAACAGGTGCAAATAAAGGAATTGGATATGAACTTGCTCGTCAATTAGCAGAAAAAGATTATCACGTATTTTTAGGTGCTCGTAATAAACAACTTGGACAACAAGCTGTAGAATCTTTACATGTATCAAACGTTTCCTATATTCAAGTAGATATTTCAAGTTCACAATCCATTCAAGAAGCAATCAAAAAAATTCATGAAACGACTGGCCACTTAGATTTATTAATCAATAACGCAGGCATAGCACTAGACTTCCATACGCTACCTAGTGAATTAAATATTGAAACTTTACGTCAAGGATTTGAAGTTAACTTTTTTGGAACATTCCAAATGGTGCAAGCCTTTTTACCATTATTAAAGAAATCAAGCAACAGTAAAATTATCAATGTAACAACTGACATGGCTTCCTTAACAATGTTTGCTAATGGTGAAACACATCCAATTAATGCGTTAGGGTATAATTCTTCAAAAACAGCTATTAATGCTTTAACATTAGCTTTTAGTAAAGAATTTAGTACTAACGGTCCAGAAATTTTCGGAGTAACTCCGGGTTTTACAACTACTGACCTTAATGGTAATTCCCCAGGTGGCCATACGACTAATGAAAGTGCTAAAATTATTATTAAATATGCATTAAGTGAAACAAACTATAATGGTAAAATACTAAATAAAGATGGCATTATAACTTGGTAGTAAAAGGATGAATTCTATGTTTTATACGATCGGTCAAGTCGCTAAAATGCAACACTTAACTATTTCTCAAATACGTTATTACGATAAACAAGGACTGTTTCCTTTTCTTCAAAGAAATGAAAAAGGTGATCGAGTTTTTGACGAAGAAGCACTGAAATATTTAGAAATGATTTTATGTTTAAAAAACACCGGTATGCCCATTCAAAAAATAAAACAATTTATCGACTGGTCTATGGAGGGAGAATCTACAATCCTTCGGCGGTTGGAATTAATGCAACAACAGGAGACCAATGTCTTACAACTCATTCAAGACACTGAAAAAAACTTAAAAAAGATACAACAAAAAATCGCTAAATATGAGAGCCAGATAACTTCTTCAACTCCTATTACAAAATAAAAAATCACCTTCTACAATATGTAGAAGGTGATTTTTTATTTTATGATACTTGCTTTCCTTTATCGGCATCATCTACATACCAGATGAATTTGCCTGTATATCCGTAAATAACTGCTAAAATTAACGATACAAAGCTTAACCACATAAACGGAACGTATGAGAACGTTGCTACACCTAAAATACCAGCCATAAAAATACCATTATCCGACCACGGAACCATACCAGAAGTTAACGTTCCACCTACTTCTGAGTTACGCGCTAATACACGTCGGTCTATTTTTAATTTATCATAGCTATCTTCCATAATTTTCGGTGTTAAAATTAGTGATACGTACATCGCACAACCAAATATATTCGCTAAGAATGCCACGATTAATGTAGACAATGTTACATTACCTGCAGAATTTAATTTCTTCTCGAATTTTGATACGATTACTTTTAAAACACCTAGTTTTTCAAGTAATCCACCAAATCCTAAACCGAAAATAATAACGGCCACTGAGCCAAGCATACCGTTAATTCCACCACGGTTTAATAACTTGTCTACAAATTCAACACCAGATTGAATTGAGAATCCGTTATACGCTGTTCCAATCGCCTCTCCAAAGTTCATTCCTTGGAAAAGAGTTGCCCAAATTGCACCAATTAAAGCTCCCATTGCAATTGTTGGCATCGATGGTTTCTTCATCGCTAATAGTGCGATAACAATGACCGCCGGAACAAGCATCCATATTTTAATATCAAATTGCTTTAATAAAGCTTCTTTTAAAAACTCTACTCGATTCAAATCTACATTATCGCCGCCATACATCCAACCAGCTACAGTAAACATAATGCTAGTAATAATGTAAGCCGGAACATCTAATACGAGCATAGCTCGAACGTGAGCAATAACATCTACTTTCGCCATAGAAGCTGCAAGAACTGTACTATCAGAAAGTGGTGATAATTTGTCACCAAAATAAGCTCCTGAAAGAACTGCACCAGCAACAAGCGGAAGTGGTAAGCCAAGTCCTTCACCAATCGCCATCATAGCAATACCCGCTGTTCCTACTGTTCCCCATGATGTTCCTGTCGCGATAGAAGTTATTGAACAAATAATTAATGTTGCCAGTAAGAATATGCTAGGGTGAATAAACTCTAATCCATAATAGATTAATGTTGGTACTACGCCACCAGCAATCCAAGTTCCAATTAAAGCACCTACTGCAACTAAAATCAGTATTGCTTCTAATCCGTTAGAAATCCCTTTCGTAATTGCATCTTGCAATTCTTGATAACGAAATCCTAATCTTAATCCAAGCGCAATTACTAAAAACCATGAAATAAAT